>NZ_SODI01000001.1:713151-1426303 GCF_004365915.1 Cryobacterium psychrophilum
CATGGCCACCGTATTGACCCAGTGCATGACCTCGTCGCCGAACAGCAGCCAGAGCGGGAGCAGGGCGAGAGAGAGAGCCACGGATTGTGCGATGGTCTTGAGCTTGCCCCCACGGGAAGCGGGGATCACCCGATCGCGCAGCATGACAAAGCGGAAGACCGTGATCCCGATCTCACGCACCAGGATGACGATGGTGACCCACCATGGCAACTCGCCGATGATCGACAGGCAGACGAAGGCACCGCCGGTGAGGATCTTGTCGGCGATCGGGTCGAGAAGCTTTCCGAGGTCGGTCACGAGGTTGTGCCTGCGCGCAATCGCCCCGTCGATGCCGTCGGTTGCTATCGCGATGATGAACAGCGCGGCGGCCGCCCAGCGCAGTGCGCCGTCCGCGTCACCGTCCGCCAGCAGCATCCAGATGAACAGGGGTGCCAGCAGAATGCGCACGACGGTAATGGCGTTCGGTACGTTCCAATTGCTGGGCCGTACGAGCGGATCGTGCGGTGTCGCCATGCGTTCAGTCCCTGTCCGTAAGGTTCCAGGCATCCTCGTTTTCAGAGCTGACCTCAACCTCAGGATACCCCTGCGACATTTTCTGCACCGGGTCGTCGGAATACCGCGAGTCGGGAAGCTCGTTGTTCGGCTTCGCAGCCTGCGCCGCCTGCGCCGCGTGATGTTCGGCATCCGAACCACGGAGCCTGGCCAGAACGCTGGGGATCTGCTCGGCCGAGACGAGCACGTCACGGGCCTTCGAGCCCTCGGAGGGGCCGACAATATCACGGGATTCGAGCAGGTCCATGAGCCGGCCGGCCTTGGCAAACCCGACCCGGAGCTTACGCTGCAACATCGACGTAGAACCGAACTGGGTCGAGACCACGAGCTCGGCCGCGGCCAACAACACCTCGAGGTCGTCGCCGATGTCTGAGTCGATCTCCTTGCGCGGCTGCACCATCGCCACGTCGGGCCGGTAGTCGGGTCGTGCCTGATTGGTGACGTGCTTGACCACCTTCTCGATCTCATCCTCGGTGACCCACGCGCCCTGAACGCGGATCGCCTTCGACGCTCCCATCGGCAGGAAGAGCGCGTCACCCTGGCCGATGAGCTTGTCGGCACCCGGCTGGTCGAGAATGACCCGTGAGTCCGTGACGCTCGTCACGGCGAAGGCGAGGCGCGAGGGCACGTTCGCCTTGATCAGTCCGGTGACCACGTCGACGCTCGGACGCTGGGTGGCCAGCACGAGGTGAATTCCGGATGCGCGGGCGAGCTGGGTGATGCGCACGATCGAGTCTTCGACGTCTCGCGGCGCGACCATCATGAGGTCGGCGAGCTCGTCGACGACCACGAGCAGGTACGGGTAGGCCTTGAGCTTGCGCTCGCTCCCGACGGGCAGCACGATCTCCCCGCCGATGACGGCCTTGTTGAAGTCGTCGATGTGCCGAAAGCCGAAGCTCGCGAGGTCGTCGTAGCGCATATCCATCTCTTTCACGACCCATTGCAGCGCTTCGGCCGCCTTCTTGGGGCTCGTGATGATGGGTGTGATGAGGTGCGGCACGCCGGCGTACGCGGCGAGTTCCACGCGCTTGGGGTCGATGAGCACCATGCGCACGTCGCTCGGCTTGGAGCGCATGAGCAGGCTCGTGATCATGGAGTTGACGAAGCTTGACTTACCGGATCCGGTCGAACCGGCCACGAGAAGGTGGGGCATCTTGGCGAGGTTGGCGAGCACGAAGCCGCCACCCACGTCTTTGCCGACGCCGATCGTCATGGGGTGGGTGCTACTGGTGGCCACGGAGGAGCGCAGCACATCGCCGAGCGTCACGATCTCGCGGTCGGTGTTGGGAATTTCAATGCCAATGGCGCTCTTGCCGGGAATCGGCGACAGAATGCGCACTTCGTTCGATGCGACCGCGTAGGAGAGGTTCTTGCTGAGCGCTGTCACCCGCTCCACCTTCACGCCGGGGCCGAGCTCGATCTCGTACTGGGTCACGGTAGGGCCGCGGGAGAATCCGGTCACCTTGGCATCGACGCCGAACTGGCGTAGAACCTCGGTGATCGACTTGACGATCACATCGTTGGCGGCGGACCGTGCCTTGGCCGGCGGGCCGGCGGTGAGGGTGGATGCCGCCGGCACGACGTAGGGCAGGTCAGACTCCGGCTCGCTCGGTCGCAGCGACTCTGACGATTCATCGGACTGGCCCGACTCACCCTCCGTGGGCCGCGCGGCATTGAACGCGGGAATCACCTCGGTGAGGCCGGTCGGGTCGTCAGACTGCAAGCCGGTGGATCCAGAAGGGGACAGGTCGACCTCACCCGTGAGCCGTTTGACGGCCAGCTCGGCACGACGCAGGTCTTCGAGCACCTCCGTGCCATAGTGATCGCCCGGTGCCGCGGCATCCGTGGAGCCTTCAAGGGGGGTGTCGAAGCCGCCCCGTGAAGCGTCGCCTCCGAGTAGGACGCCGAGCGGGTCGGCGGCGTGACCGCCGTCGTCGGCCGGAGCCTTCTCCGCACTCAGCCCGCCGTTGAAGTCGGGGTCTTCTTCGCGTTGGCTGGTGTTGCGTCGCCACCACGGCAGGGCTGCGGTGGCGCCGTCGACGCCTTCAAGTTCGACCTGCTCGGTCTTGTCGACCTTGCTGGTCTTGTCTGACTTGTCTGACTTGTCTGACTTGTCTGACTTGTCTGACTTGTCTGACTTGTCGGTGCGGGTGCTCTTGCTCGCCGCGCGCTCGACTTCGTCGGGCAGGGGGGCGCCAAAGAGCCAGGCGTAGAGCTCACGGGAGCGGGCGGGGATGCGGTTCGGCGGGGTCTTGGTGATGATGAACAGGCTCAGGATGAGCAGCAGGATCACTACGATTGACGCGCCGACCGACGTGGTGAGCAGGATGAGCGGGGCCGCAATCATCCAGCCGATTACGCCGCCGGACAGGGCGAGAACGTTCATGCCCTCGCTGGGTTGCGGCTGGCCGCCGAAGATATGGCAGATACCGGAGACCGCGACGAGAAGCAGGGTGAGGCCAATGCCGATGCGGCCGTTGTCATGCACCGAGCTCGGCTTGCGGAAGAGCCACACAGCGAAGATGAGCATGATGACGGGCAGCGCGAAGGCAACCCTGCCGAAGATGCCACCGAAGGTCCACGCGTCGAGGTTCTGCGCCACGGTGTTGTTGATCAGGAACCACTCCACCACGGCACCGGCAATCGCCAGGAGCACGAGGAAGAAGGGCAGGCCGTCGCGGCGCTCCTCCTTCGAGAGCTGCTCGGGGCCGAGAGCGCGCGCGGCACCGCCGGTGATGTGCGCCAGGCCCATCCACAGTCGGGCGCCGGCGCTCGGCTTAACCTCGGTTTCGGTGAATTTCACGGTCTTGGCCGTGGTCGCCTTTTTGGCAGGGCTCCGCGCCGGAGCACCCCGCGCAGGGGCGCTACGGGTTCGACCGGTCGACTTCGTGCTCGTTGCCATGGTTCAACGGTACCGCCGCCTCACCCGATCCGGGTGATCCCACGCCCAACGCCCTTGTGGTTGCCCGCCAGCAGCGGTGCCGCTCGTGGCGGCCCTAGTAGCGGATGGCATCGATCACCTTGACCCGCACCGCCCCGCCCCGCCCCGAGCGCGGGCACGAGCCCGGCTAGCGCACCGACCACCGTGGCGCAGACCAGACCGAGAATCGCCGCCTCCACCGCCACCGCAATCAGCGCAATGAGCGCCAGTCGTACGATCGGAACGATCCATGTGCGTGTGATTTTCACCGACGCCTCCCAAGACGGACAACCTCAGCCGGCCAACACGTGCCGGGTGTGGCGGCCACGGTCGGATCGAGCCGCCGCGGAATTTGCGCATGGTGCCGTCAACGGGACCGATACCATCGACCTCATGACCACGCGACTGGAGGCGACCATCATCACGGTGAGCGGCGTGCACGACGACGTTGACGAGGAGGATCCGACGAGCGCCGATGCGCTCCATCAGATCGTCGAGCGCCGCCAACAATTCGCCCGCCAGGCTCGAACGGGCCCGCCCCTCGAGGGGCGGGCCCGTGTGCGCCGTTACGCGCTTCTGTTGCCGGTCAGCATGCGAACCAGAAAGAGGATAACCGCGACAACGAGGAGCACCACCCCGACCCAGAGTAGGAAGTTCAGCGACTGCACGAATCCGCCTGTCAAGAGGAGAATCACGGCAATCACCCCAACGATGATCAACAAGGTATTCATTGCTTGTCCTTTCCTGTTCCACCGGAAATTCCGGTCAGTCGCTACTTCCGAAAAGCATCTTTCACTTTTGCGCCGGCCTGCTTGAGATCAGACTTAACCTGATCCTTCTTTCCTTCGGCCTCCAGCGACTGATCCCCCGTGAGCTTGCCCGCACCTTCTTTGATCTTGCCGCCGACGTCCTCGGCCGCATTCTTGGCCTTTTCACTATCCGCCACGTTGCCATTTCCTTTCACTGTCGGTTCACGGAATATCGAGCATGAAGAAACGGACGAGCTGCCCCTTTCTGCCAGGACACTACCCCCGTCTGAGGCATCCATCAAGGGATCTGCGCGCCCATTCCTGGCGCGTGGCATCGGCAGAATCGAACTCGTCGTGACGAGCTCGCTCCGCGGCGTCGATCATCAACAGGTCGATCCCCGCGCGGCCGAGCGGGATACCCGAAGCGTGCCACGCGGGAGGTCCGCCTGATCGGAGATCTGCCAGAACCCGGACCCTTCTCGCGGCGTGGCGGCTACCGCGTCGTGCCGGCGACTTTGGGCAGCGACCCGCCGGCCGCAGCGTTGCGATCGGGACGGAAATTGCTGAAGTCGACCCCGGGGATGTTCTTCACCAGGTCGAGTTCGGCTTCGATCTGCGCGGCTTCGGACTCCTCAGGCCCAACCAGGGGAAGACGCACGCGCGGGCTGCCGATGCGGCGCAGGCCGTGCAGGATGTACTTGACGGCAACGGTCCCCGGCACGTGGGTCATGATGGCACGAACCAGCGGCTCGAGCTGCATGTGCGCCGTGGTGGCGGTCGCGAGATCGCCGGCGTTGACCGCATCCACCATGGCCCGGTACGGCGTGGCGGTGATGTTTGCGGTGACACCGATGAGCCCGGTGGCGCCGATGGAGAGGTGCGGCAAAACGTTGACGTCGTCGCCGGAGAAGTACATCAGGTCCGTTTGGTTCAGCACGCGGCTCACCTGGGCGAAATCACCCTTGGCGTCTTTGACGGCGAGGATATTGGGGTGCTTGGCCGCGCGGAGAATCGTCTCATAGTCGATGGGCACACCCGTGCGACCCGGGATGTCATAAAGGATAACCGGCAGGTCGGTGGCATCCGCGATCATGCGGAAGTGGGTGAGGATTCCGGCCTGTGTTGGCTTGTTGTAGTAGGGCGTGACGATCATGTTGCCGTCGGCGCCGGCCTTCTCGCTCTGCCGTGCAAGCTGCATGGCGTGCGCGGTCTCGTTTGAGCCACCACCCGTTATGATCTTCGCGCGGCCGCCCGCAACGGACTTGCCCACCTCGACCAGGCGGATCTTCTCCGGGTCGGTGAGGGTGCTGGTTTCACCCGTGGTACCGGTGACGACGATGCCGTCGGCGCCGGCGTTGATCACATCATCGATGTGCTTCTCCACGCCGGCCCAGTCCACTTCGCCGTCGAACGTGAATGGTGTGACCAGTGCGACTAGCACCTGGCCAAAGGGATTCGTAGAAGAGCTCACACGATACAGGCTAGCGCCTATGGGGCAACGCGGCCGTTCTTGTTGAAGGCCGCATAGGTGAGCGGCATGAGCTCGGCGAAGTGATTCTCCATCTGCTCAGCGCACATTT
The DNA here is from genome assembly GCF_004365915.1 of Cryobacterium psychrophilum. NCBI lineage: Bacteria > Bacillati > Actinomycetota > Actinomycetes > Micrococcales > Microbacteriaceae > Cryobacterium > Cryobacterium psychrophilum. Next base: position 718,953 of record NZ_SODI01000001.1, read on the forward strand.
CGATCTCGCGCTGCGGAAAGGAGGGAAACACCGAACCCTCACGCTTGGTGCGCAGGCTCAGGAAGTTCATGAGCGATCGCGCGTTGAGCGTGACATACATGGACGAGTAGATGTTGACCGGAAGAACGATCCGCGCGACCTCACGGGCCACGCCGGCTTCGAGCATCCGCTGGTAGGCCTCGTAGGAATGCACGGCGGCGGCACGCGTCTGCTGCTGGACCAGGGCCGTCTGTTCGGCTGTACCCGGCAGGAAGTCGTAGGCGCCGGGCTTGCCCACCTGCACGAGGTTGCGCTCTTCGGAGGGCACGTAGAAGACCGGGTTCAGCTCGCGGTAGCGGGCCGATTCTTCGTTGTAGGAGGCGATGCGGTGGCGCATGAACTCCCGAAAGACAAAGATCGGTGCGCGCACGTAGAACGTCATCGAGTTGTGCTCGAAGGGCGAACCGTGCCGGTCGCGCATGAGGTAGTTGATGAGTCCGCTGCTGCGTTTCTCGTCGGCCTCGGTCTCCGCGCCGTCAAGCTGACTGGTCTCGAGGGTCTGTTCCCCCAGGGTGGACACACGGGCAGCGAACAACACGTCGGAGTCGTGTGCGCTAGAGCGCACCAGCTCGACGGTCATCTCGGAACGGAACTCGATATCAGGCACGGATGAAATTGTATCGTCCGTTCGCCCCGATGGCGGGAGGTCCCGGCCGTAATCTGTCGTCACAATCAAGGCCTGCGTGAGTTCCCGCGTAACGTTGATGTCATGAATTCTCTTTCCGCCGCTGCGGTTGTGCTGGGCCTCGTGGGCGCGGCGACCGTGCTCGGCCTCCTCTGGCGCTCACGCCAGGGCCGTGTTTCCCAGGTGCGCGGCGATGTGATCACCCCAGCGGATGTCGCGACCGAGGTCGTATTCGGGAAACACGCCACACTCGTGCAGTTCTCCACCCAGTGGTGCTCCCGCTGCCCCGGAACCGGTCGCCTGCTGGCCAGAGTGGCCGACGCGCGCACGGGGGTCGTGCACCTCGATGTTGATGTGTCGGATCGCGCCGATATCGCGAGCCGTTTCTCGATCTCGCAGACCCCGACCACGCTGATCCTCGACGCCAACGGGCGCGTGCACGCCAGGGTGGGCGGCGTCCCCAACGCGGCCGATATCACCCGACAGCTCGACGAGCTCGCGGCCCTGCAGCGCGAGTCCCCGACCAGAAGCGCTGCCTTTGTCTAAGCCGCGACCCCCCATCGACCCGCGCGGCCCGCGCTTCAGCGCGGCGATCACCGCGGCCCTCCTGCTCGTGACGGTCTTTCTCTCGCTCGTGGGGGCATCCGCCTCGGCGCTCGTGCTCCTGACGGTGCTCGCCGGCCTGTTCGCGTGGGGTGCGATTGCCGGCGCCGGACGCCACCCCTACGGGCTGCTGTTCAAACGCTTCGTGCGGCCGCGACTGGCTCCGCCCCTGGAGTTGGAGGACCAGGCACCGCCCACGTTTGCGCAGGCCGTCGGCCTCGCCGTGACGCTCGTCGGTGTCGTGCTCGGTGTGGTCGGCATACCGGAGGCCGTGGGGGCGGCTGCCGCGGTGGCTTTCGTGGCCGCCTTCCTCAACGCGGTGTTTGACTACTGCCTGGGGTGCCAGGTTTACCTGCTCCTGGTGCGGGCCCGGGTGATCCGGGCGTAGACCCCGCTCCCAGCATTTTCCCAGACGGGACTTGCGGCGCGGGGCACCTCGACGGATAGGGTGGAATTCCACCTTATGGAGGTAACACAATGGCCACGACGCTCACCAGTGAAGCAACCACCGTTTGGACCGGCACACTTGCCGCCGGCAGCGGCACCGTCACGCTCGACTCCTCCTCTACCGCCGAATTCTCGGTGAATTGGAAGGCTCGCGCCGAGGGCGTCGCCAACACCACGAACCCCGAAGAACTGCTCGGAGCGGCCCACGCCTCGTGCTTTTCCATGGCTCTCGCCAACGCACTGGCTACCGCCGGGCACACGCCCACGAGCATCCAGACCACCGCGGCCGTCACCTTCGGCGCCGGCAAGGGTGTACTCGGCAGCCACCTGCTCGTGAGCGCGAAGATCCCCGGCCTGACCGAAGAAGAATTTCAGGCTTTCGCCCAGGACGCCAAGGTCAACTGCCCCATTTCGAAGGCGCTGTCGGGCATTCCGATCACGATTGAAGCCGAACTGGCTTAGCCCTGATGCGGGTTCTGATCGCCGGGGCGTCCGGGCTGATCGGCAGTGAACTGTCGCTTCAGCTGGGCGTCGCCGGCCATGATGTTCGGCGCCTCGTGCGCAGGGAAGCAATCCGTCCCAACGAATTCCGTTGGGATCCCGCCGCACTGTCCCTCGACCCGGCAGCCCTCGACGGCGTCGATGCCGTCGTCAACCTGTCGGGGGCGTCATTGGCCCGCCTACCGTGGACTCCCGGCTACCGCAAGGAGATTCTCCACTCCCGCGTGCAGGCGACGCACACGCTCGTGGATGCGTTGCGGCGCGCTCACACTGCTCCCAGTGTGCTGCTCAACGGCTCTGCCGTTGGCATCTACGGGGACCGCGCCGGCGAAACCGTTGATGAGGCGTCTGCGCCGGGGACCGATTTTCTCGCGGAGGTCGTCACGGCCTGGGAGCGCGAGGCTGCTCTCGCGCCGGACTCAACCCGGGTCGTGATGCTGCGCACCGGACTCGTTCTCGCCAAGGGCGGCGCGCTCAAGCCGCTTCTGCCGATCACCCGGCTGGGCCTCTCGGGGCCGCTGGGGGCGGGAACGCAGCATTGGCCGTGGGTGAGCCTGCACGATGAGGCCGCCGCGATCGTGCATCTGCTCACGTCGACGCTCAGCGGGCCTGTCAACATTGTCGGGCCCACCCCCGCGACGGCGAACGACATCATGGGGTTGCTCGCACGAGACCTGCACCGACCGTTCAAGATTCCCGTGCCGGAGAAGATGCTGACGCTGCTGCTGCAGGATGCCGCGCGGCAGCTGCTGCTCGCGGACCAGAACGTGAGCTCGACGCTCTTGCAGGAGGACGGTTTTCGATTCATGCATGAGACGGCTGGCAGCGCCCTGGACTGGATGCTGCGGCAACCATAGGCCCCGTTTGGCACCACCGCCCCCGAAATCGGTGGCTGCTACGGTAACCGGCGTAGCGGCCACCGAAACCGGGCGCGGCGGCGATTCAGGGCTGGGGCGCGCGCTCCAGGGCGATGGCCGTGCGAATGGCGCCGCGGGCACGACGGCGGTCCCCGGAGGCATCGTAGGCGAGCCCGAGGCGCAACCAGACACGCCAGTTGTCGGGTTCGGCATCCGCTTCTGCCTTGTACTGGGGGAAGTCAGCGTCCGCCGCGGCGCGGATCGGGCGTCCGCTCGCGCGGCGCGGCAGGTTATCGACCGGCAGGCCGCCCTGTTCCTCGAGCAGGTGCACCAACCGCTCGGAACGTATGCCGAACGTGATCTCCTTGACCAGTGCCCAGAAGCCGATGATCGGGAGCACGAGCAGCGACACGCCGATCATGATCCCCACCGGTTCGCCGCTCTGCATGAACAGCACCGCGCGCCACCCCATGAGCACGAGGTAGAGCACGAGCAGGAGCGACATCAGGACGACGGCGATGCGGCCCTTCATGCGGCGGCTCCGGGGCTGAGCCCCAGGTCGACGATCTGCTCAAGCCCCACGGTCACGCCGCGAGCCTCGCGCGTGGCGGCCAGCGCGAGCAGGATTCCTTGGATGTAGGCATCCGTGGACAGCGTGTTGTGACTGATGGTCAGCGTCTCCCCCGTGCCGCCGAGGAAGACATCCTGCCTGGCCAGCAGGCCTTCGAGTCGCAGGCTGTGCACGGGCACGTTTGACACCTGCTGGCCGCGAGCTCGCTGATCTGTGTGCGGTGCAGACACCGGCCCTCGGCCGGCACGAGCCGCACCGATGAGTTCGGCCGTGCGTACGGCCGTTCCGGACGGCGAGTCGACCTTGCCGGCCTGATGAGCCTCCACGATCTCGATCGAGTCGTAGAAGCTCGCGGCGAGTGCCGAAAAAGCGGTGGCGAGCACGGAGCCGATGGAAAAGTTGGGGATGATGATAACGCCGACGTCGTCCCGATCGGCGAGGCGATGCGCGAGGGATCCGATACGGTCCTGCGACCAGCCCGACGTGCCCACGAGTACGTGCAGGCCGTGGTCGAGAGCGAAGTCGACCACGCTCTGGCTCACTCCGGGCCTGGTGAGATCGAACGCGATGTCCGCGCCAATCATCTCGTCGAGCGAACTCTGCGAGTTCAACTGAGCCACCAGCTCATAACCCTCGGTCCGCTCAATGAGCCCGCAAACCAGGCGGCCCATCTTGCCCGTTGCGCCGATTACGGCCACCCTCGTTGTCATATAACCAATCTATCAAGCCGCGAACGGGGTCGCCCACTGCGGGCACGGCCCCGCGTGCTCCAGGGAGGGCGGGGCCGGTGGCAATAGCCTTGAGCCATGCCCCTATTCACGGATGTCCCGGTGTCCGACCCACGCGCCACCGCCCTGCTCACCGAGTACTTCGGCGACCGGGATCTGTCCTTTCCGGTCGAGCAGGGAAAATACCGGCCGACGTTCCCCACCCCGGAGCAGTTCGTGCCGCCCGCCGGCGTGTTCGTGTTGCTGATCGACGCCGACGATGCCATCGGGTGCGGCGGCATCCGTCGCCTCGGCGATACCCCGGACGGCACCCTGCGGTACGAGGTGAAGCACCTGTGGCTACAGCCGCGCACCCGGGGACGCGGGTGGGGGCGCCTGCTGCTCACCGAACTCGAGCGCCGCGCGGCAGGGTTCGGCGCCACCGAGGTCGTGCTCGACACGAACGCGAGCCTCGAGTCTGCGGCGGCGCTGTACCAGCGTTCCGGATACGTGGGCATTGCGCCGTACAACGACAACCCCAATGCCACGAACTGGTATCGCAAGACACTGCCGCTGACCTAGAACATCACTGACCTAGAACATGAGGGTCTCCGGCAGGCCCGTGCGCAGCTCGACGGGGAGGTGACCGAGGTCGTTGTGCGTCACGAGGGTCCAGGGACGGCCCGGCTTCTGCTGCAGCACGGTGAGCCCGCAGTGTGCCTGGTTGATGCCGACCCAGCGCCAGTCCGGCGCGCCGAGCACCTCACGTACAAACCACGCGATCACGAAATTGTGCGTGATGAGCAGGTCGTGGCGGTCTGTGCGGCGCGGCTGCAGGAATTCGGCAACGGCGTCCTCCATCTGGGCACGACCGGCGTCAATGTCCTCCTCGGTAACCGAACCGAAGAACGGGTCATAGGCCGACGGGGTTTCCGGCGCCCGGCCCGACGGAATGCAATCCATCAACAGCGGTGAGGGCTGGGAGGTGAGGGACGGCAAGCGTTCGGCGATGATGGCTGCCGTCTCCTCGGCCCGCTGCAACGGCGAATGCCAGGCTCCCGTGAACGGCACTCCGCCGAGCCGCTCGGCGATGAGCTGGGCCTGCCTTTTTCCCCTCGGTGAGAGCGGGCCGTCCTGCATTCCGTGCTCGGCGTCCATCTGTTCGCCGTGGCGAACCAGGTAGAGGTATTGGGGCATCATCGACCCTTTCCATTGTGTGCGGTCACCCAGGGTCAGGCGAGGTACGGCGTGGGGACGTGGTTAGGCGCCGACTGGAATGATCGAGGCGAACGTGTCATCGGAGAGTGCGCCGACCGCCACGATGGAGACCGGCCCGCGCGCGAGTTCGGCGGCAAGCTCCTGCACGTCGTCCTTCGTGACCAGGGCGAGGCGACGAAGCGCCTCGTCGAGGTCGGCGAATTCCCCCAGAGTGATCTCCGACCGTCCCAACCGGGACATCCGGGTGTCCGAGTCCTCAAGGGCGAGAGCGGATGCCCCCGAGAGCTGCCCGGCGGCGCGGCGCATCTCCTCGTCGGTCACACCGTGCTCGGCGAGGCGGTGCAGCTCACTCAGTAGGAGTTCGGCGACCTGGCCGGCCTTGGCCGGTGAGCATCCGGCATACATGCCGAACAGGCCAGCGTCGGAATAGCCGGGCGCGAAGGAATACACCGAGTAGGCCAGGCCGCGCTTCTCGCGCACTTCCTGGAAGAGCCGGGATGACATGCCGCCCCCGAAGATGGAGTTGAGCACGCTCATCGTGACCCGGCGATCATCCGTTGCCAGAATGCCGGGCATACCGATCAGCAGGTTCGCCTGCTCCAGGGGCCGGTGCACGATCGTGACGGATTTTCCCTGGGTGATGGTGGCGGGATGATCGACCCGGCGAACCACGGGAGCGGCCGGAACACTCAGGTCCCAGCCCGCGAGTTCGAGGGCACGCACCACGCCAGCGACGAGCGCGTCGTGGTCGACGGCGCCGGCAACGGTGACGACGAGGTCCTGGGGCCGGTAGTTGGCCTGGTAATGCTCGTTCACGCCGGTGCGGGTCGCTCCGCGGATGGTCTGCGCGCTGCCTCCGATCGGGCGGCCGAGTGGATGCCCGCCGAGCACGGCCTCAAAGAAACGCTCGCTGGCCACGTCGGCCGGGTCATCATCGGCCATCGCGAGTTCTTCGAGAATGACGCCCCGCTCCGTTTCAAACTCGATCGCGTCGAGGGTGGATGAGGTGAGCATGTCGGTGAGCACCTCGACAGCCATCGACAGGTCGCGGTCCTGGACCTTGGCGTAGTAGCAGGTATATTCCTTGGCGGTCATGGCGTTGTGCTCGCCACCGACCTCGTCGAAGGAAATGGCGATGTCGAAGGCTGTTCGGGTGGGCGTTCCCTTGAACAGCAAATGCTCGAGAAAGTGCGTGGACCCGAAGTGGCCGGGGAGCTCATCCCGAGAACCCACGGCAACCCAGTAGCCGACGGTGAGGCTGCGGCTGCCGGGAACCTGCTCGCTGAGGATTCGCACTCCGCTCGGGAGAACAGTGCGCCGAACCAGCGCATCACCGGCCGCTCGAAAGGAGAGTTCGGGTACGTTCAGGGGGAATTTCACTGCAGCGTTCATATTTGATCAAGCTTACGGCAGCAGCGGAAAGCCTATGTTTGGCGCCTCGAATGCCGACAGACAAGTCTGTCTAGTCTGTGCTACAGTCGGGAAGAGCGGTTCCGATCGACCCCTTGCCTCCCGGCGGAACACCAGCAGAACCGCATCCGAGATTCAAGGAGTTGAGCATATGGCTGAGCTGACAGACACGGTGGCCAAACCGGCTACCCACGCAAAGGTGCGTATCCTCGCGACAGCTGACCGCCTCTTCTACGCCGAGGGCGTGCATACGGTCGGCGTCGACCGCATCATCAGTGAGTCCAAGGTGACCAAAGCCACGTTCTATAAGTACTACCGCTCGAAGGACGCCCTGATCGTGGTGTACCTGCAGGGACGGGACCGTCTCGCCCGGGAATTCTTCCTGTCCGTCGACAAACGCTACGACACGCCTGAGCAACGCCTCCGTGGCATCATGGCCGAGATCTCCACCCAGGTCACCCGCCCGGGGTTTCATGGCTGCCCCTTCATCAACGCAGCCGCCCAGTTCGCTGATCCGAACCATCCGGTTCGAGAGGCCATCACGGCACACCGCGACTGGTACGGCACCTCCGTGGAAGATTTGTTTCGCGGCATGGGGCACCCGCGCCCCGGCGACGCGGCCGACGATTTCGTCCTCGCGCGCGACGGGGCCTTCGCGGGGGCCAACCTGGGCGATCCAATCGGCGCCCACACGGCCCTGCTCCGTTCCGTGCAGCGCGTTCTGAACGAAGCGGGCGGCTGACCCGCCGAGCTGGGCCGCCCGAGCAGAGCCAGCCCTATTTGGACAGATGGTCCAGGTCAAGTACGTCGCTGCGCGCCAGGTAAAGACCCGCAGCCGCGACGAGGGCCTCTACCTGGTCGGCGTGGCTGGCTCCGGCCACGGGCGCGAGCACGCCAGGGCGGGCGAGCAACCAGGCGAGCGCGATCGTCGCCGGCGGCACGTCATGTTCCGCCGCAATGCGATCGAGCAGCCCGAGCAGGCGCAGGTTCTTGCGGTTGAGGTACACCGCGGCGCGCTGGGATCTCGTGTCGGTGCCGATATCCGCCTTGCTGCGGTACCGACCGGCGAGGAAGCCGTGGGCCAGAGGGAAATACGGCATGACGGCCATCCCCTGCGCCTGGGTCACGAGCGAGAGCGACGCCTCGAAGTCCCGTCGACGAACGAGGCTGTACTGCGTTTCGAGGGCGCTGAAGCGGGGAAGGCCGTTGGCGGCGAGCACCCGAGCCTCAATCAAGCGTTCCGGTGAAAAGTTCGACGCCCCGAGGTAACGCACCTTTCCACTCTGCATGATCGTGGCCATGGCCCCGAGGCTTTCTTCGAGCGGAATATGAACGTCGTCCCCGTGAAAATAGAGCAGGTCAATGTAGTCGGTTCCGAGTCGTCTCAACGAGGCGTCGACAGCGCCCATGATGCTGCGCGGGCTGAGGCCGGGATTGTCGAGATTGCGCCCGATCTTCGTTGCGATGACGGTCGTTTCCCGTCCCCCGCGCATGCGCAGCCAGGACCCGATCATGGTCTCGCTGCGACCGGCCGAGTAGCTGTCGGCCGTATCGATGAAGTTGCCCCCGAGTGCCGCGTGCTCGTCGAGGATCCGCCGGCTCGCCTCACCGCCCACCGACCAGCCGAATGAGCTGCAGCCGAGGGCGAGCGGATGCACACTCAGGGTGGTCTCGGGGATCGAACGACGACAGGGGCTGCGCCCCAGGTCGCGATCCGCGACAGGTTCCCCCGATGCGGCGCGCTCGGGCGGGGGCGGGGGCGATCCGACGATCGCGTGGGCCCCCGTTGGGTGGGCCGGGCGCAATACTGCCAGTCGGGACATCAGTGTCTCCTCACTCTCCTGGCGACCATAGCCCGATATCACCCCGAGGCGGGGATGAGGTGATGATTTGAGGCGAAATGTCGCCAAGACGACACCTTCGAAGGGTTGACCCTCACGCCGCGTGCCGATGCAGGCAGCAGTCCACAGGGTCACAAGTTAGGGTGGTACGGAGAGCGAATTCGTGCGGAAGCCGATGTAGGGCCCACTTTTGGCCTGCCGAATCATTCGCCGGAAAGCACTTATGACCCAACTCGCTGACGCATCCAACCCCAACGTGCCCGTCGAAGCCCGGCGCCGCCGTACCTTCGCGGTAATTTCGCACCCCGATGCCGGAAAATCGACACTGACCGAGGCCCTGCTTCTGCACGCCAGGGCCATCAATCACGCCGGCGCCGTGCACGGCAAAGCCGGGCGCGGCGGCACCGTCTCCGACTGGATGGAGATGGAAAAGGCCCGAGGAATCTCCGTGACGAGCGCCGCCATCCAGTTCGAGTACGCCGATGCCGTCATCAACCTCGTCGACACTCCGGGGCACGCCGACTTCTCGGAAGACACCTTCCGGGTGCTGTCGGCCGTGGATGCAGCCGTGATGCTCGTTGACGCCAACAAGGGTCTCGAACCGCAGACCATGAAGCTTTTCGCCGTGTGCAAGCAGCGCGGCCTTCCGGTGATCACCGTCATTAATAAGTGGGACCGACCAGGGGCATCCCCCCTCGCCCTGATGGACGAGATTCAGAACCGCACCGGCCTGCTGCCCACGCCGTTGAACTGGCCGGTGGGCGAGGCCGGCAACCTGCGCGGCGTCATGGATCGTCGCTCCGGCGACTTCCTGCGCTTCACCCGCACTCCCGGCGGCGCAACCGCCGCCGTGTCGACCCGCCTGAGCGCGGCCGCAGCGGCGGACGAGGAGGGACTGGAGTGGGAGAACGCCACCGACGAGTCCGAACTTCTCGACGTGGAGGGCCAAAACCACGATTCGGAGCTGTTCCTGGCCGGCGACACCACGCCGGTCCTGTTCTGTGCCGCCGTGGCAAACTTCGGCGTGCAGCAACTGCTCGACACGCTCGTTGAATTTGCGCCCCCGGCCGAGGCCCGTCCCGACATTGAGGGCGTTCCCCGGCCCGTGGCCAGCGCATTCTCGGGCTTCGTCTTCAAGGTGCAGTCCGGTATGAATACGGCGCACCGAGACCACGTCGCTTACGTGCGCGTGTGCTCCGGCGAGTTTCGGCGCGGCATGATTGTGACACACGCCGCCACTGGTCGGCCGTTTGCCACGAAGTATGCGCAGCAGCTTTTTGGGCGGGAACGCACCGTGATCGACCAGGCGTGGCCCGGCGACATTGTCGGCCTGGTGAACGCGTCAGCACTGCGCGTGGGCGACTCGATCTTCGAAGACGAACCGGTGGAGTACCCGCCGCTGCCTCTGTTCTCCCCGGAGCATTTTCGCGCCATCCGCCCGGTTGACAGCAGCAAGCACAAGCAGTTCCGGCGCGGCATCGAACAGCTCGACCACGAAGGCGTCATCCAGGTGATGCGATCAGAGTTACGCGGCGAACAGGCCCCCGTGCTCGGCGCCGTCGGTCCGATGCAGTTCGAGGTCGTCGAAGACCGCATGGTGCACGATTTTCACGCCGACATTCGTATGGAGGCGCTTCCCTACCAAGTGGCCAGGCGCACAGACAAGGCCAGCGCCCTGCTGCTGGCACCCATGCGGCAGGTGGAGGTGTTCACGCGTTCCGACAACACCCTGCTCGCCCTGTTCAGCACTCCGTGGCGCCTGCAGGCGATTCACCGGGAGAACCCGGACCTCGTGCTCATCGACATTGCGAACGCCACGGTCGAGGACTTCCGCTAGGAGCGCTTCACGACGCGTAGGCTCCCCGCGCTCAACACACAAAGCCGGCCGCACCCCCGAGAGGTGCGGCCGGCTTTGTGTGTGGCGAGTGTCGCTTAGGCGTCGACAACCACTGCGGTGATCAGCGGGCTGCGACGGTACTTGCGCTGCATCCAACGGCTCACGGACGACGTGAAGAGTTCCTCGAGCTCGGCACCGTTGACAGTCTTAACCCGGTTGGCGACCTTCATGGCCTCGTCGATGACCTTGGTGGCGCCGCGAACCCACTCGTCATCGTGCACGAAGCCGCGAGCGAGGAATTCGACCGGCTCGGAGAGCAGGCCGGTCTTGGCGTTGAGAATTCCGAGGATCGTGATGGTTCCATCCTCGGCGAGGCGGCGACGGTCTTCCATTGCGGCTTCGGATGCGCCACCGACGGTCATACCGTCGACGAACACGTAGTCCGCAACGACACGGCCGGTGATCGAGGCACGGCCGTCGACCAGGTCGACGACGACGCCATCCTCGGCGATCAGGACGCGGTCCTCTTCAACACCGGTCTGCACGGCGAGTTCGGCGTTGGCCTTGAGGTGGCGCCATTCGCCGTGCACGGGCATGACGTTGGTGGGCTTGACGATGTTGTAGCAGTAGACGAGCTCGCCGGCGCTCGCGTGGCCGGAGACGTGCACCTTAGCGTTGCCCTTGTGCACGACGTTGGCGCCCCAGCGGGTGAGCCCGTTGATGACGCGGTAAATCGAGTTCTCGTTTCCGGGGATCAGCGAGCTCGCAAGCAGGACGGTGTCGCCCTCACCGATCTTGATGATGTGCTCACGGTTGGCCATGCGCGACAGGGCCGCCATGGGCTCTCCCTGCGAGCCGGTGCAGACGAGAACAACCTTGTCGTCCTTCATGCGCTCGAGGGCCTTCATGTCCACGATCAGGTTCTTGGGAACCTTGAGGTAGCCGAGCTCCGTGGCGATGCCCATGTTGCGAACCATGGAGCGGCCAACGAAGGCAACCTTGCGGTTGTGCTTCACGGCGGCGTCAATGACCTGCTGGATGCGGTGCACGTGGCTCGCGAAGCTCGAGACGATGATCCGGCGCTGCGAGGTGCGGAACACGGTGTCAATTGCCGGTCCAATGTCCTTCTCGGCGGTCGTGAATCCGGGAACCTCAGCGTTGGTCGAGTCGGTGAGGAACAGGTCGACGCCCTCTTCGGCCAGGCGCGCGAACGCACCGAGGTCGGTGAGGCGTTTGTCGAGCGGGAACTGGTCCATCTTGAAGTCGCCGGTGTGCAGCAGCAGGCCGGCCTCGGTGCGCACTGCGATGGCGAGCCCATCAGGGATGGAGTGGTTCACCGCGATGAACTCGAGGTCGAAGACGCCGACGGTGCGACGTTCGCCCTCCTTGACCTCGATGAAGTTCTGGCTGAGGCGGTGCTCCTGCAGCTTGGCCGCGAGGAACGCGAGGGTGAGCTTGGCGCCGATCACGGGGATGTCGCCGCGCTCCTTGAGGAGGTAGGGCACCGCGCCGATGTGGTCTTCGTGGCCGTGGGTGAGCACGATGGCCTCAATGTCCTGCAGGCGATCACGCAGAATACTGAAGTCGGGCAGGATCACGTTAATGCCGGGCTGGTTGTCCTCGGGGAAGAGAACACCGCAGTCGATGATAAGCAGCTTGCCCTTGTGTTCGAAGACGGTCATGTTGCGACCAATTTCGCCCAGGCCGCCGAGCGGAGTGATCCGCAGGCCGCGCGAGGGCAAAACCGGAGGGGCGGACAGGTCAAGGTCGTGAGTACTCATGAAACTCTTTTCTCTTGTGCGGTGTTGCAGGTCTCAGCATGAGGAGACGCAGGAATCCAGGGGTCTTTCACCGGGAAACCAGCGATGTGAGTCGCATGAAGTTCAACCGGATGCCTGGCCTGAGTCAGAAAAATGGCGGGCACGAAGCCGTGCGTTGTGCCACTAGCTCTTCCAGTGTACCGGGGCCGGGCAAACGCCCGCACCGGGCGCACGAACAGGAGGGCCCCGCCAACCGGCGGGGCCCTCCTGTTACGGCTGCTGCGAGTCAGGCCGCGCGGCGACCGAATGTGCTGCCGGTCGACGACACGTAGCCGCCCACCTGCTTCTGCTGGCCCTGGTGGGTGACATAGCCGGTGCCGACGGCAGCCCGGCGACCGGTGAGGCTGATGTAGCCGGTGGTCTCATCGGCGTGGAGGGTGTTGCGTGATACGTAGGAATTCATGGTGCTCCTTGTCTCTGCGGAAGCCGCACGAAGCCGGGGGCAGAAGAAACACGGGTGCTGTTCATACTCGAGGGGCTCGGACGGCGGGAAGTCTGCGCTGCGCCGCGCGGGCCGGGACGGCGGGCTCACAATCAGCCTCAATCGGTTCCGGGTGTGCGTCGACGTTACGTCACGTGTGGGAGATCGGCGCGGAAACGGGCCGATGGACAGGGTCTGCACAGCCGGTGCACAGGCCCGGGCGATGCGCTCGCAGTCGCCTCGCAGCGTCCTCGCAGCCGCGGATGGGGGTGCGGCGATAGCATCAAGACATGGACACGTCTTCTCTCTATGAGATCCCGCTCACACTCATTGACGGCACAGAGACCACGTTCGGCGAGTTTCGCGGTAAGACCGTTCTCGTCGTCAATGTGGCCTCGAAGTGCGGCTTCACCCCGCAGTACGCCGGCCTGGAGGCGCTGTACGAGAAGTACGCGACGGATGGTCTGGTTATTCTCGGCATGCCGAGCAACCAGTTCATGGGTCAGGAACCGGGCGGTGAAGACGACATTGCGGCCTTCTGCGGCCTGACCTACGGTGTGACGTTTCCCATGACGGCCAAGATCGCCGTGCGTGGGAAGGACCAGCATCCGCTGTTCACCGAACTGACCAAGTTCAAGCGCGGCCTGCTGCCCGGGCTGGTCAAATGGAACTTCGAGAAGTTTCTCGTGAACCCCGACGGTCAGGTTGTCGACCGATTCGCCTCGACGGTGGAACCACAGTCGACCGAGATCGTCACCGCGATCGAAAAGGTCATCGCCGCCGAGTCCGTCGCGTAGGCGACGCAGCGCGCGGGTCAGTTTCCGGCGCGCCGCACGACCGTTTCGGCGTGGCGCAGCACGGGGCCATCAATCATGCGGCCCTCGAATTGGAAGACGCCACGCTCGGTGGCGGCCGCCGCGAGCAGCGCCCGGGCGTGAGCGACGGCATCCGCTGTGGGCAGGTACGCCGCGCGGATGACGGCGACCTGGCTCGGGTGGATGCAGGCCGTGGCCCGGAACCCACACGCCACGGCGTCGGCGGCCTCTTCTGCCAGCCCGGCCGTGTCGGGGATGTCGAGGTACACGGAGTCGATGGCGGCCTTGCCCGCGGCGCCGGCAGCGAGCAGAACGGTACTGCGTGCGTGCCGGGCCACGTCGCGGTAGCGTCCCGAGGCGTCCCGGCTTGACGTGCCGCCGAGGGAGGCGATGAGGTCTTCGGCGCCCCACATCAGGGCGGCGACGTTGCTCGCCGCGGCCAGCACGGCCGCCCCCTGTACGCCGGCGGCCGTCTCGCACAGGGCGATGACCCGGTACGACGACAACGCCGCCATCTGCGTGGCCGTCTCCGCCTTCGCGACCATGACAAAGCGGTAGTCCGTGTGCTCCAGGGCGGACAGGTCGAGCGTGAAGTCCGGCGTTCCCACCGGGTTGACGCGCACGATGGTTCGTTCGGGGTCGAGCGGATGCTCGAGGAGAGCGGCTCTGGCGTCTCCCTTGGCCGCCGGCGACACGGCGTCTTCAAGGTCGATGATCACGGCGTCGGCGCGCTCGGCGGCCTTGGCAAAACGTTCGGGGCGGTCGGCCGGGCAGAACAGCAGGGCCGGGCCGAGCTCAAACGTCACGGTGCCGCATCCTTGCACCAGACCATGACCGTGCGTACCGCCGTGGCGACCACGTCGTTGTACTGGTTGCGGCCGGTGTGCGTGAGGGTGATGATGCCCTGGCCGGGACGCGACGCGGACATCCTCTTGCTCGTGACGATGGTCTCCGCGTAGAGGGTGTCGCCGTGGTGCATGGGGTGCGGGAACGTGACCTCGCTAAAGCCGAGATTGGCGACGATCGTACCCTGGGTCAGCTGGGCGACGGATGCCCCCACGAGCGTGGAGAGCGTCCACATGGAGTTCATCAGGCGCTCACCGAAGGGTTGGGTAGCGGCCCAGGCCGCATCGAGGTGCAGGCCCTGCGTGTTCATCGTCATCGTCGTGAACATGACGTTGTCGGCCTCGGTCGCGGTGCGTCCCGGGCGGTGCTGGTACCGCACCGTGAGATCGAATTCCTCGAAGAACAGCCCACGCTGCTCGACGGAGCGTCGTGCGTCCCTCATCGGATGGCCTCCGCCACGGTCAGGTCGACGGTGAGCGCGGCCCCGGTCGCGGCGATCACCTGCTCCACGGTGACGCCCGGCGCCGTCTCGCGCAGTACGAGTCCCTCCGGGAGAACCTCGATCACGGCGAGGTCGGTGATGATGAGATTCACGCAGCCGCGGCCGGTGAGGGGGAGGCTGCATTGCTGCACGATCTTGGGGTTACCGGACTTGTCGGTGTGCTCCATCATCACGATGAGACGCTTGGCCCCGAACACGAGGTCCATGGCGCCGCCCATCCCCTTGACCATCTTGCCCGGGACCATCCAGTTGGCGAGGTCGCCGTTGGCGGCCACTTCCATGGCACCGAGCACGGCAACGTCGACGTGACCGCCGCGCACCATGCCGAAGGACGATGCCGAGTCGAAGAAGGCCGCTCCCGTGTTCACCGTGACGGTTTCCTTGCCCGCGTTGATGAGGTCGGGGTCGATGTTCTCCTCGGTGGGGTACGGGCCGACACCGAGGATGCCGTTTTCGGAATGCAGCACGACCTCGATGTCGTCCGGAATGTAGTTCGGGATCAGGGTGGGCATGCCGATGCCCAGATTGACGTACTGACCGTTTTCGAGCTCGCCGGCAACGCGTGCCGCGAGTTCCTCGCGGGTGAGGCTCACTGGGTTCCTTCCTCGGTGGCCGGGGCGGCGGAGACGGTTCGGCGTTCGATCCGCTTCTCCACCTCGCCGACGACCACGACCCGCTGCACGAAGATGCCGGGGGTGTGAATACTGGCGGGATCGAGTTCGCCGGGTTCGACCAGCTGCTCCACCTGGGCAATGGTGATTTTGCCGGCCATGGCGGCCAGCGGGTTGAAGTTCGCGGCCGCAGCATGAAAGACCAGGTTGCCGTAACGGTCACCCTTGAGCGCGTGCACGAAGGCGAAGTCGGGCGTGACCGAGCGTTCCATCACGTAGTCGGCGCCATCGAAGGTGCGCACCTCCTTCGGCTCGGAGGCCTTCGCCACGGTGCCATCGGGGTGGTACCGCTGCGGCAGGCCGCCCTCGCTCACCTGCGTGCCCACTCCCGCCGGGGTGAAGAACGCCGGGATCCCCGCGCCGCCGGCGCGGAGCTTCTCGGCGAGTGTGCCCTGCGGGGTGAGTTCAACCTCAAGCTCGCCGGATAGGTACTGCCTCGCGAACTCCTTGTTCTCACCCACGTAGGAGCTGACCGTGCGGCGAATGCGGTGATCGGCGAGCAGCCGACCGAGCCCCCAGCCGTCGACACCGCAGTTGTTGCTGATGGTTTCGAGGTCGGTCGTTCCCTGCTCGTGGAGCGCTTCGATGAGCACCTCCGGGATACCGCAGAGCCCGAACCCGCCCACGGCAATGCTCGCGCCGTCTGGAATATCGGCCACCGCCTCTGCGGCGTTGCCAACAACTTTGTTAATCATTCAGTCTCCCGTTCGGCGTGCATCGACTGTGTGCTGCGGTGTGGAGCTGGCCGGGACTCTAGCCTGCGAAGCCCAGCGACCGGGAAATGACCATGAGCTGCACCTCGGTCGTGCCCTCGCCCAGTTCCAGGACCTTCGAATCACGATAGTGCCGCGCCACCGGATTCTCGTTCATGAAGCCGTATCCGCCGAAGATCTGCGTCGCGTCACGGGCATTGTCCATGGCCGCCTCGCTGCCCACCATCTTGGCGATGGAGGCCTCCATTTTGAACGGCTTGCCGTTGATCATTTTCAGGGCGGCGTCATAGTAGGCGAGGCGAGCGGTGTGCACGCGCGCCTGCATCCGCGCAATCTTGAATGCGATGTGCTGGTTCGAGCCGATGGAACGACCGAACACGTTGCGGCTGTTCGCGTAGCGGATGGACTCCTCCAGGCAGCCCTGGGCGGCTCCGGTGCACAGCGCGGCGAAGGCGATGCGGCCCTCGTCGAGGGTCTGCACGAAGTTGGCGAAGCCGCGGCCACGCTCACCGAGCAGGTTGGCCTCGGGAACGCGCACGTTCTCGAACAGGAGCGGGTGCGTGTCTGACGTGTGCCAGCCCACCTTGTCGTACGGCGGCAGCGCCGTGAACCCGGGGGTGGGCGTGGGCACGAGGATGGCGGTGAGTTCTTTCTTGATCGAACCGTCGGCGCGTGTGGACTCCCCCGTGACCGCGGTGACCGTGACGAGGCGGGTGATGTCGGAGCCCGAGTTGGTGATGAACTGCTTCGTACCGTTGATCACCCATTCGCCGCCGGCGAGTTCTGCGGTGGTTTTGGTGCCCGCGGCGTCTGAGCCGGCATCCGCCTCGGTGAGGCCGAACGCGGCGAGCGCCGACCCACTGGCGAGGCGGGGAACCCACTCTTCCTTCTGCGCCTCGGTGCCTCTGCGGTACACGGGCATGATGCCCAGGCCAACGCCGGCCTCAAGGGTCACGGCGATGCTCTGGTCGGCGCGCGCGAGCTGCTCAACGGCGAGGCAGAGGGCGAAGTAGTCCTTGCCCTGGCCGCCGTACTCCACCGGGAACGGCAGTCCGAACAGCCCCATGTCGCCCATCTGGGCGATGATGCCGTACGGCAGGCTGCGCTTCGTGTCGTACTCATACGCGGCGGGCGCCACGACAGTGTCGGCGAAGTCGCGTACCCGGTCACTCAAGGCCTGGTATTCGGGGGTGAGTTCGTAGCTCATTCTGTGGCTCCCTTGTCTGGAGTGTTGACTGGCGTAATGGTGGCGACGATCTGGTCGAGTTTGACGAGGTCGCCGGTTTTCACGTTCACGGTGACCCGCCCGGCGGCCTCGGCCACGAGTTTGTGTTCCATTTTCATGGCCTCGACCACGAGGATGGTCTGGCCGGCCTCGACGGCGTCTCCGCTGGCGGCGTTCACGGCGATCACCGTGCCGGGCATCGGCGAGCGCACGTCGGGGCTCACCGCTCCGGGTACCCGATCGCGGCTCAGCAGGTGTTCGGCGAGTTCTTCGGCGCGCGAGCGGTTTCGCAGCTCCATCTGGAAACCGTCGGCACCGATATGCAGTACGGCGCCGTGAAGGGCCACCTCGTACACCCGGGTGATGCCGCGGTAGTCCACGCTCATTGTTCCGTCGTGCCCGGCCGAGAGCCCGGCCGCTACCGGCGAACCATCGCCGACCGTCACGGATGCCCCGCCCGGCTCCCCCCTGACGCCAACGGAAACGGAGTCGGTCGCCGACACCCCCAGGCAGTAGCGGCTGGCCCGTGCCTCACCGAGCCGCCACCCGGTGGGGCGAGCCCACACGGCGTTCGCCTCCGCCGTGGTGGACGCGTTCAGTGCCCGCTCGTGCAGGAAGAGCGCGGCTGCGGCGAGCAGGTGATCGTCGGCACCGCGAAAGGCGAGGGTCGGCAGCCTCCGTTCGATCAGGCCCGTGTCGAGGTGACCCGCACGCACGTCTTCGTCCTGCAGCAACAGCCTCAGGTACTCGGTGTTGGTGTGCACGCCGAGCACCACGGTCTCGCCCAGTGCCCGGTCGAGCCGGGTGAGCGCCTCCAGCCGGGTGGGCGCCCAGGCGATCACCTTGGCGAGCATCGGGTCGTAGTGGGAGGCGATCTCGAGGCCGTCGGCCAGCGAACTGTCCACGCGGATGCCCGCGCCGCTCGGTTCGTGCAGCCGCAGCACCGTGCCCGTCGTGGGCAGAAAACCGCGTTCCGGGTTCTCGGCGTACACGCGGGCCTCCACGGCGTGGCCGGTGAGGTGCACGCCCGACTGCTCCACGGTGAGGGCCTCCCCCGCGGCGATGCGCACCTGCCAGTCCACGAGGTCGATACCGGTCACCATCTCGGTCACCGGATGCTCCACCTGCAGCCGGGTGTTCATCTCCATGAAGAAGAACTCGCCGGGCGCGGCATCGGAGACCAGGAACTCCACGGTGCCGGCGCCGCTGTAGCCCACGCTTCGGGCGGCGGCGCAGGCAGCCTCACCGATGCGGGCGCGAGTGGCGTCATCGAGAAGCGGCGAGGGCGCCTCCTCGATGACCTTCTGGTGGCGACGCTGCAGCGAGCATTCGCGCTCGCCGAGGTGGATGACGGCGCCGTGGTTATCGGCGAGCACCTGCACCTCGATGTGGCGGGGCGTGTTGATCAGGCGCTCGATCAGCAGCGTGTCGTCACCGAATGCCCTCTGCGCCACGCGCCTGGCGGTTTCGAGCGTCGCCGCGAGGTCTTCCTCGCGTTCGACGATGTGCATCCCCTTGCCGCCGCCGCCCGCCGAGGGTTTGATCAGCATTGGGTAGCCCACTCCACCGGCAGCCTCGATGAGCTGCTCATTGCTGAGACCCGGCTCATTGATGCCGGGAATGGTCGGTACGCCGTAACCGGCCACGTGGTTCTTCGAGCGAATCTTGTCGCCCATCATGTTGAGTGCGTGCACACTCGGTCCGATGAACACGATTCCCGCGTCGGCGCAGGCCTGGGCGAAGGACTGGTTCTCGCTCAGAAACCCGTAGCCGGGGTGTATCGCCTGGGATCCGCTCTTGGCAGCGGCGTCGAGAACGGACCGAACGTTGAGGTAGCTGTCGGCGGGGGCCGGGCCGCCGAGGCGCACTGCGGCATCCGCCAGTGACACGTGGCGGGCGTTGCGGTCGGCGTCGCTGTACACGGCAATGGAGCGGATGCCCCGCTCGCGCAGGGTGCGGATGATGCGGCACGCGATCTCACCGCGATTGGCGACGAGGACCGTGTCGAAATGGGTGGTCTGGGGCTCTGTCATGGTCTCACTCACATCCGGAAGAGGCCGAAGGCGGAGTCGCCCAGCGGCGCGGTGGCGCAGACGGACAGGGCGAGGCCGAGTACCGTGCGCGTGTCGGCGGGGTCGATGACGCCGTCGTCCCAGAGCCGGGCGGTGGAATAATACGGGCTGCCCTGCCGCTCGTAGGTGTCGAGGATCGGTTCCTTGAAGCTGGTTTCTTCGGCGGCCGACCACTCGTCGCCGGCGCCCTCGATCTGTTCGCGCTTCACGGTGGCGAGTACGGATGACGCCTGGGCGCCGCCCATCACCGAGATGCGGCTGCCCGGCCACATCCACAGGAACCGCGGGGAATAGGCCCGGCCGCACATGGAGTAGTTGCCGGCGCCGAAGGAGCCGCCGATGACGACGGTGAGCTTGGGAACGCGGGCGGTGGCGACGGCGGTGACCATTTTGGCACCGTTCTTGGCGATGCCGCCGGCCTCGTAGTCGCGGCCCACCATGAAGCCGGAGATGTTCTGCAGGAAGACGAGCGGGATGCCCCGCTGGTCGCAGAGCTCGATGAAGTGCGCACCCTTGAGCGCGGACTCGGAGAACAGAACGCCGTTGTTGGCGACGATGCCGACCGGGTGGCCGTGCAGATGCGCGAAACCGGTGATGAGGGTCGTGCCGTATTCCTTCTTGAACTCATGGAATTCGCTGCCGTCGACGAGGCGCGCAATCACCTCGTGCACGTCGTACTGGCCCTGCACGTCGGTGGGCACGGCCCCATACAGCTCGCCCTCGTCGGCGACGGGCGCGACGGTGGGGATCACATCCCACGGCGCCGTGGCCGGTCGGGGCAGGGTTGACACGATGTCGCGCACGATCTGCAGCGCATGCTCGTCGCTCTCGGCGAGGTGATCGGTGACGCCGGAGGTACGAGCGTGCAGGTCGCCGCCGCCGAGCTCTTCGGCGGTGACGATCTCACCGATCGCGGCTTTCACGAGCGGCGGCCCGCCGAGGAAGATGGTGCCCTGACCCCGCACGATCACGGTCTCGTCGCTCATGGCCGGCACGTAGGCCCCACCGGCGGTGCACGAGCCCATGACCGAGGCGATCTGTGGGATCTTGGCGGCGGACATGCGGGCCTGGTTGTAGAAGATGCGGCCGAAGTGGTCGCGGTCGGGAAAGACCTCGTCCTGCATCGGCAGGAAGGCGCCGCCGGAGTCGACGAGGTAGACGCAGGGCAGGCGGTTTTCGAGGGCGATCTCCTGGGCGCGCAGGTGCTTCTTCACCGTCATCGGGTAATACGTGCCGCCCTTGACGGTGGCGTCGTTGGAGATGACGAGCACGAAGCGTCCGTGCACGAGGCCGATCCCGGCGATCACGCCGGCGCCGGGGCTGTCCTCGTTGTAGAGGCCGGTCGCGGCGAGTGGGGCGATCTCGAGGAAGGGGCTGCCCTCATCGAGCAGCTGGTCGATGCGCTCCCGTGGAAGGAGTTTGCCGCGGGCCAGGTGGCGCTGCCGGGACTTTTCGGGGCCGCCGAGGGCGGCGCGGGCGAGGCGCGTCTTCAGGTCAACGACAAGCGCGCGCTGGGCGGCTTCGTTGGTCTGGAACGTCTGAGCAGTGGAGTCCAGCTGACTCGTGAGTGTCTCCATCGACATCTTCCCGTTGTGAACCCGGATGACCCGGATTCAAGTACAGTTAGTGTTCACTAACTGAAATTCAGGTTAGTCAGTATTAACTGGGATGTCCAGTCAGGGTAGTCATGGGAGAGAAGATGAGCGCAGCGGTCGAGTACCCCGCCACGCCCCGCAGCCAGGCCAAGGCCGATCGCCGCGAGGCCCTGCTCGGGGCCGCTGCAGCGCTTTTTGCCCGCTCGGGCTACAACGGGGCATCCATTGAAGATCTCGGAGCGGCGGTCGGTGTCAGCGGTCCGGCCGTGTACCGGCACTTCAGCGGCAAGCAGGCCGTTCTCGCCGCACTACTGGTGGGCGTGAGCGAACACCTCGTCGCCGGCGGCCAGGGCGTCGTCGACGAGGCAGCGAATGCCGGGGCAGCCCTCGGCGACCTGGTGCGGTTCCACATTGACTTCGCTCTCTCCAATCCCGACATCATTCGAGTGCAGGACCGGGACCTCGACAGCCTCGCCGACGAGGACCGACACCGCGTGCGTGCGCTGCAGCGCACCTATGTGGAACTCTGGGTGGGCGTGCTGCGCCGCGTGCACCCCGAGGTCAGCGAGACCCTGCTGCGCATTCGCGCCCATGCCACGTTCGGGCTGCTCAACTCGACTCCGCACAGCGCTCGCGCGTCGTCCCAGGTGGCCGTGCGCACCCTGCTCGAAGAAATGGCCCTCGCCGCCCTCGCCGCGCCCCGCTGCGGTGCGTAGCAACGGACTTTTTCGCAACACGCCGCATCCGCAGTCACAGATCACGGCGTGTCGCGAAAAGTTCCGAGTTTGCCTACACGCCCGCAACCGGGGCGGGGCTAGTGCCCGAGGGCGAGACGGATGCCGAGGGCCAGCATCACGACGGCGATGACGACGTCGAGTACCCGCCAGGAACTCGGGCGCGCGAAAAGCGGGCGCAGGAGGCGGGCTCCGAAGCCGAGCGCGGCGAACCACACGAAGCTCCCGAGCACGGCACCGGCGGCCCACCACCAACGTTCCGGCGAGCCCTGCTGGTTGGCCACGCCGCCGAGAAAGAGCACGGTGTCGAGGTACACGTGCGGGTTGAGCCAGGTCAGCGCGAGAACCGTGGTGACCGCCACCCGCAAACCGGTCTCCCCCCGCGCTCCCGTCACCACGAGGGCCCCCGGGCGGATGGCCCGCCTGGCGGCCCAGAGTCCGTAGCCGATGAGAAAGGCAGAGCCGAGCACCCGAATGACCACGATCGCCACGGGGGCGGCGGTGATGACCGCGCCGAGTCCGACGACTCCGGCGAGGATCAGTGCCGCATCGGACAGCGCGCAGATGGCCACGACCGGAGCGATGACGCGGTTGCGCCCTTCGATTCCGAGTCGCAGCACGAAGGCGTTCTGGGTGCCGATGGCGACGATGAGGGTCAGCCCGGTCAGAAGGCCGAGGAGGGCGGGAACGAGAGTTGTAGCGGGGGTCACAGGTCAACGCTAAGGTCAAGCGGTAATTCAGTACAACTATGGTGTCCTGGGCTGGATCAGCTCGGCTCGTGCGGCCGCATCCTCGCCAGGGGGAACGTCCAGGGGCCGACACCGCGCGGGAGTTCCCGGAGGGACCGCGCGATGGGCGACCGTTTCTCGTGTCCCTCGCGGTGAACGTCGACAATCGGGTCGCGAGGTCTCGACCGCGCCGCAGACGGCGCCAGCTCGACCAGCGCAATGGGGGCGAACCGGGGAGCGCCTCGCGCTGACGAGATGGGGGCACATCGAGAGCGGCTCACGCCGGCGAGGCTGGCGGCGGCGGGGCTGCGGGCGGGAAGTTCGGTCAGAAGGAGGCCGTGCAGACACACATTTCGTTGCCTTCCACATCGGCGAGCACCCACCATTCCGGAGCGTGCTCGTCGGTAAGCAGGACTCCCCCGGCCTCGATAATGGTCTGCACGCGCTCTTCGGCGTCGTCATTGGGTACGTAGACGTCGAGGTGGATGCGGTTGCGGTCGGTGCGTGCGATTTCCATGTGTTGGAACCACACCTTCGGGCCTCTCCCCCGCGGGTCGACCAGTTCGATGCCGTCGTCGCCGGAAACCTCCCTGTAGCCCAGTGCCGCCACCCAGAAAGGGCGAATCGCGTCGGAGTCGGTGCAGTCGATGGCGATGTCGCAGCGAGTCGGTTGCAGGGTGGCGACCGTCGCTCCGTGCTCGGCGGCAAGCTCGTCGATGCGGGTCGCGAGCCTCACGTCGCGGGCGGTCACGCCGCCGACATCGTGAGAGGTGAGCACGAAATCGACGTTTCCGTAGCCGAGGCGAACGTCGGGATGGTGATTCAGGGCATCCGCTGCCCCCGACACTGCGGCGAGCAACGCGACCGCCGAGGTGAAGTCGGCGGTCGTGAACGAGGCATGCAGGGCGCTGTCGAAGTGCACGAAGGCGCTGGAGTGAAGTGTGTGGGCCGTGTTGAAGGGGGCGAGGAGTCCTGGGGTCGGATTCATGACTCCACTGTGCTCCGCCCACACCCACCGGTCAAGGGATGAGGGCGGCGGCTCCGTCTAGACCATCGTGAGAACCATGGCCGGGTTGGCCAGGATGGTACCGACATCGGCGAGGAACCTGGACCCCTGCTCGCCGTCGACGAGACGGTGATCGAAGGACAGGCTCAACGTGAGCACCTGGCGCAGGGCCACCTCGCCGCGGTACTCCCACGGCGTGCGCCGAATGGCACCCATGGCAAGGATGGCGGCCTCCCCTGTGTTGAGAATGGGCGTGCCGGAATCGATACCGAAGACACCGATATTGGTGATCGAGATCGTGCCGCCGCCGAGCGCAGCGGGCGTCGTCGTTCCGCCCCTGGCGGCCGTGGCCAGCGCGGCGAGCGCCGCCGCGATTTCGGTGAGTCCCAGCGCGTCGGCGTCCTTGATATTGGGCACCATGAGTCCGCGCGGGGTGGCCGCGGCGATACCAAGGTTCACGTAACCGAACTGCACGATTTCGCCGGCGCCCTCGTCCCATCGCGTGTTGACGCTCGGGTTGCGGGCAATCGCGATGCACACGGCCTTGGCGACGACGGTGAGAATGGAGATTCGCTGATCGGCGAACGCCCGGTTGCTCTTGAGCGACTCGAGCAGGTCCATCGTGGGCGTCACATCCACGGTGAGGAACTCGGTGACGTGCGGTGCGGTGAACGCGCTCTGCACCATGGCGGCCGCGGTGAGTTTGCGGATGCTCTTGATCGGCGTGCGAGTCTCTCGAGCGGCTGCGGCGGTCGCCGTGCCGCCGACGGCTGCCGGCGCTGCGGGCGTCTCCGTCGCCCCGTCGCCGTTCGGCGTCGCGTCGTTCAGCGCCGCCCGCACGTCGTAGCGGGTGATGAGGCCGCCCTGCCCGGTTCCCGTGACGGTCTCGAGGTTGACCCCGAGGTCACGGGCGAGAGCACGCACCGGCGGGGTGGAACGCGGTCGCTCCCCCGTCGCGGTTGCGGCCGCCGTGGGCACAGGTGTTGCGGGAACCTCGAGGGCTGTCGCCACGGGGTTCTCCGCACCGGGAGCTTCGGCAGTGACGGCAGCGGATGCCGGGGCGGCAGCGGATGCCGGGGCGGCAGCGGATGCCGGGGCGGCAGCGGATGCCGGGGCGGCAGCGCTCTGGCGCGACCGGCGGGCCGGTCGTCCTCCACGTTCGACGGCTGGACCGTATCCGACGAGGTTCGCTTCGCGACTGTCCGCCGTGGGCGGCTCTTCTGTGCTCGCATCGGTGGGCGCAGCCGGCGCCTCATCCGGGGCCGCACCAGCGGCATCCGCCACATCGAACGAGACAATCGGTTCACCCACGTGCACGACCACGCCGGCGGGCTGATGCAGCTCGCTCACGACGCCGCTGAACGGTGACGGCAGCTCAACAACGGCCTTGGCCGTCTCCACATCCGCAATGTGCTGGTTGAGCGTCACCGTGTCGCCCGGCGCAATGTACCATGCGACGATCTCGGACTCGGTGAGCCCCTCACCGAGGTCGGGCAGTTTGAAGATCTTGAGCATGTTCACCGTCCCATCACCGTGTCGATACCGTCGAGGATGCGGTCGAGGTCGGGCAAGTGGTGGCTCTCCAGTTTCGCGGCGGGGTAAGGAATGTCGAAGCCGGTCACTCGAACCGGCGCGGACTCCAGGTAGTTGAAGCAGCTCTCGGTCAGGCTGGCAATGACCTCCCCACCGATCCCGCCGGTGCGGTTGGCTTCGTGGGTGACGACGAGGCGGCCCGTCTTGCGAACGGATGCCTCAAGCGTCGGATAGTCAACCGGTGACAGTGAGCGAAGGTCGATGACCTCGATGGAGACCCCTTCGTCGGCTGCGGCGAGCGCGGCATCCCGGGCGGTGGGCACGAGCGGGCCATACGTGACGAGCGTCACATCCGTTCCCGGAGCCACGATCGTGGCCCGTTCCATGGACGCCCCGAGCTCGGGAATGACCTCACCCTTCGCGTGATAGCGACCCTTCGGCTCGAAATAGAGCACTGGGTCGTCGCTCGCGATGGCCTGCCGGATGAGACTGTAGGCATCCTGCGGGTTGGAGACGGCAATCACGCGCAGGCCGGAGGTGTGCGTGAAGTAGGCCTCCGGCGACTCGGAGTGGTGCTCGGCCGCGCCGATGCCGCCGCCGAACGGCACCCGGATGGTGATGGGCATCTTGACCGCGCCCTGGGTGCGGTAGTGCAGCTTGGCGACCTGGCTGACGATCTGGTCGAAGCCCGGGTAGATGAAGCCGTCGAACTGGATCTCGGCGACCGGGCGATAGCCACGGTAAGCCAGGCCAACGGCCATGCCGATGATCGCCGATTCGGCGAGCGGCGTGTCCATGACGCGGCGAGGGCCGAACTCGGCGAGGAGGTCACTCGTGACGCGAAACACGCCGCCGAGCGCTCCGATATCCTCACCGAGAAGCACAACCCTGGGGTCGTCGGTGAGTGCCCGGTGCAGGCCGGCATTGATCGCCTTGGCCAGCGTGAGGGTCTTCGTGGTCGTGTCGGGCGTCATCTGTATCGCCTCTGTTCCTGGCATCGTCATGGTCATGAGCGTCCCCCGTTGCTCGTGGTGTTGCTGGAGTCGAAGCTCGACAGGTAGGCGGCGTACTGGTCGCGTTCCTTCTCAAGCGTGGCGTTGGGCGTGGCGTAGACGTTGTCGAAGACGGTGAGCGGCTCGGGGTCCGGCATATTGATGCAGCCGGCACGCAGCTCGGCGGCGACCTCGTCGGCCTTCGCCTGCGTGCGGGCTTCGAGTTCTGGCGTGAGCAGCCCGAGCGAGTCGAGCAGGCGCTGCAGGCGCAGGATCGGGTCCCGCAGCTTCCAGGCCTCAAGCTCGGCCTTGTCCCGATAGCGGGTGGGGTCATCCGCGGTGGTGTGCGGGCCCATCCGGTAGGTGACGGCCTCAATGAACGTCGGGCCGTCGCCGCGCCGTGCGCGATCGAGGGCCAGGCGGGTGGCAGCGACGACGGCGAGAACGTCGTTGCCGTCCACGCGCAGGCTCGGGATACCGAAGCCCGGAGCCCGGTCGGCGATGCTCTGCACGGCCTGGAGGCCCACGGGTTCCGAGATCGCCCAGTGATTGTTCTGGCAGAAGAACACCACCGGCGCCTGGAAGCTCGCGGCGAAGACCATCGCCTCGTTCACGTCGCCCTCACTGGTTGCGCCGTCCCCGAAGTAGGTGACCGCGACCGAGTCGACGCCGTCGTACTTGGCGCCCACGCCCCAGCCCACCGCGTGCAGGGTTTGCGCGCCGATGATGATGTTGGGTGCCGCGAGCTGATGCTTGTAGGGATCCCAGCCGGACTGGGCGTTGCCGCGCCACACGCGCACGATGTCGGCGAAGGGAACGCCGCGCACATACGCGACGGCGTTCTCCCGGTAGCTGGGAAAAATGAAGTCATCGTCGCGGGTTGCCCGGGAGGAGCCGACCTGTGCGGCCTCCTGGCCGAGAAGCGGCGGCCACAGGCCCAGCTCCCCCTGCCGTTGCAGGGCGGTCGCCTCGGTGTCGATGCGACGCACCACGACCATGTCTTCGTACCACGCGGTCAACTGTGCATCCGTCACATCTGCGACCCACGGGTCAAGCTCGGGGTTGCTGATCCTCTCCCCCTCGGGGGTGATGAGTTGCACGAATTCGGGGGATGATTCAACCACTGGGCCGCTCCTAGCGTCGCTGCTAAAGTTGATTGAATCGTAAGACGATGCGGCAAAGAGAACAACCTCGTCAAAAAAAATTGAGCATTGTGCCCTATTCCACGGCCCGTGAGCGTGTTAGATTTTGCATTATGTACACCCTCGACCAGACCGACACGCGGCTCCTGCGCGCGCTCTCCGAGGACCCCCGCAGCACCTTCGTCGCTCTCGCCCAGAAGCTCGGCCTCTCCCGCAACACCGTGCAGGCCCGCATGGCCAGGCTCGAGGAATCCAACACGTTTCTGAGCTTCGACCGCCGAGTGAACCCGATCGCCCTGGGGTATCCGCTCACCGCCTTCATCGAGGTGCACGTGCAGCAGAAACGCCTCGCCAAGATCGTCACCGAGCTCGCCCAGATTCCCGAGATCGTGCAGGCGCACGGCATGAGCGGTCAGTCCGACCTTCTCGTTCGGGTGGTCTGCACGGATGCCGACGACCTGTTCCGCATCGACGGCACGATTCTCGCCGTGGAGGGAGTCGAGCGCACCGAAACGTCCCTGGCTATGGGCGAGGTCATTCCGTTCCGTGTGGCGCCCCTGCTGGAGCGAGCCGAACGCCGACCGTCATGAAAATCTATTTGCTAAATCTTTCATATTGTTATATAAAGAAGTAATGAAGTTAACGGATGTGCGGAGGCTGAAATGAGCGTCCTCCGGCTTGCCACCCTCATTCGCCAGGGCGGTCGCATTGCCGAACGGGCCCCCGTCGCCCCTCCCCTGTTTCCGGGTGCCGAGGTGTTCGGCGGCAGCATCCAGGTTCGCTTCATCAACGCGGGTGGCTGCAACGATTGCCCACCCGAGTTATCCGCCGCATTCGGACCCGTCTACGACGTGGAGCGTTACGGCGTTCGTCTCACCCCCTCTCCGCGGCATGCCGACGTACTCGTCATCACCGGCGGCGTCACCCGCAACATGGCAGAGCCGCTGCGGCGCACGATCGACGCCACCCCGACCCCCCGCTTCGTCATCGCGGTCGGTGATTGCGCCATTACCGGCGGCATCTTCGCGAAGGGCCACGGCATGGCTGGTCCGGTCTCCGAATTCGTACACGTGGACATCTCCGTTCCCGGCAGCCCCCCCTCACCCCACGACATCGTGCTCGCGCTGCGACGAATGACCGGCCGATGACGAACCTGGGGGCAGGCCTGATCCTGCAACTCGTGCTCGCCGCGGTCGCCATGCTCACCGCCCTCACCATCGCTCCCTCGTTGCGGGCGACGGTCACGGGCAGCCTCAGCGCCCTGCTGGCGCTGGCGGGCCTCACCACGGGTGCGCTCGCCATGACCGGTGCGACGGGCGGAATCCTCATTCCGCTGGCCCTGCCCATGGACGCGCTCATTCTTGCGCCCGACCGCCTCGGCGGCCTGTTCATGGTGGTCGTGTCCGTCGTGGGCCTGCTCGTGTCGATCTACGGCATCGGCTCGGCCACCGGCCCGGCCACGTCGCGCACCGCCTGGGCCGCGCTCCCGATCTTTCTCCTGGGCATGCAGCTCGTGCCCGCGGCCACCGATTCGGTTTCGTTCCTGCTCGCGTGGGAGATCATGACGCTCGGCTCCACCGTGCTGCTCCTGGCCGACCACGCCTCCCGCGCCTCCGTGGCCTCGGCGGGCATCTGGTACTCCGCCATGTCCCAGCTGAGCTTCTTCCTCGTGCTCGCCGGCTTCGCGGTTCTCGCCGCGGCCACCGGCGGCACGAGCTTCGCCGCCATGGCCACGATCGAGCCCGGTTCCTGGGCCGCCAACCTCGCCTTCCTGCTCTTGCTGCTCGGCTTCGGCGGCAAGGCCGAGCTCGTGCCCCTGCACGTGTGGGTCCCCCGCGTCCTGCCCGAGGCGCCGAGCCACGTGTCGGCGGCCATGAGCGGCGCAATGGTGAAGATCGGCGTGTACGGCGCCCTGCTCGTGTGCCTGCGCCTGTTGCCGGAGGCGCCGCCATGGTGGGGAATCCTCATCATGCTACTCGGGGGCGCATCCGCTCTTTACGGCATTCTGCAGGCCTCGGTCTCGAGCGACCTCAAGGTGCTGCTCGCGTACTCCACGACCGAGAACATGGGCCTCGTCTTCCTGAGCCTGGGCGCCTCGGTGCTGTTGCGCTCCTATGACGCGGTTGCCGCAGCGGATGCCGCCCTCATCGCCGCGCTGCTGCTCGCCGTGAGCCATGCCGTGTTCAAGGCCACGCTCTTTCTCGGCGCTGGCGCGATCATTCACGCCACCGGGGAGCGCAACCTCGACCGGCTCGGCGGACTCGGTTCCCGCATGCCGTGGACCGCCCTCTCCTTCGGCATCGCGAGCCTCGGTGCCGCGGCCATCCCCGTGACCTCGGGCTTCGTCGCCGAGTGGATGCTGCTGCAGTCCCTCATCCACGGGGGCCGACTGAACGGCGAGGTCGTCTCGGTCGCGGCATCCGTTGCCATGCCCCTGGCCGTCGCGGTCGTCGCCCTCACCGCGGGCCTCGCCCTGCTCACCTTCGTGAAGGCCTATGGCATCGCGTTCCTGGCCCGCCCGCGATCGAGCGCCGCCGCACTGGCTCACGACGTGCCACTGCTCATGCGATTCCCGCTGCTCCTCGGCGCGCTGGGCGTGCTCGCGCTCGGCCTCATACCCGGACCAGTGGCGGCCGTCGTCGCGGCGACGGTTGGTCCGCAGACCGCCCTCGCGGCCGTTCCCGTGGGGCTCGGCGGTGTGGCGCTGCCCGGCATCGGCGCCGTACTCGACCCGGTCATGCTCGTCGTGCTCTCCGCGCTCGTGCTCATCCCGATCCTGATCGCCATCATCGTGTCGGCCCGCACGCACCCCGAGCGCATCAACGCCCTCCCCTGGGGCGGCGGCGGATCCCGTGCCCGGCCGAGAATGCAGTACACGGCCACCTCGTATGCCGAGCCGCTCGTGCGCGTGTTTGACGACGTACTGAAGCCGTCCCGTGACGTGCAGGTCACCCACGTGGGCGAATCGCGCTACCTCGTGGAGCGGGTCAAGATTGAGCAGACCGTGTCCGACGTGATCGAGACCCGCCTGTATCGACCGGTGCTCAACCTGATGCAGCGCTACGGCATCGTGGCGCGGTACGCGGCCAACGGCAGCATCCACCGGTACCTCACGTATTCCTTCGTGGCTTTTCTGATCGTGCTGATTGTGGTGTCACTGTGAACTGGTCGGCGATCGTCATCGCGCTCGTGCAGGTCGTGCTCTTTGTCTTCCTCGCCCCGCTGCTCGTCGGCGTGATGCGTCAGGTGCGGGCGAGAGTCTCCGGTCGCGTCGGGGCCGGAATCTGGCAGCCGTGGCGTGACGTGCGCAAGCTCCTGCGCAAGGATCCCGTGCGCGCCCAGGACAGCAGCTGGATGCTGCGGGCTGGCCCGGTCGCCCTGCTCGTGTCAAGCCTGCTCCTGTGCGTGCTGCTGCCACTCGTGGGTACCGTCCCGTTCTCGCGCATTCCGAGCGACCTGTTCGTGATCGTCTCCGTGATGCTCATCGGCGTCGTGGCCCTCGCCCTCGTGGGCCTTGACGGCGGAACCGCGTTCGGCGGCATGGGTTCGAGCCGCCACATGACCGTCGCCGCGCTCGTGGAGCCCACGTTCCTGCTGTCCATCTACGCGCTCTCCATTCCGGCCGGCACGTCGACGCTCTCCCTCATCGTGCAGACCCGGCTCGACACCCCCGAGATCATCATCTCGCCCGTGAGCGTTCTGGCCATCGTGGCGCTCGCGATCGCGATCATGGCCGAGACCAACCGGCTCCCCGTCGACAACCCCGGCACCCACCTCGAACTGACCATGTTGCACGAAGCCATGGTGATCGAAAGCTCCGGCCGCGACCTCGCCTGGCTCGAGCTCGGCTCCTGGTTGAAGCTTGCCGCCCTGCTCGGCCTCGTCGCCAACCTCGTCATTCCCTGGGGCGTGGTGACCGACTTCTCTGTCCTGGCACTCCTGCTCGGCGTCATCACCATCGGCGTGAAGGTGCTGCTGCTGGGCGTTCTGCTCGCTGTCGGCGAAGTCTTCCTGGCCAAGATTCGCCTGTTCCAGGTGCCCGAGTTGCTCGCGGGCTCCTTCGCCCTCGCCTTCCTCGCTGTGACCGCCTCCTATCTGGTCGCTTAGGACCTCATGACTGAAACTCTGTTCACCCAACTGGTCGGGCTCTGTACCGGAACCCTGCTGCTCACGAGCGCGCTCATGGTCTGGCGGCACTCGCTGCTCGCGTCCATCCGGCTGCTCTCCGTGCAGGGCGTGGCCCTCGCCGCCCTCGTGGCCGTGATCGGAGCCCAGGAGCGTGAGGCCGAGCTCATCCTCGTGTCCCTGCTCATTCTCGTAACCAAGGGGGTGGCCCTCCCGTGGGTACTCGCGCGCCAGTCAAAGGCCACGATCCGCACGATTGAGGAATCCCCGCGCCTGAACCCCACCGCTGCCCTCCTCGCCGTGACGCTGCTCACGATCCTGAGTTACGTCGTGGTGAGCCAGCTCATCGGCCTCGGCACGAGCGTCGGTTCGCACGCCGCCCCGATCGGGCTCGCCATGATCCTCACCGGATTCCTGCTGCTCATCACCCGCCGCCGCGCTCGCTCGCAGCTCATCGGTTTTCTGCTGCTCGATAACGGCATCGCCACGGTCGCCTTCCTCACGAGCGGAGGGGTGCCCCTCCTTCTCGAGTTCGGCGTATCCCTGGACGTTCTGCTCGTCGTGCTCATTTTGCATGTCTTTGCCGGCCGCATGCGGAACAAGTTCGGTGGAACCGACGTCGACCAGTTGAGAGAGTTGCACGACTGATGGAATTAGCCCTCTTAACGCCCCTCGCCATCCCTGTGGTCCTCGCCCTGCTGAGCCTCACGATCGATTCGGCACCGCTTCGGCGCTACTCCCCCATGGCCTCGAGCGCCGCGGTGCTCGTCTCCGGCCTCCTCCTGATCAGCGCCGTACTTCAACGCGGCGGCGCCACCAGCATCAGCGACCTGCTCCGTTCCGATGCGCTCTCCTCGTACATGCTGGCGGTGGTCGGCGCCGTCGGACTCGTCTCCACCTGGGGCGGGCTCAGCAGCGTGGCCGCGAGCCGTGAACGCACCGCCGGTTCCTATGGCGCCCTGCTCTCGCTCTTCCTGGCCGCTATGTCCCTGGCCGTGCTCGCCGACAGCATCGGCCTCATGTGGGCGGCCATCGAGGCCACGACCATTGCCACCGCGTTCCTCGTGGGTCACCACCGCAGTCGGCGTTCGCTCGAGGCCGCGTGGAAATACGTCATCCTCGGCTCGGTGGGCGTGGCAATCGCCCTGCTCGGCATTGTGCTCATCTACGCCGCCTCAATCGGCACCGACACCCCCACGCTCTCCTGGCTCGTGCTCAGCCAGGGCCGCCTCGGCCTCGATCCGACGCTCGTCACGGCCGGCGGTGCCCTCGCGGTGCTCGGCTTCGCCACCAAGTCGGGTCTCGCGCCCATGCACAGCTGGCTGCCCGACGCCCACAGCCAGGCCCCCGCACCGGTGTCGGGCCTGATGTCCGGCGTGCTGCTCTCGGTGGCCCTCTACGCCATCCTGCGCATCCAGACCATCACGAACGCCGTCATCGGGCCGGACTTCCTGCGCGTGATGCTCAGCATCGGCGGCCTGCTCTCGCTTCTCGTCGCCGCGTCGTTGCTCATTCGCCAGCGTGATTACAAGCGGATGCTGGCCTACTCCAGCATCGAGCACATGGGACTCATGGCAATCGGCGTCGCCATCGGCCCCGCAGCCCTGCCCGCCGTGCTGCTCTACATCCTCGCCCACGGACTCATCAAGGCCACGCTCTTCGTGATCTCCGGACGCATTCTTGCCGTTGAGGGCACAGCGGTCATTGCCGACGTGAAACACCTACTCGCCCGGAGGCCCGGTGTGGCCGTCCCGTGGCTCATTGCCATGAGCGCCCTGATCGGGTTCCCGCCATTCAGTATCTTCTTCGCCGAGGTGGGCATCATCACGGCCGGCTGGTCAGTGGGAATGGGCGGCGTCGTCGGCGTCGCCCTCCTGCTCCTTCTCGTCATCTTCGCCGCGCTCACTCGCCTCACGGTGTCCATGACCATGGGGTCTCCGCCCGAGTCCGAACCGTTCACAATCGACCGCCAGTCGCACGGCCCCCGCCTGCCCATCATTCTCGCGCTCGCCACGACGGCAACGATGGCCTTCATCGCGGAGCCCGTGGGATCACTCCTGGTGCAGGCCACCGCCGTCCTCGGAGGGACGAACTGATGCACACAGAACCAAGTGGGCGGCCCCAACGCGCTGAACTGAAGATCGTGACGCGGGAGGGGATCCGCGACGCAGCATCCGCTGTGCTGAGCACCGGTAGCCGACTGGTGCTCATGGCCTGCCATGAGGACGATGACCAGTTTCGTATCGTCTATGCCTTCGCCGGTGCCGACGGTCGGGTCGAACTGTCCCTCGCGGTTGCCCGCGACGACGCCTGGATTCCCAGCCTTGCACTGCGGTCGCTGGCGGCGGGCAACTTTGAGCGGGAGATTCGGGACCTCTACGGGGTTGAACCTCGCGATCACCCGCAGCCGCATCGCCTCGTGCGCCACGGCCACTGGCCGCGCGGCTGGTACCCCATGCTGCGCAGCGCCTCGGTTGTTCCCGACTTCGAACCCGATGTGGAGTCCTTCCCGTTCGTCGAGGTCGAAGGCCCCGGCGTCTACGAAATCGCTGTCGGACCGATTCACGCGGGCATCATCGAGCCCGGGCACTTTCGCTTCTCCGTGGTGGGAGAGACGATCGTGCGCATGGAAGCTCGCCAGTGGTATCTGCACCGCGGTGTGGAGAAGCTCTTCGAGGGGCTGCGACCGGCAGCGGGAATCGCCCTCGCCGAACAGATCACCGGCGACACCGTGGTTGGCCACTCACTCGCGTTCGCGATGGCCGTGGAAGATGCCGCAGGCATCAAGGTTTCCGAACCCGACCGGCTGCTGCGGGCTCTGCTGCTGGAGATGGAGCGCCTCTACAACCACGCGACCGACCTCGGTTCGCTCGCCAACGATGTGGGCTTCGGCATTGTCGATGCCCACGCTCAGGCGCTGCGCGAGCAGCTGCTGCGCATCAACGCGACCATCACGGGCCACCGCTACCTTCGTGGCGGTATCACCGTGGGTGGTGTTCACGTGCTGCGACTCCCTGCGGCGACCGATCTCCGGCGCATCCAGGCCGCCATCGAAGAGCTCGTGGCGGTGACCCTGAGTCACGCCATCGTTCGGGGTCGGTTCAGCGGAACGGCCACACTTCCGCTCGCGCAGGCCGAGACAATCGGCACGCTCGGCTACGTTGCCCGCGCATCCGGCGTCGACACGGATGCGCGCCGTGACCACCCCTTCGTGAATCTGGGCGAGGTGTTCCACGTGGTCACCGAGGAGCGCGGCGATGTGCTGGCCCGGTACCGCGTTCGCGCCCGCGAATTCTCCATCTCGGTCGCCGTGATTGTGGAGCTCATCTCGCGCCTCGACGAGAGCACGGGCAGCGGGACTTCCATGGACCCGGCGGCTCCCGGCGCCGGCCTCTCTCTCGTGGAGGGCTGGCGAGGCACGATCGCGCATCGGGTTGAGCTCGGCGCCGACGGCACGCTCAGCCGGGTCAAGGTCGTCGACCCCTCGTTCTTCAACTGGCCTGCGCTCCCCGTGGCCCTGTCAGAGACGATCGTCCCGGATTTTCCGCTCGCCAATAAGAGCTTCAACCAGTCCTACGCCGGCAACGACCTGTAACCGACCCCGAACCACCCGTGCTTCAGGCTTCACCAGGAGTCGACGGTGACATGCAGGGCGTTGACGTACCGATGGATCTCATCACCGTCGGCGCCCGATCGCATGATGACCTGAAGTCCCAACAAGTATGCAGTGAACAGATCAGTCCTGACCTGAACAACTTCGGGACCGCCGTGCGGCAGCGCCCAGGCGAAAAGTGTAGCCATAACGTCCCGCATCGCCCGCCGGTAGTCGGCGGCGAACTCGTAGCCCGGCAGTGTGCCGCGCAGCTCGTTCGACGCCATCACCATCAAACAGCCGTCCCGGCCGTGTTTCGAGACCGCATCCGCCTCGAACAGGTTCAAGAAGGTATGGACGCCCTCCACACCCGTGCCCGCCTGCTCGATCATGCCGGCGAACATCTGGATGCGCCCGGCGAGGTAACGACGCAGCACGGTCGCGAACAGTTCTTCCTTTGTGCCGAATGTCCGATACAGGCTGGGCTTCTGCACGCCGCTGGTCTGCACGATGTCCGTCATCGATGTTCGGGTGTAGCCCTGGCGCCAGAACAATTCCGTCAAACGGACAAGCACGGCCTCCTCATCGAAGAGCCTCGGACGGCCGATCGTGACATTCCCCGCAGCACTCATGACGCCAGTCTAAACCGATCGACACGGTTTTGTTACCGTTCGGTAGCAAACTCGGGAAACCGTATGGTACCGTTTGGTACAGAATGCACGAGGTGTCCACCTCGGCCACCACGACCGATCCGGAGCTATCCATGACTGATTTTCAATTGCACGACGAAACTACCGCGCCCGAAGCCAGCCAGGCACTGCTTGCCCAGTCACAGAAGCAGAATGGAATGATCCCCGGCCTGCACGCGGTCATGGCCGAGGCCCCCGGACTCCTGGAGGGCTACAAGCTCGTGCATGAGCTCTTTCTGAATTCCAGCTTTGACAAGGATGAAATCACGGTCGTCTGGCAGACAATCAACGTCGAACACGCGTGCCACTACTGCGTGCCTGCCCACACCGCCATCGCCAAGGGAATGACGGTCGACGACGCAATCACCAACGCCCTGCGCGATGGCACCCCCTTGCCCACCGCCCATTTGGAGGCCCTGCGTACCTTCACGCTGAGCATGGTGCGCGAGCGCGGCAACGTGGACGAGGGTGCGGTGCAGGAATTTCTGACTGCCGGGTTCACCACGCGCCAGATTCTCGAGGTTGTCCTGGGCCTCTCGCAAAAGGTGATGTCGAACTACACCAATCACCTGGCACAGACGCCGGTGGACGAGGCGTTCCGCAAGTTTGAATGGCAGGAAGCCGCCGTAACGGTCTAAGAGCAGCAGCGACCGTCAGCCCGCTCCGGGCCCGTCTGTCGCGGTCAGAAGGGAGCGGGTCGCTGAGGGGGTCGGTGGGCCAGTTCGTGTCAAACGGGTTGATGTATTTCTCGCGTGTTCGGGGTCGGGTGCCGGGGTGCACGAGTGGGGGTGGCAGGCGGGTGGCGTAGGGCGTGCCGGTTGCAGCCCGGGAACCGGCACGTTTCGTCACAAATCTGCTGGTAGTGCCTCACCGCCGCGGGAACGACGAACCGGTCGGCACTGACCGAGAGCACGATCCCGGTCTCCGGGCAACGGCGGGATCGACGCCACGTGATCACGCATCCGCTGCGCATGACGTGCACTGATCTGCCCGGTGCGCAATGCCTGCAGCGTGAGCGGCAGCGCATGCGTGAGACCCCGACTCTCCCGCATCACCCCCGCCGCGGTACCCTGCGGAATCCGCAGCGCACACGCGATCTCCGCCGTCGACGCCCGCGCCCAACAGATCACTTTCGAGATACACCACCCGATCAATCAGGGCACCCACCTCCGCATCCCCCGCGACGAGGCTGATCAGATCAGCATGGAGTACGTCGGTGCCGAGTTCTACAGCGTCGAGGCTGTTGAAGCGGTGTGGATCTTCCGGTTCTTCGGTCGTGTCCATGCCCCCATTTCACCCCGAATAGCACACAAAGGCGAGGAAATATCAGGACAATAGTTCCGAGGTTACTAACTCTCTTCACCACCAACGACATCCGCCCCCCCCCACGCAGAAGCACCTCAGGGAAACCCCAGGACCATCGCCTGCCGGCCCAGAGGCTGGTCTACTGCGGGGAGTCCTGCTCCATGGTGCGGAGCAACGCGTGGGAGTCTGTGAGATTTGACAGCAGCATCCGCTTGGCAGCAGCAAGCAGCTCGACCGTGCCCGTGTCTCGGAGCGCGTAGTAAATAGTGTTGCCCTCGCGGCGAGTCACGACGACACCGGCGCGGCGCAGCACGCCGAGTTGTTGCGACAGGTTCGAGAGCTCGCAACCCAGGGCCTCGGCGAGGCTGCCGACCGAACTTTCACCGACCGCGAGTTGTTCTAAAACCTGAACGCGCAGCGGATGCCCGAGCGACTTGAACAGGTCGGCCT
This sequence comes from Cryobacterium psychrophilum, assembly GCF_004365915.1. Classification (NCBI taxonomy): domain Bacteria; kingdom Bacillati; phylum Actinomycetota; class Actinomycetes; order Micrococcales; family Microbacteriaceae; genus Cryobacterium; species Cryobacterium psychrophilum. The sequence continues at coordinate 756,585 of NZ_SODI01000001.1, forward strand.
TCAGTTGGGCAGCGGGAAGACCTTGACTCAGCACAATCTGAGTATATCGTTAACTTGCGATTCTTTCAATTAGATCGAGGTCAGCTCAGTCGCTCGTCATGTCTCGCTCCCGCAGGCGCCGGAATCCCAAGGCGCCGATTGCGACGGCGAGCACGGTGATCACGATGATCGGCAGGGCCGAGAAGTCCTGCCCGACCAGCGGGATTGCGGTGAATGGGGTGTTGTCGACGACCCAGTCGGGGAGGGAGAAGATGTCCCCGAACATCGACACCACAGCAACGACGCCGTAGCTGCCCCACATGACGGCGTTTGCCGCGCGCGGGAACCACGCCGCGCAGAAGAGCGCGAAGGCAATCATCAACAGCACCGAGGGCCAGTAGGCCAGTGACGCCGCGGCGAAGCGACCGCCCTGCTGCGGGTCATCGATCGACGAGCCATAGCTGGCCCCGAGGGCAAAGCCACTCACAGCGAGGAGCAGGAGCGACGCGACGGCGGGCACGACCAGGCGCGACAGTGCCCAGCGAACCCGGGAAATCGATCGCGACCAGGCAAGCTCGGCGCGCCCCGTGCGCTCCTCGGTGCGGATGGTGTCCGAACTTTGCAGTGCGAACGCCACGATGAGCAACACGTTCATGATGACCAACAGGCCCAGCATTCCGTCCAGGATGTCCTCCTGTCCGCCCCGGAACACCTGGGCGATCGGGTTGTCGGAGGATAAAATATTGGCCATCGCCGTCGCGACGGTCCCGAAGAACACCGAACCGACAAGCAGACCCACGGTCCAACCGATGAGGGACGCGCGCTGAAGCCGCACGGTGAGTCCGACCGGGGTGCGGAGCAGGGCGCCTGCGGTGCGGGGGCCCCGCCGATCCGGCAGAATACCCGCCCCCAGGTCGCGTCGTCGCTCGAGCGCCAACGCGATGGCAACCAGAATCAACGCGAAGCCGGCGGACACGGCGAAGGGAGCCCAATAGTTTTCGGCGTAGGAGCGCATCTGCTGCCCCCAGCCGATCGGCGAAAGCCAGCTGAGGGGGCTCGTCATCTCTCCATCGGCCTGCAGGTCCGCCGCGGCACGGATGATGTAGGCGGCCGCGAGAACACTGGCCGCGAGTCCATTGGCCCCGCGGCTGGTCTGCGCGAGCTGACCCGTCACGGCGGCCACTCCCACGAAAACGAGGCCCACTCCCGTGAAGGAAGCCCCCATCACGAGAGCACCATCGACGGGCAGACCCTGTCCGATCGCGGCGATGGCGCATGTTACGCCGACCACTCCCGAGAAGACGCTGGCCGCGGTCCAATTCGCCATCGAGTACGCGTGGGAACCGAGCGCCCCGGCGCGCAGCAGTTCTGTGCGGCCTGATTCTTCTTCGGCGCGTCCATTGCGCGCAACGAAGAAGATGACGGCGAAGGCGAGGGCGACGGCGACGGTCATCCAGAGTTTGATGTTCAGAATGCCACCGAGCGTGCTCGCCGCGTATGGCAGCCCGGTGAGTGCCGCCACGGCGGGGGTATTGGCGATGCCGGCATAGGCGTCCCGGTCCGCCTGGGTGGGAAAGGCAACACGCTGGGACTGCACGACGAGAGCGATCATGCCGACGAGAGCGATGACCCAGATGAGCATCCGCAGCCAGTTTCGCTGCAGAAGGAAGCGCAGCATCATCCCGAAGCCGGCGTACACGTCGGAAATTCGTCCGCGCCGCGATGCGTGCGCCCCGGCCTCTCCGGACCGCTCGCGGACTGAGGGGGTTACGGTCGACATCATGTCACCTCGGCGTCGGCGAGGGCGCCGTCGTGCTGTGCGGCGTAGTGGCGTAGGAAGAGTTCTTCGAGCGACGGTGGGCTGGAGATGAGACCTCGCGGCGCGTGGGGTGCGAGCGCCGCCATCACGCGGGGCAGTGCGCTCTCGGTGACCGAAAAGGAGACGCGCTGTCCGACTGCGGCGAAATCGTGCACGCCGTCAACGGTCGAGATCACGGTCGGGTCGCCGTCGAGCGTCACGGTGATCGTCGAACGGTGCAGGTGGCGCAGCTCTGTCAGGGTGCCCGACTCCACCGTGCGGCCGGCGCGGATGATGGTCACCGTGTCGCAGAGCTTTTCGACCTCGGAGAAGATGTGACTGGACAGCAGAACCGATCTGCCCTCATCTTTGAGCTCGGTGATGCAGTTGGTGAAAACGCCTTCCATGAGGGGGTCGAGTCCGATCGTGGGCTCGTCCAGGATGAGCAGTTCGGCGTGGCTGGACAGCGCCGCAACGAGGGCGACTTTTTGGCGGTTGCCCTTCGAGTAGCTACGCGCCTTCTTGCTGGGGTCAAGTTCGAACAGTTGCAGGTACCGGTCGATGCGGGTGCGATCGAGGTCGCCTCGCAGGGCACCGAGAATATCGATGGCCTGCCCGCCGGTGAGATTCGGCCACAGGGTCACGTCCCCAGCGACGTAGGCCACTCGGCGGTGCAGTGCGACCGCGTCCCGCCACGGGTCGCCGCCGAGCAGGGTCGCGCTGCCGCCGTCGGCGCGGAGCAGCCCGAGCAGGATACGAATCGTGGTGGATTTGCCCGAACCGTTGGGGCCGAGGAAACCCGCCACGCTACCGGTGGCCACACGCAGGTCCAGTCCGGTGAGGGCGTGAACCGCACCAAAATTCTTCGTGAGTCCGCGCACATCAAGGGCCAGTTCGTCAGTCATGTCTGTTCCTCCCATCGGAGCCGAGGTTCTGCATCAGGATGCTGGAGTGGATTCGAGGGCCTCCCGCGTCGCCGCCAGCACGGTGTCGTCCGTGTACAGGCCGTGCGTGTAGAACTCCGCCGTCGGCAGGGCCACCCGACGCATGACGGCGGGCCCAATGCCCTGTCCCGCAAGTCCGAGCGACCGGGCCAGGTGGGAGGCCATCGTCACCATGCCCAGGCTCGTCATGGCCAGCACCGCCGCGAGTGCCCGCGGGTCAGATGACGTCAGGAGGGAACCGGAGGCCTCCCCCGCGCGCAGGAACTGCTCTGTCTCGTCGATAATCGCATCCACGATTCGCCGACCGGCCACCGAGTCCTCCGTTATGGCCCTGGATATGTATCCGAGATCACGGGCATACCGGGTGGAGTCGGCCAGGTACCCCTGAAGGACGGCACGCAGTCCCTCCGGACTACTCTCGTCCTGGGCCCGGCGAATTATCGTGCCCAGAACGTAATCGTCACAGGCCTCGCGCAGCCCCTCTTTGCTGCCGAAGTGGTGCATCACGAGACCCGCGCTCACTCCCGCGGTCGTTGCAATGGCTCGCACGCTGGCCTTGCGGAAGCCGTCCGTTGCGAAGTGATCAATCGCCGCGTCGCGGATCTTAGCGACGGCGGTGAGGTCTTCCGGCGGTGACACATGAGCTGAACGGATGTTTAACATTCTAAACATACGTTCAGCCCGGTGCAAGGGTGCGGTCAGCGGCGAAGCACCCGATCGTGCACGAGCGCGCCGACGTATCCGAGGGCGTTACCGAGCGCATTCGGATGGAAATTCACCGGCGCGAGCGGAGTCGCTGCAACGTAGTTGATGTACGGAATCCTCGAACCAATGCCGTGATTCGTGAACTCCTGCGTGACATCAACGAGCGTCACCCGAGAATCCCCCAGGCCAACCACTGCGGCCTGGATGGCGGCATTGAGACCGTCGGTGCCGGCGTTGACAATGTCCGCCAGAGGCAAGAGTCCCGGCTCAAAGAGGCGCGGGTAATTCAGAACCACAATTCGAGCCTGTGGAACGGCGGCGGCGATCCCGGCGTACGTGGCCGCAAGCTGAGGTGCCAGCGCTGCCAACTTGGAGGTACTGAGCGTCACGGCCGCCTGGCACAGCGCCGAAGCGGGATCCGGAGCGCAGGCAGCGAAGACCTCGTTCGATCCGGCGTCGATACCGCCGACCGTGACGGTCACGAGGTTCGTCGCGGCGCTGACCCCCACGAGCTGGCCCGGAATATCGACCAGCCGCGCGCCCGAGCAGGCGTTGTTCGCCACGAGGCGATACGCACTGACCGCAGCGACCATGGACGGATATGACGAGTATTGGCTCCTGAGGCACGGCCCCGACAGGTAGGGCGGCGCCCCCTGGCCGGCGGTGAAGGAATCACCGAGCGCCACATAGGACGCGGTGGTGTAACCGTGGCCGGAACCACGGTTCGCCTCGCCCGTATGGGCGAGCGCCGGCGACGCAGCGCCTCCCACAAGGACCCCGACCACGAGCAGGAAGATCGCAGCGAGGCGACCCGGGTGTCGCATTTGCGACGTCAGCCTTTCATGTGTAGTTGTCATGCGGGAACCGTACCCCCGCACGGCACGCACGACTACGGGCCAGGCGCATTAACGCACGCAAAAGGCCCGCCCTGCCGAAGCAGTGCGGGCCTTCCGTCTACCCGACCGACCTGGCGAGAGGTGATCGGGAGAACTCCAGGTGTGAACCTGGTTTGAGTCTAGCCTTCGGCCGGAGCGTCCGTGCCAGCGGCGGCCGCGTCGGCGGCCTCTTCGAGGACCGGAGCAAGCGACAGCTTGCCACGGTCATCGATCTTGGTGATCTCAACGAGCACCTTCTGGCCGACGCCGAGAACGTCTTCGACGTTCTCCACGCGCTTGCCACCAGCAAGCTTACGCACCTCGGAGATGTGCAGCAGACCATCCTTGCCTGGGAGCAGCGACACGAAGGCGCCGAAAGCGGCGATCTTCACGACAGTTCCGAGGAACTGCTCGCCAACCTCGGGGTTGGTCGGGTTCGCGATGGAGTTGACCATGGCGCGAGCCGCATCGGCCGACGGTCCGTCGACGGCGCCGATGTACACGGTGCCGTCTTCTTCGATCGAGATGTCAGCGCCGGTCTCGTCCTGGATCCCGTTAATCGTCTTGCCCTTCGGGCCGATCAGCTCGCCGATCTTGTCCACCGGGATCTGCACACTGATCACGCGGGGCGCGGTCGGTGCCATTTCGTCGGGAGCATCGATGGCGGCGTTGAGAACCGAGAGGATCGTCGCGCGGGCATCGCGGGCCTGGGTGAGGGCACCGGACAGGACCGACGCGGGAATGCCGTCGAGCTTGGTGTCGAGCTGGATCGCGGTAATGAAGTCACTCGTTCCGGCAACCTTGAAGTCCATGTCGCCGAGGGCGTCTTCGGCACCGAGAATGTCGGTCAGGGCCGCGTAGCGGGTCTGACCGTCAACGGTGTCGCTGATCAGGCCCATGGCGATACCGGCAACCGGTGCGCGCAGCGGCACTCCGGCGTTCAGCAGCGACAGGGTCGAGGCGCAGACAGAACCCATCGAGGTGGAACCGTTGGAGCTGAGCGCCTCGGAGACCTGACGGATGGCGTAGGGGAACTCCTCACGCGTGGGCAGCACGGGAACCAGGGCACGCTCAGCGAGCGCTCCGTGGCCGATCTCGCGGCGCTTCGGCGTTCCGACGCGGCCGGTTTCACCGGTCGAGTAGGGCGGGAAGTTGTAGTTGTGCATGTAGCGCTTCTTGGTGACCGGGTTGAGCGAGTCGATCGACTGCTCGAGCTTCAGCATGTTCAGCGTGGTCACGCCGAGGATCTGGGTCTCACCGCGCTGGAAGATGGCCGAGCCGTGAACGCGGGGAATGACCGCGACCTCGGCGTCGAGCGGACGAATGTCCGCCAGTCCGCGGCCGTCGATACGAATGCCCTCGTTGAGCACGCGCGAGCGAACCACGAGCTTGGTGACGGACTTGTACGCGGCGCTGACCTGGTTGTTTGCGCTCGCGTCGAGCTCGCCGGCCTCGACCTTGGCGGCGACAGCAGCCTTGACCGTGGCCTTGAGGGCGTCATCGGCGTTCTGGCGCTCAACCTTGTCGGCGATCGCGTAGACGCTCTTGAGCTCGTCGTAGGCGAGGGCAGCAACGGCGTCGTAGGTGGCCGTCTGGTAGGGCGGGAACAGCGCGAAGTCGGCGGTCGGCTTGGCCGCCTTGTCGGCGACTTCCTGCTGAGCGGCGACGAGCTGCTTGATGAAGGGCTTGGAAGCGTCGATGCCCTGGGCAACGACCTCTTCGTTCGGCGCGATGGCGCCGCCCTTGATCAGGTTCCAGGCACCGTCGGTCGCTTCGGCCTCGATCATCATGATCGCGACGTCCTGGGCACCGTTGGCATCCGTGACAACGCGGCCGGCGACGACCATGCTGAACACGGCGTCGGCGAGCTGCGAGTGCTTCGGGAAGGCGACCCACTGGCCGCCACCGTTCTCGTCGGGAACGAGGGCGACGCGAACGCCACCGATCGGACCGCTGAAGGGCAGACCGGCAAGCTGGGTCGACATGGACGCAGCGTTGATCGCGAGCACGTCGTACAGTTCGTCGGGCTCGATGGCCAGAACCGTGATGACAACCTGGATCTCGTTACGGAGACCGTCAACGAACGACGGACGCAGCGGCCGGTCGATCAGGCGGCAGGTGAGGATGGCGTCGGTCGAGGGACGACCTTCGCGGCGGAAGAAGCTGCCCGGGATGCGACCCGCGGCGTACATGCGCTCTTCAACGTCAATGGTGAGCGGGAAGAAGTCGAAGTTGTCCTTCGGCTGCTTGCTCACGCTCGTGGCGGAGAGAAGCATCGTCTCTTCGTCAATGTATGCGGCGGCAGATCCCTGCGCCTGCTGGGCAAGGCGCCCGGTTTCGAAACGGATGGTGCGCTTGCCGTACTTGCCGTTATCGATAACGGTTTCGGCGAACGTGATTTCTGGACCCTCCATGTGGGGGTTCTCTCCTTAGTGTTGCTTCTCGCCATGCTGGCGACGAAGGCTCGCGTGCCCGTGTGACAGGCGAGTTGGACCGGGAGCGGGATTCGCAGTTGTAGATTCTGCCGAAGCGCTCCCGTTGCAGGCCAATACAAAGATTGGCCTTTGCAACTCTAACAGACCCGTCAGAAACCGCCGGCAGGACTCAAACCCGGGTCGAGGGCTCGGTGAGTGCGGGCTCCGCGGTATCCGTCAGGAGAGACTCACCGCGGGCAGCGCGCTCGGCGGCGGCCACGAGGGAAGCGTGGGTGGGACCATCGGGCACGTTGGCCGGACGGTTCCTGGCGAACTCCTTGCGGAGAACGGGCACAACCTCTCCGCCGAGGATGTCGAGTTGTTCGAGCACGGTCTTCAGCGGCAGTCCGGCATGATCCATCAGGAACAGCTGGCGCTGGTAGTCCCCGAAGTGATCACGCATGGCGGCGTAGCGGTCGATGACCTGCTGGGGGCTACCGACGGTGAGCGGCGTCTGCTCGGTGAATTCTTCGAGGCTCGGGCCGTGGCCGTATACCGGCGCGTTGTCGAAGTACGGGCGGAATTCGTTGACGGCGTCCTGCGACTTCGTGCGCATGAAAGCCTGCCCGCCGAGGCCAACGATCGCCTCAGAGGCGAGCCCGTGACCGTAGTGCTCGAAGCGGGCACGGTAGTACCCGATGAGCTTCATGTAGTGCTCTTTGGGCCAGAAGATGTTGTTGGCAAAGAATCCGTCACCGTAGTAGGCGGCTTGTTCGGCAATTTCGGGGCTGCGGATGCTGCCGTGCCAGACGAAGGGGGCCACACCATCGAGCGGGCGCGGCGTGGACTGGAATCCCTGCAGCGGCGTGCGGAACTGACCTTCCCAGTCCACGTACTCCTCACGCCACAGGCGCCGGAGCAGCGCGTAGTTCTCAAGCGCGAGCGGGATCCCCTGGCGAATGTCCTGACCGAACCACGGGTACACGGGTCCCGTGTTTCCACGGCCGAGGGTGAGGTCGACCCGACCGCCGGAGAGGTGCTGGAGCATGGCGAAGTCTTCGGCAATTTTCACCGGGTCATTTGTGGTGATGAGCGTCGTCGCGGTCGAGAGAATGAGCTTCTCCGTCTTCGCGGCGATGTAGCCCAGCAGGGTCGTGGGCGACGACGGCACAAACGGCGGGTTGTGGTGCTCCCCGGAGGCGAAAACGTCGAGACCGACCTCTTCGGCCTTCTGGGCGATCGCAACCATGGCCGTGATTCTCGCGTGCTCGGTGGGCTCGTGGCCCGTCGTGGGGTCTACGGTCCTGTCACCCACCGTGAAAATTCCGAACTGCATGTCAGTCTCCAATGCACCATACGTCTGCATGTATGTTCCGCACAACGGCATCCGTCGCGGACTTATTCCCCGCCGGCGCCGCCGAAGACGGCTGCGCCTACTTCACGAGTTCTGTCTCCGGCTCGCTCACGACGAGCTTGTTGCCGTCCGCATCGAGACCGCGCGATTTGCGGCCCAGAACCGAGTGGCTGCGCCCGTAGAGGAAGTACACCGCAAGACCAAGGGCGAGCCAGACAGCGAATCGTACCCAGGTGAGCGTTGTGAGGTTGAGCATGAGCCAGCTGCACAGTACGGCCGAGAGGATCGGCAGGAACGGCGAGAACGGAACCTTGAACGCACGGGGCAGGTCCGGGCGCTTCTTGCGCAGCACGACCACCGCGATGCTCACGAGCACAAATGCCGACAGGGTTCCAATGTTGATCATTTCCTCGAGAACGCCAACGTTGGTGAGGCCGGCGATGAGGGCGACGGCAAGGCCGACGATGATCTGGAGGCGCGCCGGCGTGCGGCGTTTCTCCGAGGTGACGCTGAGTCCACGCGGCAGCAGTCCGTCGCGACTCATGGCGAAGAGCACACGGGAGAGGCCGAGGAGAAGCACCATGATGACGGTGGTGAGCCCGACAAGGATGCCGACGGAGATGATCTGCGCGGCCCACCCCGCGCCGACGGCGACGAACGCCGTGGCGAGCGAGGCGTTGGGGTCTTCGGCGAGAACCGTGTACGGAACCATTCCGGTGAGCACAAGGCTCACGCCGATGTAGAGCACGGTGACGATGCCGAGGCCGAGGAAGATGCCGCGTGGAAGCGTCTTCTGCGGGTTCTTGACCTCTTCGGCCGAGGTGGCCACGACGTCGAAGCCGATGAACGCGAAGAACACGAGCGATGCTCCGGCCAGCAGCCCGAACAGGCCGTACTGGGCTGGAGCCGCTCCCGTCATGAAGGAGAAGAGGGACTGCATCCACACGTCGCCCTCACCCGGCTTCGAGGGCACCGATTCGGGGATGAATGGCGTGTAGTTCTTGACGTTCACGAAGAACGCGCCGACCACGATCACGAAGAGAACGATGGCGACCTTGATGATCGTGAAGATGCTGGCCACACGAGCGGACAGCTGCGTGCCGAGCACGAGCAGGGTCGTGAAGATGGCGACGATCACGAAGGCGCCCCAGCTCACGTCGAGCCCGAGCACGTGGATCGTGGCGGGGATATCCCACCCGGCCAGTTCGAAGACGCTGCTCAGGTAGATGCCCCAGTACTTGGCGATCACGGCCGCGGCGGTGAGCATTTCGAGGATCAGGTCCCAGCCGATGATCCAGGCCAGAAGCTCGCCGAGGGTCGCGTAGGTGAAGGTGTACGCCGAGCCGGCGACCGGGACCGCAGAAGCGAATTCGGCGTAACACATGATGGCCAGGGCGCACGTAAATGCGGCCAGCAGGAAGGCGAGCGTCACGGAGGGACCAGCGTAGCTGCCGGCCGCCTTGGCCCCGACCGAGAAGATGCCGGCGCCGACCGCGACGGCGACACCCATGATCATCAGATCCCAGGTGCCCAACGTGCGTTTGAGGCTATGGCCCTTCTCAAGCGAGTCTGCAATGGAATCTTCAATACTCTTGGTGCGCCAGAGGCTCATCGTGTAATGCCGTTCGTTTCGTTGGGTGCGACCCATTCATGCTAAACCCTCGAAAAACGCGAAATCTCCGATGGATACACAGAACGGGCCGCCCCCGTGAAGGTGACGGCCCGTCTGTAAGAAGCTCGCGTTATCAACGCTGCATGAGCTACGGCTGATTCAGCCTTAGCGACGCAGGCCGAGGCTGCCGATAAGTGTGCGGTATCGCGAGATGTCGATATCGGACAGGTAACCGAGCAGTCGACGACGCTGACCAACCATGAGAAGCAGTCCACGACGTGAGTGGTGGTCGTGCTTGTGCTCTTTCAGGTGCTCCGTCAGGTCAAGAATGCGCTGCGTGAGCATGGCGATCTGAACTTCGGGGGACCCTGTGTCGCCTGGGTGGGTAGCGTACTTTTCGATGATCGCCTTCTTAGCATCGGCTTCGAGTGCCATAGATGGAATCCCCTTTCTCTCACTGCGCGGTGCCCAAGGCAGGATGCCTGGGCTCTCTTTGTCCGCGGCCGTTAAACGGCAACCTTGATACTTTAGCAGATCACCGAGACGCTCGACGGTCAGCGTCTCCGCCGGCGCCGCACGGAGGGGCTGTTCTGCGGAGGAACAACCCGGGACGAGGCGGGTTCGTTCCACGTTTTCACGATGGCCCACGCCACCGCAGCAATCGGCACGGACAGCACCGCGCCGACGATCCCGGCGAGAATGGTGCCCGCCGTCAACGCGAACAGGATCACGAGCGGATGCAGCTTCAGGTTCTGCGCCATGACCACGGGCTGGAGCAGGTTTCCTTCGAGCTGGTTGACGCCGATCACGATGATGATCACGATCAGGGCGATCAACGGGCCGTTGGCCACGAGCGCGACGAGGGCGGCGAGAACTCCGGCTGCGGTCGCGCCGATGAGGGGGATGAAAGCTCCGAGGAACACGATCACGGCCAGGGGCAACGCGAGGGGAACCTGGAGGATCGCGAGGCCGATGCCGATCGCGGACGCGTCGACGAGCGCCACGATGGCCGTGCCGCGCACGTAGCCGCCGAGAACACCGCGGGCCGTGACACCGATCCGGCGTCCACGCTCCAGCCGTGTTCCCTGGAAGGGAGCCAGGAAGAAGTTCCAGATGCGGTCGCCGTCTTTCAGGAAGAAGAACAGGATTACCAGGAGCAGCACGATGCCGGTGAGCAGTTCGGCGACAACGGATGCCCCGGCTAGGGCGCCCGTTCCAAACTGGCTGCTCGTCACAAAATCTACGGCCGTGGCGCGCAGGTCTTCAATCTGCTGCTCATCAATGTGGATGGGTCCCTGAAGGAGGAACACCTGCAACGTATCGAGGCCCTCAGCGGCCGAGGTGAACAGTTTGTCCCACTGGTCTCGAACGGCGAACACGATCAGGGTGATGATTCCGCCCAACGCCGCGATGCTCGCGAGCAACGTGATCCACGTGGCCAGGGCTGATGGTATTCCCCGACGGCGAAGCCAGGCGACGACCGGGGTCAGCGCCGAGGCAAGGATCACTGCGATGAGCACGGGAATGACGACAAGCTTGATTTGCACGAGTCCGAAGATGACCGCGGCGGTGAGGGTGATCACGAGCAGTATCTGCCCGCTGCGCAGCCCGAGCCAGCCGAGTCGGTCGTTCATAAGCGTGCGGGCAGGCGTCGGGGTGGGGGCGTCGTGTTGTCGCATGTGCTCAGCCTAGGGAATCCCGGGTCGGGGCAACACGCGGCTCACCGCAGCGAGGCGCCTGCCCCAGGGACGCGAGGCCGGTGGCCACGCTGTCGAGCACCTCGCGATCGCCGGCGTAGATGCCCTCTTCGCGCGGCCAATGGCTCAGAACATCGGTGAAGCCGAGCTCGGTGGCGCGGCCCACCGCCGTCTCGAAGGCCGACTCGCTCTGCAACGAATAGCTGCCACCGCTGTCCAGGTTGAGGTAGCGATCGATACTGGCCGGTTCACGTCCCGCCTCGTGTGCCGCATCGTCAAGGCGCCAGGCGAGGTCACGCACGCTCGACCACCACGCCTCACCGTCGAGGCCGTCCTTGCCGGTCGTCACCCAGCCATCACCGAGGCGACTGGCCAGGCGGATGCCTTTGGGTCCGTTCGCCGCGACCACCAGCGGCACTCGCGGGAGCTGGGCGGGGACGCCAACCATTCGCGCGTGTACAGCGGTGAACCATTCACCGTTGAAGCTGAGCCCCTCGGCTGCCGGCGCCTCGTGGCGCAGAAGCACGTCCAGATCCGTTACGAATTCCGCGAACCGCTCATGGCGCTGCCGCGGCGTCAGCTCCGGCTGGCCCAACGTGAAGGCGTCGAAGCCGTTACCGCCCGATCCGACACCGAGCACGAACCGCCCGTCCGAGATGTCGTCCACCGTGGCTATCTCCTTGGCGAACGGCACGGGATGCCGAAAATTGGGCGAGGACACGAAGGTTCCCAGCCGAATGCGTGACGTGACGGTTGCCGCCGCCGTGAGGGTGGGCATGGTCGCGTGCCAGGCCTCGTCGGCGAGGGAACGCCAGGAGAGGTGGTCGTAGGTCCAGGCATGGTCGAAGCCGTAGTCCTCGGCAGCCACCCACTTCTCTCGGGCGGACCGCCACCGGTCCTGCGGGAGAATGATAATTCCAAAGCGCATCTCTTGAGTCTATGGACGCTGGTGAGCGCCTTCGCCCAGTGACCGGCTCGTGGCGAGACCTTATTGACCGCGTGCAGGCCGCAACTGACCGCACGAACAAAGCACCCCCACGGCCGGGGCCACGGGGGTGCTTCTGAGGTCAATCAGCTGCTGCGAGTCAGGAATCCCTGGGCTTGCGCCCCCAGCCGCGGCGGCGGCGAACTCCCTCGTCGGTCATGGCTGCCTCGATATGACCGTCAACATGGTCACCGAAGTGATCATCAAAGTTCTCTTCCAGGTGTGCGGTGACGGTCTTGCCAATCCGGCGGGCGAGTTCTTCGCGGCGCTGACGACGTTCCGCGCTGACGAGGATTTCGTGCTCCGCCCGTAACGCCTGGAAGGTGGCGATACACATTCCGATCATCACGACGCTCACGGGTATGGCCGTGAGGATGGCACCGGTCTGCAGAGCGGCGAGTCCGCCGGCCAGCAGCAGGGCGATCGCGACGAGGCCACCGAGGGAGGCCCACATGATGCGACTCCACTTCGGTGGGTTCGTGTCGCCACCGGACGCGAGCATGTCGATCACGAGCGACCCGGAATCCGCGGATGTGATGAAGAAGATCGCAATGATGGTCACGGCGAGCACGGACAGCACCCCACCCATCGGCAGGCCGCTCAGGAAGTTGAAGAGCACGTTCTCGGGAACAATGCCGACCTCCGGGTCGAACAGTCCTCCCCCGTCGCCGTCCCACGCCTGCTTGATGGCGCTTCCGCCCATGACCGCGAACCAGACGAACGTCACGAAGGTCGGAACCAACAGCACCCCGGCGATGAACTCGCGCACGGTACGTCCACGGGAGATTCGCGCGATGAAGACACCGACGAACGGGGCCCACGAGATCCACCAACCCCAGTAGAAGACCGTCCAGGCGCCCTGCCAGTCGAGACCGGTCTGGCCCGTGAAAGAGCTGGTATCGAATGTGATTCCGACGACGTTCTGGAAGTAGTTACCGATCGATTCCACGATCACGCGAAGCAGGTAGAGGGTGGGACCAAGCAGGAGAACGGCCACGAGCAGGAGAGCGGCCATGCCGAGGTTGAGGTTGGAGAGCCATTTGATGCCCTTGCCGACGCCGCTCACGACCGAGACCGTGGCGATGGCAGTAATCGCGAGAATGAGGATCACGAGCGTCGTATTGGTCACCTCGCCGACAACGCCCAGGTGGCTGAGACCGGCTGCGATCTGCTTGACGCCGAGCCCGAGCGATGTGGCGACACCGAACAGGGTTCCCACGATGGCGATGACGTCGATGGCGTCACCGAGACGACCACGCACCCGATCGCCGAGCAGCGGCTCGAGCGCCCAGCGGATGGACACCGGCCGCCCCTTGCGGTGGATCGAGTAGGCCAGGCCAAGTCCGACGACGGCGTAGATGGCCCAGGCGTGGAATCCCCAGTGCAGGAATGTCTGGTTCATCGCCGCAGCGGCGAGTTCCGGCGGCGAACCGCTGACTCCCGGCTTCGGGTTGGTGAAGAACGTGAGTGGCTCTGACATGCCCCAGAAGACCAGGCCGATGCCCATGCCGGCGGCAAAGAGCATAGAGAACCAGCTCAGGAGGCCGAACTCGGGCTTGTCATCGTCCGTGCCGAGCTTGATGTCACCGAATCGGCTGACGCCCATCCACACCGCAAAGACCACGAAGGCCGCGACGAGAATGACGTAGTACGGGCCGAGTCCGGCCACCACCCAGCCTTGCAGGGTGGCGAGGGTGGCTCCGGTTCGTACCGGAAAGCCGATGGCGATAACGACGACCAGAAGAATAATGCCGAGTGCCGGGTAGAAAACCCGGGGTGCCGGCACAACGAAACGTTTCTCTCTGACGTCCTTCCCGAGTTCGACGGGACGGGTTTGGGTTGGTGCGCTCACTATTGGACTTCCTCATTGGGGGGGGGCTGAACCCGGTGTGCCGGTTGGATCCCCGAGGTTGTCGGTTGCCGTTGTGCACCCGTTATCTTACAACAGGACCTACCCTCGAACTGGGGGCAGGGGTCGTGGGCAACATTTTCAGGTGAGATGGCGGTCTCGGCCACATCGTCTCCCATCCGCTCCCCCCACGTGCCACGATGAGTCATGGACATCGACGACGTCAAAGAAATCCGAATCCTCACCGAAACCGAATGCTGGGATGCGTTGCTCTCGGCCAGCCTCGGCCGCCTCGCGGTCAGTGTCGGGGGAATTCCCGATATCTTCCCCGTGAACTTCGTCGCCGCCGACCGGCGTCTCCTGTTTCGCACGGCCGAGGGCACGAAGCTGCTCGAACTCACCGTAAACAACCGGGTGGCCTTTGAAACCGACGGCCTGGGTAAAGACGAAGCGTGGAGCATCGTCGTGAAGGGCACCGCGAGCATTCTCGAGAAGCAGTCAGAGATCGACGCTGCCGATCAGCTGCCGCTGCACCCGCTGATCCCGACGCTCAAGTACATCTACGTGGAAATCGCCCCCACCGAGATGCACGGGCGTCGGTTTGAACTCGGCCCTGAGCCCGACCGCTACTAGCCCGCAGCGCGCTGCACCACCCCGGGCTCAGCGGGGTTCGGTGCGAGCCATCGAGGCGAGGACGGCCGACGCATAGGCATCCGCTGCCTCGTTGGCAGTGAAGTGCGTCTGCTCCTCGCCCAGCCCGGCAACGACAAGGTACCGGGCATCGGACGTGCGCTCCAGCGCCCGGAAGGCCCGGCCGAGCATCTCGCGCAGTTGGTCTTCACGGGGTAACCAGAGCGCGTTCTCCAGCGCGAGGGAATCAAGCGCCCACTCCGTGGTGCCGTTGAAACCGAGGATTGTTCCCGTGTCGAATTCGTGCGGCTCGATGGCCATGGCGCTCACGGTGAAAACGTCGTAGTCGAAGCCGGGCTGTTCGATGCGAAACGCGTCACCGGAAGCCGGTCGCCAAATGAGGCCTGCCGTCAGGAGCGCCCGGGCGTTGGCGGTGGAGATCATGCAACATTATGCACACGGCAGTACCGCTCCGCGACAGGGCTGAACAGAAAGATCCCACGAGAGGGAACACGTGACCTGCGCGGTCACGCTGACGGTGCCGGTGAATCCGGGAAGTCGCACGGGCCCGCTCGTGGCGCTGCCGGCCAGGCTCGTCGGTGTGGCCAGGCGCGACGTGATCGTCGTGCGAGGCCACACCTCACGCATCAGGCACGTGCGGCTTGATCGGTCCTAGCTGACATCGGTCCTAGCTGACACCGAGAAGATCGATCACGAAGATCAGGGTCTGGCCGGAGAGCCGGTGACCGGAACCCGCAGGTCCATAGGCCAGATGCGCGGGGACGACGAGCTTGCGACGGCCGCCGACCTTCATTCCGGGGATTCCCTGCTGCCATCCAGCGATGAGCGAACGCAGCGGGAAGTTGATCGACTGGCCGCGGTTCCACGACGAGTCGAACTCGTCGCCGGAGGCGAATTCGACGCCAAGATAGTGAACGTCAACGGTCGCGCCGGGCGTCGCCTCCGCACCGTCTCCAACAACGATGTCCTCGATTTCAAGCTGTTCGGGCTCTGCGCCCTCCGGGAAGTCGATTTCGGGTTTTGAATTCAAATCAGTCATTCCTCCATCCAACCGGATGCGGCCGAACTTCACCTAGTTCAGAATTCATCCTTGCGCGAACGCCGATGAAGATGCACGATATATATACACAAACTCGTCGCATCGGTAGAGTCGTCGGCATCGCCACACCACCGAAGCGACGAGTTTTTGTTGCCGGGCGCATCACCTGCCGCCACCTCACGAAGCCGCGAACATTGTGCCCGGATTAAGGATGCCCAGCGGGTCGAAAACGGCTTTGAGCCGGCGTTGAAGGTCAAAGCTCGTGTCGCCGAGTTCGTCCCGGAGCCACCGACGCTTGAGTACCCCCACGCCGTGTTCGCCGGTCAGGGTGCCACCGAGCATCAGGGCGGCTCGAAACATCTCGTCGGCCGCCGCCCAGATGTTATCGGGCACGATCGCGGCGCCCTCGGCGCCCGACGGGTCGGCGGGGATCACGAAGTTCGGGTGCAGATTCCCGTCACCCGCGTGAGCAACCACGGGAATGGCGATTCCGGTGCGGGCGCTGATCTCCGCGATCACGTCAAACATCTCCTTCATCCGGGAACGAGGGACAGAGACATCTTCGATCAGCACGGTGCCGTGCTGCTCAAGCGCAGGGTGCATGGCCCGGCGAATGGCGAGCAGTCGATCTCCGGACTCCTGATCGCTGGATACCCGCACCTCCCCGCGTTCGTCGCGCATCACTGCGGCTACCCGCTCGGCCTCGATGGCGGCACCCTCACCATCCGTCTGCACGAGCAGGAACGCGCCGCGTCCGAGCGGAAGCCCGGCTGAGCGTTCCGGTCCCAGGTACCGCCCGACAATGGCGAGGGCCACCGGGTCAATGAGCTCCATCACAGCGGGTCGCAAACGCTCAGCGGTGATGCGGGCGGATGCGGCGGCGGCGGCCGCAACGTCGGGGAAAACCGCCGCGACGGTGACCGTGTCTCCCAGCGGAACGGCCCGAACGCGCACGGTCGCCTCAACAATGACCCCGAGCGTGCCTTCCGAGCCGGTGAGCAGCGCGGTCAGGTCGTAGCCGGTGACGCCCTTCACCGTTCGGTGCCCCGTGTGTAGCAGTGTGCCGTCGGCCAGCACCACCGTCAGAGCGAGTACCGCCTCGCGGGTCACCCCGTACTTTGCGCACAGCAGGCCTCCCGCGTTCGTCGCAATATTCCCCCCGACGGTCGAGATGGCCTTGCTGGCCGGATCGGGGGCGAACCATAGCCCGTGCTCGGCGAGCGCGTCGTTCAGGTGCTGGTTGATCACTCCGGGTTCGACGACCGCGAGTTCGTCCTGCGGGCGAATCTCCAGAATGCGGTTCATGCCGGCGAGGCTCAGCACGAGGGAGCCATCGGTGCCACAGGCTCCCCCGGCCAGGCCGGTGCCCGCGCCGCGGGTGATCACGGGCACCCGAAACTCGGACGCGAGGCGCAGTGCGCACTGCACGTGTTCCACGGTTGTGGCGTTCACGACGGCCAGCGGTGCGCCGTCGGCGGTCCACCCGGACTTGTCCGTGCGACTGGCCGCCAGATCTGCCGCCTCCACGCTGACGATCGCACCGAGCTCGGCCTGAAGACGTGCCACTAGAGTCATGAGCCCACCCTACCGAGCGGCGTTTGTGATGTCTGTTTTCCGCTACCGCGCCGCGGGTGAACGTGGCACGCTGAAGAGGTGAGCACGACTCGAACCCCACGCGCCGCGGCGGGCCCCGGCCCCGGCGACCCCGTTTTTGCGCAGCGGTACCGGGCCGTGTGTTCCCGCGATCAACGATTCGACGGCCAGTTCATCACCGGCGTGCACTCCACGGGTATCTACTGCCGCCCGAGCTGTCCCGCCGCGACCCCCAATCCCGGCAATGTGTCGTTCTTCCTCACGGCGGCGGCCGCGCATGAGGCCGGTCTGCGAGCCTGCAAACGCTGCCTGCCCGACGCCGTGCCCGGCTCCCCCGCGTGGAATATGCGGGATGACCTGGCCGCGCGAGCCATGCGGCTCATTGGCGACGGCGCCATTGAACGCGACGGCGTTCCCGGGCTCGCCGGGCAGCTGGGCTACACACCCCGGCATCTCACCCGGGTGCTGGTGTCCGAGCTCGGCGCGGGACCGCTGGCCCTCGCCCGCGCCCATCGCGCCCAGACGGCGCGCATTCTCCTGATCAACACCACCCTCTCGATGACGGATGTGGCGTTTACTGCTGGTTTCGGAAGCGTTCGCCAGTTCAACGAGACGATTGCTGCCGTCTACGAACGCACGCCCTCCGCGCTGCGCCAGTCGACATCGCGCGAGCGGAACCCGGACCGGGGCGACAGCGACGCCCACGGTACGACGATCACCCTGCAACTACCGGCCAGGGCGCCGTTCGATGGTCGTGGCCTGCTGCGGTTTCTCGGCGTGCGCGCCATTGCGGGCGTTGAAACGGCCACCGCCCAGCGTTATGCCCGCACGGTCCGGCTGCCCCACGGTCCGGCCACCGTTGAACTCTCCCTCGCCGGTACTGCTGCCGCTCCCGTCGTGACCTGTGCGGCCACACTGAACACCCTGGCCGACCTGGCCCCGCTCGTCGGTCGGGTGCGCCGGCTCCTCGATCTTGACGCCGACTCCGCCGCCATCGACCTCGCGCTTCGCGCCGACCCGCAACTCGAGCCGAGCGTGCGGGTGACGCCCGGCATCCGTGTTCCCGGCACTTTGGATCCCGAGGAGACCCTGTTTCGTGCTCTCATCGGCCAGCAGGTGTCCGTGGCTGCGGCCCGCACGGCGTTGACACGCCTCACGCACGCGCTCGGTGACACCCTCGCCGCACCCGACGGCGGCTTCTCTACTGACGGAGCGCCGACGCTCCTCTTTCCCACGAGCGCCCGCATCGCCGCGGAGGGACGCGACGTTCTCCGCGGTCCCGCCGTGCGCATCAACACGATCGTGCGCGTCGCCGCAGACCTCGAGCGTGGCGACCTCGTGCTGTCCTACGGTGACACCCGCACCGAGCTTGAGGCCAAGCTCACGGCGCTGCCGGGGATCGGCCCGTGGACGGCCGGCTACGTCGCACTGCGGGTGCTCGGGACCCCCGACATCCTGCTCACGAGTGACCTCGCCATCCGGCAGGGCGCGAGCCGTCTCGGGCTCCCCGGCGAGCGACGAGCCCTCGCCGTTCGGGGTCGCGAGTGGGCCCCCTGGCGCAGCTATGCCGGCATGCACTTGTGGCGTGCGGCCAGCGCCCCCGTCGGAATCCTCTAACGAACACCCGCGCGCGTTGTCGCTCTTCCACAGCCCGGATGCCCCGGGTGCCGGTAGCCTGTATAGGTGAAGTTTGCGCATCTAAGAGTTGACGGCCAGTCCACACCGAGGTTGGCGGTGACCTTTGGCGACGAGGCACTGTTCCTTGACGAGATCATGGAAGACGCCCCCCGCGACCTGCAAGACCTGCTGGAAAAGGGCGAGCATGAGGTTGATCGCGTGCGCGCGGTCAGCCTGAACGCCGTATCCGCGGGCGTGTCCTTGACCCCGATCGACGGGCTGCGGCACTCGTCGGCGGTATTGCGCCCCCCGCAGATCATCGCCATCGGGGCAAACTACGCCGCTCACTCCTCCGAGCTGAGCCTGCGCCTTGAGACGTCGGCCACGATCTTCTCCCTCTGGCCCAACTCACTCACCGGTCACGAGTCCACAATCACCTGGCCCGCTGACCTCACCTCACAGGTCGACTACGAGGCGGAACTCGGTGTGGTCATTGGCCGTGCCGCTCGCAACGTGTCCGTGCAGGACGCCCTCGACTACGTGTTCGGCTACACGATCGTCAACGACATCACCGCGCGCGACCTGCAGTTCTCCGAGGCGCAATGGTCCCGCTGCAAGTCCTTCGATGGCTTCACCCCAACGGGTCCCATCGTCGTGACGGCCGACGAGATCGGTGATCCGCAGAATGTGTGGCTCAGCACGCACGTTGACGGCCGCCTCCTGCAGGATGCTTCGAGCGGTGACATGGTGCGCACGGTCGCCCAGATCATCTCCTACCTCTCGCAAACATCGACGCTGATGCCCGGAACCCTCATCTCGACCGGCAGCCCCGGCGGCGCCGGTTACAGCCGCAAACCCCAGGTCTTTCTCAAGGACGGCTCCACGGTCACGATCTCCATCGACAAGCTCGGTTTTCTCACCACGCACTGCCGCACCAGCTAACGGTTCCGGCGCGACCGCCCCGTCCGGCGCAGTAACTGCAGCGAATGGGGCGGTCCCCTGAAGCCCGCTTGCCCGCGAAGCACGTGTTCGGCGCCGGGCAGCTCCGCTACCCGGCGCCGGTATGACGCGAGCTAGCCTTTCGGCTCGTCCCGGCCGTCGAGGGCGAGGATTTGCTCTTCGACGTCACCGCCGTAGCCTTCCTTCTGGGGGTCGCCGTGCAGCCCACCGGAGATCGCGTACTCCTCCTCGGGCGAGAGCACGAGGCGCTTGCGTCCGTACACCGCGAAGATGACGAGCATGACGATGTAGACCACGGCGATCGCGGCAATGGCCGGCCGGGCCGGTTCATTGATGAAGAACCCGAAGAAGATCGCGAGCGAGAGGACACCGCCGATGATCGCGCCGGGAACGCCCCACGGGCTCCGGTACGGCCGGTTCGCGTTCGGGAACTTCTTCCTCAGGATCAGGAACGAGACCATCTGCAGCACGTAGGCGATCACCGCACCCCAAACAGCGATGTTCAGCACGATCGCGCCCGCCACGCCACCTGCCCCGCCGAGGGAGTCCACGAGCACGAGCGCCACGAATCCGATGACGGCACCGACCAGCAGGGCGACCGCGGGGGTCTGGCGCTTGCCGGTGAGCGAGAGGAACTTCGGGTAGTAGCCGGCCCGCGAGAGCGAGTACATGTTGCGCCCGTAGGCGAACATGATCCCCTGCAGCGACGCGAGCAGCCCGATCAGGGCGAACAGGGCCAGCGCGGCCGCGGCCTGGTCCCCGACGATGGCGCGGAAGCCATCGAGGAGGGGTTCGCCAGACTCTGCGGTCTTGGATGCGCCGACGATGCCCGTGTTCAGGAACAGCACCAGGAGACCCGTGATGATCAGTGTTGTGCGGGCGATCAGCCCGGCCTTGGGGATGTCACGGACGGGGTTGTGCGCCTCTTCCGCGGCGAGCGGGAGTTCCTCGATGCCGAGGAAGAACCACATCGCGTAGGGAAGCGCGAACAGGATCGGGATCACGCCGTGCGGCAGGAATGACGACTGGCCGGGATCCGGAGCGATGTCGAAGAGGTTGTCCCAGCTGAACAGCCCGGAGAGTGCCGCCATTGCCGAGAAGACGAGCAGGATGGCGATCGAGAGTATGGCCACGATGATGGCGAATTTGAATGAGATGGCGGCGCCGGCGGAGTTGAGTCCGATGAACACGACGTACAGGATCGCCCACCAGACCGGGGCCGGCAGCGAGACGCCCAGCAGCTCGCTGGTGATGCCATCCGCATAGGCCGCCGAGAAGTACACGATGACCGCCGTGGTGGCGACGTATTCGATCGTCTCGGCCAGGCCGGTGACGAAACCGCCCCACGGCCCCATTGCCGCTCGGGCGAAGGAATAGGCGCCGCCCGTGTGCGGCATGGCCGAGGCCATCTCGCCGATGCTGAAGCATCATGCCGTAGTACATGACGATCAGCAGGGCAAAGGCGATCAGCATTCCACCGAAGCCGGCGAAGCCGATGCCGAAGTTCCAGCCGGAGAAGTCCCCCGAAATGACCGCCGCCACGGCGAGGCCCCAGAGGCCCCAGATCCCGGCGGTGCGTTTGAGGGTGCGCTTCTCGAAATACCCCGCCTCAGCCGTGGTGTATTTCACCCCGGAGACGTTCAGCGTGTCTTTGGACATCCTGTTTCCTTTGCGCTCTGGTTGCGCGCGCCGACGGGTCGAACACACAACACTGTGAGAATCCTTGGGGCGACAATACGGGAATCAATGGTTGTTGACGAGACATAAGCGATATCTTTTTTCCCATGCCACGGGAATAATTCTGGCCGAGCTCCACATCATCTGTGATCTAATGGTTGAAAAGTGCACCATTTGACTGGCTCAATGAGGAGAAGTTCATGACACACCGCTCTGGCAACCTGACGCTCGATGAATTGACCGCAGACGTCGCCACGGGCGCAATAGACACGGTCCTCGTGGCCTTCACTGACATGCAGGGGCGCCTCGTGGGCAAACGCCTCTCGGCGAGGCTCTTCCTTGAGGATGCGGCCGCTCACGGTGCGGAGTGCTGCAACTATCTGCTCGCCGTCGACGTGGACATGACCACGGTTGACGGCTATGCCATGTCGAGCTGGTCGCACGGATACGGCGACATGGTCATGCTCCCCGACCTGGCCACCCTGCGCCGCGCGCCGTGGCTTCCGGGCACCGCCCTCGTCACCGCCGACCTCCACCGGCACGACGAGTCACCCGTCGCGCCCTCCCCGCGCCAGATCCTCAAGGCCCAGCTCGAACGGCTCGCCGAACGCGGCCTGGACACCTTCGTCGCCACCGAGCTTGAATTCATCGTCTTCGATGACGGCTACCGGGAGGCCTGGAAGAAGGGCTACCGTGGGCTGTCCACGGCGAGCGACTACAACATCGACTACAACGTGCTGGCTTCGACCCGGATGGAGCCGCTCCTCCGCGACATCCGCAATGGAATGGATGGTGCCGGAATGTACTGCGAGGGCGTCAAGGGCGAGTGCAACCTCGGCCAGCAGGAGATCGGATTCCGGTACGCATCCGCACTGGACACCTGCGACAACCACTCGATTTACAAGAACGGTGCAAAGGAAATCGCCGAAGCGCACGGCAAGAGCATCACCTTCATGGCGAAGTACAACGAGAAGGAAGGCAACAGCTGCCACATCCACATCAGCCTCCGTGGAACCGATGGCACTGCGGTGTTCGCTGACAAGGACGCAGAGCACGGCATGTCGAAGATGTTCCGCCATTTCATCGCCGGCCAGCTCGCCGTGATGCGTGAGCTGACCCTCTTCTCTGCACCGAACATCAACTCATACAAGCGTTACGTGCCGGGGAGTTTCGCCCCGACGGCGCTGGCCTGGGGCCTGGACAACCGCACCTGCGCACTGCGCGTGGTTGGCCAGGGGCTGGGCATGCGCGTCGAGAACCGCGTGCCGGGCGGCGACGTCAACCAGTACCTGGCGGTCAGCGCCCTCATCGCGGCCGGTCTCTACGGAATCGACAACGAGCTCGAGCTCGAGGACGCCTACGAGGGCAACGCCTACACCAGCGACGTCGCCCGTGTTCCGGGCACACTGCGCGAATCCGCGGAGCTGTTCGCGGCATCGACGTTCGCCCGTGAGGCGTTCGGCGACGAAGTGGTCGACCACTACCTCAACAACGCCGCCATCGAAGTGGCCGCCTACGACTCGGCCGTGACCGACTGGGAGAAGGTGCGTGGCTTTGAGCGCCTCTGATCGGCCCGTTATCGGCCTGACCACGTACCTCGAACGGGCACAGACCGGCGTCTGGGATGTTCCGGCCGCGTTCCTCCCCCAGGCATACTTCGAGGCCGTCACGAGGGCAGGTGGCATCGCGGTGCTGCTGCCGCCCCAGCCGGTCAGCCCCGAGATCGCGAGCCGCGTGCTTCAGGGCCTCGACGGATTGATCATTACCGGCGGCAAGGATCTCGACCCGGCGCGCTATGGACAGGAGGCTCACCCGGCCACGGACGAGCCCCGGCGCGACCGCGACGCGTGGGAAGACGAACTTCTCCGCCAGGCGATCGACCATGACCTTCCGTTCCTCGGCATCTGCCGGGGCGCACAGGTGCTCAACGTTGCCCTCGGCGGCAGCCTGCACCAGCACCTGCCTGACGTTATCGGTCACACCACCTACCAGGCCGGCGGCGGCATCTTCAATCGCGTGACGGTCGAAGTCGAGGTGGAGTCGCGGCTTCAGGTGATGCTCGGTGGCCGGCCGGAACCCCTGGCCGTGCCGGTGTACCACCACCAGTCCATCGACCGCATCGCCGAGGGACTCGTTGTCTCGGCGCGCACGAGTGACGGTGTGATCCAGGCCGTCGAGCTGCCGACGGTTGCCTTCGGGGTGGCCGTGCAGTGGCATCCGGAGGAAGCACCGGAGGACATCCGGCTGTTCGAGGGCCTTGTGGACGCGGCCCGAAACTACCGAAAGGCACGCGCGTGAGCACGTATACCGTCATCAACCCCGCGAATGAGACCGAGATCGGCGTTGTCAACCTGCTCGACGTCGACGCAACGGACGAGGCTATCGCCCGGGCCGCCGTCGCACAAAAGGCCTGGGCGCTGGTTTCCCCCGCAGACAAGGCGCTGCTGCTGCGTCGTTTCGCGCAGACCGTGGACGGAGACCTCGAAAACCTCGCCGGACTGGAGGTTCGCAACTCCGGCCATCCGATCTCGCAGGCCCGGTGGGAGGCCGGCCACGTTCGCGACGTTCTCAACTACTACTCGGCGGCGCCCGAGCGGATGTTCGGCCAGCAGATTCCCGTGGCGGGCGGTCTCAACGTGACCTTCCATGAGCCCCTCGGCGTCGTCGGCGTCATCACTCCGTGGAACTTCCCGATGACCATCGCGGCCTGGGGCTTCGCCCCGGCCCTCGCCGCAGGCAACGCCGTGCTGCTCAAGCCCGCCGAGTGGACTCCACTGACCAGCATCCGCCTGGGCGAGCTGGCACTCGACGCCGGACTGCCGGAGGGCCTGTTCCAGGTCTTGCCCGGCAGGGGGTCCGTCGTGGGCGAACGATTCGTCACCCATCCCACCGTGCGCAAGATCGTGTTCACCGGGTCGACTGCCGTGGGCAAGAAAATCATGGCCGGATGCGCCGACCAGGTCAAGCGCGTCACGCTGGAACTCGGCGGCAAGAGCGCCAACATCGTCTTCGCTGACGCCGACCTTGAGAAGGCGGCCGCAGCGGCGCCCTATGGGGTATTCGAGAACGCCGGCCAGGACTGCTGCGCCCGCA
Source organism: Cryobacterium psychrophilum (assembly GCF_004365915.1). NCBI lineage: Bacteria > Bacillati > Actinomycetota > Actinomycetes > Micrococcales > Microbacteriaceae > Cryobacterium > Cryobacterium psychrophilum. The sequence continues at coordinate 781,427 of NZ_SODI01000001.1, forward strand.
GCCGCATCCTGGTTGAACGCAGCGCCTACGACCGGTTCATGGAACTTCTCGAACCCGCCGTCGCCGGCGTGCGCGTGGGCGACCCCGCCGACGAAGCGACCGAGATGGGTCCGCTCGTCTCGGCGAAACACCTGTCGTCGGTTCGGTCGTATGTTCCGGCCGACGCGCCGGTCGCATTCAGGGGAACCGCACCGACGGGACCGGGCTATTGGTTCGCGCCAACCGTGCTGACCCCCCAATCGCGCAAGGATCGCACGGTCACCGATGAGATCTTCGGACCCGTCGTCACCGTGCTCCCCTTCGATGACGAAGCCGATGCGATGCAGCTGGCCAATGACTCCGATTATGGCCTGTCCGGCTCCATCTGGACGAGGGACGTCGGCCGGGCCATCCGGGTGGCCCGCACCGTTGAGGCAGGCAACCTGTCGGTCAACTCGCACTCGTCCGTGCGCTACTCCACACCGTTCGGCGGGTTCAAACAATCGGGCCTCGGCCGCGAGCTCGGCCCGGACGCCCCCCTTCACTTCACCGAGACAAAGAATGTTTTCATTGCCGTCGACTAACCAGCCCTCCCCTTCCCACCCAAGGAGCACCGAATGAGCATCACCCCCATCGACCTCACGCAGCGCCTGGCCGGCAAAGTCGCCGTCATCACCGGCGGAGCGAGCGGAATCGGCCTGGCCACCGCACGGCGGTTTGCGGCCGAGGGCGCCACCGTGGTCATCGGCGACATGGACGAGGCGGCCGGCCTCGCGGCCGCCGAACTGGTCAACGGCCTGTTTGTGAAAGTCAACGTGGCAGATGAGGATCAGGTGAACGAGTTGTTCGACACCGCCGCCCGCACCTACGGCTCTGTCGACATCGCCTTCAACAACGCCGGAATCTCCCCGCCCGAAGATGACTCAATCCTCACCACTGAGTTGCCCGCCTGGCAGAAGGTTCAGGACGTCAACCTCAAATCGGTATACTTGTGCTGCCGTGCGGCCCTCCGGCACATGGTCAAGCAGGGCAAGGGATCGATCATCAATACCGCCTCATTCGTTGCCGTGATGGGGTCGGCCACCAGCCAGATCTCGTATACCGCTTCCAAGGGCGGTGTTCTCGCCATGAGCCGTGAGCTGGGTGTGCAGTTCGCGCGTCACGGGATTCGGGTCAATGCGCTCTGCCCGGGCCCGGCCAACACCCCGCTGCTCCAGGAACTGTTCGCGAAGGACCCCGAGCGTGCGGCGCGCCGCCTCGTGCACATCCCGCTCGGACGTTTCGCCGAAGCCGAGGAACTCGCGGCCGCGGTCGCGTTCCTGGCCAGCGATGATTCGTCATTCATCACCGCGTCGACGTTCCTCGTGGACGGCGGCATCAGCTCCGCCTACACGACACCGATGTAATGGACGAGCCGGCCGGTCTCCGCGGTGAGTCGCTGCTGCGCCCTGTGCGCGGCGGCAACTCATTCGAGGAGACCGTCCAGCGGCTTCTACAGACGGTTCGCCTCGGCCTGGTCGGGCCAGGCGAACGGCTGCCGGCCGAACGAGAACTCGCGACAATGCTCGCGGTCAGCCGCGACACTGTGCGCGACGCGATCGCCTCCCTCAGCGACGCCGGGTACCTCGTGTCCCGGCGGGGTCGATATGGAGGGACCTTCGTCAACGATGTTCTGCCCGCACTCACTCCGGGCGCGAACCGGGACGGCGCGTTGGCGCCCGGACGCGAGCTCTCGCCGGACGCCATCGAGGACACGCTTACCCTCCGCGAGATCCTCGAGGTGGGAGCCGCACGTCACGCGGCCGGCCGCGCCCTCACTCCCAGCCAACGGGAACTGCTGTGGCTGAGCCTCGTCGAAGCGAGCGCCGCCACCGGCGACGAGTATCGCCGTCTTGATTCGCGATTCCACCTCATGGTCGGTGAACTGGCCGGTTCGGCCTCGCTGATACCGCTCATCGCCGACGTGCGGATGCGGGTGAACGAGCTCCTCGACACCATCCCCTCGCTCGGACCCAACATCGCCCACTCCAACACTCAGCACGAGCAGATCGCGATGGCGATTCTCACCGGCCGCCCTGATGCCGCGGCGCAGGCGATGAGCGAGCACCTCGCCGGAACAGCCCTGCTGCTTCGCGGCTTTCTGGAATAGCGGCGGCCGGGTCGCTACGCGCCGAGCAGGGCCTCGACCGGTCCGCGCACGAAGAACAGCACAAAACCAGCCGCGACAACCCAGAGCAGGGGGCTGATCTCCTTGCCCTTGCCCGAGAAGGAGCGAACGAGCACCCAGCTCACGAATCCCGCGCCGATGCCGTTGGCGATCGAGTACGTGAGCGGCATGACGATAATGGTCAAAAAGACCGGGAGCACGATCGAGAACTCCGAGAAGTCCACGTGACGGATCTGGGAAACCATCATGGCCCCGACGATCACGAGAGCGGCCGCGGCGACTTCAAGCGGGACAATCTCGGTCAGCGGCGTGAAGAACATGGCCGCGAGAAACAGCACGCCGGTGACGATGTTGGCCAGCCCCGTGCGTGCACCCTCGCCGATGCCCGCACCGGATTCGATGAACACGGTGTTTGACGACGCGGATGCCGCGCCCCCGGCTACCGCGCCGATGCCCTCGACGATGAGCGCTGATTTCAGGCGCGGGAAGTTACCGTTCTTATCGGCAAGGCCGGCTTCATTGGCGAGCCCGGTCATCGTGCCCATGGCATCGAAGAAGTTGGTGAAGACAAGAGTGAAGACGAGCATCACCCCGGCCAGCATGCCGATGCGGTCAAACGCGCCGAAGCTCACCTGGCCGATCAGGCTCAGGTCGGGAACGGCCATAATTTCGGTGGGCACAACCGGGGCGTTGAGGTTCCACCCATCCGGGTTCACCCCGAATGATGGGCCAACCTTGAAAATGGATTCGAGTATGACCGCGATGATCGTCGTCGCAACGATGCCGATGAGCAGGGCCGCTTTCACCTTGCGGGCCAGCAGCACACCGATGATGACGAGGCCGATCACGAAGACCGCGGTGGGCAGGGTGGTGATGGAACCCTGGTCACCCAGCTGTACCGGCGGCGAGGCCGCGCCGCTGGACCGCACGAATCCCGAGTCGACGAGGCCGATGAAGGCGATGAACAGTCCGATACCCACCGTGATAGCGATCTTCAACTGCCGGGGAACGGCATTGAAGATGAGTTCCCGCATGCCCGTCGAGGCCAGGATCACAATGATGACTCCGTTGATGAGCACGAGGCCCATGGCCTCGGGCCAGGTGACCTGGCCGACAACGCTCACGGCCAGGAAGGAGTTGATGCCGAGCCCGGCAGCGAAGCCGTACGGGAGGCGAGCAACGAGACCGAAGAGGATCGTCATGACCCCGGCGGTCAGCGCGGTGACCGCCGCAACCTGTGCGTTGGGCAGCCAGTTGCCGGCCACGTCAACGGCGGCCTGGTCGGCGCTGAACCCGCCGAGGATCAGCGGGTTCAAGATGACGATGTAGGCCATGGTGACGAAGGTGACCAGGCCGCCGCGCATTTCACGGGCCCACGTGGACCCGCGACTGGTGATCTCAAAATAGTTGTCGACTCTGGCCCTCACGCCGGTGGGCTTCGGGGATTCTGCTTCTGAAGTTGTTACGTTCGTGCTGGAAATTGTGTGCTCCCGGGCCGTTCGACAAGTAAATAGACGGGCTGTGTGCGCTGTGGCGTTATTGGCAAGCCCACGTGATTCTCAAATGACCAGTCTACGACTCAGACGTGGGGCACGAACGCGCACCAGGCCACGCGGCGTTCGGCGCCCGGGTCAGACTCAACGCGGTCACTCGCGTCGATGATGAGGGTTTCGCGGGTCAACTCGTCATAGCGGGGCCAGTGGGCGTCGGGAACCCCCGCACTGGCGAACCCCAGCCACCAGCGTTGCATACGGGCACCGACGGCCCGGAAGGCGGCCCGCCCACCAAGCAGGGTCATGCCCCGACCCGGCCATCCGTTCAAACGGTCAAAGAGCGGGAACAGCTCCAGTCCGTGCGTTGCGTCGAGCCCCATCCATCGCACCAACCGTGGGGCAGCGTCGAAGCGGTAGAAGTACACCGGGGCGTAACGGGAATGTCGTTCCCCCACCTTGATGCTCGGGTACCAGAACGCGTAATCACCGCCGAAGTCGAGGGCCGGGCGCAGGGCGGGGAGTCCCGGGTACTGCGCCCTGAGTGTTCTGCGCGCCTTCTTCTTGGTTCTCTTGAAAATTGCCCGGATGCGGGTGGGCGTCGTAGCGAGAATGTCGATGCGCCCGCTGAAGAGGGACCCTTCTCGCGCATTGGTCCCGATGATCAACGGTACGCGGTGGGCTCGGCCATCCCGGAAGGCATCAAGCGGACGCTCCGGAAGAAAGACCCCGTCAATGACCGGACACAGCGGAATCGTCCCAGGATCCTGATCCGGGGTGCGCAGGGTGAGCTCGGTCGTCGCCTCGGCCAGTCGGGCCGGATCGGTGTCGAGCAGCAAGCGAACCGCAGGGTCACCGGTTTCGGCGCCCGCCGGTTCAGCGGGTGCGCCCCGCACCTCGGCGAGGCTCTGCACGAATTCCGCGGCCCACCGAGCGGTCAACGACGGCGGATACACGGCATTGGCCGGGGCGCTCTGCGCGATGGCGCGATGAAAGAGACCAGCGGCGGTCGGCACCGTCATGAGCGTCGTCACCGCGTTTCCGCCGGCCGACTCGCCGAACAGGGTGACGGCATCCGGGTCACCCCCAAATTCGCGAATATTCTCCTGCACCCATTGCAGGGCTGCGACCTGGTCACGTAGACCCAGGTTGCTCTCGAAGGGGCGCTCCGGCGTGGAATACCGGCTGAAATCGAGGTACCCGAGGGCACCCAGCCGGTAATTGAGACTCACATACACGATGCCGCCGCGCCGCACGAGCCCCTCCCCCTGCTTAGGCACCTCGCGGGACGACCCGACACTGTACGCACCGCCGTGAATGAAGACCATGACCGGGCGCAGGGCCTTCTCCTGCGCTCCGACCGGGGTGGCCGCGTCGTCCGGCACGATCACGTTGAGGTTGAGGCAATCCTCGCCCTGCGGGATACGCGGGTGCGCGCCGATGAATTGCCCCCGGTGGCTTTGCGGCGCGACCGCACCGAACTCGTGTGCCGGTCGCACGCCCGACCACGCGGAAACCGGCCGGGGTGACCGAAATCGCAGGTCACCCACGGGTGCGGCCGCATACGGGATGCCGCGCCAGGAGAGCACGCCACGCTCGCGCACACCGCGCACGTCCCCGCCGCTCACGCGACGAACGAGTTCGTCGATCTGCTCTCTCGCGATCTTGCTGGCCGGAACAGTCATTCCCCGATCCTATTTCTTTACTACCATCGGTTTGAGAGCGCGCAACAACGAAACGAGAAACAATGGCACTTCCCTGGACTCTGCACGGTGACGGAAAAACAGTCGGAGCACAGGAGGTCGTCGGCCCCGGTGAGCGCCTCAGCTGGCCGATAACCATCGGTATCGGCGCCCAACACGTCGTCGCCATGTTCGGCGCGACCTTCCTCGTACCGCTGCTGACCGGTTTCCCGCCGAGCACGACGCTGCTGTTCTCGGGAATCGGTACGTTGCTTTTCCTGCTCATCACGGGCAATAAACTCCCGAGCTACCTCGGCTCGTCGTTCGCGTTCATCGCGCCGATCACGGCCGCCACGGCGTCGGCGGGAATGGGCAGCGCCCTCTTCGGCATCATGGCCGTCGGTGTGCTGCTGGCCATTATCGGGCTGGTCGTGCAACTCACCGGAACCTGGTGGATTGACAAGCTCATGCCACCCATCGTGTCCGGGGCCATTGTGGCCCTCATCGGGTTCAACCTCGCCCCGGTGGCCAGGGCGAACTTCGACCAGGCGCCCCTCACCGCGGGGATCACGCTGCTGGCGGTGATCCTGTGCACCGTGCTCTTCCGGGGCATCCTCGGCCGGCTGTCGATCTTTCTCGGAGTGCTCGTGGGCTACGTGGCCGCCGTTGCCTTCGGACAGGTCGACTTCAGCCAGGTGGCTGCTGCCCCCTGGGTGGGCCTGCCGCCATTCACCGCCCCGGCGAATCCGTTCGAGAACCCGGCAGCCGTGTTCGGCGTGCTACCGGCGTTCCTGCCGGTCGTTCTCGTTCTCATCGCCGAGAACGTGGGCCACATCAAGGGCGTGGCCCAGATGACGGATGCGAAAGTGAACCGGCTCACCGGGCGGGCACTGCTCGCCGACGGGCTCGCGACCATGCTCGCCGGTTTCAGCGGCGGCAGCGGAACCACAACCTATGGCGAGAATATCGGGGTGATGGCGGCCACGCGCATCTATTCGACGGCCGCCTATTGGGTGGCCGGGATCACGGCGATTCTCCTCGGGCTCTCCCCGAAGATCGGTGCCGTCATCAACACGATCCCGGCGGGAGTGCTCGGTGGCGTCACGACAGCGCTTTACGGCCTCATCGGCGTTATCGGCGTGAAGATCTGGCTCGACAACAAGGTCGACTTCTCCAAGCCCGTCAACCAGTTCACCGCGGCGACCGCACTCATCATCGGCATCGCCGACTTCACGCTCTCTGCCGGCACGCTGAGCTTCAACGGGATTGCCCTGGGCACGATCGCTGCAATCGTGATCTACCACCTGATGACATGGCTCGGCCGGGTGCGCCGCACGGCCTGAGCCGTCGGCGTTTCACTCAGCGGTGAAGCGCGGGGATGACAAGGTACACGCCGTACAGCCCGGCACCGGCGCAGAGAACGAAGCACGCGTAGCCGGCAGCGATCGCGATGCGTTTCTGCGAGTCGGTCAACGGATTGGCCGCCGCCGCCTTGCGGGTGCGCTTGGCGATCTTGGCCGCGCGCTTCGGGGTGAGCACCGTGATGGCACCCGTGAATTCGGCCGGATCCACCAGCGGGATCCGCCCTCCGGTCGTGAGTAGTCGCAGCCCGAGGGAATACAGGCCAACGACCACGATGGCAGAGACAAGCGATGCCCCCGCCACGATGACAAAGGCGAGCCAGTCGATCACAGTGCCATCTCCTTGCCAGTCTTACCGTCCGTGCGCTTGCGGCGCCTCGGCGTCTTCGTGATCCTGACCACGCGGCCGGCATCGTCAATATCGTTCAGCATCGTGTTGTGCGTGACCCGGTTTCGGCGTGACCAGCGGAACAGCACCGCAATGACCAGACCGCCGATGAGGGCGTCGAGGAAGATTCCGATCGGCCCGAGCGCGGTCAGCCCGGCGGCAAAAGCGCCCATGATCGCCGACGCCGGCAGGGTCATTATCCAGCCGAGGGAGATGCGACCGGCCATGCCCCAGCGCACGGTGGCGCCGCGACGGCCGAGCCCCGACCCGATGACAGAGCCAGACGCCACCTGGGTGGTGGATAGGGCGAATCCGAGGTGGCTCGAAGCAAGGATCGTCGCGGCCGTGCTCGCTTCGGCGGCGAAACCCTGGGCGGGTTTGACCTCGGTGAGGCCGGTGCCCATGGTGCGGATGATGCGCCAGCCGCCCGTGTACGTGCCGAGGGCGATGGCGAGGGCGCAGACGGCGATGACCCAGAAGGCCGGTCCGCTACCGACGGCCTGGAAGCCACCGGCGATGAGTGTCAGGGTGATGACGCCCATGGTCTTCTGGGCGTCGTTGGTGCCGTGCGCGAGCGCGACCAGGGAGGAGGAGAAGATCTGGGCGGAGCGGAATCCGCCGCGGCCATCCGGCTTTCCCGCCTCACGCCGGGTTATGGCATAGGCGAGTCTTGTGGCCAGAAGCGCGACCAACCCGGCGATCAGCGGCGCGATGAGCGCGGGCAGCACGACCTTGGCGCCCACGACACCGAAGTCGACGGCGTTCGTTCCGATGCCGATGATAGCGGCGCCGATCAGGCCACCGAACAGCGCGTGACTCGAGCTGGACGGCAGACCCCGTAACCACGTGACGAGGTTCCACACCGTGGCCCCGATCAGGCCGGCGAAGATGAGTTCCGGCGTGATGAGCACACCGTTTTCACCCTCGGTGATGATGCCGCCGGAGATGGTCCTGGCCACCTCGGTGGAGAGGAAGGCGCCCACGAGGTTGAGGAGGGCGGCGACTCCCACGGCGACCTTGGGTTTCATTGCCCCGGTCGCGATCGGCGTTGCCATGGCATTCGCCGTGTCGTGGAACCCATTGGTGAAGTCGAACACGAGAGCGAGCGCGATGACGAGCACCACGATCAGGCTGAGGTCAGGCATTGGGTACCACTGTCTTGAGGTCGGGGCCGAAGGTGAACGTGGCGTGGGCGGGGGCGCCATCAAGGACGCCGGGAAGCCAGTGCTTCGCGTCGTCCCACATGTCCTTGACAGGCAGCGCCGCCACCGCAAACCACTCGGGGTTGAGCTCATCGGATTCGCGGGGCGTGCCGGTCCACTCGGAGCAGACGAACACGGTGGATACCTGGCTCCAGGAGTCTCGGTGCGGGAACAGGTACGTGAGCACGCCGAGCGGAACCAGGTTCTGCGCCTCAACGACCAGGCCGGACTCCTCCTCGATCTCGCGCACGGCGGCATCCACCGCGGTCTCACCCCGTTCGAGTTTGCCGCCCAGACCCACAATATTTCCGAGTCCGAGGCCCCTCTTCTTGCGCCCCAACAGCACCTGAAATTCACCCGTCGGCGTCCGTCGAGTGAGGTAGCACACGCACACCTGGGGCACAGTCATTTGCTCAGCCTAACTCGCCGGAAACCCCATGCTTGAAGGGCTATGGTCGAGGTATGGAATTTGTACCTGGCACCGGAACCATCACCATGTTCACGACAACGTGGTGCGGCTACTGCTCGCGGCTCAAGTCGCAGCTGAAGCGGGCGGGCATCGGGTACCGAGAGGTCAACGTCGAAGAGGTCGAGGGAACGTCGGAGCTCGTGATGAGCCTCAACGGGGGAAACCGAACGGTACCCACCGTGCTGTTCCCCGACGGTTCGAGTGCGGCCAACCCCTCCCTCGCCGAGGTGCAGGCCAAACTCGCCTGATCAGCACGCTCGCGTTCGACAGGCGCCAATCGACAAGCGCCAATCGAACGGCCTATCCGAACAGGACAGCGGCCTCGTCGTAGCGCACCGGTGAAACCTTCTTGAGGCCGATCGTGGCCGCAGCAATGCTGACAACCTCGATTTCGGTGCCGCGCAGGGAGACCATCGAGCCCCACTGCTCGGCGTAGATGGCATCGACCGCAGCCATACCGAGTCGCGTCGCCAGCACTCGGTCATATGCCGACGGCGCGCCACCGCGCTGGGTGTGACCGAGCACCGTGGCGCGGGATTCGATCCCGGTTGTCTCCTCAATGAGGGGCGCAATGATTTCGCTGATCCCCCCGAGCCGCGGCCGGTCGAACGCGTCGAGGCCCTTGTGCGAGTGCGCCTGTTCCATTCCGGAGAGCAGGAACCCCTCCGACACCACGATGACCGGGGCGCGTCCTCGTGCGCGCACGTGCTCGACCCACTCGCAGATCTGCTCGATCGTCTTCGGCTGCTCGGGGATGAGGATGGCGTGGGCACCGCCGGCCATGCCGGAGTGCAGAGCGATCCAGCCGACGTGACGGCCCATGACCTCCACCACCATGCATCGCCCGTGTGACTCTGCGGTCGTGCGCAGCCGGTCGATGGCCTCGGTGGCGATTTCCACCGCGGTGTTGAAGCCGAAGGAGTAGTCGGTGGCCTCGAGGTCGTTGTCAATCGTCTTGGGCACGCCCACGATCTTGAGTCCGGCTTCGGTGAGACGGTGAGCGGCGGTGAGCGTGCCCTCCCCGCCGATGGCGATGACGGCGTCGATACCCTCGGCGTCAAGTGTGCGCTGGATGTTCTCCGGACCGCCGTTGGCACCTTCGAACGGGTTGGTGCGTGAGCTGCCGAGGATGGTTCCACCCTGGCCCGAGAGGCCGCGCACGCTGTGCCGGTCGAGAGTGATGAACTCGCCCTCCACGAGCCCGTTCCAGCCGTTGCGAATACCAACGAACTCTGCATCGTGCACGCGTTCGCCCTTGAGCACGGCGCCGCGAATGACCGCATTGAGTCCGGGGCAGTCGCCCCCACTGGTGAGGATACCGATCTTCATGGTCTTCTATTCCTTCACGCGTAAACAAACATGGTTCGCCCATTCTGGGCCAGCCTGACCCCGGCCCCAAATCGGCCGCGGTCCGGCGACTTAAGGGGTGCCGTCGAGAGCCTGGGTGAGCAGGTAGACCAGCGCGCTGGCCTGAATCGAGTCGGCCGACCTGTCTTCTTCCTGGGATCCGTCGAGTGCCCGGGCGGCGAGGCCCTGCTTGCTGCCGATCAGGTCGGCAATGCGAGCGTCGATGGTGTGGGCGGCAATGATGCGCCACGCTGTGACGGGCTCATCCTGCCCGATGCGGTGCACTCGGTCGATGGCCTGCGTCTGTTCGGCGGCGGTCCAGCTCAACTCGGCCAACACCACGTTCGATGCCGCTTGCAGGTTCACGCCCACGCCGGCCGCGGTGAGCGAGCACACCGCAATGGAGACGTCCGGGTCGTTGTTGAAGGCGTCAATCGCTGCCTGACGGGCGACGGCGCTCTGATCGCCGCGCAGCGAGACCGTGCGCAGCTCGCGCTTGGCGAAGAGGTCCTCCGCGGCATCCATCACGTCGATGTGCTTGGCGAAGAACACGACCTTGCCCACCGAGCGGGCCAGTTGGGCGGCGTAGTCCGCCGCGAGGCCCGCCTTGGCCTGGCCGATCTTGCGAACCATCGTGAAGACGTTCTCACCGGTGGTCTGACCCTTGGAATCTTCGAGTTCCGCGTGAGCGACCGCACGGATGTAGGAATCGCGCTGGTCGGCGTCCGGGGCGATGGGCCCTGGACCCGAATGCCGGGCCGCCACGAGCGCGTTGTAGCGCACCACGAGGCGGGCGCCGAGTTCGCGTTCCGCCTTCTGGATGGAGCGACCGAGTTCGTCGTCGAGTTCGACCGGGAGGTCGGCGATCCGCTTCGCCGGAAGGTCGGCTGCCACGTCGACCTTCCGGCGACGCACGATTCCCATGTCGATGACCGCAGCACGGGCCTCGGCGTAGAAGCTCGGATCGGCGGGGGTGAGTCCGGTCTCCTCGAGGCGCTGCAACAGTGCCGGTGCCGGCTTGTCGCCATCGATCCAGCCGAGGAACTGCCAGATGGCACGAAAATCGTCCACATCGTTGATCAGGGGTGTTCCGGTGAGGGCCATCAGCAGGGGGTTGCCGCCGGGGGTGCGACGACGGATCTGCTCCGCAAGGGAGAGCACATGTTTGGATCGTTGCGACTGCAGGTTCTTGATGAAGTGCGCCTCATCGACGACCATGCCCTTGAAACCGAGGGTGCCCAGCCAGGCGAGGTGCCTGTCCAGCACGTCGTAGTTGACAACCACAACGTCGGCAAAGGCGTCGAGGGTATGACCGTCGCCGTGAATCACGGTCGCCCGGCGATTCGGCGTCCACAGTTCCACCTCCCGCGCCCAGTTCATCTTCACGACGTTGGGCACGATGGCCAGAAGCGGGTACGCGTTGCTGACGGATGCCGCGAGCAGGCTCTGCGCCGTCTTGCCCAGTCCCGGCTCGTCAGCGAGCAGGTAGCTGCGGTGGCCCAGCCTGGCGCTCTCGACGAAACGAGCCTGGTGCCGCATGAGGTCCATGCCGGGCGGGGACAGGCGGTCGAGTGCGGGGGCTTCGGGCATGTCCATGCTAGCGGCCTGTCCGCCGGAGCCGTATTCAAAGGATTTGAAAAGGGGCCCCAGCAGGTCCCAGTTGGCCAGGCGACGCGCGCGCGACATGGGAGCAGCCTGCGCCGCGCTGAAATCGGGAGCGAGGAAGGGGTTGGCAAGCTGTCGCATCCTGACCGACGCCGGAACAACCTGGTTGGCCGGCGCGGGGGCCTTGACCTCCGGCTCGCGGGTGATGATCAACTCGTCGGGGCTGAGCTCTGCCCCCGACTCAAGCAGCCAGTCGCGGCGGAACCTCTGGGCCACGGTGGAGACACCGGCATCGGGTTCAAGCAGGGTGATCAGGCTCGTATCGCGGGCGGCCGTTTTCGCCAGGATCTGCGCGATACCGTCAAGGCGCTTGAGCAGTTCCGCGCGATTGATATCTGTTTGCTCGGTGTCGGCCTTGACCCGGGCGCGCTCTTCGCGCATGAGGAGCGCGATGACCTGGTACTTCGTGCGGTTTGTCGGTCCAAGCTTGGCGCCGGTCTGGGCCTTGGCTTCCACCTCGCGCACCTTGCGCGCCAGGATGGGAATGATGGGCGCATCATCGTCTCGGGATCGCGGTCGCATTCGCCGGCCTGCGTTGCCACGGTTACTCGAACCGTCGGTGCGGGTATTAGCCATTGTTCTCCACTTCACAGCCTCGCGGCGCTGGTGACACGCTCACGAGTGGCGGCATCCCAGGTGTTGCGGCATCAACAGACGCCGTCGATCGCTACAGTCAATCCCCAAGAACCCGGGGCCTTACCGGATTTCTTCGACTGCATCTCGTCCTTCTGGAACGGTTGCAGTGGCACGGTGGCGTCGGTGACCAGGTTCTTCAGTGGCCAGTCTACGCCCACAATTCACGCGCCCGAGCATTTCACGACTCAGGCGTGCTTCACCGGCACCTTGGTTCGAATTCCCGCAATGATGAAGACGAGGGCCGCAATGTACTGGGCGGATTCCCATCCCTGGCCCTCGAGCGGAATTATGACGATGGGATTCCAGAGCACGGCAATGGGGACGAGACCCAACAGCCACCACCAGGACTTCGCCTGAATGACAAAAACCGTGATGATGAGGGCGAGGATGCTCACGGCATATCGGATGATGATGTACGACTCGTCGCCGAAGAGCGCGGCACCGGCCAGAAGCACGATGGCGCCGAGAATTCCCGGCGCGACCGCGGCGCGGGTGAACGTTGGTGCAGCTGGGGTGCCCATCAGACGCCCCCTCCGTCGCCGCCACCCGAGAAACCGCCACGGCCGGAACTCGACGAACTCGTTGCGCTGCCAGACCAACTTGAGGCCGACGCGGTTGAGAAGGCGCCCAGCGCGCTCGCACAGTACACGGCACTGAAGGCGTGTGATCCCACGAACCAGTCCGGCTGCGTGGCCGTTTGTTCGTAATAGCGGCCGAGCACCCCCGACCAATCCTTTTCCTGGTGGAACAGAATCGCACGCGGCAGAACTCGCTCGGACAGTTTCACGATCTGCGTACGGTCCGTGACACTCGCTCCCCCGTTCTCGGGTCGGTAGGGCGAGCGCAGTGCACCCGCCGGACTCTGCAGCACTCGCAGTCGGTCGGCTTCCGCCAGGCCTATGTACAATTTCACGCCTTTCAGATTGTCACGCAGTTCGGCTCCGCTCGCGGTCAGCGGTCGAAAATTCGAGACACACGCGACGGTGACGACGCTTGCGATGACCGACATCAAGATTATCGCGGCGGGCCACATGCCGCCGACCACCGTGGCTACCGCCACGAGACTCGTTCCCACACCCAGGACGGCGGTGGCCATGGCCCCGCCAATGAGCCACGCGCGGCGCATCAATCGGGGCATGGCCTGGTTCTACCGAAGGCCGCGGGCTCCCTGGCCGACACGGGGGTGCGCTCAGGCGCGCTGGATCGGGATCGACGTTGTGGAGGTCGGTTGTTCGAACAGCATCTCGAGGCCCGGTTTGAGTTCGGAGACCCAGGCCTCGTACCCTGCCTCGGTGAGGTGCAGATAGTCTTCGGAGAATCGCGGGTCGATCACACCATCCGATTGGGCGAGAGCCGGCCACAGGTCGAGGTACAGTGCGTGCTGGGTTGGTGCGTACTGCCAGATGTGCCGATTGATGTTACGGATGGTGTTGGCCAGGTCCCGATCTCGAGGAAAAACGGACTGCACCAGCAGCCGCGTCTGCGGCAGCGCCTTGCGCAGGCGATACAGAATCGTTTCCACATTCCGTACGACGTACTCGTCAGACCTGCGCCACCCGAGATCGTTGGTTCCGATCAACATCACTATGGCGTCGGGCTCCAGCGCAATTACGGAGTCGAGACCGGCAACGATCTCATCGGTCGTGTTCCCGCTCACGCCCAGATTGGTGACGTCGTAATCGGGCAACCATTCTGCCCACTTGCCGCCCGCAATGAGGCCATCACCCAAAAACACGATGGATACAGACATATGGACCTCCTGGCGAACCATGATGGTTTGAACGCGTGACTCAGGCCACCCCGTCTCAGCTAATCCTAAGCGGCGACCGCGTCGAGATCGAGGATGTCACCCAAGTCCGGCAGACTAACCCCAACCGGGGGTCGGTCACCGTGCGTACCGGAAATCACGACGAAGCGGGCCTGCTGCCGGTCTCCGCGAGGTCGCTGTGCGCTTCGGCCGCCGCCGTCGCCGTGATCCGGGTGGCCATTCCCTCAAAGATAATGCCATGGAACGGTAGAACGACGGCCCAGTAGAGCCTGCCGCCGAGGCCGCGAGGAAAGAAGACCGCGCGTTGCCGGTAGAGCGAACCGCCGTCTGCGGCCGGGGTCACCGTCATTTCGAGCCACGCCCGGCCAGGAACCCGCATCTCGGCGCGCAGGCGCAGAAAGCTGCCGTGGTCGATCTTCTCAACGCGCCAGAAGTCGAGCACGTCGCCGATGTGCAGGTGATCGGGGTTGCGGCGGCCGCGCCGGAGGCCGACCCCGCCGACGACCTTGTCCATGAGGCCGCGAATGGCCCAGGCCAGAGGGAAGGAGTACCAGCCGTTCTCTCCCCCGATGCTTTCGATCACACGCCACAGGTCCTCGGGTGCGGCGGGCGTGCTCTTTTCCCGGAGGTCCGTGTACACGACGTGACCGGCCCAGTCGGGGTCGCTCGGCAACGGGTTGCTGGCGGCACCTTCGATGGAGGAATTGCGCCAACTCGTCTCGACGTCACCGTCGCGCATCCGCCCGAGGGCCAGGCGCACGGCCCGGCGGTAACCGGTGAGGCCGCCGGGTGGGAGCGGAATGTACTCGTCAATGTCGCGCTCGTGCACGATGCAGTCGTATTGCAGCGACGCGATGATGGGGATGGCGAGGTTTCGTGGAATGGGCGTGACGAGGTTGACCCACTGTGATGCCAGCCACGGCGTGAGCACCGGCAGCGCCGCAATGGCGCGCTGCTTGAGGCCGGCCTCGAGGGCGTAACCGTTCATCATCTGCCCGTAGCGCAACACGTCGGGGCCGCCGATGTCGAAGGTGCGATTCACGTCGGCCGGCAGGTCGGCACACGCCTGCAGGTAGTACAGCACGTCACGCACGGCAATGGGCTGAATCTGATTGCGCACCCACTTGGGTGCCGGCATGTAGGGCAGTACATCGGTCAGGTGCCGGATCATCTCGAAGGAGGTCGAGCCTGACCCGATCACCACGCCGGCTTGCAGTGCCGCCGTGGGCACGCCGGACTTGAGCAGGATCCGGCCGACCTCCATGCGCGAGCGCAGGTGTGGGGAAAGTTCGTCGGTATCGGGGTGCAGGCCGCCGAGGTAGACGATCCGGGAGACGTTCGCGGCGGCGGCCGCCCTGGCAACGTTCTCGGCGGCGACCCGCTCGGTGCTCTCGAAGTCACCGATGGTGCCCATCGAGTGCACGAGGTAGTAGAGGACGTCCACGTCGGTGCACGCCGGCTCAAGGGAGGCCGGGTCCCCGAGGTCTCCCTCGTAGATCTCCACCTGGTCGGCCCAGGGCACGTCACGCAGTTTCGACGGGGTACGCACGAGCACCCGCACGTGGAATCCGGCTTCGAGCAGTTTCGGAACGAGGCGTCCGCCGAGGTATCCGGTGGCGCCGGTGACAAGTACGCGTCGAGAGGTCATGCGGGGCAGCCTAGCGGCTGCCCCTCACAATTTGCCCCCGGTTGCGCTACAGGATTGCCTTCGTGTGCCACACCGTTTTGGTCTCGGTGAACGCGACGATGCGGGCCAGGGCCGGTGCCGCGGCATCCGCTCCGGATTCCGGCGGCAGAACACGCTTGAGAGTGTCGGCCGCGGATATCTGCAGCTCCACCCAGTCGAGGTTTCCCGCTCCGACCAGGTCGAGCGCGTTCACGTCGGCGTGGCTGGCGAGCCAGGGCGCGATCTCGGCCGGCGAACCCGTGAGGATGTTGACGACGCCACCGGGAACGTCGCTCGTGGCGAGCACCTCGCTGAGGCTGATCGCGGCAAGCGGCGCCGTTTCGTGGGCGACGACGACCACGGTGTTGCCGGCCACGAGGGCGGGGGCGATGGCGCTGATCAGGCCGAGCAGCGAGCCTGCGCCCTGGGGCGCGATGATGGCGACAACCCCGGTGGGTTCCGGCACGGAGATGTTGAAGAACGGGCCGGACACGGGGTTGGCGTTGCCGGCGACCTGAACGTACTTGTCGGCCCAGCCGGCGTACCAGACCCAGCGGTCAATGGCCTCATCGACCTGGGCGCCGGCGGCCTGGGTGCTCACGCCCTCCGAGTGCACGATCTCGTCGATGAACTGGATCCGCCGTCCCTCGAGCAGCTCAGCGATGCGGTAGAGCACCTGGCCGCGGTTGTAGCCTGTGGCTCCCGACCAGCCGGAGAGGGCCCCGCGGGCGGCGACGACCGCCTCTCGGGCATCTTTACGGCTGGCCTTGGCGGCGTTGGCCAAAAATTCACCCTTGTTGGACACGACTTCGTACACCCGTCCGGATTCGCTGCGCGGAAATTTTCCGCCGATGTAGAGCTTGTAGGTCTTGGGAATGGTGAGGCGGGTCACTTGGTGGCCTTCTTTTCTACTGCAGGCTTCTTGACGGATGCTGCCGGTGTCGGCGACGCGCTGAGCGCGGCGCGCACCGACGGACGAGCCGAGGGCTTGAGATACGCGGCGAGACCATGACGGCCACCCTCGCGTCCGTAGCCGGACTCCTTGTAGCCACCGAACGGGCTTGCCGGGTCGAACTGGTTGAACGTGTTTGCCCAGATGACCCCGGCGCGCAGCTTGTCGGCGACGGCGAGGATGCGGCTTCCCTTGTCACTCCAGATGCCCGCGGAGAGGCCGTACGGGGTGTTGTTGGCCTTGGCGATCGCCTCGGCGGGGGTGCGGAAGGTGAGCACGGACAGCACCGGCCCGAACACCTCCTCGCGGGCGATCCGGTGACTCGTCGACACGTTGGTGAAGATCGTCGGTGCGAACCAGAATCCGTTCTCCGGAATGGCGCAGTCGGCACTCCACCGTTCGGCACCTTCCTGGTCGCCGATGTCGGAGAGCTCGGTGATGCGCGCAAGCTGCGCGGCACTGTTGATGGCACCGATGTCGGTGTTCTTGTCGAGCGGGTCGCCGAGGCGCAGGGTCGACAGTCGCTGCTTCAAACGATCGATGACCTCGTCGTGGATGCTCTCCTGCACCAGCAGACGACTGCCCGCGCAGCAGACGTGGCCCTGATTGAAGAAGACACCGCGAACGATGCCCTCGATGGCCTGGTCGATGGGCGCGTCATCGAAGACGATATTGGCGCCCTTGCCACCAAGCTCGAGGGTGAGCTTCTTATCGGTGCCGGCTACCGACCGCGCGATGGCACGTCCGACGGCCGTGGACCCGGTGAAGGCCACCTTGTTCACGTCCGGGTGGTTGACGAGAGCGGAACCGGTGTCTCCGGCGCCCGTGATGATGTTGACGACACCGGCGGGCAGGTCTGCCTGCTGCAGAATCTCGGCGAACAGCATGGCGGTCAGCGACGTGGTCTCGGCGGGCTTGAGCACGACCGTGTTTCCGGCAGCGAGGGCCGGCGCGATCTTCCACGCGAGCATCAGGAGCGGGAAGTTCCACGGGATGACCTGGGCGGCAACGCCCAGGGCCGCCGGGTTCGGGCCGACGCCGGCATGATCGAGCTTGTCTGCCCAGCCCGCGTAGTAGAAGAACCACGCGGCCACGAGGGGCACGTCCACGTCGCGGGTCTCCTTGATGGGCTTGCCGTTGTCGAGGCTCTCGGCGACGGCGAGTTCCCTGGCCCGTTCCTGCACGAGCCGTGCAATACGGAACAGGTACTTGCCACGGTCACTGCCGGAAAGGCGCGACCACGTCTGTTCGTAGGCGTGACGTGCGGCGGCCACGGCGAGGTCGACATCCGCCGCGTTGGCCGAGGAGATCATGGCGATCTGCTTCTCGGTGGCCGGGGAAATAGTCTGGAACGGGGTCCCGCGACCGGGCGTGAAGTCCCCGTCGATGAACAGGCCGTACTCGGCCTGGAGGTTGAGGAGCGCCTGGGACTCCGGGGCGGGGGCGTAGTCAAGAAAATTCATGGGAAGGTCCTTAGTCGATCGTCACGTAGTCGGGGCCGGAGTAGTGCCCTGTGGTCATCTTCTGGCGCTGAAGCAGCACGTCATTGAGCAGGCTCGACGCGCCGAAGCGGAACAGGTGCGGCTGGAGCCATTCCTCGCCCACCGTTTCGGCCACGGTGACGAGGTACTTGATCGCGTCTTTCGACGTGCGGATGCCGCCGGCCGGTTTGACACCGACCTTCTCCCCGGTGAGACGGTGCCAGTCGCGGACAACCTCGAGCATCGAGAGGGTCATGGGCAGGGTCGCCGCCGGGGCGACCTTTCCGGTGGAGGTCTTGATGAAGTCTCCCCCGGCGAGGATGGCGAGCCAGCTCGCGCGGCGCACGTTGTCGTAGGTGTTGAGTTCACCGGTCTCCAGGATGACCTTGAGGTGGGCGGACGTTCCATCGCTGCGACGGCAGGCGTCCTTCACCGCCACAATCTCGTCGTAGACCTGGCCGAAGCGACCGGAAAGGAAGGCACCACGATCAATGACCATGTCGATCTCGTCGGCACCGGCGTTGACCGCGTCGGCGACGTCGAGCAGCTTGATCGCCAGCGACGCACGGCCACTCGGAAAAGCGGTGGCGACGGCCGCGACATTCACGCCCTCCGCTCTGCCTGCGGCATGCGCGGAACCGAGAGCGGTCACGGCCGTGCCCACCATGTCGCCGTAGACGCAGACGGCAGCAACGCGCGGGCACCCCGGATCGCTCGGGTCGGGGATGAGCGCCTTGCTCACGAGGGAGCGCACCTTGCCGGGGGTGTCGGCGCCTTCCAGCGTCGTGAGGTCAATGAGGCCGATGATCGTGTCGATCGCCCAGCGCTTCGAGCTGGTCTTGATGGAGCGGCTGCCGAGATCGGCGGCGCGCGCCTCAAGGCCGACGGCATCAATTCCGGGGATGCCGTGCAGGTAGCGGCGCAGGTTCGCGTCGGTCGCTTCGCCCCCGATGAGGGAATGCGCGCGCTGGGCCGCCCGGGCGGGTACCAGATTACTGGTCGTCATAACGTGTCCTTACTGTGAAAGTCTGGCTCGGCACCGGGTGATGGATGCTGTTCGATGTCGGTGTGCGGGTCAATCGCTGCTGCTGAGGAGTGCGTTTGCGGTGTCCTCGTCGGTGATGAGCACGGTGCAGAGGCCGTTGTCCACGATGGCCCTGGCAACCCGGTGCTTGGCTCGTCCGGAGATGACGGCAATGGCATGCGGTGCGCGCCGCAGTTGCTCCAGTTGGATACCGACCGTACGCTCATCAAGTTCGGGGTCGACGATGCGTCCGTTCTTGTCGATGTAGCGGCCCACGATGTCACCCACCGCACCTTTTTGCACGAGCTCGGTGATCTGAGCGACGGTGAGGTAGCCGCTGTCCACGAGCGCAGAGTTCTCGTCGGCCTGGCCGGCACTGTAGAGGTAGGCGGTGGCGTTCGCGCCCTGCTCCAATACCGCTGCGACGGTGCGGTCGGATTCGATCGCACGTTTGGTCTCGCGGTGCTCGAAAATTGCGGGGCTGGGCAGCAGGGTAGCCAGTCCGTGCGCTTTCTGGGCAATCATCACGGCCGTGGCCGCCGCGGTGCCGGCGTGCTGGTTGAGGCTCACGCCGCCGTTGATCTGCACGACGTTGACGCCGGGGGCCCAGCCCGGCTTGAGGCTGAGGGAGATTTCGTGCAGGGTACGTCCCCAGCTGATGCCGAGGGTGCGGGGAATCGGTCGGAGCCCGGTGAGGTAGTCGGCAGCGGCCTGGGCCGTGCGCGCCTGCAGTTCCTCGTCGCTTGAGACCCCGGCGGCGGAGACGACGATGACGTCAGTGAGACCGGTGGTCTCACGCAGCTTGCGTTCGATCGGCAGGCGGCGGGCTCGTGGATGCACGATTTCGATGCGGATGAAGCCGTTGGCCTTGGCCTGGGCGAGGAGACGTCCCACCTTCCAGCGGGTGATACGCAGGATCACCCCGATTTCGTCCTGCGTCTGGTTCTCCTCGTAATAGAGCTCGGCGGCTCGAATGGAGAGAAGCTCATCAATGTCGCTCATACGTCCGGCCTTTCCACTGTCCTGAGGCCAGCCTAGGTTGCTCCGCGGACGCAAACAACAGACGTTGAAAATAATGCTCATATGAGCGGGCAGGGTCACGTCGCGCCGTGACCGGCCGCAGCCTAGGCTCTCACCATGGACCACACGCCCCCACACCCCGCCCTCGCCATTGACGTGGGCGGCACGAAGGTTGAAGCCGCCCTCGTAGACAGCCTCGGGGCTCTGGTGCCCGGAACCCGGCATCGCGCGCCCACGGGCCAGGGTGCCACGAGCGGCGAGCTCGCCGCGGCCGTGACCGCCGTTGTCACGCGCACGCTCGCCGACCTACCCGCCGAATCGGAACTGGCCGGCGTGGGTATCGGATGCGCCGGACCCATCAATCTTCCGGACGGCGCCGTGTCCCCGCTCAACCTTTCGGTGTGGCGCGACTTCGGCCTGCGCAACCTCGTGCAGGCACTCGTGCCCGAAACCACGGTGCGGCTCCGAATGGACGGCCTGTGCATCACGCTCGCCGAACACTGGGTGGGCGCCGGGCGCGGCTACGACAACGTCATGGGCATGGTCGTATCGACCGGGGTCGGCGGAGGACTCATCCTCGACGGCAACACGGTGAGCGGCCCCACCGGGAATGCCGGACACGTGGGACACATCGAGGTCGGCGGATTCGACGACCCCTGCGTGTGCGGCGGGACCGGATGCCTCGAAGCCATCGCATCCGGACCCAAGACCGTGGCCTGGGCCCGGCGTCAGGGGTGGACGGGCGAAACGGGGGAACATCTCTCGGAGGCCTATGCGGCCGGGGATGCGATCGCGATGCGCGCCGTTCAGCGCAGCGGCCGCGCCCTCGGGCAGGCCATTGCCGCCGCGACGACTCTCCTCGACCTGGACATCGTAGCCATCGGGGGCGGGTTCTCCCAGGTGACGCCGGACCTGTTCCGGTTCGCCCGCGAGGCGATTGCCCTGCGCACCCAGCTGCCCTACGCCACCCGGGTGCAGGTCGTGCCGTCGGCGCTCTCGGGCGACGGGCCCCTGATCGGTGCCGCCGCCCTCATCCACCGCGCGTCGCTCGTGCCGTGATCCCTCTCGAACGTCAGCGTGACCGGTTGAGATCGTCCTCAAGCATGTGCGGACGGGAAATGACGGCCGCCGCCACCGGCACCACACCCGCCATGGCGACAAGGACCAGCAGCGGCCAGGTCCACCCGCCAGTGACTGAGTGCAGCAGGCCGAATAGGAGCGGCCCGAGCGCACCAATCGTGTAACCGACGCTCTGCACGAATCCGCTCAGGGCCACGGAGCCGGTGCGGGTGCGGGTGCGCAGGTTGATGAGCACGAGGGCCAGCGGAAACAGAAGCGGCCCGAGGCCGGCGAACACGACCCACAGCCAGGTGAGCGTTTCGGGTGCGAGGAGCAGGCCGAGGTCCCCCGCAATGAAGAACCCCACGCCGAGGTACACCAGCCGTCCGATGTTCTTCATCCGGGCGGCCAGCACCGGGATGAGGAACGCACCCGGAACACCCATCCCCGCATAGACGGCCAGCAGGGTTCCCGCCTGGGCGGCGCTCATCCCCGCGGTATCCCGGAGCAACTGCGGCAGCCACGCGAAGAAGGAGTACGCGTTGACGGCGGCGATTGCGAAGATCGCGGCAATCGCCCACGCGACCGAGGAACGCCAAATACGGCCCAGAACAACCGGGTCGGCCTCGTCGATCACCGGGGTCGGCGCGCTCCGCGTGCGGTGGCGCACGAGCATGGTCGTCCACGGCACGAGAGCCACCAACGCGAGCACCATCCACATGCCGAGCGAGGTTCGCCAGCCCACGGCATTCGCTACGGGGACGGCCACGAGCGCCGGGAACAGGGTACTGAGCGCCATCAGGGTGACGTAGAGCGAGGTGAGGAGTCCGACCCGGTCGGGAAAGTATTTCTTGACCAGCGGCGGCAGGAGCACATTGCCGATGCCGAGGCCCGCAAACGTGAGCGCGCTCCCGAGCAGCAGGCCCATGAGCGAGACCGAGAGACCACGGGCCAGATGACCGAACAGAATGGCGAGCAGGGAAACGATGAGGAGGCCCTCAAGCCCGATTCGGCGCGTGAAGACGGGGGCGACGATGCCGAACACCGCAAAACACACCGGCGGCAACATTCCGAGCACGCCCAACGTTGCGACACTCAGCGAAATGTCCGCGTCGATTCGACTCGCGATCGGCGACAGGGCGGCGACGGCCGTGCGCAGGTTCGCGGCGACCAGCAGGATCCCCACAAACGCGAGGGTGCGGCCGTAGAACACGCGGCGCCTGGCGCTCATGCGGCCAGCGGGCGGTTCACGCCGCGGCGCGTTCCTCGCGAATGCGCGTGGGAAGGTCTTTCAGCTCAAGCCAACGATCGGTCGGCACGAGTGAGGGCATAACAACGGCCCACATCTCGATCAGGCGATCTTCGATGTCGTCGCGGCCGGTGAGCACGTCCGAGACGACCTGCACGCCCGTGAAGGCCGAGATGATGAAATGCGCCATCGCGACGGTGTCGATGTCGGGTGAGATCTCACCCTCCGCGATGCCGCGGCGCAGGTACTCTTCACAGGCCTCCATCCAGTCGAGATAGGGACCGGCGACCGGCGTCTCGAAGTTGGCGGCCTCGATCGTGAGGCGCACGCCCGCGCTGACAATCGGGTCTTCGTGCAGCTGGCGCGCGAGTTCGAGGGACATGATGATGATCGCCCGCAGTCCAAGCACATTCTCGCTCAGCAGGGTGCGACCAATGGCAGCGGATGCCTCGTGCTGGGCGTCGATGACGGCAACCGCGAGGGCTTCCTTGGAGTCGAAGTGAAAATACAGCGCCCCCTTCGTCACCCCGGCCGCTGCGCTCACCTGCGCGAGGGAGGTGCTGCCGTAGCCGCGTGTCTGGAAGGCCGCAGCCGCCCCGCGAATGATTGCCGCGCGCGTTTCAATCGCTCGTTCCTGCTGTGCCATGCCACTCCTCGCTCGTTCCTGCTGCAAGGTTAGCGGCCCAAACGGGGCACGGCCGAATCACCGGCCCCCTGACGGGCGCTTCCCTGATGGGGGCACCCGTCGAAGACGGCGTGCGTTCAGCCCCCGGGCGGTGCCCCCGGAGCCTCGGCCGGGGCATCCGGTGCCGGCGCATCCGGTGTCGGACTCGGTTCCGGAACGACCTCCGGAACCCCGCTGCTCGTGAAGACGGTGACCGTGCTGCCCTTGAAAGCAGAACGGGAGGGGTCTGAACGCACGACCGTGCCCTCTGGCATGTCTGAGGTGATCACGCCGCCGTGCGCAAACCGGAACCCGGCCCGTTGAATGGTGGCCTTGGCCTGGGAGAGCTGCATGCCGCGCACATCAGGCACCGAAACCGGTACACCATTGATGACCTCGGACGTGGGCTCGGCGAAGGCGTCACCGCCGTACTTGGCGTTGGCGACGTCCATAACATCTGGCCACATCCGGTGACGTGCCTCAGAAACCCGTCCGCTCGCGAAGCGGAGGCTGCGCTGGCTGAGCTTGCCCGTGAGGCTCACCACGCCGGCAACCGTGGCCACCTTGCTGCTCGCGCCCGTCATCCACGTGTCGGCGCCGGAGTCGGTGGTACCCGTCTTGGCGATCATCGGAACGCGCGGGGACGTGGCCCAGTAGGACGCTCGCGCGGTGCCGCTCGTCATGACGCGCTGCATGGCGTAGGTCATGCCCGCAGCAACCGAGGGCTGCACAGACGTTTCGCACGTCGACTGCGGAATGGGACGTTCTTCGCCGTTGGCGCCGATGATCTGGTCGATGACGATCGGGCTGCACGTCACGCCGTTGTTGGCAATCCCGGCGAACGCCACTGCCATGGTGAGGGGCGCGATCTCGTTGGTGCCGATGACGGTTGCGGCACTCTGCTTGAGCGGGTCGCCGTCGGCGCGGTGAACGCCGAACGATTCGGCGCGTTCCTTGATGTCGCACAGGTCGAGGCGTTTGGCCATACCGATGAACCCCGTGTTGTAGGAGTTGATGGTGGATTGCAGGGCACTGTAGTGGGCCCCGGTCTCGCTCAGCGAGTCGTTGCGGGGGTTCCAGCCCTGACTGTTGTAGTTCTGCGGACCGAGGCACCGGTCCGAGAAGGTGCCCCAGTTGGCCTTACGTGCCGAGTCGACCCGCTCGCCGAGGGCGTGGCCGTCGCTCAGCCACTGGGCCAGGGTAAACACCTTGTAGGTCGATCCCGGCTGGAATCCGCTCGAACCGCCCATGTTCTTGTCGGTGTTGTAGTTGAGGCTCGTGTAGTTGGCGCCGGTTGCCAGAACTGCTGGATCCTGGCTGTAGTCCTTGCTCTGCGTCATGGCGAGCACCCGCCCGGTTCCCACCTGAACGCTCGTGATGACGCCGCCGAGATCGCCGGCGGCGTAGGTCTTGGGCACGTTGCTGTTCATCGTTGCGACCGCGGCGCCCTGAACGTCGAGGTCGAGGCTCGTATACACGTCGTAGCCGCCGAGGCGGATGTTGGCCGCGCGTGCGTCCTCGTCGGCACCGAAGGTGGCATCGGTCTTCAGCACCCGCGTGACGTAGTCGCAGAAGAACGCGTTGTCCCCGGCGGTCTGGCATCCCGTGCTGGGCGGAGTGATCACGGGCTCAATCACCGTGGCGACGGCCTCATCGTGCTCTTCCTGGGTGATCTTGTCATACGTGAGCATCTCGCGCAGGATGTAGTCCCGGCGCTGCTTGTTGGCGGCGTATCCGCTCGCCGCACCGTTGAACTCACTCGCCGGGCGATCAAGCTGGTACCGCACCGGATTGTTGACGATGGCAACGAGGCTTGCCGCCTGCGGCAGGGTGAGGTTGAGGGCGTTGGTGTTGAAGTAGTAGTTGGCTGCAGCCTCGATGCCGTAGACGGTTCCACCGAAGCCGGTGATGTTGAGGTAGCCGCGCAGGATGTCATCCTTGGAGTATTCCTTCTCCATGCCGATCGCGAGGCGCATCTCCTTGAGCTTGCGGCTGGCCGAGATCTCGGTGGCGCTCACGTAGCATTCGCGGCTCGCCTCCTGGTCCTGCATGGCTTCGCACTTCTGCACCAGGACGTTCTTCACGTACTGCTGGGTGATGGATGACCCGCCGCGCGTGCCTCCCCCGGCGAACGTGCTCACGGCGCCGCTGATGGTGCCCTGCAGGTCGATACCGCCGTGCTCCAGAAAGCGCGGGTCCTCGCTCGACACGACGGCGTCCTTGACGAAGGGGCTGATGGCGTCCGAGCCCACCTCGACCCGGTTCTGCTGATAGAACGAGGCCATGAGTACCGGCGTTCCGTCGGTCTGCCTGGCGTAGATGTTGCTCTTCTGCGACAGCTGCTCCAGGGCAATGTATCCGGGCAGATTCTCAAACATGTTGATCGTGTTCGTTGCCGTCATGCCGGAGAGCGCGAGGGCGGGCGTGACGGCCACGGTCACGAGCAGGCCGGCGACGGCGCTCATGCAGATCAGGCCGATGAAGCCACCGACGACTCCCCCGAGCCGTCGCCCTGTGCTGGGACTCGAACCGGTGTCCTCGTTCATGCCACTACCCCTTGCAAATTGCGATACGACGTGCGGCGAACCCCGGGCCGCTCGTCTACTCTACGCAGCGATTCTGGATATCGTCACCGCTCCGCCCGCCGACTGCTCGTTACCCCCTCGAACTGGGGCAACCGGTCGGTTGGACTTTAAGCGTGTTGCTGCAGCTCGAGGATCGCACGCACGCGCTCGACATCGTCACGAATCTGTTCAATCAACGGTTCGATTCCGGAATAGGCAACCATGCCGCGAATTCGGCGTACGAAGGACACATCCACGACATGGTCGTACAGGTCAAGATCGGTTTCATCGAGCACGTAGGCCTCCACCTGGCGACGCTGAACGCCCTCGAACGTGGGATTGTTGCCGATGGAAATAGCCGCTGGATACCGAGTGCCCGCATCCGTCAGCCACCCGGCATAGACGCCATCGGCGGGGGTGAACCCCTCCGAATCGGGAGCGAGGTTCGCGGTCGGAAACCCGAGTTCGCGGCCGCGGGCGGCACCGTGCACGACGAGCCCGCGCATGGTGGGAAGGTGGTCGAGCATCTCGGTGGCCGTCGCCACGTCGCCGCTTCCGAGCAGGTCACGAATCCAGGTGGACGACACCCGACGGTCCTGGCGCGGTTTCACGTCATCGATCAGTCGCACCTCAAAACCGTATTTCGTGCCGAGGCGCTTGAGCAGTGCAACGTCACCCGCGCCCTGGGCACCGAAACGAAAGTCGCGGCCCACGAGCACGAACCTGGCCTGCAGGGCGTGCAC
The DNA here is from genome assembly GCF_004365915.1 of Cryobacterium psychrophilum. NCBI lineage: Bacteria > Bacillati > Actinomycetota > Actinomycetes > Micrococcales > Microbacteriaceae > Cryobacterium > Cryobacterium psychrophilum. The sequence goes on from NZ_SODI01000001.1 coordinate 808,003, forward strand.
AAGAATCGAGGCGACGAACTCCCCGGGGGCCAGCCCGGCGAGCTGCGAATCGAAGCCGAGCACGAGAGTCGCGTCAACGCCGGTTTCGGCCAGCAGGTCAAGCTTCTGCTCCAGGCTCACGAGCGCGTCCGGGCAGTGTTCCGGCGACAAGAGGGCGAGCGGATGCCGATCGAACGTCACCACGACGGCCGCGAGCTGATGCTCGGCCGCGAGAGCGTTGAGTCCGGTGATGACCGCACGATGGCCGGCATGCACTCCGTCGAACTTGCCGATGCACACGGCAGAGGCCGGCCAGTCGGCCGGTACGGCCGTGGTGCCGTAAAGGGTCTTCACGAGTGCGCCACCGCCCGGGTCGTCGGGGCGGGGTGGCGAGCGAGCCACCACATTCCGAGGATCGGAAGCACAAGGGGAACAAAGCCGTAGCCTCGCCCGAAGACCGACCAGACGGTCTTGTGCTGGAAGAGCTCCGGGTCGACCAGACTCAGGGTTCCAACGACCAGCACGCCGAGCAGTTCGAAACTGATCGTGATCCAGGCCACGCGGTACCAGGCCGGACTACGCCGCACCAGGGCGATGGTGGCCACGATGTACACCGCTGCGGCAAGGGCGGAGAGGGAATACGACAACGGAGCATCGGAGAAGGTCTCCACTATCTGCACGAAAGACCGACCCGTCGCCGCGAGGGCCAGCAGGCCGTAGACGGCAATCAGGAGTCGCCCAATGCCGGTAACTCGTCGCGTTGGGGCCGCCGCTTCGGTCTGCTTTTCTGTCATGGCTTGGTAATTATCGCAGTTTCCCGAACGGGTCGGCACCGGTTCAGAGTCCCTGCACGGTCCAGATCTGCAACATGCGGTACAACATGACGGCAACCGCGAGGCAGGCTACCCCGAGAATAACGGTGCTCCAGCGGCTGCGTTCCACGAGCGCCCAGAACCCGGCTGCCACGGGAAGCAGGATGGCGCTGACGAGGTAGGTGTAGAACTCCAGCACGCTCCCGGTGGCCGCGTTGCCCACCAGGGGCGCCACGATTGCGACCACGAGCTGAACGAGAAGGAGCAGTTCGACGAGGGCCGTCGCCCCCATGGTGAGGTCCGTTGGTTTGCGCCCCGCAAGTCCGAGGGCGACACACAGCAGCCCGGCGGGAATGGCCACGGCCAGTTGCAACCAGGTGAGCCATTCGATCATGCGGATTCTCCCGGAAGTGTCTCGCCCTGCGCCGTTACGGGTGTTGCCGGCTCATCGGGCGGAAAATTGAGAATCGATTTGGCCTGGCTGCCGCGCATTTCGACGAGGCCCACGAGCCGGCCATCCGGCGCGATTGCGGCGATGGGCCCCGTGCCCTCCGGCGGCGGCGCCACGTCGATGCGTTTGCCGTGGCCGAGGTCAATCGCCTGTTGTTCGGTGAGGTCCAGCCGGTCGAGCAGGCGGGTCGCGGCATCCGTTGGGGAGATGAGGGACGCGGACACGTCGAGCTCGTCGAGCGGGAAGGCCGATTCGATCCGAAACGGGCCGATGCGGGTGCGGCGCAGCTGCGTGAGGTGCCCGCCGACGGCGAGGGCGTCGCCGAGGTCGCGGGCCAGCGCCCGAATGTACGTTCCGGAGCCGCAGTTGACGCGCACCTCGAGGTCGAGAAAACCGTCCAGCGGGGTGCTGGAGAGCAGTTCGAAGGAACTGACCGTGACCGGGCGCTCGGCGAGCTGCACGTCTTCGCCGGCGCGAACGCGGGCGTAGGCGCGCACGCCGGCGACCTTGATGGCACTCACGGCACTCGGCCGCTGGCTGATGTCCCCGGTCAGGGCCGCGATTCCGGCGGTGATGGCGTCGGCGGTCACGCCGTCCATCGCCGCGGCGGTTGCCCGCTCGATTTCTTCGCCCTCAGCGTCATCGGTGGTCGTCGAGGCCCCGAGGCGGATGGTGGCGAGGTATTCCTTGTCAAGGCCGACGACAAAGGTGAGCAGGCGCGTGGAGCTGTTCACCCCAAGAACGAGCAGTCCGGTTGCCATGGGGTCGAGGGTTCCGGCGTGGCCCACCTTGCGGGTGCCGGCGAGACGGCGGGTGCGGGCAACGGCGTCGTGGCTGGTCCAGCCCTGCGCCTTGTCCACCAGCAGCAGGCCGCTGTGAACCGACGCGGCGGGCTTCATGCCGGCACCTGCGATGTCGCGGCGGCGCTCGGGGTGTTCGGGTCGCATGGGGTGGGGGACGTAAAACGTTCGGTTTCAGCAGCACCTCGGGGGGCCGGAATCGTGTCCCTCGATGTCTCAATCACAGGTCAAATCTTACCAGTGCGACGCTAAGCCCCTCCTCGCCCCGTCGTGGTCGAACGTCGCCCTAGGCTGAAGTCATGCGAATTGCTGTGATCGGTGCCGGCGCCCTGGGCGGAACGTTCGCCACCCTGCTTGAGGGTGCGGGGCATGAGGTCACGGTCACCGCGCGTGGCGAGACCCTCGCCGCGATCCGGGCCGATGGCATCCGGCTCAGCGGTGCGTTCGGCGACGCGCACGCGCATCCCCTGGCGCTGACGCGCCTCACCGAAACACCCGATCTCGCGCTCGTATGCACGAAGGCGCAGGACGCGGCCGCAGCGATCACCGACAATGCCGGGTTTCTGAACGGATGCCCCGTGATCGTCGTGCAAAACGGCCTTCTCGGGGTGCGCACCGCCACCGACCTCCTGCCGGATTCGGAGTGCTTCGGCCTGCTCGTGATCGTGGCCGCGAACTACACCGAACCGGGGCACGTGAGCGTGACGACCGCTGCACCGAGTTACCTCGGTCGCGGCAGCGGGGCCGTCGACGACGAGACGATGCGCTGGCAGGCGGTGCTCGGCGGCCCGCTCCGCACCGTAACCATCGCCAACTTCGTGGGCGCGCAGTGGACCAAGCTTGTCGTGAACATGCTCAATTCCCTGCCGGCGATCACCGGGCTCAGCGTGCAGGAGGTCGTTGACGCTCCTCGTCTGCGGCGGGTGCTCACGGCGAGCATGCGCGAGACCGTGCGCGTGGCGATGCGGCGGGGCGTGCGTTTCGGCTCCCTGCAGAAACTTGACGACCGCCGGTTGCGGGTCTTCTCACGGCTGCCGCTCTGGGCCGGGCAGGTTCTCCCCCTCGGCATGCGCGCGCGGATGGGGCAGGTTCCCAACCGCGGCTCCACCCTGCAGAGCCTGCTGCGGCGACAGCTCACCGAGATCGACTTCCTCAACGGCACCGTCGTGCGCGAGGCGCAATCGGCCGGACTGACGGCGCCCGTCAATGCCCTGCTCACGGCGCTCGTGCACGAGGTGGAGTCCAGCGGCACCAGCCTCCCCGTGAACGAGGTGCTCGAACGCTTAGCGGTGCTCGGTCGTTCCTGAGACGCCACCTCGACCAACGGGGTCAGCAGCTGTCGAGGAAGAGGCGGCGCGGGGCCGCGGCATCCGTGTTATCGACCACGGCATCGACAAGGTTTCGCGGGGCAACCTCCGCCCGGTAGAGCCTGTCTGCCGCGGTCTCTGGGCCGCTCTCCACGAGGATGCTGAACAACCACAGGTCATGGAGCTCCGGGCGGTTGGCGAACTCGCCCTCCACAATCAGGATCGCGTCGGGCGACGTGGTACTCCACGTTGGTTCGATCCACGTATCGCGATCCGGGTCGAAGTGCTCCATGACAAACCCCGCGCTCCCGTTGATCCGGAACGGCTCAACCAGCACGCGCCGCAGCGCCGAGTAGTCGTAACCGAAGCGGTAGCGGCGCTCGGGCGTTGGCGTTCCGAACGCGTTCTGCTCTGCCGTTGAGCGTTGAAAGAAGTGCAGGGAGGCGCTGAACACGTTGCGTTCATCGTCTTCCCGGAGCACCTCTGCGAGGTCTTCCGCCACTCGGGCCCGACCGGAGGCGTCAGAGCCGTCGACCGAGATGACGGTGCGGCCCCGCCCGTAGTGGTGCAGGATTTCGTCCGCGAGGGTTCGTAGGAATTCGACGCGCGGTGTGGAGGGAAGCCTCATGAATCGAGCCTAGGTTAGAACCAATGAACGTTACAGCCCCCACCACGGAGACCGGCGCCCCGACCGGCGCCCTCAGCCCGGTGCTCAACGAGTGGTTTCGCGGCAATGCCAGGGACCTGCCGTGGCGGCGCAGCGACTTCTCGCCGTGGGGTGTGCTCGTGAGTGAGTTCATGTTGCAGCAGACGCCCGTGGTACGCGTCATCCCCCGTCTGAACGAGTGGCTCGCACGCTGGCCGACGCCCGCGCACCTTGCCGCGGCGCCTCCCAGCGAGGCCGTGCGCGCTTGGGCGTCCCTCGGGTACCCCCGGCGAGCCCTGTGGTTGCACGCGGCGGCCGTGCAGATCACGGAGCGTCACGACGGTCGGGTACCCGAAGAAGTTGATGACCTGCTCAGCCTCACCGGGGTCGGGGATTACACCGCGCGCGCGGTGGCTGTCTTCGCGTTTGGCCACCGGCATCCGGTCGTCGATACGAACACACGGCGTGTGCTCGCACGCTCCGTCACCGGGCAGGCCGAACCGGCCCCGCCCAGCCGCACGCGCGACCTCGATCTGATGTCGTCAGAGCTGCCGGAGGACCCGGTCGAAGCCGCCGTGTTCAACGCGGCCACGATGGAGCTCGGCGCCGTGGTGTGCACGAGCCGATCCCCCCACTGTGCGGAGTGTCCCCTGCGAGATTCATGTGCGTGGCGTGCGCTCGGGTACCCGGCGTACACGGGTGCCCGCAAGGCCGTGCAGAAGAAGTTCGAGGGCAGTGATCGCCAGGTTCGCGGCCTCATCATGGCGGAGTTGCGTTCCACGCATCGCCCCGTGACGGCGGAGGAGATAACCGGTCTTTGGGCCGATGCCGCGCAGCGCGACCGTGCGCTGGCGAGCCTCCTCGTCGACGGCCTCGCGGTGCCGGCCCCGGCCGGCGGCTACACGCTTCCGGGTTAGCCCTGCACCCGTGTGGGTGCTACTTCAGGACTGTGCCCGCGCCGCCCGTGCCCGCCCGGTTAAACACCGGTGACTCCCTGCTGCCAACCCAGGATCTCCTGAAGTAGCAACCGGAAGCCACCGGGGCGTTGCCTGATGCCGTCTGACCTATTTGGCGACGGACTCGTCGGCCGTGTCGTCGTCCTCGTCGGACTCACGCGGCTTGGCGTACGGGTCGGCATCGCCAGCGTACGTGGCCGTGACCGCGTCGCGCTCCGTGATGGAGTCGCGTTCGTGAGCTTCGCGCAACAGGTCGTCAATGAGTGCGGCGTTCTCGGGGATACCATCCGCAATGAACTCAATTGACGGAGTCAGCCGCGCGGTGATGTTCTTGCCCACCTCGCTGCGCATCATGCCGGTCGCCGCCTTGAGTGCTGCGGCGCTGTCGGTGCGTTCTTCGATCGAACCGTACACGGTGTAGAAGACCGAGGCGTGCTGCAGGTCGCCGGTCACCTTCACGTCGGTGATCGTCACGAAGCCCAGACGCGGGTCGCGCAGGCCGCGTTCCAGACGCTTGGCGATGATGACCTTGATGCGGTCCGCCATCTTTCTCGCGCGTTCCGGATCTGCCATGACTTTCTCCTTCTATCAAAAACTGCGGTTGTGGTGATTCAGTGTTGGGTTCGTTCAGTGTTGCGTTAAAAACCGGGGGTCTCCGCCCGATTGCCCGGTGGACAATCGAGCGGAGACCCCTGGACCGTGGAGTTAGACCCGCGGCTTTTCCTTCATTTCGATCGTCTCGATCTCATCGCCGATCTGGATGTCGTTGAACTTGCCCAGTCCGATACCACACTCGAAGTCCGTACGGACCTCGGTGACATCGTCCTTGAAGCGACGCAGCGATTCGATGCCCAGGCTGTCCCCCACCACGACGCCGTCGCGGATGACGCGAGCCTTGGCGTTTCTGGTGATGGTTCCGGAGCGAACGATAACGCCGGCGACGTTTCCGAACTTGGACGAGCTGAAGACCTCGCGGATCTCGGCGACACCACTCTGCACCTCTTCGAACTCGGGCTTGAGCATTCCCTTGAGGGAGCTCTCAATGTCCTCGAGCGCGGAGTAGATGACGGAGTAGAAACGCACGTCCACACCTTCGCGAGAAGCACGTTCACGTGCCTTCGTGTCGGGGCGAACGTTGAATCCAATGATGATGGCGTTGTCGACGGTAGCGAGGTTGACGTCGCTCTCGGTGACCGCACCGACACCACGGTGGATGATGCGCAGCTGTACGGAATCGTCGACCTCGATCTTGAGGAGCGACTCTTCCAGTGCCTCAACGGCACCGGAAACGTCACCCTTGATGATGAGGTTGAGCGACTCGACCTTGCCCTCTTCGAGTGCACGGGTGAAGTCTTCGAGGCTGATGCGCTTGCGGGCCTTGGCCAGCAGTGCGTTGCGCTGGGCGGCTTCACGCTTCTCGGCGATCTGACGCGCGGTGCGGTCTTCCTGGATGACCAGGAAGGTGTCACCGGCACGAGGAACGCTCGAGAGGCCCTGCACCTGGACGGCGCGTGACGGGGTGGCCGCGAGGACCGCGTTGCCATTCTCGTCAGCCATGGCACGAACGCGGCCATAGGCCGTTCCGGCAACAATCGAGTCTCCGATGTGCAGGGTTCCCGACTGGATGAGCACTGTTGCGACGGCGCCGCGGCCCTTGTCGAGCTTGGCCTCGATGGCCACACCGCGAGCATCCTTATCGGGGTTTGCACGCATGTCGAGTCCGGCATCCGCTACGAGCAGCACGGCGTCCAGGATTTCCTGGATTCCGGTCTTGTTCTTAGCCGAAACGTCGACGAACATGACGTCTCCACCGTATTCTTCGGCCACGAGACCGAACTCGGTGAGCTGCTGGCGAACCTTCTGCGGGTTGGCGCCAGGCTTGTCAACCTTGTTGACTGCAACCACGATCGGCACGTCAGCGGCCTGTGCGTGGTTGAGTGCCTCAATGGTCTGCGGCATGATGCCGTCGTCGGCGGCGACCACGAGGATCGCGATGTCCGTCACCTGCGCACCACGAGCACGCATGGCGGTGAACGCCTCGTGGCCCGGTGTGTCAATGAAGGTGATGGCGCGGTCGATGCCCTCGTGCTCGCTGACGACCTGGTACGCACCGATGTGCTGCGTGATGCCTCCGGCCTCACCGGCGGCAACCTTGGCGTTACGGATCGCGTCGAGCAGTGCGGTCTTACCGTGGTCGACGTGGCCCATGACCGTGACGACGGGAGGACGAATCTGGAGCTGTTCGTCGGTTTCTTCTTCGAGTTCCTGGTCGATGTCGATGTCGAAGGCCAGCAGAAGCTCGCGATCCTCATCGTCAGGCGAGACCATCTGGATCTTGTAACCGAGCTCGCTGCCGAGCACGTCGAAGGTGGCCTCGTCGAGGGACTCCGTTGCCGTTGCCATCTCACCGAGGTGGAACAGCACGGTAACGAGGTTTCCGGGGCTCGCGTCAATCTTGTCGGCGAAGTCCGTGATCGAGGCACCGCGACGCAGGCGAACAACGGTTCCACCGTCGCCACGGGGTACGCTCACGCCACCCAGCGACGGGGCTTCGCGCAGTTCGAATTCTGCTCTCTTCGTGCGCTTGGACTTGCGTGCCTTGTTCTTGCCGCCACCACGACCGAATGCACCAGCGGTTCCACCGCCGGGGCCGCGACCGCGACCAGCGCCGCCGCCTGCGGGCCGGGGCGGGCCAAAGCCGGGCGCGCCGGCCGGTGCTCCACCAGGACGCGCGGGGCGTGCGCCACCGGCGCCGCCGGGTGCTCCGCCGGGACGCTGGAATGCGCCGGGGCGCTGACCAAAGCCGGTCGGGCGAGCGGCCTGACCGGGTCCGCCGGGGCGAGGAGCCCCCGGGCGAGGCTGCGCGGGGCGGGGGATGTTGCTCGGGCTGGGCGCCGCGGGACGCTGACCCATGCCCTGCGCGCTTGCGAACGGGTTATTACCCGGACGCGGCGGCTGGGCGGGGCGCTGGCCCATGCCCTGGTTACTGGCGAAGGGGTTGTTTCCCGGACGTGCTGCTCCGGGGCGAGGCATCCCCGGCTTGACCGGAGTGGCCGAGCCACCCTTGGTTTTTGCGGCGGGGGTCTCTGTACTCGGCGTCGCCTCTGGTTCGGCGGCAGCTGCCTTGTCTGCTGCCGCTGCCTTTTCGGCGGCCGCGGCCTTCTCCGCGGCCTGCGCCTGGCGTTCGGCAACCGTGAGCGGTGCGACGGGAACCGGCGCGGCCTCAGTTGCTTCGGCCGGCTCTGCCACGACGGCGGCAGGCTGAGGTGCGGGCGCTCCAGGGGTGGGACGCGCTCCGGGCTTGACGCCCGGCTTCATTGCGCCGGGCTTGACCACTCCAGGCTTGACGCCTGTGCTCGGCCGCGGGCCGGGTGCAGGCGCCTTTGTGGTGGCGGCCGTGGCCGTACCCGTCGGTGCGTCCGAGGCGGGAGCTGCCGGGTTGGCAGCCTTGGCGCTCGCGCTCTCAGCTTCCAGGGCGGCACGAAGCCGTCTGGCCACCGGGGGCTCAACGCTACTGGACGGTCCCTTGACGAACTCGCCCATTTCTTTCAATTTTGCAAGGGCAACCTTGCTGTCGACTCCGAGCTCGCTAGCGATCTCGTGTACGCGTGGTTTTGCAGCCACAATTCTCCTGTTCCGGGCCTGCACCCGGAAAGGGGCAGACCGTTAGTAACGGACGGGTCTCATTTCGAGCCGCTCATTAGTTATCCATAAGCCAAGTCAGCCTGTTCTCTAGTTGTTTCGCGTCCAGCGAACTGGTCACGCGAAGGGCACGCACGAAAGCGCGTCGCCTCTGTGCGTCTTGGAAGCACGAGACGGTCGGATGCAACCACGCGCCCCTGCCGGGGAGAGTAGCGGTTTCATCCACCACGATCTCTGGCCCACGGGCGACGATCCTCATGAGTGAAGAACGTTCGGCGCGCGAACGGCATCCAATGCACGTTCTAACGGAGTCCATCGTACCCCCTATTCGGCATCCTCCAGAATGCTGTCCGGCTGAATGTCGATTTTGGCACCCGTCAGCTTGGCCGCGAGGCGCGCATTCTGGCCCTCTTTGCCAATCGCGAGAGAGAGCTGATAGTCGGGAACCAATGCTCGAACGGCCTTGATCGACTCATCAATCACGTAGGCGCTCGTCACCTTGGCGGGCGACAGTGCACTGGCGACAAAGGTGGCCAGGTCGGGCGAAAAGTCGACGACATCGATCTTTTCGTTGTTGAGCTCGTTCGTGACGGCGCGTACGCGCTGGCCGAGTTCACCGATGCAGGCACCCTTGGCGTTCACGCCCGCTTCGGTCGCCCGAACGGCGATCTTGGTGCGGTGTCCGGCTTCACGCGCAAGGGAGACGATTTCCACGACGCCGCTGGCGATTTCCGGCACCTCGAGAGCAAAAAGCTTGCGCACGAGCGAGGGGTGGGTGCGTGAAACGGTGATCTGCGGGCCCTTGAGACCACGTGCAACCGTCGTAACGAACACGCGGATGCGCGCGCCGTGCACGTAAGTCTCGCTCGGAACCTGCTCCTCGGGAGGCATGATGGCCTCGATGCTGCCCAGGTCAATGTGAATCATGCGCGGGTTGGGACCCTGCTGGATGATCCCGGCGACAATGTCACCTTCGCGGCCCTTGAACTCGCCGAGAACAGCGTCATCCGCGAGGTCGCGGAGACGCTGGTTGATGACCTGCTTGGCCGCGAACGCCGCGATTCGACCGAAGTCTGTCGGGTTGCTGATGGCTTCACCGATGACGTTGTCATCTTCGTCGTGCTCTGGAACGTAGATGTCTACGTGCCCGTTCTTGCGGTCGAGTACAACGCGTACTCCCGCCTCTTCCATGGCTGCCTGCTTCGTGGGCTCATCCGGGTGGGTGTGCTTCAGATAGGCCGTCAGGATTGCCTGCTCAATAATCTGCACGAGTTCCTCGAAGGGAATCTCTTTCTCGCGCTCCAATTGCCGCAAAACACTGAGGTCGATGTCCATGGCCGGCCTCCTCTATTCAGATCTTGCCGCCGCGAAACTGCGCAGCGGGCTCACGTCTAAAGGTACCCGACTCCGGGGGCCATTGTCACCGCAGCCGAGGGTCTAGGCGAAGTGCGCGGCCACGTCAGCAACCGTGACCTGCTCGCGCTCCCCCGTGCTGCGATTCCAGAGTTCCACAATGCCGTCGGCCGCTCCGCGTCCCACAATAACGATCCACGGCACGCCGATGAGCTCCGCGTCACCGAACTTCACGCCGGGCGATACCTTGCGGCGGTCGTCGTACAAGACCTCACGGTTGGAGGCCTCGAGGGCGGTCACGACGAGCTCAGACGTCTCGAAGACGATCTCGTCCCGGCCGGTCGCGATCACGTGCACGTCGAAGGGAGCAACGGCCTCTGGCCAGATGAGGCCCTTTGCGTCGTTGTTGAGTTCGGCGATGACCGCGAGGATGCGGGTGACACCGATTCCGTAGGACCCCATGGTCACGGTCACGAGCTTGCCATTCTCATCCAACACTTTGAGCCCCAGGATCTCCGCGTACTTGCGTCCGAGTTGGAACACATGTCCAATTTCCATTCCGCGAATGAGTTCGACCGGTCCGGAGCCATCGGGCGCCGGGTCCCCGGCGCGCACGTCGGAGGCCTCCACGATCGAGTCAACGGAGAAGTCACGCCCGGCAACGAGACCGAAGGCGTGGCGTCCTGCCTCGTTGGCGCCGGTGATCCACTCGGTGCCGGCAACAACGCGCGGGTCGACGAAGAAACGTATGCCGGTGGTCGACTTCTCGCCGAGCACTGCTCCGGCCGCGCTCCACGGTCCGATGTAGCCCTTGACCAGGCCAGGCTTCTTGGCGAAGTCGCCCTCGTTTGCGGCTTCAACCTCGGCGGGGCCGAAGGCCACCTCCACGCGCTTGAGGTCGACGTCCCGGTCACCGGGAACGCCGATCGCGATGATCTCGCGGGTACCGTCAGGCTGGATGAGCGCCAGCACAACGTTTTTCAGCGTGTCGGCCGCGGTCCACTCCCGACCGTCGGGGCGGGGCTGCTCGGCGTTGGCCTTGTCGACCAGAGTCTGAATCGTGGGAGTGTCCGGCGTGTCGAATACCGCGGCAGCAGGCAGCGCGGTCCAGTCGGTAGCGGGCGGGGCGATTGTGCGGAACGCCTCGACGTTGGCCGTGTACCCGCCTGCGGAGCGCACGAACGTGTCTTCGCCGACCATGGTGGGGTGCAGGAACTCTTCGCTCTTGGACCCACCCATGGCGCCGGCATCCGCTTGCACAATGGCGTATTCGAGGCCGAAGCGGGTGAAGATGCGCTCGTAGGCGTCGCGCTGCGCCTGGTAGCTCGCGTCGAGCCCGGCGTCGGTGTAGTCGAAGGAGTAAGCGTCTTTCATGGTGAATTCGCGGCCGCGCAGCAGGCCACCGCGGGAGCGTGCCTCGTCGCGGTACTTGTCCTGGATCTGGTAGATCGACAGCGGCAGATCCTTGTAGCTGCTGTACAGGTCTTTCACGAGCAGCGTGAAGACCTCTTCGTGGGTGGGGGCGAGAAGCATGTCGGAGCCCTTGCGGTCCTGCAGGCGAAACAGGCCGTCGCCATACTCGTTCCAGCGGCCCGTGAGCTCGTAGGGTTCGCGCGGCAGCAGCGCCGGAAAGTGCACCTCGTAGGCGCCCGCGGCCGTCATCTCCTCGCGGATGATCTTCTCGACTTTCGCCTTCACTCGCAGCCCGAGGGGCAGCCAGGCGAAGATACCGGGAGCCTGGCGACGGATGTATCCAGCGCGCACCAGAAGGCGGTGGCTGGTCACCTCGGCGTCGGAGGGATCTTCGCGGAGTGTACGGAGGAAGTAGTTAGAGAGACGTGTAGGCACCCGACTACCTTACGGTGAACCGGCGCCTTCCCCCACAGGGCGATCTCGCGGGTGCCGCTGAGCGCCAATTTCAGGGCCGCGGATGGGCCGGCAGGTGGGCCGCGACCGGGCCGGGAACACCCGCCGTTGCCGCTCCTGCGGGCGTCGGAGGGCTCATTCGCGCCCTCCGGTCAGGGTAATCAACTACGAGAGTTCTAAAGATTTAGGTGAGCAACTCTCGCGTTTACGTTCGATTCGCGCTAAAATGGGGGTATGTTCACGACGGTGAAGTCCGGAGCTGAGATGGTCGCCCTGCTACTGCAGGCCGGCGAACTCGTCACGGCCGCCCTCGCCGGAGTGCAGTTCAGCCTCCTCGATGATGACGATGCACTCAGCGTGATGGGCGCGCTGGAGGCCGTGGGGCGTCGGGTGGATGGTGGCCGGATCAGCTCCGCGGCCAATGTCGGGTTTCGCGCCGACTCCGGCCTCGGGCATGACTCGCTCGCGTGGAAGAACGGATGCCGCGGCAAGTTCGAACTGATCACCGGGGTGACGCGTATCTCGAGTAGCGAGGCGAAGCGGCGGATGCGCCTCGGCGGCACCATCACCGGGGTCTCGTCCGCGACCAGCGGCCTGGTCGGGCAAGTCATGCCGGTGCGGCACCCCGCCGTCGCCGAGAGTCTGGCCGCCGGGGAACTCGGCATCGACGCCGCCGACGTCATCGTCACCGCTCTGGAGCAGATCTCGACCCGGGTCGCCCCGGACGACCTCGACCGGGCCGAACGCGCCCTGGTGGCGTCGGCGACGGGGGCGATCACCCCGGAGACCGAAGGACTCCCGGGTGCGGGGATCGCGTTCAGTGCCGACCTCATTCGGGCGCAGGCCCACGAATGGGCGGCGATGCTCGACCCTGATGGGGCGGCGCCGAGCGACGACAAGACGGCCGCGAAGAGCACGTTCGGGTTCGGGCTCCTGCGGGATGGGCTGTATCCGCTGCGCGGCGGCGTGACGCCCGACCTCCGCGGCGTGATGAACGGGGTGTTCAACACGTTCCTCAGTGCCCACGCGGCACCCGCGTTTCCGTCGGCGGAGGACCAGGCGCGCCTGGAGGCCGGGGAACTCATCCCCGGCGCCGAAGAAGCCGTCGACGACCGCACCGGCGGCGAGAAGTGCGCCGACATTCTGCGGGCGGTGTTCGAAAAGACCGCCCGAGACCCGAAAACCCCGACCATGGGCGGCGCGGCGCCCGTCGTGATGGTGCACGTGAACGCCCGCGACCTGAAGAACGGTCGCGGCGTCGGCTGGATCGACGGCGTGGACGCCCCGATCAGCCTTCGCAGCGTAAACCAGCGGCTGTGCGCGGGCGGCTACCAGCAGGTCATCATCGGCGACGACGGCCACGTACTGCACCTCGGAGCGAAGGAACGCTTCTTCAGCCCCGCCCAGCGCCGCGCGATCGCCGCCCGCGACGGCGGCTGCGTCATCCCCGGCTGCAAAATCGCGGCCGCCTGGTGCGAGGTGCACCACGTGATCCCGTGGCAATCTCAGGGAAAGACCGACGTGGAAAACGGTGTGCTGCTGTGCTGGTTCCACCACCACACCATTGACACCGCCGGGTGGGACATCCAGATGATCAACGGCCGGCCTCACCTGCGCGGCCCGGTGCTCTTCGACCCCACCCGAACCTGGCGACCCGCCGCCGCACACCGCGCCAACACACCCAGCAGTGACCCGCCGTGGCTCAGATCGAAGCAGTGAAGAGCGCGGAGCAGTTGCACCCTACGGCCCGCCCCGGACAGACTTGCCGAACCAACAGCGGAGGCAAACGCTTCGCTCGCCGCCGGTCTTAGAAGGGCACGCCGCAGACCAGCGCTGCGTTGGCGTAGGGCGTCGCCTCACCGGTGCGAATGAACAGGGCAGCCGTCTTGGATAGCTCTTTCACATCGACATGGCTTCGAAGCTCGATATTGTCGAATCGGCTCGTGAGCCAGTGCTCCGCCACCGTCGACCGAATCTCCTCCGCAGCGACGCACCGTTCAAACACGGCCTCCTCAAGCAGAGCATCGAGCACCTGCTCAAACCGGGGAACGCCATGCACGAGGGCGAGGTCGATGACCGTGACCCCGGCCGGTATCGGCAGGCCACAATCGGCCACGATCACGACGTCAAGGTGACCCAGGCGGCTGATCGCCGCGTTCAGGTCGGCATTCAGAATTCCGCGGCGCTTCATGCCGCCACCTCCGGAAGAACGTCGTCCAGCGTCGGATACGAGGGCTGCGTTCCATGACCCCGCACGGCGAAGGCGCCGACACGAACCGCCACCCGAACGCCGTCGACCAGCGTCGCACCGGCCGCAAGCTCCGCGCTCAACGCGCCGACGAAGGCGTCACCGGCGCCCGAGGAATCAATCGATTCCACCGTGGGCGCCGCAACCGAATGCGTTCCGGTCGAATCTGCGATGACAGCACCCAGCGGCCCACAGGTCACCACAACGGAGGCGATTCCCCACGCCCGAAGCGCGTCGGCAACTCCGGCGTCGTCGCCCGGCACATCCTGGCCGGCAGCCACCTGCTGGAGCAGTAGTCCTGCTTCGTGCTCGTTCACGACGAGCGGATCGGCCAGGCGCAGCGCCTCAGCGCCCACCGCAACCACGGGCGCGAGGTTCAATACCACCCGACCACTGGTCCGCAGCATCACGGCCGTGATCGTGCTGACCGGGATCTCCCCCTGGAGCACGACGACAGCCGCCGTCTCGAGCAGCGACGCGTGCTGCTCAGCGACATCCGCTGTGACCGCATCGTTGGCGCCCGGAACGACGATGATGGTATTTTCACCATCGGCGCCGACCGTGATCAGTGCCAGGCCCGTGGGGCCCGGCACCACTCGAACCAGTGAAACGTCAACACCGCTGCTCGTGAGCGTCGCGAGGGCAGTGGCCGCGTGCGCGTCGTCGCCGACCGCACCGATCATGCTCACACGTGCACCACGCAGGGCAGCAGCGACAGCCTGGTTCGCTCCCTTGCCGCCCGGCAGCACCTGCAGTGAGCCACCGATCAAGGTCTCTCCGGGTCGCGGGTGTCGATCGACCCTGACCACCTGGTCGACGTTGATGGATCCCACCACGACGACGCGAGCTGCGGTGTGTGTCATTAGGAGAAGTCGCCGACGTTCTCCTTGGTGACCGATACGACCTCGACCGGAACGATCTCCTCAACCGTCTCACCGTTGATCGCCTTCAGTGCCTGCTCGACCGCGAGCTGTCCGAGCTTCGCGGGCTGCTGGGCAACCGTGCTGTGGAGTGTGCCGGCCGAGATGGCCTCGAAACCGTCGCTGGTGCCGTCGAACCCGGCGACCATCACCTCGGTACCGGCGCGGGCGCCGAGCGACTGGATGGCGCCAAGGGCCATCTCGTCGTTCTCGGCGAATATTCCGGTCACGCCGGCGTTGGCCTGCATGAGGTTGGTGGTCACGTCGAGCGCTGCGGCCCGGTCGAAGTTGGCGGTCTGCTCGGCGACGATCTGAATGTTCGGGTACGCCTTGATGCCTTCGCGGAATCCTTCGCCGCGGTCACGGCTGGCCGACGTGCCGGCGACGCCCTGCAAGATGATGACGCTGCCCGTCTCGCCCATCGATTCGGCGAGTGCGACAGCGGCCTGCGCTCCGCCCGCAACATTGTCGCTGGCGACCAGCGACACCACGTCGGCATCGTTCACGGTGCGGTCGACCGCGATGACGGGGATGTTCGCCTTGTTCAGCGCGGTGACCGAGGGGCCGGCTGCGGCCGAGTCGACGGGGTTCACGATGACGGCCTTGGTGTTTCCGGCCATCGCTGTCGCGAGCTGGTTGGCCTGGGTGGCCGAGTCATTCTGAGCGTCAACGATGTCGAGCTGCACGCCGGCCGACTTGGCGGCGGCCAGTGCGCCGTCGCGAAGGTCGACGAAGAAGGGGTTGTTGAGTGTGGAGAGGGCCATGACGATCTTGGTCTCCCCTTCGGCGGCCTCACTGGTGCGGTTGCAGCCGACCGTGCCGGCGAGAACGAGGGCAGCGACAGCGGAGAGCGTGGCTACCTTGCGGAATGCAGAAAACTTCATTGTCTTTTTCCTTGCGGGTTGAGGGTGGTGAATGTGAAAGAAGGGATCAGCGGCTGGAGGTCTTGCGACGCAGCACGTCGAAGCCAACGGCGACGGCGATGACCAGGCCGATGACGACCTGCTGCCAGAACGACGTGACGTTGAGTAGGTTGAGTCCGTTGCGAATGACGACGAGCACGAGGGCGCCGATGAACGTACCCGAAATGCGGCCCACGCCGCCCGCCAGGGAGGCTCCACCGATGACCACGGCGGCAATCGCATCGAGCTCGTAGCCGGCAGCGGCCTGCGGTTGGGCGGAGTCGAGCCGGCCCGCCAGGAGCAGGCCGGCGACGGCGGCGAACAGCCCGGCGAGGGCGAACACCGTCACCGTGATGCGCTTGACCGGCAGCCCGGAGAGACGGGCCGCTTCGGCGTTACCGCCCACGGCGTACATTGACCGGCCGATGACCGTTCGATTGAGAACGAACGACGCGATAAGGGCGGTACCGATCAGAACGATGATGGGCATCGGGATCGGGCCGAGGTCGCCGCCGAGGAACGAGACTTCGGGCGAGGTCGAGATCGGCCGTCCGTCAGAGATCACCAGGGTGAGTCCTCGAGCAACGCTGAGCATGGCCAGCGTGGCGATGAAGGAGGGGAGCTTGCCGTAGGCGCTTGCCAGGCCGTTGACCGTGCCGATCACCAGTCCGGTGACGAGTCCGCCGACCAGCGCCATCCAGCCGGGCAGCCCCGCGCTGGCGAAGAACCAGCCCGACACGGTGGCCGACAGCGCCGCGACGGAGCCGACCGAGAGGTCGATCCCGCCGGCGACGATGACGAACGTCATTCCGAAGGCGAGCACAGCGACCGTTGACACCTGAATGCCGATGTTGAGCAGGTTCTGGCCGGTCAAGAAGTTGGGGGTCGCGATGAACAGCGCCAGGCACAGCACAACCAGTCCCACGAGGGCGCCGTTGTTGGACAGGAATTTCTTGTAGTCGAAGGAGCGTGCCCGCGCCTGCATGGTGTCGGTCATCGTCGAACCTTCTTCTCTGCGTCGTCTGTGGCTGTCTCGGTCTCGAGCGCATCCCGGGTGGCAAGCGTCATGATTTCGTCCTGGCTGGTGTTGGCCGTGATCAGCTCGCCGGCCAGCCGGCCGTCACGCATGACCAGGATGCGGTCGCTCATGCCGATCAGTTCCGGAAGTTCGCTGGAGACCATGACAATCGCACCGCCGGCCGCGGTGATCTCGTTCATGAGCTCATAGATCTCGACCTTGGCGCCCACATCAACCCCGCGGGTCGGTTCATCGAGCAGCAGCACTGTCGATGCGGCGAGGATCCACCGGCCGAAGACCGCCTTCTGCTGGTTGCCTCCGGACAGCGATCCGATGGGCTGGTCGATGCTGTTCATGCGGATCCGCAGCGTGTCTGCGACGCTTGTCGCCCGCTCCCGCTGTCCGGCAAAGTCGGCGAGGCCGAGCCGTGCCGTGGAGGCGAGCGTGGCGTAGCCGAGGTTGTCGTTGACGGATGCGTCGAGCACGAGCCCCTGCACCTTGCGGTCCTCGGGCACATGGCCGATCCCGGCGGCGATGGCGGCGCGCACGTTTCCCTTGGGCAGGAGCGTGTCCCCTACCCGCACCGTGCCGGAGTCGTAGCGGTCGGCGCCCGCAATCGCGCGGATCACCTCGGTGCGTCCGGCCCCGACGAGTCCGGCGATGCCGAGCACCTCTCCGGCCCGCAGGCCGAAGCTGATGCCCTCGAAGCGGCCCTTCGCCGTGAGCGAATCAACGGTCAGCACCACGGCGGTCGTGTCGCTTTCGGTCAGGCGCCGGGGGAACTGGTCGTCGATGCTGCGCCCCACCATAAGTGTGACCAGGTCGGCTTCGGGTGTCGATGCCGGCACCTCGGCGACGAATTCACCGTCGCGCAGCACGGTGATGGAATCGCCGATTTCACCGATCTCATCGAGGTGATGACTGATGAACAGCATCCCAACGCCGTGGCTGCGCAGGTCGTTGACGACTCGGAACAGTCTGTCGGTTTCGGTTCTGGTCAACGCGGCGGTCGGCTCATCCAGAATCAGAATGCGAGCGTTGATGCTGAGTGCCTTGGCAATCTCGACGAGCTGCTGGCGTGCGATTCCCAGCTCCCCCACCCGGGTATCGACATCCATGTCCAAGCCGATCAGCTGCAGCGCGGCGCGAGCCTGGCGACGCAGCTCCTTGCGGTCGACCAGGCCAAACCTGGTGGGGAATCGGCCCATCATGACGTTCTCGGCGATGGTCAACGACGCAACCAGATTGAGTTCCTGGTGAATGGTCGCGATGCCGAGAGCTTCGGCCGCCCGAGTGTTCGGCAGGTGCACGGCGGTTCCGTCGACCAGGATGTCCCCGGCGTCCGGCTGGTAGACGCCAGCCATCATCTTGATCAGGGTGGACTTGCCTGCGCCATTCTCACCGAGCAGCACCTGCACCTTCCCCGGGTAGACGTCCACGGTGACGTCACGAATCACGCGGACGGGACCGAAGGATTTGCTCACGTTCTTCAGTGAGATGAGCGGCTGCTGGGTCATGTCAGTTCCTCCGTGTGATCGGGCCGGTGGCCGACGAGGCCCGGACGATCAGCTCGCTGGGCAATTGCACCGATGCGGGCCGACCGCCGGCAATGACCTGCTCGAGCAGGTCGACGGCGATGCGTCCCATGTCTTCGACGCTGTGCGAGACGACGCTCAGCGCGGGGTTCAACAGGGCGAACCATTCGATGTCATCGAAGGCGACGAGCGCGATCTGCTCCCCCAGCCGTACGCCGCGACGATTGAGCGTCGCGATCGCTCCGACGGCCATGAGGCTGTCGGCGGCAAGAATTGCGGTGGGCGGCTCGGTCAGTCCGAGCAGCGCCTCCACGCCAGCCGACCCGCTCTCGGCTTGAAAGTCGCCCTGAAAGATGAGTTGGGCGTCATGCGGGAGCCCGGCCGAAGCGATCGCTCGCGTGAACGCATCGAGGCGTTCCCGACCGGTCGACACGTCCTGCGGGCCGGCAATGTAGCCAATACGGGTGTGGCCGACGGCAACGAGGTGCGCCACGGCCTGGCGGATACCGCCATCGCTGTCGGTCGTCACGCTCGGCACGTCGATACCGGCAATCCGGCGGTCAACGAAAACCGTGGGGATGCCGCGTTCGATGAGCGAACGGATGCTGCCGCTGCCGTCGCCCTGGGGCGCCACGATGATTCCGTCAACGCGCTGCGAAATCATGACGTCGAGGTAGCGGTCCTGCTGGGCGGTCTGCTCGTTGGCGTTGCCGAGCAGGGTTACGTAGCCAGCGCCACGAGCGGCCTGCTCGACCGCGTGGGCGAGGTCGGCGAAGAACGGGTTGCGGATGTCGGAGACCAGCAGGCCGATGGTGTGGGTGTGGGTCGAGCGCAGTGCTCGCGCTTGTGCGTTGGGCCTGAAATCGAGTTGCCGCACCGCTGCGGCCACGCTTTCCCGGGATTCGGGGGAAGTCGCCGGGTTTCCGGAGAGAACCCGCGATGCGGTTGCCGCGGACACACCGGCCAGAGCGGCCACGTCCTTGATTGTTGTCACGCTCACCCGGAATCACTTCATCGTGGTTATCATGGAATCGATTCCATGGAAACGATTCCATGAGCATAGGTCGAACGAGGAGCCCGTGTCAAAACGAGCACCGCCCCGCGACCACGGCACCCCTCCCTCGCCAACGAGAACCCGCATGATCCCCGATCAGGCACCAGTGACGCTGGGCACCCATCTCCGGGCCGAGGAATGGCCGGTAGGCGGGCTGCGTTGGCGACGAGAACCGGCGTCAGCGCCGCCCGTGAGGGCGCTGGCGGGTTCGTTTACGGGCTTCGGTCGGCAGAATTACTTACTAAGGTCTATAAAGAAATAGGTGAGCAACTCTCGCGTTTACGTTCGATTCGCGCTAAAATGGGGGTATGTTCACGACGGTGAAGTCCGGAGCTGAGATGGTCGCCCTGCTACTGCAGGCCGGCGAACTCGTCACGGCCGCCCTCGCCGGAGTGCAATTCGCACTCCTGGACGACGATGCGGCGCTGGCCGTGATGGGCGCGTTGGAGGCCGTGGGGCGTCGGGTGGATGGTGGCCGGATCAGCTCCGCGGCCCATGTCGGGTTTCGCGCCGATTCCGGCCTCGGTCATGACTCGCTCGCGTGGAAGAACGGATGCCGCGGCAAGTTCGAACTGATCACCGGGGTGACGCGTATCTCGAGTAGCGAGGCGAAGCGGCGGATGCGCCTCGGCGGCACCATCACCGGAGTCTCGTCCGCGACCAGCGGCCTGGTCGGGCAAGTCATGCCGGTGCGGCACCCCGCCGTCGCCGAGAGTCTGGCCGCCGGGGAACTCGGCATCGACGCCGCCGACGTCATCGTCACCGCACTGGAACAGATTTCGACCCGGGTCGCCCCGGACGACCTCGACCGGGCCGAACGCGCCCTGGTTGCCTCCGCCACCGGGGCGATCACCCCCGAGACCGAAGGACTCCCGGGTGCCGGGATCGCGTTCAGTGCCGACCTCATTCGGGCGCAGGCCCACGAATGGGCGGCGATGCTCGACCCCGATGGGGCGGCGCCCAGCGACGACAAGACCGCCGCGAAGAGCACGTTCGGGTTCGGGCTCCTGCGGGATGGGCTGTATCCGCTGCGCGGCGGTGTGACGCCCGACCTTCGCGGCGTGATGAACGGGGTGTTCAACACGTTCCTCAGTGCCCACGCGGCACCGGCGTTTCCGTCGGCGGAGGACCAGGCGCGCCTGGAGGCCGGGGAACTCATCCCCGGCGCCGAAGAAGCCGTCGATGACCGTACCGGCGGCGAGAAGTGCGCCGACATTCTGCGGGCGGTGTTCGAGAAGACCGCGCGTGACCCGAAAACCCCGACCATGGGCGGCGCGGCGCCCGTCGTGATGGTGCACGTGAACGCCCGCGACCTGAAGAACGGTCGCGGCGTCGGCTGGATCGACGGCGTGGACGCCCCGATCAGCCTTCGCAGCGTAAACCAGCGGCTGTGCGCGGGCGGCTACCAGCAGGTCATCATCGGCGACGACGGCCACGTACTGCACCTGGGAGCGAAGGAACGATTCTTCAGCCCCGCCCAGCGCCGCGCGATCGCCGCCCGCGACGGCGGCTGCGTCATCCCCGGCTGCAAAATCGCGGCCGCCTGGTGCGAGGTGCACCACGTGATCCCGTGGCAATCCCACGGACTGACCGACGTGGAAAACGGTGTTCTGTTGTGCTGGTTCCACCACCACACCATCGACACCGCCGGGTGGGACATTCGAATGATCAACGGGAGGCCCCACCTGCGCGGCCCCGTACTCTTCGACCCCACCCGAACCTGGCGACCCGCCGCCGCACACCGCGCCAACACACCCAGCAGTGACCCGCCGTGGCTCAGATCCAGATAGTAAGCCGGGTCTTCCTGGCCCCACTGTCCCCTCCCCCGCAGGCGAAGGTTTCCGAACCGGACATCAGCGCCCATTGCGCTGGCCACACGTGTCCGATTCGGGACCTCTTGCGGCTACTGGGAGACGCTAACCGTGGGGGAACCGAGCTCGGCGGCGGGCATTTCCGCGGCGAGGCGGTTGGCTTCCTCGATCAGCGTGGCGACGATCTCGGACTCCGGCACGGTCTTGATGACCTCACCCTTGACGAAGATCTGGCCCTTGCCGTTGCCGGAGGCCACACCGAGGTCGGCTTCGCGAGCCTCACCCGGTCCGTTGACAACGCAACCCATCACGGCAACGCGCAGCGGAACGGTCATGCCCTCAAGGCCGTCCGTCACATCGTTCGCGAGCTTGTACACGTCGACCTGGGCGCGTCCACAGCTGGGGCACGACACGATCTCAAGCTTGCGCTCGCGCAGGTTGAGCGACTGCAGAATCTGCAGGCCCACCTTGATCTCCTCCGCAGGAGGCGCGCTGAGGGACACGCGAATGGTGTCGCCGATGCCCTCCCCGAGCAGGATGCCGAACGCCGTGGCGCTCTTAATGGTGCCCTGGAACGACGGCCCGGCCTCGGTCACACCGAGGTGAAGCGGCCAGTCGCCGCGTTCGGCGAGCATCCGGTAGGCCTTGACCATGATCACCGGGTCGTTGTGCTTGACCGAGATCTTGAAGTCGTGGAAGTCGTGATCCTCGAACAGGCTCGCCTCCCAGACGGCGCTCTCCACGAGCGCCTCCGGGGTGGCCTTGCCGTACTTCTGCAGCAGGCTGGGCTCGAGCGAACCGGCGTTCACGCCGATGCGCAGGCTCACGCCAGCGGCCTTGGCTGCGGCGGCGATCTTGCCCACCTGGTCGTCGAACTTACGGATGTTGCCCGGATTCACTCGAACGGCCGCGCAGCCCGCGTCAATGGCCGCGAAGACGTAGTTCGGCTGAAAGTGAATGTCAGCAATGACCGGGATCTGGCTCTTCTTCGCAATGATCGACAAGACCTCGGCGTCATCACGGGTGGGAACGGCCACGCGCACAATGTCGCATCCGCTCGCCGTGAGTTCGGCGATCTGCTGCAACGTCGCGTTGATGTTGGTCGTCTGCGTGGTCGTCATCGATTGAACGCTCACCTGAGCGTCACCACCGACGAGGACCTTACCGACCTTGATCTGGCGGGACTTGCGTCTCGGAGCGAGTATCTCGGGTACTTTGGGCATTCCCAAATTGATTGCAGCCACGGGTTCAGCCTACTCGTCGCTCTGGGAAAGAACCTGCAGCAGGGCCTGCAGAGTAGCGGCCGGGTGCTCCAGGTGCGGCGAGTGTCCGCAATCAGCCAGCTCGAGCTCGGTCGTGGCACCGCCCTGTGCCTCGTACGCGGCCAGCACCGCGCGAGTCTGCTGGATCATCGGCTGGGGCGGCGCCGTGTCGGCTCCGGGCCAGCCCGGAATCACCCCGAGCTGCCCCAGGAAGTTCAGGTCGAAATACGAGGTGTCCGACACGATCACATCATCACTGCCGTGCACCCACAGAATGGGCGGTTTGTCGGCCAGTTCGGAGATCGCGCTCGTGTTGAAGTACTGCGGTGCCATGGTGTTGAGCACGCCGCCGGTGCCGGGGGCGAAGCCGGGCCAGTTCGTCGAGGCGAGGGAGTCGCCCGGGTAATTGTCGGGGCCGGTGGCCGTCATGAGCATCGACTCAACCCACACGTCGTCATGGTCCGAGCTGAACGGCGGCTTGACGTACGCGGTCTGGTACACGGTACGCGGGCTTGTCTGCGCCTCAGCCGTGCGGTCGTGCGCGTTCAGCCGAGTGATGAAGTCCGGGTTGGCACCACCCGCGCCCGTTCCGGCGTCGTCCAGGTTCAGCCGCACCCCCTCGGCACCGCGAGTGCCGCCGAAACCGTAGGGCGAGACGGGCGCCACCAGGGTCAGGCTTCGAACGGATGCCGGGTGATCGAGCAAGAACTGCATCACCACTCCCCCGCCCATGCTCCACCCCACGAAATGCGCCCGGTCGACACCAATCTGCGCCAGCACCGACGCGACATCGTCGGCGAAGTCACTGAGGCCACGTGTGGCATCGACCGGCAGGGTCTCGCTTGTTCCGAAGCCGCGCAGGTCGATCGCCAAAGCCCGCACGGTGCGCGGCAGAGCCAGCATCATCGGTTGCCAGAACAGCGACGACGACACGTTGCCGTGAATGAAGACCACGGTTTCGGTCGGTGCTGTTGCGGGCCGCTCCAGCACCCCGGCCGACAGTCGTGGTGTGGTGATCGTGTGTTGCGTGATTCCGTCGAAAATTGTGTTGGTCATTAGGAAGTCCTCTCTGACTTCTCGGGGTACCAGGTGGTGCTCGGCCAATCATGTCAGGCCGGGTGCGTGTGCTCCGTGACAACGGAAGCCACCTGTTCGGCCCCGCGTTCTGACATGACGATTGTGTAGTGGTTGACGCCCTCGACCTCGTGCGCCCGAAACGTCGGCATCCGCGCGACCGCAGCATCGACCGCGGCACGCGCATACAGCGCGGTCGGCTCGTTCAGCAGCCCGCGCGGCGCCCGCAGAAAGTCGATCGGCAGGCTCAACCCGGCGAGGGCCTCCGCATACCCGCCGGAGCCGTTGAGCTGCGTGACGTTCTCGGCGACGGCCTCGAGCCGGGCCGAAGGATGCAGCTGGGGCGCCGTGCCATCGAGGTCGTAATTCGCGAAGTCGGCGAGGCGCTGTGACCAGTCACCGGCAAAGGCCGGGTGTGCCTGCCAGAACTGGGCGTACGTCTCGCGGCTGGGAAATACTTGGGACAGGCGCTCCACCGCAGGGCCGAGCATCCGGATCGGATCGATACCCTCCTCGTGCGGAATCGGCAGGCCCCCGTCAACGAGCACAAGCGATTCAACCCGATCGGGGTGCAGGTGAGCGAGCCACACGGCGACGAACGCACCCATCGAATGCCCGACCACGACCACCCGTTCGACCTCGAGAAAATCGAGCGCCACGGCCAGGTCATCGGCCTGGTGGCGGAGACCATACGGTCCCGGCAGGCCGTTGCTGCGCGCCCGCCCGCGCAGGTCGGGTGCGATCACCCGGGTGCCGGGCAGTTGCGCGGCCAGCCACGGCCAGGACAGGTGCGAGGCAGTGATGCCGTGCACCGCGAGCACGGCCGTGCCGTCGCTCTCGGCGGCACGCCACTGGCCGCCGAAGAGATCGCCGCCGTCGACCGGCGCCTGGAACGCGCTGTAGCCTGGCGCCTGAACGCCACCGCCTGAGCCGTTGCCGGTCGCGATCAGGTCAGTCATCGGTGCCTCGGTTCTCGTCGGAAGCGGTTACGGATGTCGCGCCGGGCGATCCGACGGATGCCGCCGGCCTCCCGAGGGCACCCTCAATGAAGCGCATCATCTGCTCGAAAACATGCTCGGGGACCTGTCGGGTCCCACTCGCAAACGGATCGGCGTCGGAGCCGGACTGTGCATCGGCAGTCGTTGGGTCCCCCCACAGCACCCAGCGCATGCCGATCATTTCGCCGACGCCCATCAAGGCCCACGCCGCAACGGTCGGATCAATGTCGCTGATCTCGCCCGCCTGCCCAGCCGCTCGCAGCCCCGCAATGTACCCCTCGACGATGCGCGAGTAGTGCATGCGCAGGGCCCCTGGCGAGACGAACTCCGCCTCCCGAACCACCCGGTACAGCGCCGGATGGTCGGCCGTGAACTGGAAGAACGCGCGAAACCCGGCCCGCTCAGAGTCGAGACGATTCGTGGTCGACGCCGATGCTGCACTCATCGCCTGACGCACCCGGTGGTTGAGGTCTTCGACGAGTTCGTTGAAGATCTGCAGTTTCGAATCGAAATACAGATAGAACGTGCCCTGGCCGATGCCGGCGGCCTCCGTGATGCGCGAGATCGACGCGTCGGAGTATCCGACGCGGGAAAAGACGTCTTCGGCCGCTTCGATCAGTTTGCGTTTGGTCAGTGCCCCGCGCGCGGTGCGCGGCTCGGCGGCGCTCACCGGGCACCTCCAACGAGGTTATTCTGCCAGCTTGCCAGAAGTTCCCGGCGCAGCACCTTGCTGCCCAGCGATCGGGGTATCTGCGGCACGAATCGCACGTGCGCGGGCACCTTGAACCCCGACAGCTGGCTTCGGGCGTACACCAGGAGTCTCTCCGCCGACTCCGCGACGCCCGGTTCGGTCACAACAAAGGCGACCCCCACTTCGCCCCAGCGGTCGTCGGGGACCCCGATGACCGCGACGTCGGCCACGACAGCATGTTCAAACAAAACGTTCTCCACTTCGGCGGGGGCGACGCTCTCGCCGCCCGAGATATAGATATCGGTGAGCCGGTCGATGACGGCGAAGTACCCGTGTTCGTCGCGACGAACGAGGTCACCGGTGTGCAGCCATCCGTCTCGGAGGGTGCGGGCGGTCTCCTCGGGGGCGCGAAAATACCCGGAGAACACGCAGGGGCCGCGTACAAGCAGCTCCCCCGTGCTCGCCCCGGCCCGATGTTCGCCGGTGACCGGGTCTGCGACAACGACCTCGACGTGCGCGTACGGTTTTCCGGCGTACCTGAGCATGCTGGGGGCGTCTTCGTTGGGCAGGCACAGCACGTTCGGCGAGGCCTCGGTCAGCCCATACCCCTGGGTCAGTGCGACGCCGCGAGCATGCCAGGTGCGCAGCAGCGGTGCGGGCATCGGCGCCCCACCGACGACAGCGTGGTTCAGGCTCGACAGGTCGGTTTCGGCGAAGTTCGGATGCTGCGCCACAAACAGGTAGTTTGCCAGCACACCCATTATGGTGGTGATTCGCCGATCTTGAATGAGCTGCAACACCCGGCCCGGGTCGAAGGTACGCTCCAGCACCACGGTCGCGCCCATCCACCAGGCCAGCAGCGGCTGGATGTTCCATCCGCCCACGTGGTACTGCGGCATGACCGCCAGCACCACACCTTTGCTCGTGATCTCGGTCATGGGCGACAAAGACAGGTTGGTCCAGAAACAGTTGGAGTGGGTGAGCACAACCCCTTTGGCCCGGCCGAGGGTGCCGGAGGTGAACGCGATCAACAACGGGTCGTCGTCGCGCACCGGGCGCTGCGGCGCACGCTCCGGAAGGTCGGCGCGACGGCCCGGCACGACCCGGTCCTGGCTGTTGCCGGTGATCGTCGCCACCCGGTCGCCGATACCGTACCCGGCCGCCCGAAAAGCGGCGGAGAGATCGCCGGCCCGGTCGTCGAGGTCGTGGTAGCGCAGCGTGACGCCGCGGTCGTCGACGGCGACGCGGTCGGGGGTGGCCCTGGCACGGTCGCGGGTCCAGCGGCCGAGGGTGTGCAGCCCGTCAGTGGGGGGTGTTTCATTCACGAGTTGATTCCTCCGACTCAAGCATGCGCTCTCGTTGGAGTTCCCCGGCCCGACCGCTGCGGCGCGGGCGCCGGCCCAGTCGGGTCAACCGGGCCAGGCCGCCCGGCAGAAACAAGACAACGAGGATGAACAGTGTGCCGAGGATGAACAACGGCTGCGACAACGGGATACGCAGCACATCGGGCAGCCCGGCGATGAATTCCGACCCGGCCAGGGCGGTGAGGCGCTGGTCGAGCAGCGTGTAGACGACGGCGCCGAGCACCGCTCCCCAACGCAGCCCCACCCCGCCGAGCACGACGATCACGAGCAGGGTGAGCGTGAAGTCCGGCGTCGCACCCCGCGGCGATACCCCGCTCTGCAGCAAGAGGAAGGCCGCACCGGCCAGCGCCGCCAGCGCGCCGGCGATGCTGAAGATGAGCAGGCGCACAAAGTACGGGCGAATACCGATGACACGCACTCGGAGTTCGTTCTCGCGCGTCGCGGCCACAACGTGACCGGCCCTTCTCGACCCACAGCACGACGAGGTAGACCACAACGACCACGGCGAGGGCGAAGGCGAAGGCGAGGGTCACCATGGCGAACGAGATGCCGGTGACGCGCAGGCTGAGCGAGCCGACGACCGCGGCGAGCACGAAGCCGAGCACGATCGTAATCAGCACGGCGGCAACGAACGTTGCCGTCTGGGGCAGCCAGCTCGGCGAGAAGTTTTGCAGCGCGATCCCGAGGCCATACGCGCCGGCCGCGAAGAAGAGCGCGTGCCCGAACGAGAGCATTCCGGCGAGTCCGAACAACAGGTGGTAGCTGAGTGCGAGCGCCGCGATGATCATGGCGTAGGCGAGCAGCTGCAGGGTGCCGGGGGTGGAGGTCGGCCCCGGAAGCACACCGGGGATACTGATGCTCAGCAGGGGAAGCAGCGCCAGCAGCACCACAAACGCGACCCCCGCCGCGATCCGGCTGGCCGGCCGCGCCCAACGGGGCCGGCCGGGGCCGTAAGCCCGGATGCTCATGTTGTGCTCCCGAGTAGGCCGCGCGGTCTGATCAGCAGCACCGCGGCGAGCGCGAGCACGACGGCGAGGTCGCCGGTGCCGCCCAGATAGAAGTTCGCGAACGGCTGGAGCACGGCCACGAGAACGGGTGCCAGGGCCGCGCCGCTCAGGGAACCGAGGCCCACGGTGACGAGCACCTGTTCAATGTGCCGGTTGTATAGCCGGCGAATGAGAAAGTATTCGGTCGCCGCAGCGGCGAGCGCCCCGACCAGCGCTCCGGTGATCATGGCGGCGAGGAGGGCCCACCAGGAGCCGTCGCTCAGTCGGCGCGCGGCCTCCCAGCCCATGAAGGCACCAATCGTGAGGAAGGAGCCATGCGCGAAGTTGAGCACGCCCATGAGCCCGTAGATGAGCGACAGCCCGGAGGCGACAAGAAAGTACAGGGCGCCGAGACCCAGGCCGGTGATCAGGAGCAGGACGATGGTACTCACTGCGGCACCGCCGCATCCGCTGGATCCGCCGCGCCGGCGCTGACACCAAGGTAACGCTGGATGCGCTCCGGGTCATCGAGCAGTTCGGTCGCGAGCCCGGTGAACACCACGCGGCCGCCGGAAAGCACGACGACCCGGTCGGCGAGCTGCCGGATCACCTGCAGGTTCTGCTCGACCAGGAGAATCGGCACGGTCTGAGCGGCGGTGAGGAGCGTCTGGACGACGTCGCCGACGATCCTGGGCGCGAGGCCCTTCGTCGGTTCGTCGACGAGAAGAAGTCCGTTGCGGTTGAGCAGGGCCCTGGCCAGGGAGACCATTTGCTGTTGGCCGCCGGAGAGGGTCCCGGCCAGTTGATTCTGGCGTTGCACCAGATAGAGCACCTGGTTCTGGGCGGCCTGGTCGGCAAGGCTGATCGCGATCCCGGAGGCGACGGTGCCAGGAACTTCTTTGTTACCCGCATGGAAGGGCCTTTCGTGCTGTTGAACGGAGTGTGAGTGGGTGAAGGGCGGGGTGCAATCGAGCGGTGAACCCAAACATGACACATGATTCAGGTTTCAGAAAACTATGGCGTCTAAGCGCTACTGTCAAGGGATGGATGCGCTGGTGCAGAAACACAGGATCGGCAGTGTCATGCTGGCTCCGGCCGTTTTTCTGGAACGCCAGCTCACAAAAACTTGACGAAGGAGTCCTTATGACCGCAATTGACGTCGTTATTCTTGCCGGGTCCCGTACGCCGCAGGGCCGCGTGAACGGCCAGCTTGCCTCCCTCACCGCCGTTCAGCTCGGCACCGCCGCCATCGCGGGTGCCCTCGCCCGCGCGGGCGTTGCCCCCGACCAGGTCGACACCGTTCTCATGGGCCAGGTGCTTCAGGCCGGTGCCGGCCAGAACCCCGCCCGCCAGAGTGCGATCGGCGCCGGGATCCCCTGGAACGTGCCAGCGATGACACTCAACAAGGTGTGCCTGTCCGGCCTCGCCGCCATCATTGACGCGGCCCGCCTCGTGCGCCTCGGCGAAGCCGACGTCGTGGTCGCCGGCGGCCAGGAGTCGATGAGTCGCGCGCCCCACCTTCTGCCCGGCTCACGCCAGGGCTGGGCCTACGGCACGGTCTCCATGCTCGACCACGCCGCGCACGACGGCCTCACCGATGCCTTCGACGGGCTGTCGATGGGCCTGTCCACCGAACTGGCCAACGAAAAGCTCGGCCTCACCCGCCTCGAGCAGGACGCCGTGGCCGCCGCCTCGCACCAGCGCACGGCTGCCGCCGATGCAGCGGATGTCTTCGCCAACGAAATCACGCCGGTGAGCGTGCCCCAGCGCAAGGGTGACCCCCTCGTGCTCACGACCGATGAGGGCGTTCGGGGCGACAGCACGACCGAGACGCTCGGACGCCTGCGCCCCGCGTTCTCCACGGACGGCAACATCACGGCCGGAAACGCGGCGCCCCTGAGCGACGGTGCGAGCGCCGTCGTCGTGGCAAGCAAAGCCTGGGCCGAGGCACATGGTCTCAGCTGGCTCGCCGTGATCGAGGCCTCCGGCCAGGTTGCCGGACCCGACAATTCCCTGCACTCCCAGCCGGCCAACGCCATTGCGAGCGCCCTGACGAAACAGGGCTGGGACGCCGGTGACCTCGACGTAGTCGAGATCAATGAGGCATTCGCCTCCGTTGTCATGCAGTCGTCGAAGGTGCTCGGCGTTTCGGCCGACAAGGTGAACATTCACGGTGGCGGCATCGCCATGGGCCACCCGATCGGCGCGTCGGGGGCGCGCGTGGCGCTGCACGCCGCACTCGAGCTCTCCCGTCGGGGAAGCGGCAAGGCGGCCGTGGCGCTCTGCGGCGGCGGCGGCCAGGGCGAGGCACTGCTGCTCTCGCGCTAGTCATGCACTGAACGGTGAGAGCCGCCGCCCCGGGGTATCCCGGGGCGGCGGCTCAGCCGAAGAGGTTGACGGGTTTGACGATGTCGGCGTACACGAGCAGCAGGCTCATCCCACCGAGCAGCACGACCACGGCCAACGTGAGGGGCATGAGTTTGGCCATGTCGACCGGCCCCGGCTCCGGCCGTTTGAACAGCTTCGCGAAAGCACGACGGATGCCCTCCCACAACGCCCCGGCCACGTGTCCGCCGTCGAGCGGCAGCAGCGGAACGAGGTTGAACACGAAGAGGGCAATGTTGACCGAACCGAGAATGCCGACCATGGTGGCAACCTTGCTGGCCACCGGAATGGTGTCGATACTCGCGATCTCGCCGGCGACGCGACCGACGCCGACCATGCTCATGGGGCCGTTCGGGTCGCGTTCGCCCGGTCCGAACGCGGCGTTTGCCACGTCAACGAGACGCTGCGGCAACTGGATGATGATGCCGGCGGTCGAGGCGATCGTGTCGCCGACCGCGGGCATGACGGCCGTGGCCGGCTGGCGCACGAGTTCGCCGGCGGCACCGATGCCCACGAAACCGACCTGCTCGGTGACCGGGGCGCCCGCGGCATCCGTCACCGGTTCGCCCGCAGAGTCGAGAACGTAGCGTTCGGTGAGCTTGGGGGTGATCGTGAGGGCCACCTCAGTGCCGGCGCGGTCGACCACCATCTGCAGGGCCTGGCCGGGGGCACCCCGAATGATCTGCGTTGACTGGCTCCAGCTGGTGATGGCGGTGCCACCGATGCTCACGAAGCGGTCGCCCGGCTTCAGCCCGGCCGCGGCGCCGGGGGCGGCCTCGTCGCTGCTCTCGCAGGACTGCCTGTCGCTGGTGGCCGGGAGCACGCACGAGCTGACGCTGCCGACGGTCGTGCTCGTCTGGGTGGTGCCGAAGCCCATCAGCAGAATGGAGAACATGACGATCGCGATGAGCAGGTTCATCGTGGGTCCGCCGAGCATGATGACGATGCGCTTGTAGACGGGGAGTGTGTAGAACGCGCGGTGATGCTCGCCCTCACCAATGGTGTCAGCGCTCGCCTGGCGCGCGTCGTCGACCATGGTCGCCATCGCCCCCGGCTTCTTCTCCGGCGCGCCCTCCTGCACCAGGGTGTCGAAGAACCCCGTGCTCGCGCTCTGTACCGCCCCGCCCTTTTTCGGCGGGAACATGCCGATCATGGAGATGTAGCCGCCGAGCGGGATGGCCTTGAACCCGTATTCGGTTTCGCCCTTCTTCTTCGACCACAGCGTCGGCCCGAAGCCGATCATGTACTGCGTGACCTTCACGCCAAACAGCTTGGCGGGAACCAGGTGCCCGATCTCGTGCAGGCCGATAGAAACGGCGAGGCCCACGACGATGACGACGACGCCGAGAATGAATAGCAGTACAGATTCCACAGTCGTAGAGTAGCTGTTCCAAGCTGCAAAGCGGCTGGTCGTTCTTCTGCCTGTCAACCACGCGGGTCTTCTCCTGTGGTTTGCTTAGTACAGCCTCTGGAGGTACCCCCTGTCTATCCAACCCAAAGCTGATCCCCTCGGCCTGCTCCTCGCCGACCGTTTCAGGCTCGATCGACTGGTGGGCACGGGCGGCATGGCATCCGTCTATCAGGCAACGGATACCTCGCTCGGCCGCACGGTGGCGGTGAAACTTTTTCGCTCCGACAGCATGGATTCCGCGGGTCCCGAACGCCAGAGCGGTGAGATTTCGCTGCTCGCGAGCCTGAACCACTTCGCCCTCGTGACCCTGTTCGATGCGGGGACCGCGCAGGTCAACGGCTCACCGCGCACCTTCATCGTGATGGAATTCGTCGATGGCTCCGATCTGCGCACGCGCCTGCTTGATGGACCGCTCGAGCCCCGCGACCTCGCTGACATTGGCGCGGACCTCGCCGAGGCCCTGCACTACGTGCACGCGCTCGGCATCATTCACCGGGACATCAAGCCCGCGAACGTTCTGCTGACGCCGTCGGGGTTCCCCGGTCGTGCCATGCACGCCAAGCTCGCCGACTTCGGCATTGCGCGCCTTCTCGATGAGACGCGGCTCACCGCCACCGGGGCCACACTCGGCACCGCCAGCTACCTCAGCCCCGAACAGGCGCTCGGCACCGCCCTCGGCCCGCCAACGGACGTGTATTCGCTCGGACTCGTGCTGTTGGAAAGCCTCACCGGCGAGCGCGCGTACCCCGGAACCGCGATCGAATCGGCCATGGCCCGGCTGCAGCGCCAGCCGCAGATTCCCGCCGGCGTGAGCCAGGGATGGGCGGACCTTCTGACCGCCATGACGAGTCGCGAGGCCGCCGATCGTCCCACCGCCTCCGCTGCGGCCGTGGTCTTGCGCACGCTCGTGGCCGATAGCGCGCCGGAACTGGTTCCCACGGTTCCCCTGCTCGACGACCTCGCCGCCGAAACCGGGCTCGCGACGGCGCTCATGGCCGAACCGGCGCATGCCGCCACCCGACTCCTGCCGGAGCAGCCGGCATTCGTTCCCCAGCTGGCACCCGAGCACGATCCGGCCAGCGACGACGACAACGCCCCAACCGCGCTGCTGCCCCGAGGTGACAGGTCAGAGCCGAGCCGTGCCCCCCGTACGAAGCGCCCGCGGCGGGCACCCGCCACGTCGCCGCGTACCGCGCGCGCCATCGCCGTTGGCGCCGGAATAGTGCTGGCTCTTGTTGTGCTGCTTGTTGTGCTGCTCAACCGACCGAGCACGCCGGAGGCGGCGCCGCCGACCTACCCCGCCGTCGACGGCCCACTCGGCGACCACCTGCAGCAGCTTCAGGAGAGCGTGACCCCATGACCCGCATTCGTTTTCGCCTGACCCTGGCCACCCTGGCCCTGTCGGCCCTCGCCCTCTCCGGGTGTGCCGGCGATCCCGTTTCCCTGCAGCCGTCGACGGCCGAACAGTTGCAAAGCGCCGTGCTTGATGTGACGACGGCCGCTGCCGAGGGTGACCTCACCAGCGCACAGTCCCTGCTCACGAACGTTGAGTCCAACCTGCGCACCGCCGCCGCCGCCGGCCAGGTGACCCCGGAGCGGTCCGCGGAGATTCAGGTGGCCATCAACCTGGTGGGCACCGACCTCAGCACGGCGATCGACACGGCCGCCGCACAGGCCGCCGCACAGGCCGCCGCACAGGCCGCCGCAGAGGCACAGGCCGCCAAGGACGCCGCCCAGGCGGATACCGACGCCGACGCGCCCAAGGATGCCGCCCAGGCAGCCGACGAGGCAGCCAAGGCAGCCGACGAGGCGGCCAAAAATGGCGGCAAAGACGGCAAAGACTCCTCGTGCGAAAAGGGCGACAAGGACTGCGAGGGCTAGCGCGCGCTGGCCGCGATGATGTGTTGGTCGGCGGTGGCGCGAGCCCAGGCCTCTGCCCCGGCCAGCGATTCCCGGGTGAGCGGTCCGTCCTGCTCGTGTGACTCGACCGCGCGCAGCACGGTGTCGACGATGTCGAGGAACCCGATCTTGCCGTCGTGGAAGGCCGCCACGGCCTGCTCATTCGCGGCGTTGAACACGGCCGGGTAGCTGCCGCCGGCGCGCCCGACCCGCTTGGCGAGGTCCACGGCAGGAAATGCGGTGTCGTCGAGCGGTTCGAAGGTCCAGGCGTGCGGTGTCGCCCAGTCGATCGGCGTTCCTACCGCCGCCACCCGGTTCGGCCAGTCCAGACCCAGTGAAATGGGCAGGCGCATGTCGGGCGGCGACGCCTGCGCAATCGTGGAACCGTCGATGAACTCCACCATGGAGTGCACGATCGACTGCGGGTGCACCACCACGTCGATCCGGTCGTAGCCCACGTCGAAGAGCAGATGGGCCTCGATGATCTCAAGTCCCTTGTTCACGAGGGTCGCCGAGTTCGTCGTGACCACGACGCCCATGTCCCACGTGGGGTGGTTGAGCGCCTCGCGAGGCGTCACGTTGGCCAGCTGCTCACGAGTACGACCGCGAAACGGGCCACCGGATGCCGTCAGCACGAGCCGACGCACCTCGTCGCTGGTGCCCGATCGCAAGGCCTGGGCAATCGCGGAGTGCTCGGAGTCGACCGGAACAATCTGGCCGGGAGCGGCGAGGGACTTCACGAGGTCACCCCCCACGATGAGTGACTCCTTGTTGGCCAGCGCAAGAACGCGGCCGGACTTGAGGGCGGCGAGGGTCGGGCCGAGGCCCACCGAACCGGTGATCCCGTTGAGCACGACGTCGGCATCGACGCCCTGCACGAGCTGCTCCGCCTCCTCCGCCCCGAGCGCCGTGTCGTCCACGCCGAACTCGGCGGCCTGTTCGTCGAGGAGGGCCCGGTTGGTGCCGGCCGACAGGCCGACTACCTCAAACCTGGTGGGATTGGCTTTGATCACGTCGAGGGCCTGCGTACCGATTGAACCGGTGGACCCGAGGATTATTACTCTGCGCACGCCTCCATGCTAGGTGCAGCCGCCGGGCAGAGTAGGGTCGAGCAGTGACCGGTGCCAATGAAGAACCCCAGGACGACGCTGAAGTCGTCTCCCCCCCGCGTGCAAAACGACCCGGATTCGTGTATTTCCTGGGCTACGGAATCATGGCCCCGATCGCCAGATTTGTTTTTCGTCCACATATCACAGGCCGCGAGAACATCCCCAAAACCGGTCCCGTCATTTTCGCGAGCAACCACCTGTCCTTCATTGACAGCATCGTCATCCCGCTCACCGCGCCCCGGCGGGTGCAGTTCCTCGCCAAGTCCACATACTTCACCGGGACCGGATTCAGTGGCTGGGTGTCGCGTAACTTCTTCACGTCCATCGGCGCGGTCGGTGTGGAACGTGGGGCCGGGCAGGCCGCACAGGTTGCGCTCGACGCGGGGCGCAGCATCCTCGATGCTGAGAGTGCATTCGCGATTTATCCGGAGGGCACCCGCTCGCTCGATGGGCGACTCTACCGCGGACGCACCGGGGTGGCCTGGCTCGCGCTTACGACCGGTGCCGTCGTCGTGCCGGTTGGCCTGATCGGCACGCAAGAGATCATGCCGGTGGGAAGCAAGACGCCCCGCATCCGCAAGATCACCGTGGCGTTCGGTGAACCGATCGACGTGAGTGCGCACGGAACGGCCGATTCGGGCAAGGCACGCCGTCAGGCGACCGACGAGATCATGGCCGCCATTCATGAGCTGTCCGGCCAGGAACTCGCCAGGACCTACAACGAATCGCCCCCCTCCGGAACCCTGCTCCGGCTCGCCGACAAGGTCTTCCCGCGCGAACGGGTGTAGCCTCCCGGCCCGAGGATTCGGCGTTCAGCCGACAGCCCTAGGGTGGCCGGATGACTGCTTCCTATTCCGTCCCCCAGACCCGCAAGCTCGTCACCGCCCTTCCCGGCCCCCGGTCGGTTGAACTGCAGGCGCGGCGTGAGCGAACCGTTGCGCGCGGCGCCGGAACCCTGGCCAACATCTACATGGATCACGGAGCCGGCGCGATCCTCGTCGACGTCGACGGCAACCAGATCATCGACCTGGGCTGCGGCATCGGCGTGACGACGATCGGCCACGCCAACCCGGACGTCGCCGCTGCGGCAGCCGAACAGGCCGCAAAGCTCACCCACACGCTGTTCACCGTGACGCCATACGAGAACTACGTGCGCGTCGCCGAGAAACTCGCCGAGATCACGCCCGGAGATTTCGAGAAGCGCTCGATTCTGGTGAACACGGGAGCCGAGGCCGTGGAGAACGCGGTCAAGATCGCCCGCAAGTTCACCGGTCGCCGCGCCATCGTTGCCCTTGACCACGCGTTCCACGGTCGCACCAACCTCACGATGGCCATGACGTACCGCCCCTGGCCGGAGCGCGCCGGCATGGGTCCGTTCCCCGGCGAGATCTACAGCGTGCCCACGAGTTACCCCTTCCGTGACGAACTCTCCGGGGAGGAAGCGGCGGAGAAGACGATTGATTACATCAACACCCACATCGGCGCGACGGAGATCGCCGCGTTCTTCGTCGAACCGATCCAGGGCGACGGCGGTATCGTCACCCCCGCCCCCGGGTTCTTCGAGCGGATCCGCGAGTTCTGCACCGAGAACGGAATCGTTTTCGTCGCCGACGAGATACAGGCGGGCATCGCTCGTACCGGAGCCTGGTACTCGATCGAGCACCACAACGTGGTCCCCGACCTCGTCACCACGGCCAAGGGCATCGCGGGCGGGTTCCCGCTCGCTGCGGTCACGGGCCGCGCCGACATCATGGATTCCGTGCAGCCGGGAGGTGTTGGCGGTACGTTCGGCGGCAACCCGGTCTCCACCGCGGCCGCCCTCGCCGTGTTCAACCTGATCGAACGCGACGACCTCCTCGCCGAGGCGCAGCGTGTGGAGAAGACCCTCCGGGCTCGCATCGGCGACTGGGCGGAGAAGTTCTCGGTGGTGGGAGACGTGCGCGGCAAGGGCGCCATGTTCGGGGTGGAGCTCGTGCACCCCGAAACGAAGAAGCCCTACCCCGAGGCTCTCACTGCCGTCATCAAGCACGCCACGTCGAACGGTGTCATCGTGCTCGACGCCGGCAGCTGGGACTCCGTGCTGCGCATCCTGCCCTCCGTCGTCATCTCCGACGAACTCATCGACGACGCGGCCACCGTCATCGAAGAGGCCCTCGCGGTGTTGTCCGCGACCTACCCGGAGGGCTGACCCGCCTCGCTGGTCGGCTACGGTGCGGGAAGCGTCTCCGGCTCGTGGCCGACGGGAAAGTTGACGGAGGCCGCGATGAAGCACTCGCGAGCGGCCTCGGCGTGCAGCGACTGCGCGAGGTCGACCTGCGCGGGATCGGCAATGGTGACGCGCGGGCGGAGGGTGACCGTCGTGAAGTGCCCCCCGCCCCCGGTGAGTTGTTCCATCGTGCCGACCGGGGCATCCGTGTAGGCGGTCACGGTGACGCCGTTACGCGCGGCCACGTGCAGGTACGAGAGCAGGTGGCACTGGCTGAGCGCGGCGAGCAGCAACTCCTCGGGGTTCCACCGGTCATTGTCGCCGTGAAAGGTGGGGTCGGATGATCCGCTGATCGACGGCTTCGCAGCGGATGCCCGCCCGGCCGGTGAGATCAGGTGATCGCGTCCGTAGGCCTTGTAATGGTTTGTGCCGGTGCCGCGGTTACCCGTCCACTCGACCCGCACCGCATAATCATGCACTCCGTTCATGCGTCTCCTTCGCTTGTGAAAGATTCTTGCAGACCCTTCAGCTTCATCCGGCAATGGGTCGGTAAAGTGGGACCATCATGACTGACATTCTCGCCGCTGCGCCCGCCTCCTCCTCCGCTACGTCGACCACCTATACGGTGCCGCAAGAACGCAAGATTGTGACCGCGATCCCCGGCCCCAAATCGACCGAGCTGCATGCCCGGCGCCTGAGCGTCGTCTCCAGTGGTGTCACCTCGATGCTTCCCGTGTACATCAAGAAGACCAACGGCGCCATCGTCGTCGACGTTGACGGCAACCAGTTCATCGACCTCGGCGCCGGCATCGGAGTGACCACGATCGGCCACACCGAGTCCAGCGTCGTCGCCGCGGCCGTCACCCAGACCGAAGACTTCATCCACACCCTGTTCACCGTGACGCCCTACGAGGAATACATTCGCGTCGCCGAGCTGCTCGCCGAGCACACCCCCGGTGACTTCCCGAAGAAGTCCGTGCTCATCAACTCCGGCGCCGAAGCCGTGGAGAACGGCGTGAAAATCGCGCGCAAGTACACTGGCCGCCGTGCCGTTGCCGTGCTCGACCACGCGTACCACGGTCGCACCGTGCTCACGATGGCCATGAACTACAAGGCTGCCCCGTACGCAACCGGCTACGGTCCCCTCGCCAGCGACGTGTACCACGCGCCGAGCTCCTACCCGTATCACGACGGCCTCAACGGTGCGGATGCTGCGGCCCGTACCATCGCCTACCTCGAGAAGGTCGTCGGCGCGACGGACCTCGCGTGCCTCGTCGTCGAGCCCATCCAGGGTGAGGGCGGCTTCATGGTTCCCGCCGACGGTTATCTTCCTGCCCTGCAGTCCTGGTGCACCGACAACGGTGTTGTCATGATCGCCGACGAAATTCAGAGCGGAATGGGCCGCACCGGAAAGTACTTCGCGAGCGAGCACTTCGGTTGGGTCCCTGACCTCGTTCTTTCGGCCAAGGGCATCGCCGGCGGCTTCCCGCTCGCCGCCGTCACCGGCCGCGCCGAGATCCTTGACGCCTCCCAGCCCGGCGGCCTTGGTGGCACGTTCGGTGGTAACCCCGTGTCGTGCGCGGCGGCCGTCGCCGTGTTCGAGGCAATCGAGGCGAACAACCTCCTCGCCGAGGGCGAGCGGATCGGTGCGACCCTCACCGCCGGCCTGACCGTGCTGAAGGACAAGTACGACATCATCGGTGAGATTCGCGGACGCGGCGCCATGATCGCCATCGAGCTCGTGCAGCCCGGAACCGGTGACACAACGAAGGCCCCGAACGCTGCGGCCGTCTCCGCGATCTCCGCGTACGCGGCGGCCCACGGAGTGCTGTTGCTCACCGCCGGCACCTACGGGAGCGTTCTGCGCTTCCTGCCGAGCCTAGCGCTGACCGATGCGCTGATCACCGATGCCCTCTCGGTGATCGACGACGCGATGGCTGCGCTCTAAACCAGACGCGCCATCCCGCACGCAGTCCGATTCCGTCGGAGCTGACCCCTGGTCAGCTCCGACGGCAACCAGCCAGGAGCAACACCGTGTCAGAAACCTTCACCATCACCGATGCGGTCGAGCTCGCCGTTGTTGAACGCAGCGGCTTTGTCGAGTCTCGGCATGCGGGTTCGGCAGTGGTGTTGGGCTCCAACGGTGAGGTGCTGCGGGCGCTCGGCGACATCGAGACACCGATCTTTCCGCGGTCGACACTGAAACCGTTCCAGGCCATCGCGGTCATGTCCAGCGGCGTCACCCTCCGGGGCGAAGACGCGGCAATCGCGACGGCCAGTCACAGTGGAACGCAGAAGCACGCTGACCTCGTGCGTGGCCTGCTCGCCCGCGCCGGCATCAACGAGTCAGCCCTCGGCTGCCCGGCCGCATGGCCGATCGACTCGGCGTCCAGGGACACGCTCGTGCGCCTCGGGGCCGGCAAGTCCGCCGTGTACATGGAGTGCTCCGGCAAGCACGCCGCGATGCTGGTGGCGTGCGTGCAGAACGGCTGGTCGCTGACCGGTTATCTCGACCCGGAGCATCCGTTGCAGAAGCGCGTTCTCGATGTCGTCGAACGCTTCACGGGTGAGCGCCCGGCGGCTTCGGGGATCGACGGCTGCGGAACCCCCGTGCACGCCCTGACGCTCACCGGCCTGGCACGTGGCGTTGCCCGCATCGCCACATCGAAGTCGAACTCCCCGTTCGCGATCTACCGCGAGGCCGGCTTCCTGGCCGAGGCGGTTCGGGAGAACGGTTGGGTCGTGGCCGGCCCCGGTCTCTCCGACAGCATCGTGATCGACCGGCTCGGACTGTTCATCAAGGGCGGCGCCGAGGGAGTCATGGTCGCCTCTGCCGACAACGGTATGACGGTGGCACTGAAGATTCTCGACGGCAACTTGCGTGCCGCGACGGTCGTGGCCCTGAGCCTGCTGGCGGATGCTGGCGCGATTTCCCGGGCGGACGTCGATGCCCTGATCCCCGAGCTCTCCCTCGTGGTCAGCGGAGGCGGCCGGCCGGTCGGCTCGATCCGCCCCAGCTACACGTAGTTGATTCCCCCCGCAGACAGGCACCCCACGAACATTCACCCGGCGCGCAGGCGGCCGCGGGGATACCTTGGTCTCAGTCAGGGACAGCGTTGTCCCCCGGCGATACCTGCGAACTAAGGAGCACCATGAAGGTTGCCATCCCCACCGAAGTGAAGAACAACGAGTTTCGAGTGGCCATCACCCCCGCCGGGGTTCATGAACTCACCGCGAACGGCCACGAGGTACTGGTACAGTCCGGCGCCGGACTGGGTTCGTCCATCACGGACGCGGCCTACACCGCTGCCGGCGCCATCATTCTGCCGGATGCCGTGAGCACGTGGGCCGCGGCAGACCTGCTGCTCAAGGTGAAGGAGCCGATTCCCAGCGAGTACGGCCATTTTCGCCCCGACCTGTTGCTCTTCACCTACCTGCACCTCGCGGCCGAGCGCGAGCTCACCCAGGCACTGCTCGCCGCCGGGGTGACGGCAATCGCCTACGAAACGGTACAGCTGCCATCCCGTGCCCTGCCCCTGCTCGCACCGATGAGCGAGGTAGCGGGTCGACTAGCGCCCATCGTGGGCGCCAATGCCATGCTCAAGCCCAACGGCGGGCCGGGGCTGCTCGTGCCCGGCGTTCCGGGCACGCAACCGGCTCGCATCACGGTGCTCGGCGGGGGTGTCGCCGGAACCGCGGCGATGCAGGTGTCCCTCGGCCTCGGTGCCGACGTGACGGTCCTCGATACGAATCTGTTCCGGCTGCGCGAACTGGATGCCCTCTACTTCGGTCGGGTGAAGACCATCGCGTCGAACAGCTTCGAGATCGACAAGGCCGTCATCGAGGCGGACCTTGTGATCGGCTCCGTCCTCATCCCCGGGGCCCGCGCACCCAAGCTGGTCAGCAACGAACTCGTCTCCCGTATGCGGCCGGGAAGTGTTCTGGTCGACATTGCCGTCGACCAGGGCGGATGCTTCGCCGACTCCCACCCGACGACTCACGCCGACCCGACGTTCACCGTGCACCGGTCGTTGTTCTACTGCGTCGCGAACATGCCCGGCGCGGTTCCGCACACCTCGACGTACGCGCTCACGAACGCAACGCTGCCCTACGTTCGTGCCATTGCGAACCTCGGTTGGAAAGAGGCCCTGCGCTGGGATGCTCCCCTCGCGCTCGGGCTCAATACCTTCTCGGGCACGGTCGTGAGCGCTCCCGTCGCGAGCGCACACGGCCTCGAACACCGCGCGCTCGCGGACGTGCTCGCTTAGCGAGCGGCGGGGGTGCTTCCCGGGGCGACCGCCGGCCCGGAGTCCGCTGGCATTGAGGCTCGAACGACCGACCCGTCGGGGCGCAGCACCCACACGTGCCCGCGGCCCGGCGCGAGCGCCGGCGGCACGTCCCGGCGACGGCCGATGACCCGAAAATCTCCCAGGCTGCAGCCGTCGAAAACCATCGCCGTCCCCGGCCGCAGTGCGGCCAGGAGCGCCCACTGGGTCTGCCAGGCGTCGGCGTCTCCGATCACCACCCGCGGGTTCCTGCCTTCGATGATCTCGAGCCGGTCGGAAACCGGGAGCGTTGACGCACCGGTGAGGTCAATAACCTCGGTACGACCGGCCCGCACACTGCGCCACAGTGCCGCGGTGCGGGCGGGTGAGGAGGAGACCACCAACAGTGCCGCATCGTCGTCGAGCTGCGCGGGCAGGGCGGGCAGGGCGGGCAGGGCGGGCAGGGTGGGTGGCGCCGTGCAGGGCCGGGGAACGAGCAGCTGCACGCGCAGCCCGCGGAAGCGGCCCCCACCGGGAGGGAGGGACGCATCGAACTGGGCTGACTGTCCTCCCGCGGCCACGTGCTCCTGCGCGTTGGGCATTCTCAGGAGCAGCAGGTTTGCGCAGAGCGCCGTGAGGCCATTCACCGCCCCGGCGAGACGCTGCACCGCAACCACGACGATGAGTCCGCGGGCCGGACCGTCACGGAGCACGGTCGTCATCATCTCCAGCGCGGCGAGACGGTGTTCCGTCTCCCACCGGGCACACACCGAATCGAAGTCATCGAGCAGCAGCACCCGGGCGGGGCGCCCGGCAGTACCCTGCACCTCACGGCAGGCCTCATCCAGCGCATCCCATGTGCCCTCCACATCGGCCGGCACGAGGTCGACCGGCATCCGGTCGCGCTGCGCCAGGAGCGTCCCCAACAGGGTGCTCTTGCCGGACCCGGCGCCGCCCACGACGAGCAGGTGACCGTCGCGGCCCGGGTTCCAGCGCGCCACCCGATACCGCTGCCGCTCCGGCTCGTCGAGCAGCCCCAGCAGAAAATCTTCCCTGGTCTCCGGCGCCGCGGTGTCGTCGGTACCGACACAATCGACATCGGTGACCGTGCTCGGGAGCGGATCAAGCCACGGCCGACGGGGCCCCGGCGTTACCTCGCCTCCTGCCGGGTCTGGCCCTGGCGAGGTGTTCCCGGCGGCGGCGCGAATATCCTGCGGCTGGGTCGTGGCAATCTGGCACAGGCTCGGTTCCCCGGACGAGACCGCGATCAGGCAGCGGCCCGGCAGATCCGCCGGGAGCGTGGCTGCCGCATCCGTTCCGATGACGGCATGGCTGTCGGCCGCGTTGTTGACCCTGAGCGACAGCCGCAGGCTGCAGTTGGCCAGGAGCGCGTCTCGCACCACCCCTGCCGGACGCTGCGTGCACAGGATCAGATGCACCCCGAGTGAGCGCCCACGGGCGGCAATGTCCACAAACAGGGCGTGCAGTTCGGGGAAGGCATTGATCATGGTGGCGAATTCGTCCACCACAATGACGAGCCGGGAGAGGCTCCCTGGCCCGCGGGACAGCCGGGGATCCGTGACGTCGGTCGCGTGGGCGGCGGCCAGCACACCCTCCCGGTGACGCAGTTCTGCCGCGAGGCTCGATAGCGCCCTGGATGCGGCCGTGGCGTTGAGGTCGGTGATGAGGCCCACGCAGTGCGGCAATGACTGCAGGGGCCCGAAGGCTGCTCCCCCCTTGAAATCGACCAGGAGGAACGTCACCTGGGCCGGGGAATAGCTGCCGGCGAGTGCCGTGACCCAGGTGACGAGCAACTCGCTCTTGCCGCTGCCGGTGGTTCCCCCCACAACGGCATGTGGACCGCCTCTCACCAGGTCGACGACGAGGCCACCGGCGTCGCCGCGGCCGAGGAGGCAGGCGAGCGACGCGGGAGCTCCTGCCCCGACCTCCGTCGTGCGAAATCGTCCGATCTCGCTGAGGGTGACCGCGGAAGGAAGCTGTTCCTGCCATGGCCCAAGTCCGAATGCGAGGGCCTGCTCCGTTGCGTCGGCGGCAAAGCGAAGGGCGGCCTCGGCCGAGACGAGTTCGGGTTGGAATTCGAGTCCGACGGCGTGCAGCGGTGACGCCGCGAGCACGGCGCGTCTGGGTCCATGTACCCGCACCACGGTGGCGCAGCCCGGCTGCAGGTCGCCGACACGCTCAGCGAGGCTGATCACGAGCGCG
Source organism: Cryobacterium psychrophilum (assembly GCF_004365915.1). NCBI lineage: Bacteria > Bacillati > Actinomycetota > Actinomycetes > Micrococcales > Microbacteriaceae > Cryobacterium > Cryobacterium psychrophilum. The sequence continues at coordinate 851,176 of NZ_SODI01000001.1, forward strand.
TCGGGCGAGGGGTCCACACCGCCGGTCACGGGCACCCGTTCAGGACGCGCGGCGCACGGTGGCGCCGCGACCACGATGGAATACCGTGTGCCGGGCCGACCGGGGCCCTGGCTGTGCGGCAGCGACGCGGCCCACTCCCACCCGGCCAACGGTATCGACGCGACCGTGCATTCACCCGGCGGCAGCGCGAAACACAACTGCACCACGACGCACCTGGCCACCGCGCGAGCGAGGGCCGGTGGGCCGACGATCCCAATTCCGCCGCGTGCGTCGACCGTGATCGGGGCGTCCGGGAGGGTCGCAGCCCAGCGCCGCAGTTCGCGCTGCTCACCGGGTGCTGCTCCGACCGAGAGCCGCACGTCGCTGTTGATCGTGCCGAGCCCGAGACTGAGGATCGTTGCGCCTGACCGCCGCCAGCGCCCGGTCCCGGTCGGCTCGGCGAGGATGCACGCGACCGATGGTGTCTGCTGCCCAAGCGAGCGGCGCCGACTGTCGAGGCGCTCGGCGACGCTCTCCCGCAGCTCGTCAAGCGCCGTGGCGTAGGACGCGGCGTCCCGTGTCGCCCGTTTGCGTTGGGTGCGCCGCGCGTCGAACATGCTCGCGACGGCGATCACGGGACTGAGGACGGCGAAGATCAGCGCGAAGGCCGAGCCGGTCACGAACCAGATGAGGGCGGCCACGCCGAGGGGAGCGAGCGTCGCGAGCAGGGGAAAGACCGGCGGCGGCGGTGACGCCGGCCGGGGCGGCACGGTGAGGGTTTCATCGGGGAGAATCACCCCGCCAGCACAGCACCCGCCGGGATGGTGCGCGGGGATTCTGGCGAACCGGCGCACAAGTGCCCGAGCGCGGCAGCGGTGGAGGAGCGGGTCAGTTCACGGTGAAGTGTTGGTCGGCCATTTCGACCCGCGAGCGCCGCAGCACTCGATAGCGTCGACCGGGCTCGCACCGCACGGGAGCCTCGTTGGGACGGCGAAGCACGGTGCCGTTGCCGGAGAACCGGTCATTGACCCAGAATTCCCCCTCGTGCTGACCGAATTCCAGGTGCGTCTTGGACACCGACATGCCGACATCCGCTATGGGGAGCAGCACGTCGAAGGCCTCGCCCGGTTGGGGCATGGGCCGGCGGCCGATCAAACCCGAGCCGCGCACGGAAACGGTTTCGCCGGTGCTGAACTGCAACACGAAGCCGACCGGCAGGTAGCCCGGTACCGAGGTCGCGCCGCTCTGCACCGTCTCTGGCCGCATCGGGGGCCGCCCCTTTGCCGGCGCAACATCGGTGTCAACGGGAACCGATACGACCGTGGACCGGGGCGGCAGCGGGGCGATGATGGTCGTATCGTTCGGCCGCGGATCGGGGCGCTTGCGAGTGAGGGGTGTCGCGGTACGTGAGCTGCCGCACTCGCCGCAGAACATGGCTCCGGTCGGCAGGATCACCCCACAAATCTGGCACGTCACGAGCCTGCTCCTTCCCTCTGCGCTTTTCCTCCAGCGTACCGACTGAACGATCGAAGCGAGATGACCGCCCGCAGGCGTTCCCTCCGAGTGCGGCCGGCCCCGAACCCTCGGCGCAGGTCATCGACGCGGTCCCACACCGCGTCGGCGTCGGCCGCCGACGGAGTGACGGGAGAAAACACGGCGCGGTCAACGGCCCTGGCGAGGACGTGGGCGTCCTCACGCGTGTGGGCACCGTCGAGGGGCGCTGCGATGGCGTCCACGGCTGCGGCCAGTTCCAGCCGGGTGGCGTTCGCCGGCAGGGGAACGGCCCGGTCCGTTGCCGCGTCGGCGAATTCACGCCAGGCGCCACTGATCCGGGCGAGCGGCGTCGGCCCCGTGCGTCGCAGCCGGCGCCGGCGTGCCTTGGCCGCAACCACGAACAGCACCGGGGACAGGACCACGAGCAGCCCGAGCACTGTCCATCCGGTTGCGACAGCGGCAGCGAGCAGAAAGGCGAGCAGGGGGCTGAGCGGAACGACCGGCTCCTCCACCGCGCGTTCGGCCGGGGCCGGGTCGCGCTGCTGGGGTGTGTCAACGACCGGCGGTGGGAGCACGGATTGCGGCCGCGAGACGACGGTCGGCTCATCGGGCTGGTTCGCTGGAATGTCCCGCACCGTCGGCGTCGGATCGATCGTCACCCAATTGTCCGTGCTCGACTGCACCTCGAGCCACGCCGAAGCGTCGGATCCAGTGACACGAACCGCGTCGGAGCCGCCGGCATCCGTCTGCGGGGCGAAACCAACGACGACGCGCGCCGGAAAACCGATCTGCCGTGCCATGAGTGCGGCGGCGACCGCATACTGCTCCTCGTCACCGAGCATGGGCACATCGGTGAAGAGTTGGGTGATGCGATCGGCACCGTGCCCGGAGCGGCTGAGCGGCTCATCCGCTCCGAGGCCGTGACTGACATAGCCGTCGCTCGCGAGACCATCAAGCGCCTGCTGCAGTTGCGCCCCCGGTGCGGCGTCGGCGCTGATATACCCGTCAAGGGCCAGGACGAGCCCGTCGGGAACGACACCCACCGGCGGCTGAACGGCCGAGCCGGGGCGCAGGGCGGAGAGGTCAGACACCCGCGGCGGTGTCACGGACTCACTGCGGTACGAATCCCCGCGAATCAGCCCGGTGAGCACGGCGGCGGATGCGCCGATGTCGTTGTAGAAGAACGCGTCCGACCGGGTGAGCGCGGTCGCGCCACCGAACTCGATCTGTTCGAGCTGCCCGATCCCCGGCACCCACCGGCCCGTGTACCCGTCGACCGTCACCGAGAGAACCGTCGGTTCCCCCGCAACCTGGCTCTGGTCCAGCCGGTAGGGCAGCCGAGTGAACGATCCGGCCGCACTGCGGGTCACGGCGTTTCCCGCGGAATAGACGATCCCGTCGTAGCCGTCGAGGGTGGCCAGGCGCAAGCGACCATCGCGCGGCAGCCCCGTCACCTCGAACAGGGTCTCGTCGGCGAGGGCCGGCTGCAGGTAACTGCGGAATTCGCTCAGCGGACTCGCGTAGTCCTGCGGGTTGAAGGGCTGCTGTACCCGGGCTCGCAGCACGTCCCGCTCCGTGGTGGCGGGCGCGGCAATCGCGGCCACCGTGCCCACCGAAACGGCGACCATGATGAGCGCGGCGGCGCTCATCATGGTTCGCGCGCCGGAACGGTGCTCGTGGCGGGTTTGCCTCCCCTGCCCCGAAAATCCGCGGTTCGACGCTCGCCGGTTGCGGCGCATCCACAGCAGCCACCCGAGCACAACGGCGAAGAAACCGAGGCTGGAGAGAACCGGTGAGAACGGGGCCGTGGGCCCGAGCACGATGCCGGCGAGAAAGAACAGGGCAGGCGCGAGAACGGCGCGTTCGGGCACGCGGGAGCGCAGCGCCGTGGACAGCCCCGCCACGGTGGAGACGAGAACAAGAATGAGCACGGGAACGAGCAGCGTTTGGTAGGAACCCACCGGGAGCACGATCGTGACGAGTTGCTTCCAGCTCAGCGCGCTGGCGGCCAGGAGTTCGACGAGGCCGACGGCCGAGGGCCAGATGCCGGCAACGGCCCGGCCGGGTACGGCCAGGGGAACGCCAACGAGCAGGAACCCGGCGAGGGTTGCGAGCATGACGATCCAGGCCTGCCATCGAAAAAAAGCTCCGCCGACCGCGATGAGGGCACCGACGACGAACGCCCCGAGAACCGCGACGACGAAGTGGCGGCTTTGGTAGACGGGCCAGAGAGTGACGGATGCCGCGATGGTCGCCAGGAGCAGTGCGAGCGTGTGCCCGGCTACGAGGCGCCGGCGTGGACGCACCCACGCGCGCGCCGTCCGCCGGGGCGACTCGCCGGTTCCTGCGGCCGCACGCTCCGGCACACTCATGCGGCCTTCGTTCGTGCGAGGCTCTTGTGCAGGTCATCGAGGAACCCGATCGTGATCACGCTGAGCTCACCCATGCGGCGATAGCTGGGTACCGCCTCCGGTTCGCACACCACGGCGACGACCTCGACGCCGGCGGAGAAGCGGTTCGCCGCGGCCCGCAGCTGGCGTGCGGTGACCGTGGAACCGCACACCAGGAAGGCGACCGAGATTCCGTTCACCGCGTCGGAGGCCAGGCCGGCGACGTCGGCGAGGGGAAGCGCAGCGGGGTGTCGTTCAATGATGCTGAGGTCGTCGAGCAACCGATTGCGGGTCACCGTGCTGAGGCTCCGCATGGCCGTGACCTGGCGCAGCGCGTAGGGAGGGGTGAGCGCGCTCACCGACACGGAGACAGTACGGTCGTCGCGGATGGCCCGCACCCCGAGCGACCCCGCCACACTCACGGCCAGCTCGAACTCATCATCCGTTGCGCATTCAGCGTCTCTGAGTCCCAGGACGACCATCAGTTCGCTGCGCCTGGTCTCCTCAAACTGCCGCACCATGAGCGTGCCGGTTTTGGCTGTGCTCTTCCAATGGATGCTGCGGCGCTCGTCCCCCGGAACGTATTCACGCAGGGAGTTGAAGGACACGTCGTTGGTGGTGAGATCGCGCGTGGGGTTGCCTTCGAGGTCGCGAATCAGCCCGGTGCTCGTGGCCGGGATGGAGATGGTGCGCGGGTGAACGCGCAGCTCGATCTTCTCGGCCCACACCAGTTCTTTGCGCACGAGCCCGATCGGGTCGGCGCGAACCGTGCGCACCGGCCCCACGGTCACCAGTCCCCTGCGCCGGGTCGGCACGACGAAGTCGTGACTGAAACGCGCCAGACGGCCAAGGCTCGGCATCGGGATGACCGACAACGCCGAGCCAACCGGAACCTCAACACGCACCGCTGGCAGGCGCCGGCGGGCAGGGTTCTCGATGACAACCCGCCCGGTGACGGGGTCACCGACCACGACCCGGCGCGTGCCCAGGCTCAGGGAAACGGCGTACTTCGTGCGTCCGAGCAGGTAGGCGAGAGCCATCAGGCAGAGCGTCAGGCCGGTCCAGGCAATCACGACGAGTTCCGTCCACCCTGCGAGGTATCCGCCGAGGAAGGCGAGGCTCACCGTGGCGGCGAGACTCCAGCCGAGCGGGGTGACAACGGCCCGCACGACCCGAAACGCCCTCCCGAGCCGGAGGCGCGTCGACCGTGACCGGTGCAGCGCCGCGGCAATGACACCGGCGAGGCGCCCCTCCGGTGCGGCCGGCGCAGCGACGCCGCGCGTCCGAGCGTTCGTGAGGGTGTCAGTCACGATGCGCTCGTTCGCTCGGCGGGGGCGTCTCGACGACGATCTGGGCGATGACCTGCGAGGCCGTTGCGCCGTCGAATTCGCTTTCCGGGTCGAGCAGCAGGCGGTGCGCGAGCACGGGTTCGGCGAGAACCTTCACGTCGTCGGGAATGACGTAGTGGCGACCGTTGGCCGCCGCGAGGGTCTTGGCCGTGCGAATGAGCGCGAGGGCGCCCCGCACGCTCACCCCGAGACGCACCTCAGGGGCGGTGCGGGTGGCGTCGACCAGCCGGGAGACATAGTCGGTGATGCTCGGGTCCACGAACACGGTGCGGGCGAGGGCCGCGAGCTCGACAACGGTTTCGGCGGTGAGCACGGGCGCCACGGTCACCTCGTGCGCGCGATGACCGGCGCCGTCGAGGATGCGAATCATGGAGGCATGGTCGGGGTAACCGATCGAGGACTTCATGATGAAGCGATCGAGCTGCGCTTCGGGAAGCCGGTAGGTTCCGGCCTGTTCGATGGGGTTCTGCGTGGCGATGACCATGAAGGGCGTTCCAACCTGGTGGGTCACGCCATCCGTTGTCACCTGTCCCTCCTCCATCACCTCCAGCAGCGCCGATTGGGTCTTCGGGCTGGCCCGGTTGATTTCGTCAGCGAGCACGATGTTGGCGAAGATGGGTCCGCGGTGAAACTCGAACGCGCCATGGCGCTGGTCGTAGATGCTCACGCCGGTGATGTCCCCCGGCAGCAGGTCGGGCGTGAACTGCACGCGGTTGCTCGTGCCCCGCACGCTCTGCGCGATCGCGCGGGCGAGCGACGTCTTGCCGGTGCCCGGAACATCCTCGAGCAAAAGGTGGCCCTCGCTGAGCAGCGCCGTGAACGCGAGGCGAATGACGTGGTTCTTGCCGAGAACCACGTCTTCCACGCCGCTCACGAGCCGGTCGAAGGCGTCGGCGAACTGGGTGGCCTGCTCGGGGATCATCGTCATGGGGAGGTCTCTCTCGTTCATTCGTCGTAGTCGTAGCTGTGAGTGTTCACGGTCACCGTCAGCCGCACGGTGCCGGCAGCCGGCGCCCCCGGCACGGTGCAGGTGTTCGAAGAATCGGCGGAGGTGGGCTCGCCGGTTGTCTCACGCACCGAGCAGGCGTAGCTGGCCGGAATCGACCCATTGGGCGGGTCGTTGGTCCACGAGAACCGGCCGGTGGCGGCGTCGTAGGCGACTCCGCCCACGACGCGGGTGATGGATGCCTCCGGTGCGGTCGCCGGCGCAGCCCACGGACCGCAGCCGCCCCAGACGTTGCACGCGCGAATTTCCACCGAGACGGTGTCCCCGAAGGCGCCGCCGAGCAGCTCCCTGGGCCAGCCCGTGCCGCTGAAGGCGACGATCGCACCGGTGCCGTCCGCGGACCGCAGCTCGTATCGGTCAGCACCGACGACGACGCCCGCGGTGACCTGGTAATCCCACGCCGTACCGTGGGAACGCATGGTCCCCGTGACGAGGGGGGCGCCGGCGGGGTCAGCGCGGATCACGGCGGAGGCCACCTGGGACACGGCGCATCCGGCACGGTTGTAGCCCCAGACCACGAAGGAGTAGCGTCCGTTGTTGCCGCTGAGCCCCTCGAACTGTGCCGAGGTCGAGGTGCCGGAGACTGTGAGCTGGGCGTCGACGGCTCCCCCCTCGACCGGGGCCGTCACCGTGCCGGGGGCCGGGGACGTGACAGAGCACGCCTGCGCTCCCGACGGCGCCCGGTTGCCGGTGATCCGCTGTACGACGTAGCCGGCCACCGGATCGCCGGAGTTGGGGAAGGGGCTCCACGACACGGTCACCGTTCCGGTGGCGTCGCTTCCCGACGCCACGATGCTGGTCGCCTGCGGTGGTCCATAGGGTTTGCCGGTGCCGCGGGCGACGGTCCAGCTGGAGAGTTCGGGTAACGCGTCGTTTCGGGCACTCACGGTGAATTCGACGTTTGCGCCATTCGACAGGCCGCTCACGTCGATACTGCACCGCGCCGCCGTCGCGCACCGCGCCCCGGTGGCACTGACCTCCGGTTGCGTCTTCCCGCCAACGGTCACCACATAGCCGCGGATGGCCGTGCCGCCACCGCCCGGCGACACCGCACCCCAGCTGAGGCGAAGCCCCCCGTCGAGCGGCGCGGCGGCCAGGCCGGTCGGTGCTCCCGGAACGACGTCGGACCACACGTCGCCGCGCAGGGTGGTGGAAGCGGACGCCCCGATCGCGTTCTGCGCGGTGACCGACACCCGCACGGCGTTGTCGCGTCCATTTCCGCGGGTGAAGACCTGGCACGACGTGGCGTGGCACAGTGTCGTCCCCACGACCGCACCGGAGCCGGCGTCACGGAGCACGAGCTGATAACCGGTGATCGGTGAGTTGTTCGCGGCACCGGCAGTGAACGACACCGTGAGGGAACCGTCCCCGAAACCACCGACGCTGACGTTGGTCACGGCCTCCGGCACGTCCTGGACCGAGATGCGTACGGTGCCCCAGGCGTAGCGGTCGGGGTCGCCCGTGGCATCCGCCACCTGGTACTGCAGGTTCGTGTCAACGGGCGCCGCGTCCGCGGACACACGGATGCTGAGCCGGCTGGAATCGGTGCTCGGGGTGATCGTGACCCCCGGCGGAACGTTGGCTCCGCCGAGGCCACGCACGTCCACCACGCGCAACGGAGTCGCGGGGAAGGGGTTTGCCGCCTCGTCGTTGGCGAGCACGTCAACGACGGTGGTCTGCCCGCGTGGCGCGACGGCGGCATCCGCTGCCGGGATGGCGGTGGGTCGGGTGGATGCGACGACGCGCATATCGATGCGACCGGACCGCCCCTCGGCGAGGCTGTCGCGCACTCCGATCAGGACGGAACGTGAACTGCCCTTGAGGGCGGAGCTGTCGGCGCGGAGGGTGAGCTCGTGACCGCTGAGCGACGAGGTGAAACCGGCGGGTTTCGGGTCGAGCACCGTGAACGCGAGTTCCCCGAGGTCGTTCGGGTACGGGTAGGAGGTGAGCTTGAGAAGGTCGATGACCTTCGTCTGTTCCGGTTCGAAGTCGAGGACGGCGCCGTCGAAGGCGGGCGACTGGTTGTCGCTCGGCGTCACCGTGATCGGGAGCACGATCGTGTTCTTGCGGCCCTCCGGGTCGCTCGCGCTCGAACCGTCGGTCACCTCGAACGAGATGGAGGCCGGACCGTAGTATCCAGCGGCACTGGTGAATTCCAGTCGTGTGGGCGAGGTGGCGAGTGCGGCGCCGTCCGAGTGGGTGGCGCGCACGGTGCCGGTGTCGGTGAGTCGCACCGGCTTGCCACCGACCGCGACCACGTAGTCGTTGATGGTGAGGTTCAGGGTCGCTTCGCTTTTCACCGTGAGCGCCGGCACCCCGCTGCGCACCTGGGGCAGGGCGTCGCGAAAACCGGGGACCCAGACGAAGGCGTACGACACGATACTCGACTCATCGGGGTGCGTGACGGAGAAGGGGATGATCTGACTGCGGTCGGCGACGCTCACCCGGATGCGCCTGGTCTCGGTGACCGTGGCCGCGTCCGTGAAACCGGGCAGCACGGCCACGTCAAGGGTGCTGGACGCACCGTCGGCGAAAAATACCTGGGCGAGCACGTCCACGTCGACCGTCTTGCGGCCCTGAATGTCGCTCAGGGTGAGTCGGGTGTCCCGCGCGATCGGCTGGGACCGGGGCGCGTCCTTGCTCACCAGAACGGTGAGGAAGTTGGAACTCGTGCCGCCGCGTTCGTTCTGGATCACGTAGATGTATCCGTAGCGCCCCTCCCGCTGCGGCGCGGTCACGGCGACGACCAGGTTGTCGATTGCGGCCGAACCCGAGTCGACTCCCGGGTTGCTCGCTTCGACGCTCACGATGCTCAGAGTGCCACCGTCCGGGTCGGAATCGTTGCCGAGTACCTGCACCGAGACGGTGCTGCCGGGGCGCACGACGACCTCGTCGGGGGCGGCGATTGGATTGCGGGCACCGTCGAGACGGGCGCTGATGCCCACGCGCACGGTTCCGACGGCGCGGGCGCCGAGCGCATCGACGATCGCGTAGGTGAATGTGTCGGTGCCGGCGGAGTATTCACCGGCGGTGTACTCGAACGATTCGGAGTCCATGCCCGTGACGGCGCCCTTGTCGGGGTTGGTCTCCTGGCCGATCAGCTGCACCGAATCGCCGTCGGGGTCGATTCCGTTGAGCGGAATCGGAATGTGCACGGTGCCGCCGGCGAGGACCCGGGCAACGACGGTCTGGGGCTCCGGCGCGTTGTTGGTCGCGGCATCCGCTTCGCGCACCAGGATGCGAACCTCGGCGTTGGCGAATTGCCCGTCGGGCGCGGTGACCCGGTACACGGCGCTGTAGTTGCCAGCCGTGGCGGGGGCGAGGTAACGCAGCACGGTGCCCGAGGCGAAGAGCACCCCGGCCTGGCCGGTCAGGCCCTCGGTCAGCACCGGGTCAAGGGTGAGCGGGTCGCCGTCGGGGTGTTCGTCGTTGGCGAGCACCGGGATGTCGATGGCGTCGTTCACTCGAACCGACACCGTGTCGGGCAGTGCGCGCGGGGCCTGCTTCTGCGACACCGCGGGAAGTTCAATGACCGTGACGCTGCCAGCGGATTCGACGAGCCCGTTGCTCACCCGGTAACCGAAGGACACCGAGCCGGTGGCCAGCGGCTGGGTGAGGGTCACCCGCAACAGTCGCTGTTCGAGAATTTCCACCCGCAGGCCGCTGTCCGCGGGGATGTTCGTCGTTCCCGTCACCAGCAAGACGCCGCCGGCCGGGTCGAAGTCGGTCGCGAGCACGTCGACGAGCGTCGGCTGGCTGCCGCGGATGAATGCGGTGTGCGGCACGGTGACGGGGGTGCTGGCGCCGGAGGCCGCGGCCGACACCTCGACGCGCACCTGCCCGGTCGCCGTTTCCGTTCCGTCCGTCACCGCATATTCGAGGTAGTGCGTGCCGACCTGCATGCTCACGAAGCGGAACGTGCCGTCATCCCACCGCGGCGTGATCGTCACGTTCGGTTTGGCGGGAACGCTGCTCAGCCGCAGCACACCCGAACCGCCCCTCGTGTGCTCAAGCGGTGACAGTGTGATCTCGGCGCCCGCGGTTGCGAGGGCGGAGTACGAGTCGGTCAGGATCGGCACCGTGCCCGCAGGCCGCACGAACACCGTCAACGTTCCCGTGCCCACGTCGCGACCATCCGACACGGTCAGTGCCACGTCCGTGCGCTGCTCGGCGTCGGCGTTGCCCGTTCCGCCGTGCGTGAAGGTCACCGCTCCCGTCGGTGTGAAGCCGACCTGGTCCGGCGCCGTCGCCGCCGCGGACGCGAGGTAGAACGGGTCACCGTCGGGGTCGATCCAGTCCCCGAGCACCTGGGCGGCGACCTGGCCCGATGTCTCGGCCGTGGCGCGGGTGGCGCGCACCTGAACGGGCGCGGAGTTCTCCTCGACGCCGCGAACGCTCACCGTCACCGAGGCCGACGCCGTTCCGCCGCGACCGTCGCTGATCGCGTAGCTGAACGTCACGGGTTCCGTTGCCGAAGGCGGCAGGGTGAGCTGCACCTGCTGGTTGTCGGCGACGAGTTCGAGGCGTCCCCGGTCCGCAGAGATCTCACTGAAGCTGGTGACCAGGAGCACGTCGTCGTTCGCGTCATAGTCGTTGAGCAGTACCGGGAGCACGGTCGCCCGGCCCGGCCGGGCACCGAAGTCGTCGTCGACGGCCACGGGAGGCATCTGCGCCTGTTCGAAGGTCGGCGGGGTATCGCCGTTGTCCTCCTCCACCTTCTGCTCGGTCTGATCGGTGTCAATCAGGTCGGCCCAGTTGTCAATGCGCTCGCCACGTCGTTGCACGGCCCACGTGGTGCCGTTGTAGGAGTCGTTGAGCACGACACCGTCACCGTTCATGCGCAATTCCAGCCGGGCGGATGCCGCAATCCCGTCCAGGGTCATCTCGGCAGCGGTCATATCGGCAGCGCCCGGTTCGCCGTCGCAGTCCCGCCAGGCGGTCCCGTCCGACCACGCGGCATACGCGCACGCGCCAACGGATGCCGGTGCCGCCGCCGAACCGTGGCGTCCCGTCAGGAGCGGCTCGGGTGTTCCGCCAGTGAGGTTCACGGAGAGCAGGCCGCCCTCGTGCGCCACGAGCACCCGGTCGGCCGACGCCGCCGCGTGTTGGATCACGGGGTTGTTCGTGACCCCGAGGTCAACGTCTGCCTCGGCGAGGAAGACGTGTGAGGTGGTGGCGTTGAGCAGCGCCCAGCTGCCGGCCACACTGGAGACCTCGTACTCGTCATCCGCCGCCCCAACCAATCTTTGGCCTGGCTCGCCGGCGGTCGCCTCTCCGGCCAGCGTCGTCGCGAGCGTTACTGTCGTCACGACAGCGTTTGCCGTCGTCGTATCGACCTGCAGCAGGCTTCCCGTGCCAGGGGTGAAGGCGGTGAGCAGCCCGGCCGGATCGAGCGCCACCAACGTCCCGGCTCCGAGGCTCAGGGTCGGCGCGGACAAGCCGTCGAAATCGGCAATTTCCGCGGCGGGCAGTGTCCAGATGTCTCCGTTGGACGCAACGACGGCACGGTCGGCTCCGAGCAGCACGGTCGGCGCGAGCGGGGGAAGCGGCACGCTCCCGGTGACCTGCGCCGTCGCCGCATCGACAATCTCGAGCGAACTGTTGCCGTGGTCGAGCACGAGCACCGTCGCACCTCGTTGCAGCACGTCGATGCTGCTGCTGTCGACGGCGACGACGGTGTTGAGCTCCATGACGGCGGTGTTGGCGCGGCCCACCGATTGGCGGGACTCGTTGGTCACCCAGACGGCCGCATCGCCGAGGTCGAGCCGCTCGGCGGTGTACCCGCCGGATACGACGGCGACCGTCGCGACGAGTGCCGCGATCACCGTGCCGCTCGTGATGGTCCCGATCAGCGAGCGATGGGTCCGACCCCAGGCCCACCTCACCGGGTCACCCGTGAACTCACTGATTCACCGCGGCGTCGACGCATTTCTCTGCGCTGGGTTCGCCGGCAGCCCCTGCCCGGTTCACCGTCACGGTGAGACAGACCGTGCTCCGGCCCTCCGGATCAACACCGAATTCGGTTCCGCGCTGGATGCTCTTCTCTCCCGAGCGCAGCTGGACGACATAGTTGTCGCTGGAGAGCACACCGGGATTCTCCCACTGAAAAACGATCGAGGCGCCCTGTACCGCGCCGGTGACGTCGCTCACGCGTGGGATACCCGCGGTGTTGCCACCGGCGAGCAGCGTCACCACCATGGCGGCCGTTCCCGCCACGAGGATGAGCCCGGCCGCCCAGGCGAGGCCGGACCAGCGCTGCGGGCGGCGCCGCCCGGAGTACGATGTGTCTCGCCGCCCGCGGGTTTGCGTGCCGCGGGTTTGGCCCGTTCGGGTACGGGCCGAGGAGCGCTCCCGCCTCATCGCCCCCACACGGGCTGAGCCGCCGGAACGGCGACGCACGGCTCCCGCCCCCGCGAGCACACCGGGGCCGGTGATCCGGGTCTGATCCAGCGGGTCCACCGGCGTGGCCGCCGCCCAATCATCGACGGAGACCTCAAGTGGTGTCTGCGCCAGACCCAGTTCGGCTTCAACCGATTGCAGCTCCCGGATCAGCTCCAACACGCTCTGCTGGCGCTGCTGCGGCGAGCGGCGCATGGCACGCGCGAGGATCTCGTTCAACCGGGGCGGAACATCCGCTCGATCGATGGGCGCGACCCTGGCCCGCGCGATGCGTGCCGTGAGCCCGGCCGTCTCATTGTCGCCGCCGGGCACCTCGAAGGGAGAGCGGCCCGCCAGAAGCGAGTAGAGGGTGGCGCCGACGGCCCAAACCTCCGTCGCGATCGAGCCGGGCACGTCGCCGTGCAAAACCTCGGGGGCCGACCACGGAATGGACAGGCCGACAACGTCTGAGCGCACGTCCCGGGCACCGAGGTCGTTTCCGCTGCCCGTTTCGGCATCGGCGAGCGTGGCCGCTATGCCGAAGTCCGAGAGCACCGGATGCCCATATGCCGTAATGAGAATGTTGGAGGGTTTGATGTCCCGGTGCAGCACACCCGAGCGGTGGGCGCTCTCAACGGCGCTGGCAATCTTGATGCCGATCCGCAGCACATCTGGCACGCTCAGCGGCTCCGCTCGGTAGCGCTGGCTGAGATTGGCTGAGCAGTATTCCATCACGAGGTACGGTCGGCCGTCGGCCGAGACGCTCGATTGAAAAACGGTGAGAATGGACGGATGCGAGCCGAGCTGGGCCATCACGTTGGCCTCGGTGCGGAAGAGATCACGAACCTGATCGTTCACCACACTTTTGAGCAGAACCTTGACGGCCACGGGGCGGCGAGGCAGGTTCTGTTCGAACAGAAAGACGTCGGCGAACCCACCGGAGCCGAGAGCCCGCACGTAGGTGAAACCCGGAAGCGTCGGCGGCGTTGACGGGAGACGTCGTGCCATGATCGCCTCCGCGCCGCTTCAGGTAGACCGGTCACGATTCACCGGAACCACGCCACCGAGAGACGGCACCGTGACCCCCATTGTAGGGTGACTCGGCGACCGTTTTCGCCGGTAGGGATCAGTTTTTTGCGCTCACCCGATCGGTCGAGTGATCTGCCGTGCCGGTGAGGTCGTTGACGGTCACAACGTCAAGCACGATCACGGTCACGTTGTCGCGGCCACCGTTCTCCAGCGCCGCCTCCAGAAGCGCCGCCGCGGCATCCGCTGCGTGCGGATTCGACATCAGGAAGTGCCGAATCCCGTAGGACGTGATCTCTTTGGAGAGACCGTCGGAGCACACCAGGATGCGCATTCCCGCCTGCAGGGGCAGAATACGATAATCGGGAATGGGCGGCTCGTGGAACCCGACGGCCCGGGTGATGATATTGCCGTGCGGGTGCACCTCGGCCTCTTCGCGCGTGATACGACCAGCGTCGAAGAGTTCCTGAACGACGGAGTGGTCGGTTGTGACCTGCTCCAGAACTCCGGCGTTGAGCTGGTACACACGTGAATCGCCAATGTTGAAGGCAATCCAGTTCGGCGCTCCAGAGACCACGGCGAGAGCGACGCCGGTTACCGTCGTACCGGTCCCCTGGTCGGTGACGCCAGCGCCCTTCGCCATGTCCTCGACCGCGAGGCTCAGCGCCGAGTCGATGGACGGAGCGTCGAGCACGGGCCTGCCGGCGTGTTCGGCGAGGCGTGTCACGACGGCCGCGCTGGCAACATCACCGGCGGAATGACCGCCCATGCCATCAGCGACGGAGAAGATGGGCGATTCGGCGAGCACGCTGTCCTCGTTCACTTCACGCCGGTGACCGACATCCGTCAGGGCGGACCAGGCCAGGGTTACGCTCTTGCCGGTGGAGGGCAGCTCGACCGTGAATTCCGTCGAGCTCTGACCAATCTGGGTCACGGGTGATGCCTTCCAACGTCGAATCTGCAGAGAATGAGCCGGCCCCTGTTCAACGGAGGACTTCGATGATGTTACCGTCCCCAATGTCCACCCGTGTACCGGGACGCACCGCGACGGATTGTCCCGCGCGAAGTCGCTGGCGCCGTCCGCGCGCCGGAAACACCATTGTTCCGTTCGTGGACCCGACGTCGGTGACCACCACGGAGTCGCCATCCTGGCGAATTTCCAGGTGCGTCGCCGAGACCGCTGACGTGCGGGAGGCAATGGTGATCAGTCGTGAGGCGCCGCCGGCTCCGACCCGAGTCGGCTGCGGGTGCCGTCCCAGCAGGTACACGGTGTCCAGCCGGCGTTCTGTCCCGTCGGGCAGGCGGAACCCGTAGCGTTCGAGCGGAACATCAGCCTGCTCGGGTGCCGGGTGCCCGCTGTTCTCCCGTGCCGGGGCGACGCCCCTGGCGGATGCGCCCGGCACCCGAAGAATGGTGTCCTCGGCGGGAAGCGGGGCGACATTCGCGGTAATCGGGCTCGCAGACCACGGCGCGCGCAGGACCGTGTCGTCGAAACCGTCGCCCGGCTGCGCTGTCGACGATGGCGGGGGCGGGTTCATCGGCGCGTCTCGGTGCTGCGGGTCTGCCGCCCGGCCGACCGTCTGGGCCGATGAAGACTGGACTGATGAGAACTGGGCCGATGAGAATTCGGCCGACCAGAACAGGGCGCTGCCCGAGATTGCCCCGGGGCCGATCGTTTGGCCGGACTCGAGTTCGGCGGGACTGACCCGAGCGATCCCCGGGGACCCGATGGCGATCCCGGTGACGGAGACGAAGTCGCCCGACCACCATGGCGACGCGCCGCCATCCGAGATGCGTCGGGAACCGCCGATCGAGAACACATCGACCACAACGGATCCACGCACGACCACGGATACCCGCACGCCGTCGGCATCGGTCGGCTCCCCCGGGATGACGACGGCGAAACTGTCAACGGCCTCGTCGCCGCCCTGCGGAATCAGCGCCAGAACGTCGTCGACCGTGGCGCCGGAGCGCTCAGCCCGGCCGTGGAGCGTTTCCAGGAGATGCGCCGGGGTTGCCACCGGAAGAGCGACCAGGAGGTCAGATCCCACAATGAACGTCCACTCCGGCGCGGATCCGGGCCACAGCGCACAGCCCACTCGTCCCACGTTCATTCCCCCACCTCTTTCCGCACGGCCGGGAGCCGCACGGCCCCGGTTCTCGCTTAAGTCTGCACTACCAGTATGAGCCGAATGCCCGACAAAATCACGTCGCACCGGGCTCTCCCCTGTCGCCGTGACCAGCGGCGGGCACCATATAGACCCAGTCGGGGAGAAGGCCAGACGACAGCATCCGGTGCAGCAGAACGGCCATTCCGTAGCTCGGATCGATCGCGAGCGCCCGGTCGATGAAGATCGCGGCGACCGAGCCGCGTCCGAGCGCCCACGACAGCCAGGCGAGCATGCACAACGGTGCAGTCCTCGTCGGTCTCGGCGCGCTCGCGACCACAAGCTTGAGCAGTGCGATTCCGCGTTCGATCCGCTCGGGGTCGGGCCGTTGATCGGTCAGGCCGAGCATGAGGTCTCCGATGACCGCGGCCTCCGGGCTGATACCCCGCTGGTGCTGCTCGATGACGAGGTCATCGAGGTCCCGCCCGGTCACCGCCTGGAGTGCCCAGTAGTACTGGTTCACGGCCCGGGCGTTCTCCCCCACCTCGCGCCCGAACGCGAATTGCAGCATGACCTGGTCCCTGTTGCCTGCGCCCTGCAGAACGAACACGAGCCGGGCCACGACATTGGCGTGAAGGGCCGCAGTATCCCACGTGAGGGCATCCTCGGCGATGTCAACGGAGTCAAGAACCTCACCCACCACGGGCAGGAGCTCCGCGGGAGGACCCGACGGTGCGTGCAGCCCGGCGTAGCGGCGGTACTCGCGGGCCACGCGCTCGCGCTGGGCGGGTGACACCCTGGGCAGTTCCGTGCCGCTGGCGAGCGTTCCGATGCTCCCCCGCGCACCCGGCGGAGGGGGTTCGTGCACGCGGGAGTCCGTGATGAACCCGAGCGACCGGCCGGAGGCCGGACAGTGCGGGTCCAGGTAGGAACCCCAGGCATCGGCGCCAACGCACAGGGCATCACGAACGAGGAAACCGCTCATTTCAGCGCGTTTCACGAGGCAGCCCATGAAGCGCTCCTGCGGAATCCCGTTCGCCTCGGTGAAGGATTCCCCGGTGTACGCCACCGGCACGACGGCGTCCACTCCGGGAATCTTGCACAGGGTCCCGATGAGGGTTGTCGCGATGCGTCTCAGCACCTTCGCGGCGGCATCCGCTTCGGGCAGGTTGAAGCGCAGTGCACCACAGGTGCGATTGCCGCGAAAGGCGACGAGGACCATGCTCTGCTCGGGCTGAAACCCGACGAGCTGGGGAACGAGTGCCAGGAAGTCGAATGCTTCGCTGGTCTTGACGATTGTCGGCTGCATGCGATCAGAATGGCCGCCGTCGCCCCCGAGGAAGGCTGCCGGCGGCCACTCTGGGCACAACCACGTCGGTGGCGTGCTGGGGAGGAACCGCTACTGGGTCAGACCTCGTCCGCGATGGGAGCGGCGAACTGCGCCTCGTAGAGCGCGTGGTAGGCCCCACCGGCGGCAAGCAGGTCCGCGTGGCTGCCCTGCTCCACGATCCGGCCGGATTCCATCACAAGGATGAGGTCGGCATCACGAATCGTCGACAGCCGGTGCGCGATAACGAAGCTCGTGCGTTCGGCCCGCAGCGCGCTCATCGCCTTCTGCACGAGCACCTCGGTGCGGGTGTCCACGGAACTCGTGGCCTCATCGAGGATGAGCACGCTCGGCTTGGCCAGGAATGCCCGCGCAATCGTGAGCAGCTGCATCTCACCAGCACTCACGTTGCCGCCCTCATCGTCGAGCACCGTATCGTAGCCGTCGGGCAGGGAGTGCACGAACCGGTCAACATACGTGGCCTTGGCGGCGTCGAGTATTTCCTCCTCCGTGGACTCCGGCCGGCCGTAGGCGATGTTGTCGCGAATCGTTCCACCGAACAGCCACGTGTCCTGCAGCACCATGCCCATTCGGCTGCGCAGGTCGCGACGCGTCATCTGAGCCACGTCAACGCCGTCGAGCAGAATGCGTCCCGAGTCGATCTCGTAGAAGCGCATCATGAGGTTGACGAGGGTGGTCTTTCCCGCACCCGTCGGCCCCACAATGGCGATCGTCTGCCCGGGCTCAGCCACGAGGCTCAGGTCTGCGATCAGCGGCCGGTCCGGCGTGTAGCGGAACGACACGTCTTCGAAGACCAGGCGCCCGTGCATCCCCTCGGGTGTTTCGGCTTCCTGGAGATCTTCGCTCTGCTCCTCGGCATCGAGCAGGTCGAAGACTCGCTCAGCGGATGCGACGCCGGACTGCAGCAGGTTCGCCATCGATCCGAGCTGTGCGAGCGGCTGCGTGAATTGGCGGGAATACTGGATGAAGGCCTGCACATCACCGAGCTGCATGGCCCCGGAGGCCACCTGCAGGCCACCGGCGACCGCGATCGCCACGTACACGAGGTTGCCGATGAAGGTCATCGCCGGCATGATCAGGCCGCTGATGAACTGCGCGCCGAAACTCGCCTCGTACAGCTCCTCATTTTTTGCTGTGAAACGTTCTTCGACCTCTTTCTGCCGACCGAATACCTTCACGAGCGCATGGCCGGTGAAGGTCTCCTCGATCTGGCCGTTGAGCTCGCCCGTGTTTCTCCATTGCCCCACGAATAGTTTCTGGGAGCGCTTGGCGATGAGTGCGGTGATCACCAGGGTCAGCGGCACCGTCACGAGGGCGATGAGCGCGAGCAGCGGCGACAGCAGGAACATCATCACGATGACACCGATCACGGTGAGCAGTGAGGTGACGACCTGGCTGAGCGACTGTTGCAGGCTCTGCGAGATATTGTCCACGTCGTTGGTCACGCGGCTGAGCAGATCGCCGCGCGGCCGCTTGTCAAAGTAGCTCAGCGGGAGGCGGTTGATCTTGGCCTCGATCTCCTCACGCAGGCGATACACGGTGCGCTGAACAATGCCATTGAGGACGAACGCCTGCAGCCAGCTGAACACGCTCGAGAGCACGTAGAGCGCGAGCGCCCAGAACAACACGGTGGAGAGCATCGCAAAGTCGATGCCGAGCCCCGGTGTGAGTGTCATCCCGCTGAGCATGTCGGCCCTGGCCGTATCGCCGGAGGCACGTAGTTGATCAATGACGGCGGCCTGCGTCGTTCCCGTCGGCAGCGCCTTCGAGACGATGCCGGAGAAGATGAGGTTGGTGCCCTCGCCGAGAAGACGTGGGCCCAGCACGGCGAACGTGACACTGATGACGGCCAGTCCGAACACGAGCGCAAGCCACAGTCGCTCCGGGCGCAGCTTCCCCACGAGCCGCTTGCCGGAGGCCGTGAAGTTCAGCGCCTTCTCGGCTGGCAGGTTCATACCGCCGAAGGGTCCACCGCCGCGCGGCGGACGTGCGGCCGGCTTGTCGGTGGTGCTGGACTCGCTCATGCTGCTTCCTCCGCGGTCAGCTGGGAGGACACAATTTCCTGATAGGTGGTGTTACTTTCCAGCAGCTCCTCGTGGGTGCCCCTGGCCACAATGCGGCCGTCCTCGAGAACGAGGATCTGATCGGCGTCAATGATGCTCGAGACACGCTGGGCCACGATCACCATCGTCGCTCCCTCCGTGCTCTGCTTCAGGGCCAGCCGGAGACGGGCATCCGTTGCAAGGTCGAGCGCCGAGAACGAGTCATCGAAGATGTAGAGGTCCGGACGTTTGACGAGGGCTCTGGCAATGGCGAGCCGTTGGCGCTGGCCGCCGGAAACGTTCGTTCCGCCCTGCGAGATGGGCGCATCGAGCCCGCCCTCCATCTCCTCCACAAAGTCTTTCGCCTGCGCGATGGTGAGGGCCCGCCAGAGTTCCGCCTCGGTGGCATCCGGCTTGCCGTATCGCAGGTTGCTGCGCACGGTACCGGAGAACAGGTAGGGCTTCTGCGGCACAAGTCCGATGTTGCCCCAGAGCAGGTCGGGGTTGAGGTCGCGCACGTTGACGCCATCAACGAGCACCGAGCCGCTCGTGGCGTCGAAGAGCCTGGGCAGCAGATTGACGAGGGTGGATTTGCCGCTGCCGGTGCTCCCGATGATGGCAGTCGTTTCGCCGTGGCGGGCAATGAAACTCACGTTGCGCAGCACGGGCTGTTCGGCGCCCGGGTAGGCGAAGCCCACGTCGAGGAGTTCGAGTTCGCCATGCCCGATGGTTTCGTTCACGGGGTTCGCGGGGGGCACCACACTGGAGTCGGTCGAGAGTACCTCGCTGATGCGATCGGCAGACACCGCGGCGCGCGGGATCATGACAGCCATGAACGTGGCCATCATCACGGCCATCAGAATCTGCATGAGATAGCTGAGGAAGGCGATGAGCGTGCCCACCTGCATGGATCCGTCCTCGATCCGGAAGGCACCGAACCAGATGACGGCGACGCTCGACACGTTGAGCACGAGCATGACGATGGGGAACATGAGCGCCATCAGCCGCCCGGAACTCAGCGCGACCTCGGTCACGTCGCGGTTGGCAACAGCGAAGCGCTCGGTCTCAACGTCTTCGCGCACAAAAGCACGCACGACGCGGATGCCGGTGAGCTGCTCCCGCAGAACCCGGTTGACCGTGTCGATGCGGGTCTGCATCTTGCGGAACAGCGGCACCATCTTCACGATGATGAGGCCTACGGCCACGAGCAGGATCGGAACACTCACGGCGATGAGCCAGGACAGCTGCACGTCCTGGCGGATGGCCATGATGACCCCGCCGATGCTGAGGATGGGGGCGGACACGAGCAGCGTGCAGGTGGTCAGCACGAGCATCTGCACCTGCTGCACATCGTTGGTGGACCGGGTGATGAGCGAGGCCGGCCCGAAGCGGGTCACCTCCTGCTCGGAGAACTCTCCCACGCGGGTGAAGACTCCGGCGCGCAGGTCACGTCCCACCTTCATGGCGACCTTGGCGCCGAAGTACACGGCCACGATCGCGCACAGGATCTGCGCGAGCGTGATGAGAAGCATGACGCCGCCGACGCGCAGGATGTAGCCGGTGTCCCCCTTCGCCACGCCCTCGTCGATGATGTCGGCGTTGAGGGTGGGCAGAAAGAGCGAGGCGATCGACTGGCCGAGCTGAAACACCACCACCGCCACGAGCAGTGGCCAGTATGGCCGCAGGTAGCGCACGAGCAGTTTCCACAACAACACGGGTTCTCCTATTTCAGTGCGAGGTCGGGAATGGCAGCGAGTGGCGACGCGGGCGCGTCGACGGGGACAGGAGCGAGATCTTTGTGATGGGCGCCCATCGAGCCGTCGGCGCGGCGCCCCATGATGCCATACAGAATGACGTCCGTCACCTCATCGGCGCTGAACGTCAGCCCGCCACGGATCTGCTGGATCGACGTCGAGAGGGCCACCATGCGAATGATCTGGCCCGCCCGTTCCGCACCGAAGTTCAGCCGATCGAGATCGGCTTCGACAGCCTGGCCGAGCACGTCTGTGAAATCATGCCGGGGGTCGTGCGCATGTGGGGGCCCGAACCGGCCCAGGGCGGTCATGATCGTGAACACGGTTGTGAATCGGTCGCGCATCAGCACGACAATGGCGCGCACCTTGTCCTCGAGAGGCAGCGTCACGTCAATGCCCCTCAGCCGATCCCGGAACGGCTCCGGGTCGAGCTGACGGTCGACGGCAGCCTGGATCAGCTCATCTTTCGTGCCGAAGGCCCGAAAGATGGTCCCCTCGGCGATACCGGCCCCGGTGGCGATCTGTTTGGTCGTGAGCGCCTGGCCGTGCTCGATCAGCAACGGCGTCACGACGTCGATCAGCATCTCCTGCCGGTCTTCGACCGACAGGGAACGGGCTCGGGTTGCTTTATTACTCACCCCAGAATACTAACTGAGTGAGCGCTCACTCACAAACGGTTGTGTCGTTAAACGCACCGGTCAGGCGAACAGGTCAGAGATGAACGCGAGGTCCTCGATGGTGGGCTGCCACATCGACGCTGCGGTCGCGTTCGCCACGATTTGTTCCGGCCTGGTTGCCCCGGCAATCACGCTCGTGAGCCCCGGCTGCGCGAGCAACCAGGTGAACGTGGCCGCGAGCATCGTGACCCCACGCTCGGCGCACCAGGCCTCGTACCGCTCGATCGTGTCCCACGGAGCGTTCTCAACCAGGTGCGGCCGGATCATCATGATGCGGCTGTCCGCCGGCCCCCCGCTGGGCGAGAACTTGCCGGTGAACAGCCCGTTGTAGAGCGGGAAGAAAGGCAGAAAACCGAGTCCGTAGGCGTTGACGGCGGGAAGCACCTCCTTCTCCGCGCCGCGCACCAGGAGGCTGTACTCGTTCTGGCTTGAAATGAACTTCGGGTGCCCGTTCAGCGTGGCGGTGAACTCGGCCTCGGCGATCTGCCACCCGGCCAGATTCGAGTGGCCGATGTAGCGAATCTTGCCCTCGCTGATCAGGTCGTCGAGCGTTGAGAGCGTCTCCTCGATCGGCGTGTGCGGGTCGGGCTCATGCAGTTGGTACAGGTCGATCCAGTCGGTCTGCAGGCGCCGCAGCGACGCTTCAACGGCCAGGCGGATGTACCGGCGCGAGCCGCGTGCGCCCCAATCGGGCCCGTTGGCCCCGCCCATGTCCATACCGAACTTGGACGCGAGCACGATCCGGTCGCGTTTGCCCTTGAGTGCATGTCCCATGAGCGTTTCACTCTGGCCACGCTCGGCGCCGTAGATGTCAGCGGTGTCGAACAGCGTCACGCCCACATCGATCGCGGCATCGATTACCGCGTTCGTACCCGCCTGCGACGCGGTCACCGTTCCCGCTCGCCCGAAGTTGTTACACCCCAGCCCGATCGTCGACACGGTGAGTCCGGATGCGCCAAGCCTGCGGTATTCGATCTGAGCCATATGCCAACACTACGACGACTCACGACTCCTCCCCAGGCCGGGCGCGTCCACCGGCGCACAGATGTCCGAATCCCGCCAGCCTGCGATCGGGGTGGCGGCTACAGTCGAAATATGACCACTTCCGATACCTCGCTGATCCGCGTGGCCAGCCCCATCGGTCGGCTCGAGATCACCGCCGATGCCACCGGCATCGTGTCGCTGTCCGTCGAACGCGAAGGCATGCTTCCCCTCGAATCGATGGCGGAGTCCCCCTCCCCCATGCTGCGTATGGCCGCCGCACAGCTCGGTGAATACTTCGCCGGCACGCGCACCGCTTTCGACCTTCCCGTGCGCCTGACAGGCGGCACCGTATTCCAGCAGCGCGTCTGGCGCGGCCTGCAGGGGCTTCGTTTCGGGGAGGTCATCTCCTACGGTGACCTCGGCGCCGCGATCGGTCGCCCCGGATCGGGCCGTGCCATTGGCGGTGCCGTTGGCGCCAATCCCGTGCCGATCATCATCGCGTGTCATCGCGTGCTCGCGTCCACCGGTCGCATCACCGGGTACAGCGTCGGCGCGGGCATTCCGACCAAGGCCTGGTTGCTCGGCCTTGAGGGCATCGCCCACACGGTATGAGCGACGCAATGCCGATGCAGCCCGCCTTCCTCTCGCTTGGTGACGACGGGGTGTCCCGTTGCGGCTGGGTGGGAACCGACCCGGACTACCGGCGCTACCACGACGAGGAATGGGGCCGTCCCCTCCGCGACGACCAGAGACTCTTCGAGAAGGTCTGCCTGGAGGGGTTTCAGGCGGGGCTGTCCTGGATCACCATTTTGCGCCGCCGGCCGGTGTTTCGGGAGGTCTTCCACGATTTCGACGTTGACCTGGTCGCCGAGATGACCGCGGACGACGTGGAGCGGCTGCTGGGCGACGCTCGGATCATCCGTCACCGCGGCAAGATAGAGGCCACCATCAGCAACGCCAGAATCACCCGTGACCTCGGCGAGAGCCTCGGGCAAATCATCTGGAGCTTCGCGCCCGCAGTGCCCCGGGTTCGAGCGGTGCGCAGCTACGCCGATATCCCGGCCATCACGGAGCAGTCGACGGCGCTGAGCCGTGAGTTGCGGCACCGAGGCTACACGTTCGTGGGTCCCACCACGATGTATGCGCTCATGCAATCGGCGGGGCTGGTCGACGACCATCTCGTGGGCTGCCACCTGGCACCCGTCGAGCAGGAGGGCGGGCCGAGTAGCTAGTCGGGAATCAGCCCGAGCGCCCGCACGGCCTCGCGCTCCTCCACGAGCTCGGCAACGGATGCGTCCACTCGCGCCCGGGAGAACGCCCCCATCTCGAGTCCCTCAACGATCCGCCACGCTCCGCCAACGGAACGCACGGGGAACGAACTCACCAGGCCGGCCGGCACGCCGTATGAGCCGTCGGAGGCCACGGCAGCGCTTGTCCACCCACTGCCAGTGCCGTTCACCCAGTCGAAGACGTGGTCGAGCGTCGCGCTGGCCGCCGACCCGACGGAAGAGGCGCCGCGCACGCGAATGATCTCCGATCCACGGTTGGCCACCCGCGGAATGAAGGTCTCCGCCAGCCAGGACTCGCCAACGAGGTCAATCACGGGCCGACCATCGACCGTGGCGTGAAACACGTCCGGATATTGGCTTGCCGAGTGATTGCCCCAAATGGTGAGTCCGGCGATCGACGTGACCGGCACCGCCAGGTGCGCGGCCAGCTGGGCCACCGCGCGATTATGATCGAGCCTGGTCATCGCCGTGAACCGTTCCGCCGGGACGTCGGGGGCGTGCGCGGCCGTGATGAGCGCATTCGTGTTGGCGGGGTTGCCCACCACGAGCACGCGCACGTCGTCTGCGGCCCCCGCGTTGATGGCCCGCCCCTGCGGGCCGAAGATGCGTCCGTTGGCCTCGAGCAGGTCAGCTCGTTCCATGCCCGGGCCTCGTGGGCGAGACCCGACCAGCAGCCCCACGTTGACACCGTCAAAGGCGCGAGTGGCGTCATCCGTCACCTCGACCGATTGCAGCAGCGGGAAGGCGCCGTCGTGCAGTTCAAGCGCAGCGCCCTCGGCCGCGTTGAGTCCCTGCGGGATCTCGAGGAGCCTGAGTTTGATGGGCACGTCGGCACCGAGCAGCTGGCCGGATGCAATGCGAAAAAGCAGTGCGTAACCAATCTGTCCGCCGGCGCCGGTCACGGTCACATTCCTGGCTTCTGTGGGCACGCTCACACCTTAGCCAGTTTCGGTCGTCCGGGGAAGCGAACCCCGTTTCGGCCGGCCGGGAACCTGTGGCTAGGGCCAGAAGATGGTGAACTCCGGTGCGGGACGGCTCGCGTCCACCACCAGTTCCAGCTCGCCGGCGGCACCTGGTCGCAGAATGATCTTCAGGGATCTCGCCCAATCGATGAGCTCATCCGTGGTCTGAAAATCGACGGCGTTCTGCACGAG
Source organism: Cryobacterium psychrophilum (assembly GCF_004365915.1). Lineage (NCBI taxonomy): Bacteria > Bacillati > Actinomycetota > Actinomycetes > Micrococcales > Microbacteriaceae > Cryobacterium > Cryobacterium psychrophilum. The sequence continues at coordinate 876,154 of NZ_SODI01000001.1, forward strand.
CGCGCGCACGAATTCTCCCTTGGACTTCTTATTGAAGTGGTTGAGCGCCCGAGTACCACCGTCCACGTCCGTGACGACGCGCAGGAACACCGACTCCGCACGCTTCGGAGCCGCCCCGAGCGCCACGTAGGCCTCGGAGCGGAGGTCCAGCAGGAGACCGGGAGTGTCCTTGAGCACGGCCGCGACCGGTGCCCCCCAATGCTTCTTGAGGGCAAGGTCGGGGAGGCGCGAATCGGGGGAAATCCGGTACGCCGGAATCGCATCCAGCGCCCCGATGGGACCGAAGAGGGCAGAATGCACGAGCACGTGTTTCGCGGCAAAGTCACGTTGCTGTTCGGTGAGGGAGCCACCATCCAGGGCATCGAAAATGACGCCGGTGTAGCGGTCCACGGCCGGCATCGTGAGCGACGTCAGGAGAGAGCGGTTGCGCTCGATCTCGGCTGACTGCGTGCGGCCCAGTTTGAGTGCCGTCATGGCGGCATCCGGGTTCTTCGACAGGCTGACGAGGGCGCGGGCGAGCGAACGCCGTGCCGGAGTCAGGGACGGGAATGACAGCGTGGGCCAGTCCAGGGGTACAGCTTCGCCGCCGGAGCGTTTCGTCTCCGACGGCGGAAGCAGTACTAACATGCCGTTCTATACAGCTGGTGAACTAAACCAGTGCCGCCTGGCGGGCGACGATGGTGACAATGTCGTTGTCAACGGACAGGAATCCGTCGGCAGCTTCAGCCACAATCTTCGACCCGTCGGCCAGGGTGAGGCGAACCTCACCCTCAGCGAGGATAGCCAACAGGGGCTCGTGGCCGGCCAGAATACCGATCTCGCCTTCCACGGTGCGCGCTACGACCATGGTCGCCTCGCCAGTCCAGACCTGCTGGTCCGCCGAAACAACGCTGACGCTCAGCGGTGCTGCCATGTTTAGCCGTTCTCTTTCTGAATCTGAGCCCACTTCTCTTCGACGTCGTTGATGCCACCGACGTTGAAGAAGGCCTGCTCGGCCACGTGGTCGAAGTCACCGTTGGCGATTGCCGTGAACGACTCGATCGTGTCCTTGAGCGGAACCGTGGAACCCTCAACACCGGTGAACTTCTTCGCCATGTAGGTGTTCTGGCTCAGGAACTGCTGGATACGACGGGCACGGGAAACCGTGACCTTGTCCTCTTCAGAGAGCTCGTCAACACCGAGGATCGCGATGATCTCCTGGAGTTCCTTGTTCTTCTGCAGAATGGCCTTGACGCGAACGGCCGTGTTGTAGTGATCGACACCCAAGTAACGGGGGTCAAGGATACGACTCGTCGAGGTGAGCGGGTCGACGGCCGGGTACAGGCCCTTCGACGCGATTTCGCGCGACAGTTCCGTCGTGGCGTCGAGGTGGGCGAAGGTGGTCGCCGGTGCCGGGTCGGTGTAGTCGTCCGCGGGGACGTAGATCGCCTGGAGGGAGGTGATCGAGTGTCCACGGGTCGACGTGATGCGCTCCTGGAGGACACCCATCTCGTCGGCGAGGTTCGGCTGGTAACCCACGGCGGACGGCATACGGCCAAGCAGCGTGGAAACCTCTGAACCGGCCTGCGTGAAGCGGTAGATGTTGTCGATGAAGAGCAACACGTCCTGCTTCTCAACGTCGCGGAAGTACTCAGCCATGGTGAGGGCGGAGAGTGCGACGCGAAGACGCGTTCCTGGCGGCTCGTCCATCTGGCCGAACACGAGGGCTGTCTTATCGAAGACCCCTGCTTCTTCCATCTCGGCGATGAGGTCGTTGCCCTCACGGGTACGCTCACCGACTCCGGCGAATACCGATACACCACCGTGGTTCTGCGCAACACGCTGGATCATTTCCTGGATCAGCACGGTCTTGCCAACGCCGGCTCCACCGAAGAGTCCGATCTTTCCGCCGAGGACATACGGCGTCAGGAGGTCGATGACCTTGATGCCGGTTTCGAACAGCTGAGTCTTGGACTCGAGCTGGTCGAAGGGCGGCGGCTTGCGGTGGATGGGCCAGCGCTCCGTCACTTCGATCTTCTCGCCGGGAGCGGCGTTGAGCACATCCCCGATGACGTTGAAGACCTTACCCTTGGTGACGTTTCCAACGGGAACGGTGATGGGGCTTCCGGTGTCCCGAACTTCCTGGCCGCGAACGAGTCCGTCGGTCGGGTTCAGGGCAATCGCGCGAATGAGGTCATCGCCGAGGTGCAGTGCAACCTCAAGCGTGATCTCGTTCGTCTCTCCACCGATCGTGATGGAGGTCTTCAGGGCGTTGTACATGCCGGGGATCGAGTCATGCGGAAACTCGATGTCGACAACGGGGCCGGTCACGCGAGCGACACGGCCAACAGAGCCGGCCGTATCCTCCGCGAGGACTGGCGCGGTTACGGTGTCAGTCATTGCTCTCTCTTCTCTGGTTACTTCTTGGCGGATGAGAGCGCATCGGCTCCACCCACGATCTCGGAAATCTGCTGGGTGATCTCGGACTGACGTGCGTTGTTCGACAGCCGCGTGTAGTCCGTGATGAGCGTGTCAGCGTTGTCGCTGGCCGACTTCATGGCCTTCTGGCGGCTGGCGTGCTCGGAGGCCGCGGACTGCAACATGGCGTTGAACAAACGGCTCTCGATGTAAACCGGGAGCAGACTGTCCAGCACCGTTTCAACGTCCGGTTCGAACTCATACAACGGCAAAATCTTGTTATCGTCGGTGGCCTCAGCGGCACCCTCGACAACCTCAAGGGGAAGCAGTCGTACGACCTCGGGGACCTGCGTGACCATGCTCACAAAGCGGTTGTACACAATGTGAATCTCGTCGACTCCACCGTCGGTGTAATCCCGAAGGAAGGTCTCGAGAAGAGCCTCACCAATTTCCTTGGCCGTTTCAAACTGCGGCAGATCAGTGCCGCCGGTCCAGACGCGTTCAGACGCCCGGTTGCGGAACGCGAAGTAGGCAATCGACTTACGCCCAACGAGGAAGTAAGTGACGTCCTTGCCCTGGTTGCGGAGCAGTTCGCTCAGCGACTCCGCTTCGCGCAGAACCTGTGAGCTGAATGCTCCGGCCAGACCGCGGTCGGAGGCGAAGATGACGACGGCAGCGCGTTGAATCTTCTCCGGTTCGGTGGTGAGTACGTGCTCAACGTTCGAGTACGTAGCCACTGCGGATACGGCGCGGGTGACCGCTCGCGAATACGGGGTTGACGCAGCGACTCGCGCCTGCGCCTTTTGAATGCGCGAGGCGGAGATCAGCTCCATGGCCCGAGTGATCTTCTTAGTCGTCTGGGCAGACTTGATTTTCTGCCGGTAGACGCGAAGTTGCGCTCCCATGTATCTCCTGGTTTCCTTGTCTGTCAGTGATTAATCGGGCGGCGACGCTTTAGCGACGGTGCTTGACGATCTTTTCCTGAGTGACTTCTTCGACGGCGATGGCCTCGAACTTTTCGGTGCCCACGGAGGCAAGTGTCTTGCCTTCGCCGGTCTGGAATTCGAGCTTGAATTTGTCGATCTCAGTCGTCATGCTCGATACGGTGTCGTCGGTGAGCAGGTTGGACTCGCGCAGGTCCGACAGCACCGTGGTGTTGCGGGCCAGGTAGTCGAGCAGTTCGCGCTCGAAGCGCAGAACGTCTGATACCGGAACCTCATCGAGCTTGCCGTTGATGCCGGCCCAGATCGAGACGACCTGGTCTTCGACGGGGTACGGCGAGTACTGCGGCTGGCGCAGCAGCTCGGTGAGGCGGGCGCCGCGAGCAAGCTGGCGGCGGCTGGCCGCGTCGAGGTCCGATGCGAACATGGCGAAGGCCTCGAGTGAGCGGTACTGCGCGAGCTCAAGCTTCAGCGTTCCGGACACCTTCTTGATCGACTTGAACTGGGCGTCCCCACCGACTCGCGAGACCGAGATTCCCACGTCAACAGCGGGACGCTGGTTGGCGTTGAAGAGGTCGGACTGCAGGAAGATCTGGCCGTCGGTAATCGAGATCACGTTGGTCGGGATGTACGCTGCAACGTCGTTGGCCTTGGTCTCGACGATCGGCAGACCCGTCATCGATCCGGCGCCGAGGGCGTCGGAGAGCTTGGCACAACGCTCGAGAAGTCGGGAGTGAAGGTAGAACACGTCCCCGGGGTACGCTTCGCGTCCCGGCGGACGGCGCAGGAGCAGCGAAACGGCGCGGTAGGCCTCTGCCTGCTTGGACAGGTCATCGAAGACGATGAGAACGTGCTTGCCAGCGTACATCCAGTGCTGGCCGATGGCCGAACCGGTGTACGGGGCGAGGTACTTGAAGCCGGCCGGGTCAGAGGCGGGGGCGGCGACGATGGTGGTGTACTCCATCGCTCCGGCATCCTCGAGCGCACCCTTCACCCCGGCGATGGTGGAGCCCTTCTGGCCGATGGCGACGTAGATGCAACGCACCTGCTTCTTCGCGTCGCCCGACTCCCAGTTCGCCTTCTGGTTGATGATGGTGTCGATCGCGATGGCGGTCTTACCGGTCTGGCGGTCACCGATGATGAGCTGACGCTGACCACGGCCGATCGGGATCATGGCGTCAATGGCCTTGATTCCGGTCTGCATGGGCTCGTGCACGCTCTTACGATCCATGACGCCGGGCGCCTGCAGCTCGAGGGCACGACGCCCTTCGGTTGCAATCTCGCCGAGACCGTCGAGGGGCTCACCGAGCGGGTCGACGACGCGGCCGAGGTAGCCGTCTCCAACAGGAACGGAGAGAACCTCGCCGGTGCGGTGCACCTCCATGCCCTCAACGATTCCGGCGAACTCGCCGAGTACGACGACACCGATCTCGTCTTCGTCGAGGTTCTGGGCGAGGCCCAGGGTACCGTCGGCGAATTTGATGAGCTCGTTGGCCATCACGCCGGGCAGTCCCTCTACGTGGGCGATGCCATCGCCTGCGGTGGTGACGTAGCCGACCTCGGTGGTGGAGGTCTTGTTCGGCTCGTAGGACTTGACGAAGTCCTGGAGAGCGTCGCGGATCTCATCGGGGCTGATCGTTAGTTCTGCCATCATCTTCCCTTTTCTGTACTGGTTGTACAGGTGTTAGCTGTTGTGAAACGCTGCCGTCTCGAGGTTTGTGTGGTGCTGCTCGTTCTAGTGAGCGAGCTGAAGTCTCAGGTCCGCGAGGCGGGTAGCGATGCTGCCGTCAATGACGTCATCACCAATCTGAATGCGCACGCCGCCGAGAACCGCCGGGTCAATGACCAGGTTGATGCTGAGCTTGCGTCCGTAGCGCTCCGACAGGCTCTCGGTGAGTCGCTGGAGTTGGGCCGGGGCCAGGGCTCCGGCAGACGTTATTGTGGCGATCGACATTCCGGCCTGGTCTGCGACAACCGCGGCAGCCTGCCGAAGCAGCTCACCGATTCGGCGGCCGCGAGGCTGCTGAACGAGGTGGCGCACGATGGCGAGCGTCTGACCGGAGACTTTCCCGGCCAGAAGAGTGTCAACCAATCCCGCTTTCGCCGCCGGGCGACCCAGCTTGCTGGCCAGGGCCAGCTCCAGGTCGGCGTCCGAAGATACGGCTGTTCCGAACGCGAACAGTTCCGCACCAATCGACACCTCGGCCGGGGCCGAAATCGCGGTCGCCCGCAGGCCCAGGTCTTCAATGCCGGCGAGCAGGTCATCGTGGTCTGACCAACGCTCGGCCACAACGGCTCCCAGGAGTTCGAGTGCCTGGGGTGTCACGGTGCTGCCGAATACTGCCTTGACCAGCGTGACCTTCGCCTCAGCGGATGCCGCCGGGTCAGCCAGCGCGGAGAGCAACTGCGACGAGGCACCCACAACACGGCCGGCACTGAAGAGGCTTTCGCCCGTGGCCAGATCAATCGTTGCTACCGAGTCGGACAGAACCGATCTCGATGATGCCAATGCTTCTCTGGTGGCGCTTCCCATTGACTACTTCTTCCCTGCTGTCTCGGCAGCGTTCTCCGAGGCTTCAAGTTCAGCCAGGAAGCGGTCGACAATAGCGCTCGCCTTGGCGTCGTCGGTCAGGCTCTCGCCAATGACACCGGATGCCAGGTCGATGGCCAGGGTTCCCACTTCACTACGAAGTGAAACAACGGCTGACTGACGCTCGGCTTCGATCTGAGCCTTGGCGCTTGCGGTGACGCGAGCGGCCTCTGACACGGCCTGGTCCTTGTGCTCAGCGACAATGCGCTGGCCGTCGGTGCGTGCCTGGTCACGAATCTGTCCAGCTTCGGCGCGAGCCTCAGCGAGCTGAGCCGTGTACTGCTCGAGAGCAGCTTCGGCCTTGCGCTGGGCGTCGTCGGCCTTGGCGATGTTGCCCTCGATGGCCTCTGCACGGTTGTCAAGAAGCGTCTGCATCTTCGGAAGAGCGTACTTCCAGAAGAAGAACAAAATCACGACAAAGCAGACAGCCGACCAGATGATGTCGTAGACAGCCGGGATGAGGGGGTTTTGCGCCTCTTCCGTGGCGGCGGCTGCAATTACTGCGTGAAGCATCATGCCTCCTTTACTAGTGAGAAAAGAGGACTAGGCCGTGAAGATGAAGTACGTGGCGATGCCGATGAAGGCGAGCGCCTCGGTGAAGGCGATACCAATGTACATCAGGACCTGAAGGCGGCCGGCCAGTTCGGGCTGACGAGCAACACCCTCAATGGTCTTTCCGACGACGATACCCACACCGATTGCCGGGCCGATGGCTGCGAGGCCATAACCGACAGTCGCGATGTTGCCGTTGATTTCCGCGAGAACGGTTGTTGCGTCCACGTGTGTTTCCTTCCGTAAGGGGTGAATGCGGCGAGTGCCGAATTCTATGTCTAGTGTTCCTCAGCCAGCGCGAGCTGGATGTAGACGGCGGTGAGTAGGGCAAAAATGTAGGCCTGCAGGACCGCGATCAGGATCTCGAAGAGGGTGAAGGCGAATCCGAAGACGAGCGTTCCAGCTCCGAAGAGCTTGAATCCTCCGTCAGCCGTGAAGAAGAAGAACTGTGTTGCGCTGAAGAACAGCACCAACAGCAGGTGGCCGACGATCATGTTCATCATGAGTCGAAGCGTCAGGGTGACCGGACGAATCAGGAAGGTCGAGATGAACTCGATCGGCGTCACGATGATGTAGAGACCCGGCGGCACTCCGGGGGGGAACAGGGAATTTCTGAAGAATTTACCCGGGCTCTTCTTGACGCCGGCGTAAATAAACGCTCCGTAGGAGATGACTCCAAGAAGGAGCGGCACTCCAATCACCGAGGTGCCGGCGATATTGAGGAACGGAATAATTCCCGTGATATTCATGAAAAGGACCATAAAGAAAATGGTCGTGAGAAGCGGCAAGAAACGCTTGCCGTCTTTCTTTCCGAGGAGATCTTCCGCGATGTTGACTCGCACGAAGTCCAAGCCCATTTCGGCCAGGCTCTGCATACGCGTCGGAATGATCTTCATGTTTCGGGTACCGATCCAGAACAACAGAATCAAGACCGCAACCGCAAGAAAGCGGATGAGGATGATTCGGTTCATCTCGAACGGGGTATCCGCGAAGAAGATCACATCAGGAAAGAACTCGTTGATGGATGGACCAATGAAGTCACCGTCACTACTTGCAGACGGGACCAGCAGGTTTACGGCGATTTTTAGCAGCGCTTTCTCCTGTTTCGGGGCGGTGAGCTCTGCTCGCGCTTCGACGAATGTGGGACGGGTTTACGACGCTGTAGAAGAGCTGCAAACCAGGGGGGATCGGTGTTCACCCTACCGGAAATCCGGCCCTGCAACGAATCGAGACACCGCATGAGTTCCCGTGTCACTCGTCAGCGGGTGCTGGGGGCAGGGTGACGTCACTCACGTAACTCATTCGGCTCTTCATTACGACGACCGCGTCGACGACGAGGGAGCCGATGACTCCGGCAACAATGCTCAGGAACAGCACGATCGGTGAGATCCAGGCCTGGTCGCGCAGCAGCACCATGAGGACCAGGAAAACCACGAATTTGAGCAGCCACCCGCCCATGACGATTCCGAAGAATGCACCAATGGCGGCTTCACGTCCGGCAAAGCGATTGGCCAGCAGGATGCTCCCGGCCGTGATGCCCATGAACACAACCGCCATGGCAGTTCCAACCAGGGCACTCACCACGCCGATGGAGCCTTCGACGAGGCCGCCGACGACGGCGCCGACGACGGCAATGCCGAGCGCGAGGAATCCCCCGTAGACGAGGATTCGCCGGAGAATGGGGATGGACGTGGGCTGCGGGGGCAGGGTCGGGCTTGTCATGCGGTCTCCTCGGCAGGCTTCACAGTCTGCGCGGCCTCATCAAGAGGGTCGAGTTGGGCGATTTCTTCGGTTTGGGGGGCGCTGCTGGGGTAGAGCTGACTTTCCCGCTCGCCTGCCTTGCGTCTGCTCAGCGGCGCGAGGGTCACCATGGTGCAGATGATCAGGGCGACGACGAGAAAGACCGTGGCGTACCACGTGGGCAGGCCCAGGTAGCCGGGGAGCACGAAGTACAGCAGGCATCCCACCGACGCGGCCGCCGTCCAGCCGTAGAAGATGAGCACGGCATGCAGGTGCGAGTGGCCCATGTCGAGCAGCCTGTGGTGCAGATGTTTGCGGTCGGCGCTGAAGGGAGACTTGCCTGCTCGTACGCGACGGAACACCGCAAGCCCGAAGTCCAGGAGCGGGATGATGAGAATTGCCACGGGAAGCAGGATGGGAATGAAGGCGGGGATGAGCTGGGAGCGATTGACCGCGGTGGGGTCGACCTGGCCCGTGATGGCGATCGCCGAGGTGGCCATGAGCAATCCGACGAGGAGCGCCCCGGCGTCGCCCATGAACATGCGGGCCGGGTGCCAGTTGAGCGGAAGGAATCCCACACAGGCGCCCACAAGGATGGCGGCGATCAGCGAGGCGAGATTGAAGTAGTTGGTGGGAGAGGTGTCACGCACGAGCAGGTAGCTGTAGACGAAGAAGACACCGTTGGCGATGAGGGCAACACCCGTGACCAGACCGTCGAGCCCATCGATGAAGTTGATCATGTTCATGACAACGACGATGGCCACGACAGTGAACACGATCGACATCCAGCCGCTACCCACGGTGAGCCCGCCGATGGGCAGCGAGTAGATCTGCACGCCCTGCCAGGCCACGAGACCCGCCGCGATGAACTGGCCGGCCAGTTTGGTCATCCAGTCCAGGTCCCACAAATCGTCGGCGACACCGACGAGCACGATGAGCAGCGCCGCCCCGAGGATGGCGAGGATCTGCTCCGGATCGGCGAACACGAGTTGCAGCGGCGGAAACTGTGACGACGCCAGATATGCGACTCCGAAGGCGAACAGAATACCCAGGAACATGGCGATCCCGCCGAGGCGCGGAGTGGGCCGCGTGTGCACGTCCCTGTCGCGGACCTGGGGGTACAGCTGGTAGCGATGGCTCAACTTATAGACGACGATGGACAACCCAAAGGTCACGAGCGCCGATACCAGCGCGAGCAGCATGAAAATAGTCATGGGTCAGTCGCGATTGCTGGGGTCGCGCGGCACGTCGAGTTCTGGCTCTGGCTCATCCTTGGGGGCGAGAGCGTCACCGATCACGGCCTCGATCGCTGCCCGGCTCACGACGCCGTCCCGCACGATATGCAACCTGCCGCCGTTCGAGTCGAAGCCCGTGGCGTCCACGATCGTTGACGACAAGTTAACGGATGCCCCGGCATCCGCCTCGTAGGACTCACCGGCCACTCCCCCGTCGAGGTAGACGGCCACGCGGTCGCCGAGCGCGGCTTCGGCGGATTGGGCGTCGACGGCGGCGGGCTGGCCGCTCAGGTTGGCCGACGAGACCGCGAGCGGCCCCGTCTCCTTGAGCACATCGAGGGCCACCTGGTTGCTCGGCATGCGCAACGCAACGGTTCCCCGTGTCTCGCCGAGGTCCCACACGAGGGACGGCTGCGCGTTGAGAATGACGGTCAGTCCGCCCGGCCAGAACTTTGCGACCAGGTCACGAACCGGCTCGGGGATCCCCACGGCGAGGGCATCCATTGTGGTCACAGCGGGAATCAGCACGGGCGGCGGGGACGTGCGCCCGCGACCCTTGGCGTCGAGGAGGTTTTGGACGGCCCCCGGGCTGAAGGCGTCAGCGGCAATGCCGTACACGGTGTCGGTCGGGATGACGACGAGAGCGCTGCGACCGATCGCCGAGAGGGCCATTCTCATGCCGGCGGCGTATTCCGCTTCGACCGAGCAATTGTAGATGCGTGTCATTTCCTTCAATTCTAGCGGAGGTACCCTGACGCTTCGGCGTGAGCGCGGGCTAGGTGTTGCGGATGGCGGTCGTGGCCCGGTCCCTGGTCGTGTAATCGCGGTGCGTCGCCGGGGCACGCCAGCCGTCGTCGGTGAGGATCTGGCGAATTTCAGCGCCCTGCAGTTCCCCGTGCTCGATCACGAGCACGCCGCCCGCGCGCAGCAGGCGCAGCGCCGTGTGCGAAACCTGCCGAACGATGTCGAGCCCGTCCGTTCCGCCGAACAGCGCACGGGCGGGGTCGAACAGGCGAACCTCGGGGTCGCGGGGAATGGCATCCGCGGGAATGTAGGGGGGGTTCGAGATGACCACGGCGACGGTGCCATCGAGGTCCGTGAACGCGTCGGCCAAGTCACCGAAGGCGAGCGTGGCGTTCGCTGCGCCGACCTCGACGAAATTGCGGCTGGTCCATTCGAAGGCCTCTGGCGAGTTCTCGACCGCCCACACCCTGGCGTGTGGAACCTCGGTGGCGAGCGAGAGCGCGATCGCTCCGCTTCCGGTACCGAGGTCCACGGCGATCGGTTCGGGATCGGGCATCGACCGCAGGGCATCGATAGCGAGCTGGGCGACTTGCTCCGTTTCGGGGCGCGGCACGAACACGCCGGGGCCGACGCGGAGGTTGAGGGCACGGAAGGGGGCACGGCCGGTGATGTGCTGCAGGGGTTCGCGGCTGGCACGACGAGCGGCGAGTTCGAGGATCGCCACGGCATCCGCTTCGGCCAGCGGTTTGCGGAGGATGCCGGCGGCCTGCACCTGCCCCCGACTCTGGGCGAGTACGTGGCCGATCAGCAGGTCGGCGTCGACTCCGGCATCGGCGATGCCCGCGAGGGAGAGCCGGTCAATGAGCTGTTCTCGCAGAGAATCTATGTCTGCGGGAATACCCGGCTCGTCGCGGTTGCTTGGCTCTATTACGGGAAAGGTCACAGTGAAATCTACCGCACTCCCCTAAGCGCCCCACTGCCCGTAGGCTGAACACGGCCACTGCCCCCGAGTGAAAGTTGACTCCGAATGCCCCAGAAAATTTACGCTGACATCACGAAGGCCGTCGGTGGAACCCCGCTCGTCCAGCTCAATCGTCTGACGACCGGCCTTGATGCAACTGTTCTGCTGAAGCTCGAGTTCTACAACCCGTCCAGCAGCGTGAAGGACCGCATCGGTGTCGCCATTGTCGACGCTGCCGAAGCGGATGGCTCGCTGCAGCCGGGCGGGACCATCGTTGAGGCCACCAGTGGCAACACGGGCATCGCGCTGGCCATGGTGGGCGCCGCTCGCGGCTACAAGGTGATCCTGGCCATGCCGGAGACCATGAGCAAGGAACGCCGCGTGGTGATGCGCGCGTACGGAGCGGAAATCGTGCTCACGAGCGGTGCCGACGGCATGCGCGGCGCCGTGGAGACCGCCAATTCCATTGTGGCGTCCACCCCGGGTGCGATCCTCGCGAGCCAGTTCACCAACCCCGCCAACCCTGCTATCCACCGCGCGACGACCGGTGTGGAGATTTGGAACGACACCGACGGCGCCGTGGACATCCTGGTTTCCGGTATCGGCACCGGCGGTACGATCAGCGGAACCGGAGCGCTTCTGAAGGAGCGCAAGAGCTCGGTCGTCGTGGTGGGTGTTGAGCCGATCGACTCCCCCATCCTCACCGGCGGTAAGCCCGGCCCGCACAAGATCCAGGGGCTGGGTGCGAACTTCGTGCCAGAAACCCTCGACCGCACCGTGTATGACTCCGTCACCGATGTGACCCTTGCCGATTCCCTCGCCACGGCGCGCTCGCTCGCTCGCCAGGAAGGCATCCTCGCCGGCATTTCCGGTGGAGCGGCCGTCTGGGCCGCTCTGGAGCAGGCCAAGCTGGCCGAGAACGCCGGCAAGACGATCGTGGTGATCGTTCCCGGCTTCGGGGAGCGGTACATTTCGACGGTCCTGTACGAAGACCTCCTGGATTAGGTCAGCCGAGTATTCCTGAGATGACCGTGGTGGCGCGTGTTCGCGAAGATATTGCGAACGCGCGCCGACACGACCCCGCATCACGCAGCGACGCGGAGGTCTTTCTCGCCTACAGCGGCCTGCACGCGGTGTGGACGTACCGCATCGCCCACCGGTTGTGGACGAGGGGTTTTTACTTGGGGGCCCGTCTGCTTTCGCAGTTCGCCCGTTTTCTGACGGGCATCGAGATTCATCCCGGAGCCACCATCGGGCGTCGACTGTTCATCGATCACGGCATGGGTGTCGTCATTGGCGAGACCGCGATTCTCGGTGATGACGTCATGCTCTACCACAGCGTGACTCTCGGCGGCAAGAGCCGCCATGGCGTGAAGCCCGGGGATAAAAGACACCCCACCCTCGGCGACGGTGTCACGGTGGGTGCCGGCGCGAAGGTACTCGGCGACATCACCATCGGGGAGGGAAGCACAATCGGAGCGAATTCGGTCGTAACCAAGGACGCCCCGCCGTATTCGCTTCTTGTGGGTCTCCCGGCGAAGGTGCGGCCAGTAAAGCCGGCAACGACGGAATCGGCCCGCGGCGGGGTCTGCTGGCCGGAGGACTACTCGGTCTGACCAGCCCGACCGGCACAGCGTGCCGCGCCTGCACAGACCAGTGGACCCCGGCTTTCACCGGGGCCCACTGGTCTGTGCAGGCATCTGGGCTGTTGTTACTCCGGATCGCCCAGCTCGGCGAGACGGGTTTCCTCGTCGGCCGTGATGCAGGACTCGATGACCGCGTGCAGGGCACCGTTCATGACGGCATCCAGATTGTAGGCCTTGTAGCCCGTGCGGTGATCGGCAATACGGTTTTCCGGGAAGTTGTACGTGCGAATGCGCTCTGAGCGATCCATCGTGCGAATCTGACCCTTACGAACCAGGCTCGCCGCAGCGTCGATCTCTTCCTGCTGCCGGGCCAGAACCCGGGCACGCAGAACCCGCATGCCCGCTTCCTTGTTCTGAAGCTGGCTCTTCTCGTTCTGCATCGCCACCACGATGCCCGTGGGCAAGTGGGTGATGCGAACGGCGGAGTCGGTGGTGTTGACCGACTGGCCGCCGGGGCCGCTCGAACGGTAGACGTCGATCTTCAGGTCGTTCGCGCTGATTTCGACTTCTTCGGGCTCATCGACCTCGGGGAAGACGAGAACACCCGCCGCCGAGGTGTGGATGCGTCCCTGGGACTCGGTCGCCGGCACGCGCTGAACACGGTGCACGCCACCTTCGTATTTCAGGTGTGCCCACACGCCCTCGGCAGGGTCGCTCGAATTGCCCTTGATCGCGAGCTGGATGTCCTTGATTCCGCCCAGGTCGCTCGAGGTCTGCTCGATGACCTCGGTCTTCCAGCGCTTCGACTCTGCATAGTGCAGGTACATGCGCAGCAGATCAGCGGCGAACAGCGCGGATTCCGCACCGCCCTCCCCCATCTTGATCTCCATGATCACGTCACGCGCGTCGAGTTCGTCACGCGGGATCAGCAGGCGACGCAGCTTTTCGGCCGTGATCTCCAGCTGTTTCGTGAGCTCCGGGATCTCTTCAGCGAATGCCGAATCCTCCTCCGCGAGTTCGCGAGCGGCGTCGAGGTTGTCGCTGACCGCTTTCCACTCGTGGTACGCGGCTATGACGCGACTGAGCTCGGCGTAGCGCCGGTTGACCTTCTTGGAACGGACCGGATTCGCGTGCAGTTCCGGATCCGCCAACTGCGACTGTAGGTCGTCGTGCTCAGCCAGCAGGGTAAGGACGGATTCGAACATTAGCGATCCTTGTCCGACCCGCTCAGGGTCGGCATCGACTTCTGCACCTGGGCGAGGAATTCGACGTTCGAGGCGGTTTCCTTGAGACGACCGAGGATGAGCTCAAGCGCCTGCTGCTGCTCCAAGCCGGCGAGGGCGCGACGCAGCTTCCAGGTGACCTTGACCTCGTCGGCGCTCATGAGCATTTCTTCGCGGCGGGTGCCCGATGCGTTCACATCAACGGCCGGGAAGATGCGCTTGTCCGCCAGGTGGCGGGACAGGCGAAGCTCCATGTTTCCGGTGCCCTTGAACTCCTCGAAGATGACCTCATCCATCTTGGAACCGGTCTCAACGAGTGCCGAGGCGAGAATGGTGAGCGAGCCACCGTTTTCGATGTTGCGCGCCGCGCCGAAGAAACGCTTCGGCGGGTAGAGAGCGGATGCGTCGACGCCGCCGGACAGGATGCGTCCCGATGCCGGGGCGACGAGGTTGTACGCGCGGCCCAGTCGGGTGATGGAGTCCAGCAGCACGACGACGTCGTGGCCCAGCTCCACCAGACGTTTGGCGCGCTCAATGGCGAGCTCCGCGACCGTGGTGTGGTCTTCTGCCGGGCGGTCGAAGGTGGAGGCAATGACCTCACCCTTGACGGTGCGCTGCATGTCGGTGACTTCTTCCGGACGCTCATCGACCAGGACAACCATGAGGTGGACCTCGGGGTTGTTCGTCGCGATGGCGTTCGCAATCTGCTGCATGACGATGGTCTTGCCGGCCTTGGGCGGGGCGACGATGAGACCGCGCTGGCCCTTGCCGATCGGGGCGACGAGGTCGATGATGCGCTGGGTGACCTTGCCGGACTCGGTTTCGAGGCGGAGTCGTTCCTGCGGGTACAGGGGCGTGAGCTTCTGGAACTCCACGCGGGTGGCGGCTTCTTCGACGGTCAGACCGTTGATCGAGTCAACCTTGACGATCGCGTTGTACTTCTGGCGACCGCTCTGGTCACCCTCGTGCGGCTGGCGAATGGAGCCGACCACGGCGTCACCCTTGCGCAGGTTGTACTTCTTGACCTGGCCGAGGGAAACGTACACGTCGCTCGCGCCCGGCAGGTACCCGGACGTACGCACGAAGGCGTAGTTGTCGAGCACGTCAAGGATTCCAGCGACGGGGATGAGAACATCATCGTCGTTGACCTCCGGCTCGAGTTCCTCGCCGGCGTTCGGTCCGCGGCGCTTGCGGTCGCGGTAGCGGTTCCGGTTGCCGCGGCCGTTGATGTCGTCGTCCAGTCCCGTGCGGTCAGGACCCTGGTTACGGTCCTGCTGGCTGCGGTCGTTCTGACCACCCTGGTTGCGATCGTTCTGGCCGCCCTGGTTGCGGTTGTTCTGCTGGCGCTGGTTCTGCTGGCGGTTACCGTCGTCCTGGGCGCCCTGGTTGCGATCGTTCTGGTTGCGGTCCTGGGCCTGATTACTGTCCTGCGCCTGGTTACGGTCCTGGGCCTGGTTACGGCCCTGGCCCTGGCCCTGGCCCTGGGCACGATCCTGGCCCTGGGTGGTGCGCTCGGGCTGGGCGTTGCGATCGGCAGCCTGAGTGCGATCTCCACCGCGGCTGCGGTTGCGGCTGCGGCCCTGACGAGGCTGCTCCTGCTCGGGTTCTTCGGCCTGAACGTCCGTGTCCTGCGCGGAAACGGTCTCCGCAGGCGCGGCCTGTACCGGAGTTTCGTCCTGAGCAACCTTGGGGCGCTGCGACGAGGCGCGGCGCGAGTTACGACGCGATCCGGTCGCGGGAGCGTCGGTCACGGAAGCCTCGGCCGCGGGTGCCTCCGAGTTCGCAACAGCGTCGACCGTGTCGCTGACGACGCCGTCGGCCTCACCCCGGTCGATGGGGGCAACGCGAACGCCGCGCTTGCGTGTCTGGCGTGCGGGCTTCTCGTCGGAGCCGGCGTCAACGTCGTTGGACGTGACGGTGGGCTTGGCTTCCGGAAGGATGATTCCGAGCAGTCCGAGGCCGTCAGCCGGAGAAACAGCCGGCGCTGCCGTTGCGGAGCTGGCACGACGCGGTGCGCGCTTGCGCGGGGCGGTCGGCGCCGACTCCGCTGCGGCAACAGGGGCGTCCTGAACCGGAGCGTCAGCGACGACGGGCGCTGCCGGCGCCTCGTGGACCGGGGCGTCTTTGTCCGCGGGGGCGTCGACGGGAGCGTCGACCGGTACATCGTTGGTACTGGTGGTGTCTACTGCGACGCCCTCATCGGCGACCTTGGCTTGTTGCGCAGCGATGGCGTCCACGAGTTCTCCTTTACGAAGTTTGGATGCGCCCTGGATACCCAGTCCGCCGGCCAGAGCTTGCAGCTCGGCGACGCGGAGAGTGTTCAGGCGAGAAGTGTCCGTACCAGTGGAACGGAGATTGACATCGGTCACGAAGGGGGTTCCTTTCCCCTGACGCCATACAGAACGTGCCAGGAGAGATGTGTGCAGCGACTGATCGCGCTGCGAGTGAACCAATCCGACAAATGAGGGGGATTGGTGTGAACACACACAGCCACGGTCTAACGACGCAATAGCAGTGAGTTACAGGGAATGCACCGGAGAAGAGGTCGCAGTTATCGCGGTTTCTATCGGGTACGCAGCCACTCTAACACTTCCGCACGCCGCGAAAAGGCACCGAGGGGCGCCTCGACGCGGTACTACCGCTTCGAGACGCCCCACGTTCGAGCTACGCGGCCGCGTCGCTGACAATCGGCGCGACGGTCGCACCCTGAAAGTCCACGGCGAGCATCAGAGCCCGCCAGGGCGTTTCTGATTCCTTCGCCACGAGCTCGGCGGCGACGAGGCGCTGCCCCGGGTCGCTCGCGAGCACGAGAATCGATGGTCCGGCACCGGAGACAACGGCAGCGAAACCGTGCTCACGCAGCAGCGAGATGAGGCGATTCGTCTCCGGCATGGCCGTGGCACGGTAACTCTGGTGCAGCTTGTCTTCCGTGGCGGTGAGCAGAAGCTCTGGGCTCTGGATGAGCGCCGCAATCAGCAGCGCCGACCGTGACAGGTTGAAGACGGCGTCTTCGTGGGGCACCGACTCCGGCTGCAGGCTGCGGGCCAGCGCCGTGGACATCACGTGCTCCGGCACGAAGACGAGCGGCTTCACACCGCGGTGCACCATGAGCTTCTTGTGCTTGGGACCCTCGGGGGTCATCCACGCAATGGTCAGACCGCCGAACAGAGCGGGGGCCACGTTGTCGGGATGCCCCTCCATTTCGGTGGCGAGGGCAAGCAGCGCTTCGGCGTCGAGGTCGACGATTCCCTCCAGCAGCCCCTTGGCCGCGAGAATGCCCGACACGATTGCCGCACCCGATGATCCGAGACCCCGGCCATGCGGAATCACATTCTGCGCGATCAGGTTGAGGCCGGGCATCCGCTGCCCATAGGCGGCGAAGGTGTGCGCGATCGCTCGCACGACGAGGTTGGTTTCGTCGGTCGGAACCTCACCCTCCCCCACACCGTGCACCTCAACGGTGACGCCGGGTTCGTCGCGCACGCGCACTTCGAGGTGGTCATACTGGGCCAGGGCGAGACCGAGCGTGTCGAAGCCCGGTCCGAGGTTCGCCGTGGTGGCCGGAACCTGAACCGTTACGGCTCGGCCGGCAAACGAGGGTGTCTCGCTCATGCTTTGCCCAGCCCAAGAACGCTGGCAACTTCGGCGGTGTCGACGGGCACAATCGTGGGCGTCACGTCGGAACCGTCGGCGGTGCGAAGGGCCCACTGCGGGTCTTTCAAACCGTGGCCGGTGACGGTGATAACAATCGTCGCGCCGGCGGGAATGAGGCCAGCCTCTGAGCGTTCGAGCAGGCCGGCCACGCCGATGGCGGAGGCCGGTTCAACGAAGATGCCCACCTCAGCGGAGAGGATGCGATGCGCTTCGAGGATCTTGGCGTCGGTGATGGCCCCGAAGTAGCCGTCGCTGTCGGCGCGGGCCTTGATCGCGAGATCCCACGATGCCGGATTGCCGATGCGGATGGCGCTCGCAATCGTGTCGGGGTTCTCGACGCGGTGTCCGAGCACGATGGGTGCGCTGCCGGAGGCCTGGAAGCCGAACATGCGCGGGAGCTTTGTGGTGGCGCCGCGCGCCACCTCTTCGCTGTAGCCGCGGTGGTACGCCGTGTAGTTTCCAGCGTTGCCCACGGGAACGAAGTGGAAGTCGGGGGCGTCGCCGAGAACCTCGACAA
This sequence comes from Cryobacterium psychrophilum, assembly GCF_004365915.1. Classification (NCBI taxonomy): domain Bacteria; kingdom Bacillati; phylum Actinomycetota; class Actinomycetes; order Micrococcales; family Microbacteriaceae; genus Cryobacterium; species Cryobacterium psychrophilum. Next base: position 894,294 of record NZ_SODI01000001.1, read on the forward strand.
CCTCGAACGCGGCCGTCTTCTGGCCCTCGATGCGGTCGGGGTTCACCGAGTTCACGAGGTGAACCGGGTAGTTTGCGGCGAGATCGCGGGCGATGTCGAGGCAGTCGTCGAAGTTGCCCTGCACCTGAAGCAGCTGGGCGTTATGCGCCACAGCCTGGCTGAGCTTGCCCATGGCGATCTTGCCCTCGGGCACGAGCACCGCGGCGGTGATGCCGGCGTGCGTGGCGTAGGCCGCGGCAGACGCCGAGGTATTACCGGTCGAGGCGCAGATGACGGCCTTGGCGCCGTCCTCCATCGCCTTCGAGATAGCCATGGTCATGCCGCGGTCCTTGAACGAACCGGTGGGGTTCATGCCCTCGAACTTGATCCACACCTTCGCACCCGTGCGGGCGGAGAGCGCCGGTGCGGGGATGAGCGGCGTGCCACCCTCGCCCAGGGTGATGATGGGCGTGGCGTCGGTGACATTGAGTCGATCCGCGTATTCACGCAGCACCCCGCGCCACTGCCGCGATGGGGGTGACTTGACTGCGGCCAGAACGGACTCGTCCGCGCTGGACGACTTCAGGCTGGTCTCTCGTACGACGGACATCAGACTCCTTCAACTCTCAAAACGGATGCGACGGTGGTGACAAAACGGTTGGCCGCGAGATCGCGCACGGTAGCGGCAAGTGCGGCTTCCGTGGCGTCGTGTGTTCCGATCACAAGGGTAGCCGTGGCGGACACGGCCGCACGACTCACGGTCTTGGCGACAGCAGGGGTCATGGACTGTTCCACCAGCGCGAGCGACACGTGGTGGTCGCTGAACACGCTGGCAACCTCGGCGAGCACGCCGGGCTCGTCGGTGACCTCAAGGGTGACCGCATACCGCGTCATCACACTGCCGATGTCGAAAACCGGGAGCTCGGCGTGGCTTGAAGCCGCGACACCGGGGCCGCCGGCCACATGGCGACGTGCCAGGGACACGAGGTCACCGAGAACGGCCGAAGCCGTCTCCACTCCCCCGGCGCCGGCGCCGTAGAACATCAGGCTGCCGGCCGCTTCAGCCTCGACGAACACCGCGTTGTTGGCGCCGTGCACCGCCGCGAGCGGGTGGCTGCGCGGCACCATGGCGGGATACACCCGCGCCGAGACCCCATCGACACCGTGCTCGTCCGTGAAACGCTCACAGATGGCGAGCAGCTTCACGACGTAGCCGGCCTTGCGCGCCGATTCGATCTGGGCCGGCGTCACAGACGTGATGCCCTCCCGGTAAACGGATTCGAGCGGCACCGTCGTGTGAAAAGCCAGGCTGGCCAGAATGGCCGCCTTCTGGGCGGCGTCGTACCCTCCGACATCGGCGGTCGGGTCGGCCTCCGCATAGCCGAGGGCCGTGGCCGAAGCGAGTGCTTCTTCGAGGGAGTCTCCCGCTTCGTCCATGCGGTCGAGGATGTAGTTCGTCGTGCCGTTAACGATGCCGAGGATGCGAACGACGCGGTCGCCGGCGAGGCTTTCGCGCAGGGGGCGCAGGATGGGGATCGCCCCGGCAACGGCGGCCTCGTAGTTGAGCTGGGCGCCGACCTGGTCGGCGGCAGCGAAGAGCTCCGCGCCGTGCTCGGCGAGCAGCGCCTTATTCGCTGTCACGACGTCTGCGCCGGAATTGATGGCGAGCAGAATGTAGCTGCGGGCCGGTTCGATGCCGCCCATGAGCTCGATCACGACGTCGGCGCCGAGAATGAGGGATTCGGCATCCGTGGTGAAGAGTTCCTTGGGCAGGTCCACGGTGCGCTCGGCGTTCACGTCGCGCACGGCGATGCCCACCAGTTCGAGGCTTGCGCCCACTCTGCCGGCCAGTTCGTCGCGCTGCTCGAGGAGCAGGCGAGCGACCTGGGCGCCTACGGAGCCGCCGCCCAGCAGGGCGACTCGCAGGTTGCGGTATTCGATCATCGGGTGGTTCCTCCATCATGTGCGGTGGTCGAGCCACTGTTGTTGGTCGTGTCTACGCGCTGGTCGTGGCCCCAGCCAGCATCGCGCGCCAGCAAGTCGGCGATTGTTTCGCCGCGCACGAGCACGCGGGCCTGCCCGCCCGAAACAGCGACGACGGGCGCGCGGCCCAGGTAGTTGTAGTTGTTGGCGAGCGACCAGCAGTACGCGCCCGTCGCCGGAACCGCCACGAGATCGCCGGGGGCGACATCGCCGGGAAGGTAGTCGGCACTCACCACAATGTCGCCGCTCTCGCAGTGCTTGCCGGCCAGGCGCACGAGTACGGGGTCGGCCGACGAGACGCGATTGGCCAGGCGAACGGAATAGTCCGCGCCGTAGAGCGCCGGACGCACGTTGTCGCTCATGCCACCGTCGACGCTCACATACAGCCGGGTGTCGCCGGAGACGTCTACGGGCTTCGTCGTGCCCACCTCGTAGAGTGTCGCCCCGGCCGGTCCGATGATGACCCGCCCGGGCTCGAAGGCCACGGTGGGTATGGGGATGCCGCGGCGCGTGCACTCGGCGGAGACAATGTCGGCCAGTCGCGCAGCCAGCTCCCCGATCGGCGTGGGGGTGTCGGCGTTTGTATAGGCGATGCCGAAGCCGCCTCCCAGGTTGAGCTCGGGAACCGGGCCGCCATCGAGCAGGTCGGCGTGCACCGCGAGCAGCCGTGAGGCGCTCTCGGCGAAGCCGTCGGCGCCGAAGATCTGCGAGCCGATGTGGCAGTGCAGACCGATGAACCGCAGCGATTTCTCGGCACGAATGAGGGCAACGAGCCGCGCAGCGTCGCCCAGCACGACACCGAATTTCTGGTCTTCATGCGAGGTCGCAAGGAATTCGTGGGTGGAGGCGTGTACTCCGCTGTTCACACGCAGCCGCACGTTGAGAACGACCCCGTGCCTCGCGGCGGCCGCGGCAACCCTCGCGATCTCGATTTCGCTGTCGATCACGAGCGAGCCGATGCGCACGCGTGCGGCCTCGTCGATCTCCGCGAGTGATTTGTTGTTGCCGTGGTAGCCGAGGCGGGCGGGGTCGGCACCGGCGGCGAGGGCGACCGCGAGTTCCCCGGTGGTGCACACGTCGATGTTCAGGCCGGCATCGAGCATCCAGCGTGCGATCTCGATCGACAGGAACGCCTTGCCGGCGTAATACACGTGCACCTCGCCGCCGATACGGGCGAATTCGGTCTCAAAGACGCGCAGCAGCTCGGAGGCGCGACTGCGGGCATCCGCTTCGTCAACTACATAGAGAGGCGTGCCGAATTCGGCGACAAGGGCGGAGGCGCTGACACCGCCGATCTCGAGTTCGCCGAGGGCGGTGCGTGAGGCGTTCGCGGGCCAGAGGCCGGGTGCGAGGGCGTTGGCGTCGGGGGGCAGGGCGAGCCATGCCGGGGCGAGCGGGTTCGGTGGCACGAGTGTAAACCTCAGAAGGATCGGGTGCGCGAGCGGTGTGGCGCGGGCGGGAATACCGAGCGAGCGAACCCGGATTGGTCCCTGAAGCCGAGCTTGCAGCCGCAGGATGCGGGCCAGCTGGTATGAATTCTAGCGAACCTGGGTGTGGGAGCCGAAATCACCCGGGGCAGGTGCCCAGGGTGGCGAGCGACTGCGTGGTGAGCACTAGTGTGCTTGAGTCCAGCGTAATACGTGCCCGCTCGGGGGTGACATCCGCGCTCCGCACGGCGACTTCCGCGGGCAGGTATTTCGCCACGCAGATGCGGATCGGGGTCTGCCCCAGCACGGTCGCCACGATCCCGCTCAGGTCGAGGGTGCCGAGCTCGGTCGTCACCTGCGCGCCGGTCGGCGTGAAAAGGAGAGAGTCGGGGGTGGTCGACGGGGTCGCGGTGGCGAGGTAGCCGGTCGTGATTCCGAGCACGTCGAGGTTTCCGGTGTAGGTCACCTCATCCGTCCCGAGCACGAGTTCTGTCTCGGGCGGGGTGCCTGCGGCGTGCGCGAGGTTGTTGAGCGCCTCGGGCGTGAGGTCGATGGTGGCCACCACATGACCGATGCTGCCGCCCAGTTTCGGCTGTACATCGGCGGCCACGACACGAATGGATGCCGGCACGCCGTCGACCGTGAGCCGCGGTGCCGTGAGCTCCACCTCGTCAAAACTGCCGGTTACATACTGGGTGATCACGGAGACACCGCCGATGGACACGTTCACGTCACCCGTCGCCGACGCCGGGAGGGCATCGCGAATCTGGCTCTCCGCCTGCCCCTCGGCAAAGGCACGCAACCCGAAGTCGACGAGAAAAAAAGCACTGACGAGCAACCCCACCATCACGACGAGCATGATGAGGCGGCCGGGACCGCGGCGTTTGCCGGCCATTTCTACATCTTTTCCGGAGCGGCCACGCCGAGCAGACCGAGGCCGTTGCGAACGACCTGGCCGGTGGCGTCGTTGAGCCAGAGGCGGGTGCGGTGCACGTCGGTGATGGGTTCTTCACCGAGCGGGATGACGCGGCAGTTGTCGTACCAGCGGTGGTAGTAGCCGGCGACCTCTTCGATGTAGCGGGCAACACGGTGCGGTTCGCGCAGCTCGGCGGCCTGCGCCACGACGCGGGGGAATTCCTGCAGCACACCGAGCAGGGCGGATTCGCTGTCGTGCACGAGAAGCTCGGGCGCAAAGACCGTGCGTTCCACGCCGGAGGCGGCGGCGTTGCGGGCGACCGAACACGTGCGGGCGTGGGCGTACTGCACGTAGAACACGGGGTTCTCGTTGGTGCGCTTCCCGAGCAGGTCGAGGTCGATGTCGAGCTGTGAGTCGCTGCTGGAGCGCACGAGCGAGTAGCGACCGGCGTCGACCCCGACGGCGTCGACGAGGTCATCGAGGGTGACGATGGTTCCGGCGCGCTTGCTCATGCGCACCGGTTCGCCGCCCTTGAGTAGGTTGACCATCTGGCCGATGAGAATCTGCAGGTTCACGCCCGGCTCGTCGCCGAAGGCGGAGACCATGGCCATCATGCGTCCCACGTAGCCGTGGTGGTCGGCGCCGAGCATGATCAGGCACTGGTCGAAGCCACGCTCGCGCTTGTCAAGGTAGTAGCCGAGGTCGCCGGAGATGTAGGCCGGTTCGCCGTTCGAGCGAATGATGACGCGGTCACGGTCGTCGCCGAAGGTTGTGGTGCGCAACCAGATGGCGCCGTCAGCCTCGAAGATGTGGCCCAGCTCGCGCAGGCGGGCGATCGCTCGGTCAACGGCACCGGACTCATGCAGGGAGTCTTCGTGGAAGAACACGTCGAAGTCCACGCCGAAACCGTGCAGCTTCTCTTTGATCTCCGTGAACATGAGGTCAACGCCTACCGAGCGGAAGACCTCCTGCTGGTCGTCGCGGGCGAGGGTCGCGATGTCGCCGTCGTAGAGGCCCACGACCGTGTTCGCGATGTCTGCGATGTACGCTCCGCCGTAGCCGTCTTCTGGGGTGGACTCGCCCAGGTAACTCGCGAGCACGCTACGAGCGAAGCGGTCGATCTGCGAGCCGTGATCGTTGAAGTAATACTCGCGCGTGACATCCGCCCCCTGCGCCGTGAGCACGCGGGCGAGGCTGTCGCCTACGGCCGCCCAGCGCACACCCCCCATGTGCACGGGGCCGGTGGGGTTCGCGGAGACGAATTCGAGGTTGATCTTGAGGTCGTCGTAGAGGTGACCCGTGCCATAGGAGGGGCCCGCCTCAACGATTTTCTTGGCGAGTGCGCCGGCGGCGGCGGCTTCGAGGCGAATGTTGATGAAACCGGGACCGGCAACCTCAACGGATGCGACGTCGTCGAGCTTCTCAAGCCCCGCGGCCAGCTCTGCGGCGATTTCGCGCGGCGACGTGCCGAACGGCTTCGCGATCTTCAGGGCGATGCTTGAGGCCCAGTCGCCGTGATCGCGGTTTCGTGGGCGTTCGAGGGTGACGTCCGACACGGAGAGGCCGAGGTCCACCGCGTCGTTCTCACCGTCGTGTCGGCGCTCACCAGCTTCGCTGATGAGGTCGAAGAGGGTCTGGGCAAGTTCGGCGGGAGTCACACCTTTAATCTTACCGGCCCCTCACTCTTGGTAAGGTCAACGCGTGACTGACTCTCGTGCTACCCCAGTTCTTGCTCGCGCTCGTCGGCGTCATTCCGGCGTCATTCTGGCAGGTAGCGCTCTCGCGCTGCTCGTTCTCACCGGATGCACGCCTGCGGATTCGACGTCCCCCAGCGCCTCCGCGACGCCCACGGCGAGCGCAGCGGCCACAGCGAGCGCAACACCGACACCGACGCCGACACCCACGCCTGAGCCCACCGGCACGCCCGTCGCTTACAAGTGCGACCAGATTCTCACGGCGCAGGATGCCTACGACTTCAACCCGAACTACGGCACCGCGCCCGGTTACGAACCTGCCGACGGCAGCCTCGCCGCCACCGCAGTAAAGTACAGCGGCGTGTCGTGCGGGTGGTCGAACCAGTCGAGCGGTGAGGTCATCGCGATCTCTGTCGCCCAACCGGAAGATGCACTGAACACGACACTGAAGGATGCGGCGATCGAGGGCAGCCAGGTCGTTCCGACCTACAGCACCTCCCCCGAAATCGAGGGCTTTTTCACCGTGAGCGCCGGCACCGGCCAGGTACAGGTCTTCAACGGCACGTATTGGGTCACGCTCAGCTCCCCCGCCTTCTTCGAGCCGGGCGACGCGCAGTCGCTCGTGGCGACGGTGCTCGGCCACCTGGGCTAGTCACCCGCCACGGGGTGCTAACCTTATGAACACCCTGGCCCCCATAGCTCAGGGGATAGAGCACTGCCCTCCGGAGGCAGGGGCGGCAGTTCGAATCTGCCTGGGGGCACACTCGCCAGATCCGCGTAATCACGCGGAACTAAGCACCTTTCGACGCTTCGCCTGATGTTGTCAAATCGTGGTTTGCCCACATTTTGCCCACATTCATTTTAATAATGACCTGATTCAGGGCAGCTGCAACGCTGTCAAGGTCCGCATCAAAGAGATCGCTGTACGTGTCCAGCGTCTCTTTTGCTGACGCATGTCCGAGCATTCTCTGAAGCGCTTTTACGTTGGCACCCGCCGATACAGCCAAGCTCGCGCACGTATGGTGGCGAGTAGCGCTTGGTGGTAGCGCCAGTCCAGGCAGGTGGTGTGTTATGAGACTCATCGTCCGCGAAGTGATGAGATTTAGTGTCCACGATGTCACGAGATAACACACCAACAACGTGGACTACCAGTACCAAAAGCAACTACCCGCCATCTAAATCTCTATTACTGTATGTTGATTCTATTAATATTGAGGCGGGATGCACGGGCCTGCTCGCCTAAGCGACCGCAGGCTTTCTGAGCTCGTGGATATCGAGGGCCGTCAATGTATAGCCTGACAAACACACAACCAGAATCCATCTTGGCCTCACCCGAGCCTGACGTAGGGCCTCACCGTACCGAACCGCGATGAGGCATTGGATAAGCAACCCCAGTAGTGCAGGCCCGGCGTGTCGGCTCCGCTGGCCCCGTCCCCCGCCGGCGAGCACAAAAGGCCTGAAGAGTGGATCATCGGCCCTGCCATTTCCCGGCGGACTCGCACAGGGCCACACGTCAAGCGGCAACTGCCCCTGGGGCAGCTCGGGAATGACTCCACCGAGCCGAGATGTAGACTCGCCTCCATGCGGGGGCCTGGGTTAATTATCGGAATCGTGTTGGCATTCACTCTGACAGGCTGCGTCTCTGCCGGCGGCCCGGACGCCGCACCAGCAGTATCCGAGACACCGAGTACTGTCCCGTCCGTGACAGTCCCGACGGCGGTCCCCTCACCGTCGGCTGAGCCAACAGGGTCACCCCGCAGCCCGTCACCGACTGCCACGACCGCCACAGGCTGCCCCGCCAATAACGTGCCCGTTCCCACCGATGCGGTCTTGGCCACAATTCAGGACGTCGACTTCGACGGGCGTCCCGACACTGAGTTCTACTCCGAGGTGGACGGGTTTTACTACGGCATCCGCACAGCGTCCGGAGCCACAATCCTTCTAAAAGATGACCTCGCAGGACCTAACACACACAGTGGATGGACGTCCATCCGAGAGGGAGGCACCGTCACCGTCCTGGACGATGGTCGCACGACAACGCTGCACGCATTCATCGACTGTACATTTGCCACAACAACCGATGTCGGCGGCACTCCCTACCGATTCGGGCTCAACGGATTCAGTGACTACGGGACCGGCGTAAAGTGCACAGACCAAAATGGCGGCGCCCTCCTCTACGGCGTCCTGGCTAAACGTCAGAGCAATGGACTGTACGACCTCACCGGAACGCAAATCATCCTTAACGACAGAGGCCGCATCGCTCGAAATTCCACTCTCAACTGGGATATCGCACAAAACCTACCCAGAGCCGACGCACAAGCAACCCTCGCAATGAGATCAACATGCGGGCAAACCCCCATCGTTCACACCTCCGGACGATAACGACAAACGCCCCGTCAGCAGACCGGACCAAACTGACTCTGCGAAAAGCAGCCACCAGCCTCGAGCTCCACACCGCACAGCTGCCCCAAAGAGTACATCGCAGGCATCTCATTAAAGGTTCCTTTGACGGGACAGACAGCCGACACGTCACCACCTGCCTCTGAGATTCACGCGCCAGCAGTGTGTCATTTTCAGCACTTGCCTGCACAGCCCCGAAAACATGCGGGCAATCGTGCAAACGAGTGCTGAAAATGACATCGACTGTTCGCGGCGTGCCCGCGTCCCAACTGTCTCAACAACGTGTCTCATACGGATATTCTCAAGAACACGTCAGGAGGTCCTTTGACGAGATAGCGGAAGACGAGCGACATGACGAGACTTGGGTATGCCCGAGTGAGCACGGCGGACCAGAACACCGAGCTGCAGATCCGGGAACTTGAAGCCGCCGGCTGCGAACGTATCTACCGCGACCAGGGGGTCAGCGGAACCACGACTAGTCGCCCCGAACTGGACAAAATGCTCGACCGCCTCAGCCGAGGCGACGAAGTTGTGGTGTGGAAGCTAGACAGGTTGGGACGCAACACCCGCCACCTTTTGGAACTGCTGGACGGCTTCACCGAGCGCGGCATCAAGTTCCGCTCCCTACGTGACGGCATCGCCACCGACCCGGACAGCGAACTGGGCGGCGCCATCGCCCGGGCCATGGTCACCATCATCTCCGCGTTCGCACAGCTCGAACGCGACCAACTCTCCGAACGCACCCGCGCCGGCATGGCCGTGGCAGCCTCCCACGGGCGCAAAGCAGGACGACGCGAAATCACCGCCGACCACGCCAACGTCAAGCGCGCCCACGAGCTGAAGGCCCAAGGCCTGAAACCTGCCGATATCGGGAAGATCATCGGAACCAGCCGTGCCACCGTCTACCGGTATCTCAGCATGGGCCTCCATTAGCGACGGTCTCGGGAACCATTTGTTTAGACAGCGGAAGAGGACAGATCTCCATGCCGCAGGAGGTAGGGCGGGAGACATCTTGTATCCCGAGGTCACGAGAATGTCGGGGGGTCATGATTGGCTTCAGCAATGAACGAGATGGATCGACCTAATCTAATCGGTAAGCCGTTCGTCGTACTTGCCGTCAGAGGGCTTCCGACCCCGAACGGTTGCAGATGGTGTGGCCTCGACGCGCGGTCGCATGGAATAAGTCACGCTCGATCAACAAAATTTCATACTTGGGCAAACCCCACGACTGCGCAGCGGAAGGCGCGCATGCGCGCACGGGCGCAAACTAACTAAATCGCAAGCTCAATGAGGGCCTGAAATGCATCTCTAAGCTGCTCGGGAACGTCTTCAGGTGACTTGACGTGCAGAGCCATAGCAACCATCACGTCAGGCTTTCCACTCGGACCGTCCAGGCTCTGTTCTCTTAGCTCAGTGAGGAGGTCCTTGCTGAACTTCTTTTCCCGGAGAGAAGCGAAGTGAGATTTCGTCCAGGCAGTCTGATCCTCGCGTGGCCATTGAGCATTGGCGAGTTGTGCCCACTGAGCGTCTGAGAAGAGGTCCTCGATCTCGTTCGGGGCACCAATGTAAAGGGCGTGCTTATCCGGGTCAAGGCCACGCTGTCTTAGCTTCCCCTCCGAGAAGACATGCTTGACGTTGCGGCTGTCGGCATCGACGAGAAAAGCGACAGAGCGGCCGTGTTTCACAAGGAAACTCGCGAAGTCAGCCGCCCCTTCGTTGTTCCGGCAGGCCCAAATAGCTATGCCACACGACTCGAGTTGTTGACCCATAGCCGTTTTGAAAAGAACCGGCAGAGCGGCAGTTTCGGTAGGGCCCTCAACCCCAACGAACAGCCGTTCGTGAAGTAAGACGGTGTTGCGCAGCCCGAGAGACGCAGCCACAGCGCCCAGGTGCTGGCCAACTTCCGTGGTATCGCCAAGTTGGTCAGCGACCGTCCGGTGATCGACATGCTTGATGTGGATAACGTCGCCTATGTCGACGCCATCGATCAAATTCATGGAATGTGTAGCAATGACCATTCTCACGTTAGGCAGTCGGGATTGGTCCCTGACAACGCGCATAAAATCGCGTTGGTGCTTGTAGTCCAAGTGGGTATCCGGCTCGTCGTAGAGCAGGACAACATCACCCGCTCCATCGAGCAGACCAGTTGTGTATTCCCATACCGCGAGCGAAACGCGCCGGGCCCGACCAGCCCCGGCCTCCCCCAAGTGAATGTCCTCGCCCTTTTTCCCCGTGACGCTTATCTGCGTCGACTTTAGCCCTGAGCTGAAACTTACCGCCGGCAGGATCTCGACCTCGCCTATGTCGCCACATCGCGCGCGAATGTGATCACGGATTGCTTCGGCATCCTTTTGCAGCTTGCCTTCAAGTTCTTCTTCGAGGCTCCGAACGGTTCCCTGCAAAGCATCGGCCTCAACATGCTTCTTGTAAGCCGTTTGCAGCGCAGATTGAATTGAGTTCTCAGCGTCCCGCAAGCCGCTTGGCTCAAAACGCTCAACTTTCGGCAGGCGCTTAACAACAGTCGACGCAAGGGATGCCCACGCGTCCTGCTGTTCGACCGCTGCGAGAACGTCCAAAGCAGCGATTAAAACCGGCTTGGCACCCTTGGGGACTTCGCTCCCGAGTTCAGCGAACAGCTCTCCGAGCTCGACCACAGTTTTACCCGCGTAGTCGCGCAAGAGCGGATTTGCGGAAACTTTAGTCAAATACTCATAGCCTGATGATGCGCCATCAGTGGCGATCCGACGGATACGGACTTCACTGGCGAGTAGCGCTTGATGGTAGCGCCAGTCCGGCGAGTTGGTAGCGCAGTTCTGACGAGGTGGTAGCGGCCCGGTCGGGTTGCCCGGGCCGCCTCCGGTGTTATTCCCAGTAGGTCTCGTGGGCGCGGGCTTGGTCGTTGCGGTGCCTGCGCATGTCGATCTGGCCGAGGTTGATGATTCGGGCGTTGTTGGCGAGGCGGTTCACGATCGAGTCCGCTGCGACCCGGTCAGGCAGCTCGGCAACCCAGTGCGCGGGTCCGGTTTGCGAGGCGATCATTGTCGGGAGCCGGTGTTCGCGGTTCGCGAGGATCGCGAACAGGTCGCTGGCGGCGTCGCTGTCGATGCCGACGGTGAGGAAATCGTCGATGATGAGCAGGTCGATGTTGGAGAGCTCGTTCAATAGCTTTTGGTGGGCGATGCCGTCGCCGCGGGCGATGATGAGCCGTCGGGCGAGGTCGTCCATCCGGAAGTAAAGAACCGAGTGCTCGCTCTGGCAGGCGCCGATGGCCAGCGCGCAGGCGAGGTAGGTTTTCCCGCCTCCGGTGGGCGAGATGATGAGCAGATTCGTCGGATCTGCCCGCCAGGCATGGTCGGCATAGCGACGCATTCTGACCGGTGTGATCCCGCGCCCCTCGCGGTAGTCGACCTCGGCAACCGTCGCGCCCGGGATCGGGAAGGTGGCCTGGCGGATGAGTTTGTCGACCTTGTTGATGCGCCGGGACTCCAGCGCGTCGTCGACGGCGGTGAGGAAGAGCTGCTCGGGGGTGAGGGTGTCGTTGCCCTCGTCCTGGATCAGTTCCTCCAGCCGGGTCGCAACGTGGGTGACGCGAAGGGCCCGGAACTTGTCGTAATCGACGCTGGTGAACATCACTTGCCCTCCTCGCCGCGTGCGTAGTGTGAGGCGTCGCGAACATAAACGTCTGGCATGCTGTCGCGGAAAACGACGGTGCTGACGCGTTTGCGTGTCGAGGCCGCCGGGACGACTGGCCGGGGTTTCTTCGCGTCGCTGTCGATGGCCGCCATCAAACGTTTCAGGGTGGAGTAGGTCGGGTGGGCGCTGCGGTTCACGAGCTCCTGGCAGGCCGCCTCCAACCGTTCCCGGTTGTTCTTGCCGAGCCCGTCGAGGATGTTCTGGCAGGACAGGTAGCCCTGCGCCTCGATCACCTGGCCGTCGAGGATCTGCTCGATCACCGTGACTGTGGCCGGCCCAAAGCTGCGCGCCCGGTCGGTGAACCACCGCCTGGACCACAGCCCGTCGATGTTGCGGTGCTGCGGCGGGACGTGTTCGGGCAGGGTCGAGTATTGGCCTTTGCGGCCCGTCAGCCGAGTGTGTTCGCAGATGCTCTCGTGTCCGTCGAAAATCGTCACTCGGGAAGACGTCAGCCTCACCCGCAGCAGCTTGCCCGCCAGAGCGAAGGGCACGGAATACCGTTGTGTGTCCGCGGTGACGTGGTAGTTCCGGGCGGCCTTGAGCTCCTTCCACTCGACGTCCTCGAACCCGGCGTCGGGCAACGCGCCCAGCAGCTCCCGCTCCTCAGCGTCGAACCTCTCCCACCGGGTCGTGTCGTCGGCGCGGCGGATGTCATGGTTGATCTCCCGCACCCGCACCCGCTCCTGGATCGCAGCATTCAACTCGCTCAGCGTGGTGAAGACATCGTCCTCGAGGTAGCCGATGACGCGTTTGTTGACCACATTCACCGCATTCTCGGCTGATGCCTTGTCGCGCTTATCCCGAATTCGGGATAAGCGCGACTATCCCGAGGATTTTGTTATCCCGAGTTTCAGTCGCGGAGCCTGTGCGTTGGCGGCCTGAGTGGCCATTTCCTCGGGATAATCGCGGCCTGTTTACGCTGGCTCATCTCTATCGATTTTCACTGGAGGTGAGCCAGAGATGAGTGTTTCTATCAGCGATGTGATCGTGCAGGCTGACGCGGCAATTGGTCCGCTGGGACATGCGCCGTCGACGACCATGCAATACCGGTGGGCTTGGTCCCAGTTCGCGAGGTTCTGTTCCCGCGACGGCATCGAGGAGTTCTCCGAGGAGGCTGTTGCCTCGTTTGTCGCCTTCATTGCGGCGGAACACCGGGCTGGCCGGTTCAAGGACTGGAAACACAGGCTTCTTCGCAAGGCTGTTCTGGTCTTGTCCGAGGTGGCACGGACGGGCTCCTACCAGTGGTGTTTGTCTCGCCAGGCTCATCCTAATGATGCGCTGAATGCTGTCTTCCGTCCCGTCCAGGAACAGTTCGAGGTCTGGTTGCAGAGCCAGTCGGTGGCCGTTGCGACCCAGAGTTTGTATGCCACGGTGTCCCGCACCGCGTTGGCGTGGTTGCCCGAACGCGCAGTGGCTGATGCCCAGTCGATATCTGTCTCGGACGTGTCAGCGATGGTGGTGTTCCTCGGCGGCCGGTATCAGCCGGGGAGTATGAGGACGGTGGTGTCGGCGCTGCGCGTGCTGTGTCGATTCTTGGAAGAATCCGGCAGCGTCACCGGACTCTCACACGCGATCCCAGCTCAGATGGTGCGACGTGTCCGCTCGGTGGGAGTTGTCCCAGCCGACGGAATCGACGCGCTGGTGAACTCCACGGATATCTCCACGCCGATGGGTCTGCGGGACAGGGCGCTGTTGCTGCTGGGCGCCAGGACGGGCCTGCGGCCGGTGGACATCGCCGGTTTGCGGTTGCGTGATATCGATTGGGCGCAGGCGAAGATCACCCTCGTCCAACACAAAACGGGGGCGGTGTTGACGTTGCCGCTGCTTGCCGATGTTGGTGAGGCGATCGCGGACTATCTCCTGCACGGCAGACCGGTTGGTGGTGAAGACGATCATGTGTTCCTTCGCTCTCATGCTCCCTACGTCGGCCTTCGCCCATGTGACAGTTTGTATTGGGTGGCCTCACGCGCCTTTGCCCGCAGCGGGACCATCACCCAGAACGGCACGGGCCGCGGGTTCAGAGTATTGCGAGCCTCGTTCGCCACCCGGCTACTCGAGGGCGGAACGCTACTACCGGTGATCTCCGGAGCGCTCGGGCACCGGACGATCGACTCGGCGAAACACTACCTGTCCACCGATGAGACGCGGATGCGGGCCTGTTGTCTGGACTTCGCGGGCATTGCACCTCGAGGGACACGATCATGAGCGGCTTTTACAGCGGTCTGGCCGAGCCATTGCGGTCCCTGCTCGAGGTCAAACACGCGCTCGGGTTGCCCTACGAGGAGTCCGAGCGGCATCTGCATCGTTTCGACCAGATGTGTGCGGAGGACTTTCCCGGCCAGGTGGCGTTAACGAAGGAGATGGCGATGGCCTGGGCCGTCGCCCGGCCCGCAGAACACGTCAACGGCCAGATGCGGCGGATGAGCCCGATCCGGCAACTGGCCAAACACATGAATGGGCTCGGCATGACCGCCTACGTCATCCCGTCAGGAATCCCGGGAAAACAAATCCGTTACCGCCCGCACATCTTCACCCACGAGGAGCTGCGAGCCCTCTTCGACGCCGCCGATACCATCCAGGCCACCAGCTTCGGCGGCAGGCGGGAAGTGATCATCCCGGTAATCTTCCGGATGGTCTACTGTCTGGGACTGCGTCCCAGCGAAGCCCGCACGCTGCACCGCAACGACGTCGACCTGCTTCGTGGCACCGTGAACATTCGGCAGTCCAAGGGCCACAAGGACCGCATCGTGTTCCTGTCCCCGGATTTGCACGAGTACTGCCAAAACTATGACGCCACGATCAGCGCCCACCATCCAGATCGGATGCCGTTCTTCCCCAACCGTTCGGGAAACTTCTATAGCCATTGCACCATCGACTATTGGTTCCAGCAGCTGTTAGGCGCCGCCGATCCGCACATCGCGTCCAGCCCGGGTTCTCCGCCGCGCGTTTATGACCTCCGTCACGCCCACGTGGTCGAGAACATCAACCGGTGGACGGTCGCCGGGAAAGATCCGGAATCGTTGGTGCCCTATCTGAGTTTGCACCTCGGACACAGCAACACCGAAGACACCTGGTACTACTTCCACCTCGCGGCGGATTTCCATCCTGATCTGCGCCGCCTCGCCAACACCGGCATCGAAGGCGCTCTGCCGGAGGCGCCCGATGGCCTCCGTTGAGTTCTTCGCCCTGGTCCGTGCATGGCTGACTATCCATCTGCCGCGGGCCCGCCGGCTCAGCCCGCACACCATCCGCTCCTATAAAACGGCGCTAAACACGCTGCTGGACTTCCTGCGCGAAACCCAGCACCTCACCCTCGCGGAGGTCAGCTTCGAGGCGATCGACCGCGCCACCATCACCGCCTTTTTCACCTGGCTGCTCGACACCCAGCATCTGAGCGTGTCCTCGGCGAACCAACGCCTTGCCGCGATCAAGTCGTTCCTGTCCTATTGCGCTGGCGAGGATCCGGCGCTGGTGTCGATCTGGTTAGGCGTCCGACAGGTCAAACCCGCCCGAATACCCGCGCGGGCACCGGATGGGTTGAGTATGCCTGCCGTCGACGCGTTGATCCGCGCGCCCGGACAGAACACCAACCGGGGCAGGCGAGACACGACTCTAATCCTGCTCATGTTTGACGCCGCAGCACGGATCCAGGAAATGCTGGATCTGACTCCGGCCGATATCGACACCACAGTCGGCGCCGCCCGGGTGACGCTGACCGGCAAAGGCCACAAGATCAGAACTGTTCCCCTGATGGATAAAACTGCGCGCCACCTGGAGCAGTATCTGGCCGAGTTCCATCCCGGCACCCCCGAAGCAGCTTCCCCGTTGTTCTTCACAATCCGGGCGGGCCACCGACAGCAGATGAGCCAGGACAACATCACCTACCTGCTCAACAAACACGCCGCGATCGCACAACAGGAATGTCCGGAGGTCCCGGAGAAGATCCATGCCCACCAGCTGCGGCACGCCCGCGCGATGCAGATGCTGCGCGCCGGGGTTCCTCTTCCCCATATCAAGGAGTTCCTCGGCCACGCCAACATCGCGACCACGAGTATCTACGCGTCAGCGGATAACGAGATGGTGCGTCAAGCGATCCAGAAAGCCGGCAGCGCCAACCCCGAGCTCGCACCGCTTTGGACGGGAGGCGACGATCTCATCCTCCAACTCGCTGGCCTGAAATGATTATCCCGAGGAAATGGTCGCTCAGGCCGCCAACGCACAGGCCTCACGGCCAGAACTCGGGATAACAAAATCCTCGGGATAGTCGCGCGGTTTTTTCACTCTGGCCGGGACAATTGCAGTCTGGTAATGGTCTGCGAGCTGCTGATATCGGGCGTTCACGACCCGCTCCGCGTCGCCCTTATGAGTTTGGTGCGTGGAGGTCGTCGGGTTGTCCGGCACGATAATCTGCGTCACGCCGCCGAAGAACGCGAACGCTTGAACGTGGGCGTCGAGCCAGGCCGGGGACTTCATGTCCGCGTAGGCGCGGCAGAACATCAGCCCCGAGAATGGCAGCACCGCGACGAACAAGATTGCCCGGACCACCTCGCCGGTGATGGTGTCGACGACATCCATCGTGTCGCCGGCCCAGTCCACCAGCATCGCCCGGCCCGGCTCGTGGCGGAGTACCGCCACCAGATCGTGGCTGCGGAGGTAGTCGGTGAACAGGGCGCAGAACTGCGAATACCCGTACTTCTTTCCCGCGTCTTTGGTGTCGACGTATCGGCGCCAGGCCAACAGCAACGTGAAGTGCCGGTTCGCTTTCATCGAGGCCAGCACCCGCGAGAGGTCGGGCTGGTCGTACTCTTCCGACACTTTCCGGCGCCCGTCCGGGAACCATTCCGCGACGTCAGCGTCGGTGATCGCGACCGCCGAGGTCAGACCCCGCTCCTGGACCTCCTGCCGGACCCGGGCCACGTCGCGATGCGAGCACCCCGCGATCTCGACAACCTCGCGGTAACTGCGCCCTTCCAGCAACAGTCCCAATATTTTTCGATAGTCCGCCATGAACCCGCCCTTAGCAATGAAACGACAACGCCGTATGCGTTGTCCTTCCACAGCAGAGCAGTACACCGCCCGGCGGCGCTACCGTGTTCCCGGAAACGTGCTACCAACTCGCCGGACTGCCGCTACCACCAAGCGCTACTCGCCACTTCACAGCGGTCACCAAGGCCCAGCTCGGTCTGTTCGACTTCTGAGAGAGCGAATACCCCTTCGACCCAGGACTGGGGCACTCGACGGCCACTCTGATTCTCCTCCAGGCCTTCCTCTTGGTTGGCCACATAAGTACGGTCGCGCTCCAGAAGCGCATAATCGTTGAGTAAGAACCGAATCGCGTCGAGGATGGAAGATTTTCCAGCATCGTTGTGGCCCGTCAGAAGGGTCGGAGCACCAATCCCCAGCTCAGGCAAATCTGCGATCGACCTGAACCCCTCTATCGCAATTCTTGTCAGTTTCATCGTTCCCCCCAATTATTGACACGTCTGCGTGACGTAACCCAACATATCTCTAGCTAATGACGTCAGAGGGACTGCTCTCGAATTTGATGGATTCGCTGACGTGCTCTCCGTCAAACGCTCGCGTCTCCGCGTCGTAAGCGGCTGAACGCCCTGACGATATCGGGGACGATTGCACGCGCCCGATACAGTGAGCGGATGAAGAAACTTGTTCCCGTGGTATTTGCGGCGGCCCTGCTCCTCTCTGCTTGCTCCGGTACGGCTGAGCCTGTAGATACGTCCTCTGGTACGACTGCGCCCGTTGCGACTGTCGTCGATCGAACGGCGGACGTTTCTGCCGCGCTTTCACCAGAGCTCGCTGCGTTCGTCACCCAGGCCGAAGAGCCAGAAACGGGTCGCATTAATGTTTCAACGACCATCGTTGATCCACGCGGTTCTAACGGAAGTGCGGATGCCGTCACAGCCCTAGCGATATGCACCGCCGTGTCTCAACTCGATGGAATTGAGAACGTAAGCATCTACGAGGCGGATGGTACGAGCCTCGTGCTCTTTGGGCATCCTTCAGTGCCGGCAGGCAAGTGCGGCGAGGTCTAACCAGCACTACCTGCAGATGTCCGTTGTCCAGTCGTCAGCCCACCGCTTGCTGAATATCTTCCGCAGGAAATCGACGGATATAGTACGGCCATTTATCGTCGCTATTCACAAGTCGAATCCGTATCTCTTGCGCGATTCGGCGCCGTGAACCTGACTTGAGCAATGCAACACCGCCCCAGAAATCAATCCTGACCCACGGAGCGCGGACCGTTTCGCACTCAATGAACTGGGACGACTTCATTCCGAAGGAACACCGCCCGGGCTGCAGAGCGGACGCTCGACATGCCAGAAAGCGACCTGATCGGATATAGGCTGGAGCTTTGCCCGCGCTGCGAGGCCCGCGCCGTCAACGTGTGCGCAAACTGAGCGTTGACCTGACGATCACGTTGGAGCGTCCATGCAAAGTGACACAGCAGCTCCAGAGCGACGATTCATGGAAGACAACGGTTTGAATCCAAACTTGATCGTTCGGTCGGCCACCCAACTACAATCCGATTTTGAGTACCGGGAGCTCCTCGAAGCGGCGCCGGATGCCATGGTAATTGTGAATGCGGACAGCGAGATCGTGCTTGTCAACGCTCAGGCGGAACGAATTTTCGGCTATCCCCGTGCTGAGTTGCTCGGCCAGGGACTTGAAATTCTCCTCCCCGAGCGATTCCGTACCGGGCATGCCAGTCACCTGGCCCGCTTTGCTGAATGCCCGAGCACGCGGGCCATGGGCTCGAACGTCGAGCTTGTCGGACGTCGCCGAGACGGGTCGGAGTTCCCAGTGGAGATCGCTCTCAGCCCCCTGAAAGCTGATCGGGGGATGCTCTTCTCCAGCGCCATCCGCGATGTTACCGAGCGCAAACGCACCGAGGCATCCCTGCGGATGCTTTCGGCACAAGTTGAAGCGTCGAGCGACGCTATCTTTAGTTGTGGCACCGACAACGTGATCACGACCTGGAACGCAGCGGCAGAGTCCACGTTCGGGTACTCCGTAGAGGAGGCTGTGGGGCAGCCTGCATCGCTCATGCTCGGGACGGCTGATCACGACGTTGACACACAATTGGACGCAGGCACTCAGGTTCGGTCGCTGGAGACGGTTGGGCACCGAAAAGACGGATCGACCGTCGAGATTTCGCTCAGCGTGTCCTTCTTGTACGACGCCCAGAACGTGAAGATGGGATCCTCCTTCATCGCCCGCGACGTCAGTGAAGCGAATCTTCGTCGAGCGGAGTCGGATCTTGATCGGGCCCGCCTCGCCACCACACAACACACAGCGGGTGTTGGCAGCTTCGAGCTCGATCTGACTACCGGGGAACGGTGGTGGTCCGACGAGTTTTGGCGAATTCTCGGGGTCGATGTAGCCGAGAATGCGTCGTTGGAACTGATGCTGACCGGTGTTCACCCCGACGACCGTGAAACCGTGGAAAACGCCGTGACGAGTCTTTACTCCGGTGCACCGGTCGACCTCATTTACCGCGTCGTGAGTCCTTCGGGCCACGTCCGATGGGTGCACTCCCGCGCGAATGCCGAATTTGCCGAGGACGGATCCCCCGTCCGAATCCTTGGCACGACATTGGACGTAACGGATCTGCATCTGGCACATACCCAACGCCGGGAGGCCGAGACCAACTTCCAGATAGGTTTTGACCTTTCTCCCATCGGCACCGCGATAGCCACTCTCGCCGGACGGCTTACCCAGGTGAACCCCGCAGTGTGCGACATCCTCGGACGCACAACGGATAAAATTCTCGGCAAACTGCTCCAAGCCTTTCGGCACCCTGAAGACACTGCGGGCCAACTAGAGGCATTCGAGCTTAATCGAGCGGTCAAGTCGCGTCCCGCGCACGTCGACCGGCAATACCAGCAGCCTGATGGTGACGTGGTGTGGGTGCAGGAAACCGTGTCAACCGTGCCTGGTCAGGCGCTCCTGAGAGCTGCCCGCAGGGGCGCACGCGCGGGGGTTGCCCATAAACCGGTCAGTCGCACCGCTCGAAGGGCGGTAAACAGCTCAGCTGCCTGGCCGGGTTTCGCTACGGAGCGCCCGGTCATCTCGGTTATCCGACCCAAGCGGTGAAGGACGGTATTTCGGTGGCAATGAAGTTGCTTGCCACACTCGGCGGTCGAGCCGTCGGTAGCGAAGAAGCATTCCAGCGTGTCCAGCAGCACGCGAGCATCATCCGGATCAAGGTCGGCCAGCCCGCCGAGAACGCCGTCACGGAGTTCGGCAGCGTATGCGGGTTGAGCAACAAGCATGGTGTCGATCGGGGCTGCGCCGTAGAGATGCACTCCCACCGCGGTGGGGGCGATGCAGCGCATGGCGAGAAGCGCTTGCCGCACAGCGTCTGGCGCGCGCTCGAGAGATTCCAGCGGCAGGCTCGCCCCGATTCGTGACCTGACGGTTCCGTCAAGTGCCTGCGCCGCGGCGGACGGGTGCGCACCCGCCCCGCTTCCGAGCAGGCCCAGGTACTCACCTTTCCACGGGGCCCATGCCGAGCTGACCCCCATCCCTCGAAGCAGGTCGGTGATAGCGGGAATCGGATCATCATCTGAGTGCCGCATCTCGACGGCAAGAACGACGAAGGTCGCTTGGTTGGGAAGGCCAAGAGCGCGAACCGCTCGACCGGCGTCGCCCGAGAACTCGCCTTCCAGAATCGTGAGCAACATGACGTTCTTGCTCTGCTGGTCTTTGCGTTCTCGTTCGTCAACGACCTCTCGATACGTCTCCGCGGCGGCGCTCGAGTACCGGTCGATGATGCCCCAGACTCCGGATGACGCGGTGAGCAGCGCGGTTGCGTGTTCGGGTGTCGTCGCCTTCGCCATCATCGCGTCCCACAGGTGCAGACCGGCAAGCCGGTAGGCGTGCAGCAGACTCGCCATAGGGATACCGTGCTCGGCTTTCACGCGGCCGGCATGGCGTGGGGCGGCGAGCGAGTCATTGATGCCGAGCAGGCACT
Organism: Cryobacterium psychrophilum; assembly: GCF_004365915.1. Lineage (NCBI taxonomy): Bacteria > Bacillati > Actinomycetota > Actinomycetes > Micrococcales > Microbacteriaceae > Cryobacterium > Cryobacterium psychrophilum. The sequence continues at coordinate 915,378 of NZ_SODI01000001.1, forward strand.
GCAGGATCGCCTCGAGGTTGTCGTGCACAATGCCTTCGAGCACACCTTCGGCGAGGACGCTCTCGGCGTAATCGTGCTCGCCGTTGATAATCTGGGCGACGACGCTGTCTGACAACTCGCCGACCGAGTCGATCATGCCCGAGAAGAGCTCGCGAGCGCCCTCCACCATGGCATCCGGGGTCGGCACACTCTGCGGCGCTCCATTGCTTTCCATGCGTTCAGTGTAATCCGGTAGTTATGCCGATTGGTTGTGCGGCCGCACAACGCAGGGGGCCGAAGTCGCGGCGGCGGCCTATCGCTATCGCCGACAGCGGAGCCAATACTGGGCTGACACGGCAGGCCTGAATTCGAGTCGCCGTCAGGGAACAATCAAGGGAGATTGATGACCACCACCGATCCGACGTCGAGGACACAGGCCGTTACGGCCCTCGACCAGCAGCAGCGCGATGAACTCGATGCCGCCATCACTGAGTTGGCCTCGGGCGCCAAGCTTTGGGCAAGCACCCCACTTTCCGAACGAGCCGGATTGCTGGGGGCTGTGCACGCGGCGATGACGGGGGCCGTCCAGGAATGGGCCGAGACGGCCGCTGCGATCAAGGGACTGGATCCTTCCTCCCAGCTCATCGGGGAAGAATGGATCGCCGGCCCATATGCGGGCCTTGCGGGCGCAGGTACCCTCGCGCATTCCGTCGCAGCACTCGCTGCGGGAACGAGTCCTCTTGCCACCAGCCGGTTCGGGACGGCGCCCGGTGGTCGCGTCACCATCCCGGTGCTTCCCACCAATGGGCACGAGTGGTTGCTGCTGCACGGATTCAGCGCTGAGGTCTGGATGGCTCCGGGCCGCTCTGCCGGGGAGGTGCGGGCCAGCGCCGGCCTTGGTGAGCTCACGCCGTCGATGTCGGGCGGAGTGGGACTCGTGCTCGGTGCCGGCAACATCACGTCGATCCCACCGCTCGACGTGCTGTACGAGATCGTCGCGAACAACCGGGCGGTGCTGCTCAAGCTCAATCCGGTCATGGCCGGAATGAAATCTGTTTTCGACAAGGCTCTCGCCCCCCTGATCGACTTCGGGGTGCTTCGCATCGTGCAGGGCGCTGGAGACGTTGGGGCGTATCTCACGCAGCACGATGTCATCTCTCACGTACACATCACCGGCAGTGCGGCAACTCACGATGCCATCGTCTGGGGTACGGGCGAGGATGCTGCGCGCCGCAAGGCAGCAGGCAGCCCGTTGCTCGCGAAGCCCATCACCAGCGAACTCGGCGGAGTATCGCCCATCATCATCGTGCCGAGCGCATGGACGAAGCATGACCTGCGCTACCAGGCCGAGCACGTCGTCACCCAGCGCCTACACAATGGAGGTTACAACTGCATTGCCGGCCAGGTGGTTGTGGTCAGTAGCAACTGGCCCCAGAAGAAAGCGTTCCTCGCCGAACTCCGCCGGGCACTCGCGGCCGCCCCTCACCGCCCAGCCTGGTATCCCGGTAGCGATGGCCGAATGAGGGCCGCATCAGCCGCCTATCCGGCTGCCGAGAGGATGGGCAAAGACGGCTGCCGCCTGCTGATCGATGTTCAGGCCGAAGACAACGCATCGCATGTGCTCACTACGGAATATTTTTCCCCGGTGCTGGGCGTTGTCGAAGTGCCGGGCACAGGGCAGGCCTTCCTCGACGCTGCCGTCACTCTGGCCAACGACGAGTTCGTTGGCACCCTGGGCGCCAACCTCATTGTCGAACCGAAGGTCATCCGGCAGCTCGGGACCGGGTTCCTGGGCGCCGTTGCACGCCTACGTTACGGCACGATCGCCATCAACGCGTGGACCGGCCTCGGCTTCCTCACCGCAACCGCATCGTGGGGCGCATTCCCCGGCGCCACCATCGACAACGTGCAGAGCGGCATCGGAACTGTTCACAACGCCCTGCTCATCGATCGGCCAGAGCGCACGATCGTCCGCGGCCCGTTCCGGCCGTTCCCGCGATCGTTCGCGCACGGAGAGTTCACCCTTTTCCCAAAGCCGCCGTGGTTCGTGCAGGCGCGTTCCGCCGCGACCACCGGACGACGTCTCGCCGGGTTCGCGGCCAAGCCGTCATGGCTGAAGATGCCCGCAATCTTCTTTGCGGCATTCCGGGCCTGACCACCCTGTCATCCCGCACGCTCCCCCACCAATCCTCCCCAGCCAGAAGGCGAGCCGCCGTGTTCAACAGTCCCTTTCCCGACGTCGAAATCCCGAATCTCAGCGTATTTGACTACCTCTTCGGATCGCTAGACACCGCATCCGCCGACCGGGTTGCCCTCACCGACGGGGCGACCGGTGAGGCCACCACGTATGGAGAGCTGGTGCGCCAGATCGAAGCACTAGCTCGGGCGCTCGCCGCTCGTGGCATCGGTGTGGGCAGCGTCGTGGCGCTGCATTCCCCGAATCGACCCGATTTCGCGGTGGCGTTCCACGGGATTCTGCGAGCTGGCGCGACGGCGACGACGGTCAACGCGCTGTCGACGGCGGGCGAGATGGCAACGCAGCTCACCGACTCGAAAGCGGTAGCCATCATCGCAGCGGATGCGCTGTTCCCGGTATCTGCGGAAGCCGGAAAGTTGGCCGGTGTTGCAGCTGAGCGCATGATCAGCCTCGGGGAGGTCGATGGGAGCACGAGTCTGGCCGACATGGTTCGCGAGACTCACCCCGCTCAGGATGTGAGTTTCGATCCGGCGACGCACCTGGCGGTGCTGCCATATAGTTCGGGCACGACGGGCAAAGCAAAGGGTGTCATGCTCACCCACCGCAACCTCGTGGCGAATGTCGCACAGTCGGCATCCCTCGTAGGGGTGACGAAAGATGATCGCGTTCTAGCTGTGCTTCCGTTCTTCCACATCTACGGCATGACGGTGTTGCTCAACATAGCGCTCGCGCAACGGGCAAATCTGGTGACCATGGCGAGATTCGATCTGGCCGATTTCCTGGGCCTCATCCAGTCCGCGCGCATCACCTACGTCTTTATCGCGCCTCCCATCGCGGTCGCGCTGGCGAAGCATCCGCTGGTCGCCGAATTTGACCTGTCAAGCCTTCGCACGGTGTTCTCTGGAGCGGCGCCCCTCGATGGCAGCGTCGGTGGCGCTGTTGCCGAGCGACTGAACTGCGAGGTTCTCCAGGGCTACGGGATGACCGAAATGAGCCCCGTGTCGCACGCCTCGCCCCGAGGTCGAACCGACATCCCCCTGAACTCGGTCGGTCTTACGGTGCCGAACATCCAGTGCCGCATCGTCGATCCGCTCACCGGAAGCGACATAGCGATCCCGACGGTGGGTGTGAGTGAGCCCGGCGAACTGCTATGCCGTGGCCCGAACATCATGGTGGGCTACCTCGGCAACGATGAGGCAACCCGGGCGACTCTCGACGTGGACGGATTCCTGCACACCGGCGACATTGCGACGGTGAGTGCCGAGGGGTTCGTGACTATCGTCGACCGGCTCAAGGAGCTCATCAAGTACAAGGGCTACCAGGTGGCGCCCGCGGAACTCGAGGCGTTGTTGTTGGGCCATCCCCAGATCGCCGACGCCGCCGTCATCGGCGTGATCGACGCGGACGGAGAAGAGGTGCCCAAAGCATTCCTGAGGCTGCAGCCGGAGGCAACGCTCAGCAAGGAGGACGTCATGATTTGGGTCGCTGAGCGGGTGGCCCCGCACAAGAAGGTTCGACAGGTAGAAATGATCGACTTCATCCCGAAGTCGGCGTCAGGCAAGATCCTGCGCAAGGATCTGCGATCAAAAGGAGCTCTCGTATGAGTAACAGCACGGAAGAATTCGACTACATCGTGGTCGGTGCCGGATCGGCCGGAGCAGCTGTCGCCGCTCGACTCACCGAAGATGCGAGCATCTCCGTTTTGCTGCTCGAAGCCGGCGGTGTCGACGACAAACAGGAGATCGTCATCCCGGCGGCATTCCCGAAGCTGTTCAAGTCCGACGCCGATTGGAACTACCAGACCGAGCCGCAGGGCGAGCTCGAGGGGCGGTCGATCTACTGGCCACGTGGCAAGGTGCTCGGCGGCTCATCCTCCCTCAATGCCATGATGTGGGTGCGCGGATTCGCTGCAGATTACGACAACTGGGCGAGACTCGCCGGTGCCGACTGGTCGTACGAGGCGCTCCTGCCATATTTCCGCAAGGCGGAGGCCGTCGAGGGCAACACAGATCCTGACCAGGGCACGAACGGAGCGAATTCGATCTCGCACCAACGCAGCCCGCGATCGCACACTGCAACCTTCCTCAATGCTGCCGTCGAGGCCGGCCTGCCACTCGTCGCCCCGAACTCGGCAAACCCTGAAGGGGTCAGCCAGACGATGGTCAGCCAGCGTGGCGGCATGCGGCACAACACCGCGGCGGCCTACCTCGTACCGGCAGCCGAGCGCTCCAACCTCGTCGTTCAAACCGGGGCACACGTCACTCGCGTGCTCTTCGAGGGAACCCGCGCTGTAGGTGTCGAGTACCTCAGCGATGGCACCATGACCTCGGTCTCCGCGCGCCGCGAGATCGTACTGAGCGGCGGAGCAGTGAACACGCCCCAGCTGCTCATGTTGTCGGGTATTGGCGATGCCACGCACCTCCGCTCCTTCGGAATCACCGTGCTTGTCGACGCTCCGGAGGTCGGCTCGAACATGCGCGACCACCTGTTCGCCACGCTCGCGGTCGACACCGACGATGACACCCTCTTCGGCGCCGAGACCGAGGAGCAGCTCAACGACTTCGTCTCGCAGCAGCGCGGCATGCTCACCTCCAACGTTGCGGAGGCCTACGGGTTCGTCAAGACCGACCCGTCACTCGCCTACCCAGACATTGAAGTGCTCTTCGCTGCCGTGCCCTACATCGGTGAGGGGCTTGTGGCCGCACCGCGACACGGCGTCAGCGTCGGCGCTATCCTGCTGCAGCCGAAAAGCCTCGGAACCGTGCAACTCGCATCCGCCGATCCGCTCGCGAAGCCACTGATCGATCCGAACTACCTGGGAGACCCGGAAGGGGAGGATCGCGCCACACTGCTCGCGGGCCTCGGCGTGTGTGAGCGCATTCTTGCCGCCCCGGCGTTCGCGTCAACGCGGGGCGATGGTAAGTTCATCCAACCCGCCGGGTCAGATGCACAGGCGCCAGCCGTGCGGGCTGCAACGGTGATCGATGAGTTCTCGCAGACCCTGTACCACCCGACGAGCACCGCTCGCATGGGATCGGATGCTGGATCGGTGGTCGACCCGGAGTTGCGTGTGCGCGGTGTGCAGGGACTTCGCATCGCCGACGCGTCGATCATGCCTGAGATCATCCGGGGGCACACGAACGCTCCATCCATCATCATCGGCGAGAAGGCGGCGGATCTTCTGCGCGCGTCGATGCCGACTTTGGAGGAAGCGGCTTCGGTTCATTGATATGAGTCCGGCGACGAGGATCGCGTTGCAGCGCTCATCCACCAGGCGCAGGATCACGATCGCGGCGAGAGTCTCCCTCGCGACCGGTGGTGGCGTGAACCAGCGGATGGTCAGCGATGTCTGCGAGCAGATCGGGCTTCATCCGCACGCATTTCGCTCCCTGTTCCCGACCGATGATGTGCTGCTTGATGCGGTGAATGAGCTCCTCGTCGAGGAGTGCGCGGAACGGCTTCAGGGTGGAGTTTCGGCGTTCACTCCGAAAGGTGACGGTTCAGAATTCACTGAGGCTGCGCTGGCTCTCGCGAAGTCGTGGCCGCTCGATCGAAGCGCCATGATCATTCGCGCGGAGCGCAGATTTCTTGCGCTCCATAAAGGCGAGGGCGATCGGACGGTCACCGCTGCTGAGCGACGGTTCGTTTCGGTTCTCACCAGCGTGTTCAACGGACTCCTGCCGAAACTAGATCGCACGTTCAGCTGGAATCCGACTCTGGCCGTGCGCGTGATTCTCGACACCTGGGAGAGATCCTTCGAGGCCTGGCTTCTCGACGGGCACAGCGAGTCGAGCTTCTTCGAATCTCCCTATATCGCCAGGACTTTGCCTGCGTTGCTGGAACAGGTCAGCGAAAGGCGAACGTAGTCGGGCAGCACCGCGGGGTGGCCACGAGGATGCATACCCAGATCGGAATGTGAATCAAGCGCACCCAGCCTGCGGCGGCTAGACGAAATGCGGGTGTTCCACCCTTGAGGCTGGGGCTGAACACCCGCATATCCAGGCCGAGACGTGGTGCTGATTCGTGCACGGTCGGGAAGCCGGAGGCGGTCTAGCCTTGGTGCAGCTTCACGGTCCCTCGGATCGCCGCAGCATGCAGGTAGATTTCGTCGAGCGAGTCGATGGGGTGGCGGGTCTCGTTCTTGTCACTATCAAACAGCCCGATGTACTTCTGTTTCTTGCTGTTGAAGTGCAGGCGTGCAATCGGTTTGCGATTGTTGTTGTCCAGCAGAATCGCGAAATAGGACTTGGCATCGCGGTGCGTGACTTGCTGGGGCTTGACGTCACTACAGGCGATTGCCTTCACAATCTGGTAGCCCTCGAGCTCCTCGAGAGTCGTCTCGATTTCAGTGTCGCGGTCCAGATCCTCTTGGGCGACCGGCTTGCTGCTGATCGCATCCGCACTCTCGTCAGCGATTGTCGAGTCGAAATTCGATCCGCCGAGAGCAGTCTTCAGCCTGGCGTTCACCTGATCATTCAGGAACTGCTTCGTCGCTTTCGTCACCAGCGACGTGAACTGCTCACGAACCTTCTGCGTGAACGCACCTTCATAGACACGGGTGGTGAAAAACCGAATCCACTCGTCCTGCGGTTCCGTGAACTGCGCAGCGATGGTCCGCTTGATCTGGCCAATGTACTTCAGCTCCTCCGCAGAACTGATGATGGAGTTGAGGTCGAAGACGTCCTTGGTCAACTTGCGGACTTCAGGGATCAACGTCTCGTCAATATCCAGAAGGTCAAGAACGAGGAACGGCTTCTCGTCCATCCGGTTGGGGGCGTCGAGGTCCGTGTAGAACTGATAAACCTCACCATTTGTGAGCACTGCGATACGCGCGTTCGTGACTGTGAAATAGCGGAAAAGCTGAGAGGCGTGTTCAATCCGGAGCGGTTCGATCGACTTCTTGCACTCGATCAGAATCTGAACTTCTCCCCCGCGCATGATGGCATAGTCGACCTTTTCGCCACGCTTCACCCCGACATCGGCGGTGAACTCGGGAACCACCTCAAGCGGGTCGAACACGTCGTAGCCGAGAATCGACGAGATGAAAGGCATGACGAACGCGTTCTTCGTCGCCTCCTCCGTCTGAATCCCGTCTTTCTGGTTCCGCACCTTCAGCGCCAATGCTGCAAGCGATTCCGCAAAATCCATTGTTCCCCCAATTGGTCTCGTCATCCCGACGATAGTAGAGACCACCGTCGATACGGCACATGACCTTCGACATGCCCTGCGCCCACTGCCCTCTCGGCCCCGCCGCGCCGCGCCGCGCCATGAAATCCCGGCACCCCTGCCGGACATGCCTCAGTATGAGAGCTGTGACCGACACCGAGCGCGAGAAACGGATGTGCACCCTCGTCGCGCTCGTCGCCGACCCTGTGCGCGGCTACCTGCACCGCCGCACCGACGCCGCGACGGCTGACGACGTGCTCGCCGACACCCTGCTGGTGTGCTGGCGTCGCCTCGACGCAGTGCCCGTCGACGCCCTCCCCTGGGCGATCGTCGTCGCTCGGCAGTGCCTCAGCAACGCCCAGCGCGCCGAGCGTCGCCGCAACCGTCTCATCGGCCGCATCATCGCCATAGACCCGCCGCCGGCCGCTGCAGACGACAGCCCCGCAGCATCCACGGTCGACGGCACCACCGCCGTCGACGTCCGCGTGACCACCGCACTCGCAGTCCTGCGGCGAAACGACGCCGAGATACTGCGTCTGTGGGCGTGGGACGAGCTGACGAGCCCACAGCTTGCCATCGTGCTCGGCATCAGCGCGAACGCCGCGGCGATTCGCCTGCACCGCGCGAAGGCGCGCCTCAAGCATGAGCTGCTGAAATCCGACAACCCGGCCGGACATGTATCCACCGACGGAGGGAGCACCGATGCACGACGATGACCGTGCGCTGCGCAATCAGCTGCGCGCCGCCGATCCGGCCCGCGCGCTGCCCCCTGCCTCGCCGACGTGGCTCGACCACAGAATGGAGCAGATCATGACCGACCAGTCCCCCACCACCACGCCGGTCACCCCCAAGGCGCCGCGTCCCGCCTTCCGGCGATGGATGCCGGTGGTCGGCGTCGCCGCCGCCCTCGCCATCGCCGCCGCAATCGTCGTGCCCCTCGCCCTCGGCGGCCCGGAACCCACCGTCGAGGCGCTGAAGCTTCCCATGGGCGGAGGCCTCGCGAGCGGCAGCTGCCTCGTGCTCGAGCCGGCGACCGTGGCCGCGCAGGAGCAGGCGTTCGCCGCGACGGTCCTGCAGATTCGGGGCGACACCGTTTTGCTGGAGGTCACGGAGCGTTTCGCCGGCGACGTCGCCGACCGCGTCGAGGTGACGCAGGTCAACGCGATGACCTCCGATTTCTCGGGCATGCCCTTCGAGGCCGGCCAGAACTACCTCGTCGGCGCACGCAACGGAACGATCACCAGCTGCGGCGTCACCGGGCCCGACAGCGCCGAGCTTCGCGCCGTCTACGACGCAGCGTTCCCCGGTTGATCTCCGCCCACGATGATCCCCGCCCGCGAGCTGTTGGAATCGCCATCCAGTGGTAACTCGGACCCGCGCGACGACGCCATGTGTACAGCGTCGCTGTGAGCCAAAGCGTCGTTTCGTCGAAGCCCCCCCCCCCCCCCCCCCCCCCCCCCCCCCCCGGCAACCGGCACTGACCGAGAATTACGCCCAGGACGACGACCTCCACGTTTTAATGGCTCGGAGCTCTTCGTTCGTTTATCGATCTCTCGCATGAGACTTTGGAAGTAAACAACGCGGTGGCCCGTCTCAGAAGACGGGCCACCGCGTTTTGTGCCCAGGAAAGGTTCCTGGCTGTGTTTATTACTGCAGAACGCCGCAGGCGGCCGGGTCCGTGGCTTCTGCCGGAAGGTCCGGGTTGAGTTCGCTCGCACCGTGACTGAAGTCATACTCGTCATTGCCGTTGTAGTCGAGTCCGTGGATCACAACGACGCCTTCACCCTTGCGGATGGAATCTGCGATTTCCTTGGCCTTTCCGCTTCCCTCCACCTTGGTGATGCGGATGTTGTCGCGGCTGTAGTCATAACTGCCGGCGTCAGAAACAGGAAAACGGGCGACGTCCACGACGCTGGCCGGACTAGTGTCGCCCGTTGTGGTCAACGAAACGACTACCGGTCCGTACGCGGGAATGCCTTCCACCGTGTTCAGATGGCCATCCTCGTTCGCGTCATCCCCTGGCAGGGTGGGGCACTCGTGCCGCGCTTGGTCGCCGAAGTGGATGTGTTGCGCGTGCGGAGCGTCTGGCGTTAGCCCGGAAGCATGCACTTCTACGTGCTTGATCTTCTGGTTGCGAACTACGACGGTTGCGGTTCCGAATGCCCCGGAACCGTTGAGCTCCGTAAGATTGGCGCTCAGTGTCACCGTTTTGTGGGCTCCGCTGGGTTCAGGACTATGTGCTTGAGCTGCGGTGGATCCGAGTGCAGCCGCAGCAAGTAACGCAACGGTCGAGGCCCCGATAATCCCAATTCTGTATCGTTTCACGAATTTCTCCTTGGTCATAGGCCAACGAGAATGTCCCGTTGGTCATTCGCGGTTCGTAGCAGACTGTACATCGGTTTGGTGAATTATATGAGTTCTTCTCACACAAACAGTGCGCGGCGGGAGTGGTGCTGCACGTGGCGTCAGGCCACTTTGTCCGATCGTCATCGCGGCGTCGTCGAACCTACCGCAATGGATGTCCTTCCCCCGCAGCCACATGATTCCTCGACACCCACACCGGCTGGCAGTCGGTGTCGCCAGGTCGATGGGGTGAAGACGCGCAAGAATGGGAGGCATGTCGTCCGTCCGCGGCGACCGAATTGGAGCCCCGCATGACTGAATCCGAGCTCGTCAACCTGTGGATCAAGACCCGCTGGCACATTATCGTGTCCCAGTTCGCCCCCACTTTCCTGCTCACGGCGCTGGTGGGCTTCTTTGCCCTGGGCCTGGCCACGGCAGACCCGAGCGTGCGGGCCGCCGCCGCCGGCGTGCTGCTGGCCTCTGGCATCCTCGGCGCGCTGGTGCAGATCAACGCCGCCAATGAAGCTCTGGCGGTCATCGCCGACCTACGAGCTGTGGATGGCATGTCAGCCGTCACGCGGCGAATCCTGTCAGCGGCACCCTGGGTGAACGTGGTGCGGTTCGTTACGCCGGCCGTGTTCGTCGTCGTCTACGTTGCCCTGCTCATCGCCCTGTTCGCCGGCTGAGGCAGCTTCGGTCAGGTTCTCGGCCATTTATCCTGACGTTCCACTGATGTTGTAACCGCGGTCACGGGGCCAGATGTCACGGATGTCGACGTGGAGTCTGCCGTGATGGTCGCTCTGGATTTAGCCTCAATACCGTTCAGTTAAGGGGTTTGCCGGTATGATTGGGGTATGGCTCGATCTGGTTGGGTAAAGCCGGTCTCTGACCGCCGGTTGTCGGATTTTGTGTCGGTGGGCCTGTTGACGCGGGTGTTTCCTGCGGGTGTGGTTGATGAGGTGATTGCTGCGGCGGGGCGTACTGAGGTGCGTCAGCGTGCGTTGCCGGCGCGGGTGATGGCGTATTTCTCGATTGGGATGGCGTTGTATTCGGAGGACTCTTACGAGGACGTATTTCTGTCTTCTTCGTCACAGCATCAAGTGTCGTCATCACGGCACCTTTCCCGCCAGACCCAAGTCCAGCGCGTTAGGCCGGAAACACCGTTTAAGAGACAGTCCCGATTCAGGTTGAGCCACCGGCCACACCAGGGACGACTCTCGCAACATGGGTCAGCGTGCCCGACACTGCGCTCGGCGATCCCTATCGACGCCCAGGGCGAGGGCCTGTGAATCGCCCTTGACTGCGCCGGGAAGGGGACCGTGACAGTCGACATGAGCGACGGCACGTCGTCCACCTTCCAATGCACCTCGGACACAGTGTCGCACTATGGCAATCACTCCAACCAGCCTCACGGACAGTCAACGGTCTCGGTGTCCACGACGGACGATGTTGTCTGGGGACTAACGATCTCGAGCGCGCCGCTCACCGACCCAAGTCAGGGCTGAGGCGACGTCACTGTGTCACGGACTGGGAGCACGCAGCAGCATCCACCTGTCTACGATTCGGTCCGATAGCCGTTGATTTTCGAAACAGCGACGCTATGTGAGCACGCAGGCGGTGCTGCAATCTGGTCCCAACCGGCAGGGCCGAGAGTCCCTGAAGTCCCGTTCAGTGATGAATCGACAATCGCTCCGCTGCCCCGCGGGCACGGAGGTGACTTCGTTGATTCTGCGGCATTGGCATGTCATGCGAATGTAGCAATGTGCTGCTACATTACTGTAGCGTTCAGGTGATACAAGAGAGTGAAGGGTCGCAGCGCATGACGTGGTTGTATCTGTTGGTGTTCGGCTCCCTCGTCGCGGGTATTATTCTCGCGTTGGCGTGGTGGCTGATCTGGGGGCGCAGGGCCGGGCTGCCATTCGGTCCCGCTAGCGGCTTCACAATCACCGCGGGACTTCTTGCCCTGGTGGGTGACATCGTGAGGCGTCTACTTGACGCGTCGATTCTGCTGCCTTTCGACGTGCCGCGTTTCCTGAGCGATTGGTATTGGGACTACCGGTTCACTGTCCCGCTACTGGTAGGTATTCTCAGCGTGGTGTTCCTCGCATTCCCGGTTCATGCGCGTGGCGGGCGGGGTACGGCGGAGCTCACCCGACGTTCGCCGATATCTTTCGCGCGAGCGAGGTGGTTCCTTGCCCCAGGCGTTCTCCTCGCCCTCATTCTTCTCATCACAGTCGTGGCGGGGGCAGCGTCTGAGCCAGACTCTGTGACGGGTCGCTACACGATGTACTCCGTGGATCTCGGCGGGGAGCGGGGAATGGGAACCGGCATCTACGGATGGTTCTTCTCCATTCCGGCCATGATTCTCACGGGCATCCTGATCGTGATCAGCATCGTCGGCCTGTCTCTCATCGCCCGGCCAGCACTGGCCGAGGATCAGGAGCGAGATATCCGCGTGCGCACTATCCGCACCCGCAACATCGTCGTCGCAGGAACAGGCGCGCTGCTGTTGCACCTGGGACTCATCTTCAGCTCGCTCGCCGGGACCGCATCGATTCGAGCATGGTTCACTACCTCCGAGGGACCCGTGGCATTTTGGACCACGTTCTCCGCCCTCCAGCCTGTGTTCACTGCCGCGTCTATGCTGTGTGCCGCGCTCGGTATCGCACTCTGGGCTACCATCGCGCTGTCAGCCATTCCGTCGCGTCGCCGCGTGCCGGTCATGGTCGGGTCATGATTATCACCTTGTCCGGGTCCGCGCCACCGACGGATCAGATTCACGACCAGATCCACGGGCTGGTCGCGACCGGTCGGCTGGCGGCCAACGAACGCCTCCCCTCAGTGCGCCAGCTCGCCAAAGACCTCTGTGTTGCCACGGGTACCGTCGCAAAGGCCTATCGAGCGTTGGAAGCCGAGGGCTTCCTCGTCAGCCGAACCGGCAGCGGAACCCGCGTCAGCCCCACCGCGTCCACGACAGCCCGACCCGTGCTCGAAGCCGCCCGCCGCCTCGCTGGTGCCAGTACCCGTGCCGGCACCAGCCTCGACGACACGATTCGTATCCTCCGCGCCACCTGGCCGGTCGCGCCCGGAGCCGACACGACAAAACAGAACAGGTCATGAACCCCGCCACCACCAGGTCAATAAGATGACAACCGGACTCCACCAGATAGTACGAATGCGCTAGCCGAGACCTCTGCGGACGTCCTGCAAGGGTTGGGCGGACGGGCGCTCCTGGTTGGTGTAGTTTACGGCTGGCCGACCGTGGAGTCCTCTGCCGCGAGAGCAGACAGCAGGAGGTGCCGGCCACGGAGCTGAAAACCCGCCAACGCGATGAGGTCCTCAACGTCGGCGGGATCCAGATACTCCGTCACTTGGAGAGGGCGTCGAGCAGTTCCGTTTTCTCGTGCATGATGCGCTCAAAGAGCGCGCGGGCACGGGTATTCTTATCCGCTTTGGCGGCGCCCTCTTCAACGGCCATCTTCACGACTTCCGTCTTCGAGCGGCGCCCTTGCGCGGCGAGAGCCTCCATGCTTCACAGCGCGTGTGGAGGCGAGGTGAGCGTGCGACGGCACCGTTTTACCTTTCCGATTGGCGAGGCGGTCGCGTCGTTCAGCGCTCTTCGCTGCCCAGCGCAATTCGGTCAGCGATATCGGAAACGTCATCAAGGCGCCCGGAAGCCACATCCATGATGAATTCGTAGGCATCATCATTGGACCAGGTCAACCGTCGTCCGTTCAGACCGAGGAAGGCGATCAAGGCAGCGAGACTCAGCCGCTTGTTGCCGTCAATCAGTCCGTGATTGCGGGCCAAGGAATGCGTCAGCGCCGCGGCCTTCTCATTGAGACTCCCGTAGGCGTCTCCTCCGAACGCGCTCGCGCGTGGACGGGCCAGCGCTGACTCAAGCAGTCCCTGGTCCCGAACCGGCATGTCTCCTCCAAGAACTCGCTGCCCAACGTAGAGGAGATCCGCGTAGGTGAGATAGATCACTTTCCGAGACGTTCAAGCGCTTCGGCGTAGCGCGGGAGCTGCTCGTCGAGAACACTGCTCAGGAGGTCCTGGCGACTGTGATTCTCGACGTATTCCCGCACCGCCTGCTTGACGACGTCCTGCATGGATCGGCACTCATATTCGGCGCGTCGACGCAGGGCGTCCGCCTCAGCATCAGTCAAGCGAAGGGTCATTGGCATGCACACATGGTATCACCGGTGACACCGTTGGCCACAGTGTCCCGGCGAGGGTTCGCCGACCGGTGGCATCCCCGCTGCTTGCGCTGAAGCCCGACATTCAGTTGACCCTGTTGATCGGCCGGTACGCCCAAATTCACTATCTGCCGTCGGCGCTGCACAACACGCTGACAGACACGGTGCGCAACTGTCAGCTATTCGTACCGCAGCGGTTTCCGCTCGTGCACCCGTCGCCGCTGAACTTCCGCTGGCAGGCACAGAACCCGTGGTTCGTCACCGAGGTGCTCCCGGAGCTGCGCACGCACGCCCACCGCCGCCCTCGACAACCCGATCGCCGACAGCCACCACCGTCGCGGTCCTTCCTGAGAGACTGGTGTCATGACCCAACGGCAGAGCGTTCAAGCCTTCCACGCGCACGCGGCGAGCATGACCGCCGTCGTCACCACGGGTGTTGGAGACTTCGACCGGCTCGTTATGAGCGAGGTCCCCAAGCCGGCGGCCGGACCGGGAGAGGTTCTCGTTCAGGTGCTCGCGGCTGGCGTCAACAACACCGACATCAATACCCGGCTCGGCTGGTATTCGTCGACCGTATCGACCGCCACCAACGAATCATCCGACGGGATCGATGGTCTGGGAGCAGGTCGCACTGACGGAGGCTGGAACGGGGCCACACCGTTTCCGCTGATCCAGGGCACAGACTGCTGTGGCCGTGTCGTCGCCGTCGGCACCGGGGGCGACGAGGCCGTCGTCGGTGCCCGGGTGCTCATTCGTTCGTGCATGCCGCTCGGCGACGGGGCAGATTCCCACGAGACGGAGTGGCTCGGGTCTGATCGTGACGGCGCATTCGCTCAGTTCACCGTCGTTCGCGCCCGCGACGTGTTCCCGGTCGAGAGCACGTGGAGCGATGCAGAGCTCGCAACGATTCCCTGTGCGTATGGCACCGCGGAGAATATGGTGAGCCGTGCCGGGATCACCGTGGGCACGCGCGTGCTCGTTCCCGGAGCATCCGGGGGCGTTGGATCGGCCGTCGTGCAGCTTGCGAAACGACGTGGCGCGTACGTCATCGGGATCGCGAGCGCCGCGAAACGCGACCGTGTGCTCGAGATCGGTGCCGACGAGGTGCTTGAGCGGGGAACGGACCCGGTTGTGCAGCTGGGTGCCCAGAGCGTCGACGTCGTGATCGACAACGTCGCCGGCAGCGGGTTTGGCAGCATGCTCGCCCTGCTGCGTCACGGAGGCGTCTATGTGACGTCGGGTGCAATCGCCGGCCCGATCGTCGAACTTGACCTGCGCACGCTCTACCTGGGCGACCTGCGGCTCATCGGGTGCACCGCCTGGGATGAGCATGTGTTTGCCGACGTCGTTTCGTACGTCGAACGCGGCGAGATCCGCCCGCTGCTCGAGCGCACCTACCCGATGAGCGACATTGTCACCGCGCAGCGAGACTTTCTTGAAAAGCGCCACGTCGGAAACGTCGTCCTGATTCCGCCAACGTTGAGCAACTGATTCGCGACGGAACACCGGCCGTGTCTGTCTTCAGCCGTCCGCGACGCTTCTATCGGCTCACGGCTGGTCGCCGATAGAAGTTCAAGCCGGGGGTCTGGCAAGCAGCGGTTCACGGCAACCTTCGACACCGTTGAGACGCCGAGCGATGACTCGGGATAGTTCGCATGCCCCCGCGGTTAGGCTGAATCCATGCCCCACCCGAACAGTCGCGCTGCCAAGGCCGTTCGTCGACGCAAACGACGCACGGCGCTGGTCGAAAGCGATCTGACCGCAGACCAGTGGGCGACGCTGCAGCAGCTATGGGACGGCTGCGCCTATTGCGCAGCACACGACCGTGCCCTGCAGCGCGACTGCGTGTAACCAATTTCCCGGGGTGGGCGATACACCCTCGACAACATCGTTCCGGCGTGCGGCGCCTGCAACGCAAGCAAGAGCAACGACGAGGTGACGAGCTGGATGCGCCGCAAGAAGTTGGATGAGCGCCGCTTTCTCGTGCGGTTAGTCGAGGTGCGGGCCGCACTGACCCTGAAACCGGATGCTGCCACGCCCTGACCTGAACGTGGTGTCCGTCAGTGAGCGTGAGCCGGCGGCCGTGTTCGCCGCCCCCGACGAAAGGCGCGTCATCGCTGCGGGCGTATTCAACTCGGGGCTGTTATCGAGGGCTCGCCCGTTGCCCGGGGCCACAAACAACAACGCAGCCGCACCGCACGACCTGCTGCGCCGTGTCGACGCCCTCATCGACGTGCTCGAGCAGCGTGCGGTGACACTGCCGCAGGCCGCGATTGCCTTCCCGCTCCACAATTCTGCCGTCGCGAGCGTGGTTCTCCGGATGCGCACGGCGGCGCAGGCGAACGAGAATTGCGATCTGCACGAGACGGCGATCGAGCCGTCACTGTGCGGAGAACGTCGCGGTGCGGGGCTACTGGGCTGGGGTCGCGCCCGTCGTTTCCCCACGGTCGAGCTCGTCCTCCGGCGCTTTGGCACGAGCGTGCTGCGAGTTCGAGTTGCTCTCGCCGCATTGCTCGCCGCAAACTAGAGGTACCGGATCGCTATTGAGTCTTCCGCCTACGGCTAAGGAGCTCCCATGACCGAACCGAACGACGCACGCGTCGGTCTCTACATCGACTTCGACAACATCGTCATCTCGCGTTATCAGCAGCTGCACGGGCGCAACGCGTTCCAGCGCGACGGTATCCGTGACTTCGACAAGTCGAGGGCGGATGCCGACCCCGAGATCGCCGCGAGACTCGCCGCCGCCACGGTCGACTTCAACGCCATCATCGATTTCGCCTTGTCATTCGGCGCCCTGGTCGTCAACCGGGCATACGCCGACTGGTCAGTGCCCGTCAACGCGAATTACCAACGCCAGCTCATGTCCCGAGCGGTTGACCTAACTCAGCTCTTCACCGCAACGACGCGGGGAACGAAGAACGGCGCCGACATCCGGCTCGCCGTCGACGTCGTCGAAGACCTCTTCCGGCTGCCCGACCTCACCCACGTCATCATCGTCGCCGGCGACTCCGACTACATCGCTCTCGCCCAGAAGTCGAAGCGACTCGGTCGCTTCGTCGTCGGCATCGGAGTCGCCGGGTCGACGAGCACCTCCCTCGCGGCAGCCTGCGACGAATTCGAGGACTACGGCTCGCTCCCCGGGATCGAGAAGGTCGCTGCAACGTCGGACGCCGCCGCAACAACGACCGAGAAACCCAAAGCGGGCAAGAAGGCCTCGGAACCCGCTGATAAGCAGCCCAAAGAGGCGCCCACCAAGGTACGCAAGTTCACGACGAACCCGATGTTCTCGCACACCGACGACATGCAATTCGACGAGCCGGAACCGGCTGACGACACCGACCCGCAGACGGTTGCCACGGATCTCCTCGTGCGCGCCCTGCAGATCGGTCACGCGAAAGGCGATGCCGACGAGTGGCTCAATACGGGCACGGTCAAGAACCAGATGCGCAGGATGGACCCCTCCTTCAACGAGAAGCCCCTCGGCTATCGTTCGTTCACCGACTTTCTCGCCTCGCGCAGCGATCTGGCCGAGCTGCAAGAGGACGGCCCACAGCGGCTCATTCGACTGCGCCCCGATGCAGCCGGCCGCCGCTGAGGCCACGAGCTGACAACGCGCGCCCGTCTCAGCGAATCCTGCACGCAGAAGGTGACTCATCGCGGGCTCGCGGCTCCACACGCATCAAGGCGTTCCGAGCCACAACCCACCAGGGAATGAGGGGCTTCGCGGGTGGGCTCTTGTACAGTGAAGGTGTCAATGGTCGCGATCTGTGACCACGGCATCGAGTAGGGAACACACCACGGACCACGAACAACGCGTCGTTCACGCGCGCGAACTTCTCGCGGGCCTTGACCTGCCTCGACCCCTGACACCGGAGAATCTCCATCACCGCATGGAACGGCTGCGCGGCAAACAGATTGTCGTGCGAGAGGCAACATCTCGCATGGTTGAGTTCGGAATCTGCGGCCTGTGGATCGAGATTGCCGACGAAGCATTCGAGCGCGTGCACTACGCACCCACCGAGTCCGCGGTTCACCGGCAGCAATTCCTCAATCACGAGTATGGGCACATGATTCTCGCCCACGAGAAGGTGCTGGTGCCCGCCGACCGCATCGCTCTGTTGGCTCCCCTGATCCCCATTGATGCGATCGTGCACGCGCTGTCTCGTCGGGACTTCACGGTTGAGCAGGAGGCGCTCGCTGAAGCGATCGGCGACGAGCTCGCGATCACCATGCTGAGGGATTCCTTCAACACCCGGTCCGGGGCGAAAACCGGATTCGGGAAGGTTCTCTAATGACCGACCGGCACGTGATCGCCCGCAACGCCAGCGCCGCCGATTCCTCCGCCGCCCAACGCGAACTCGCCCGCAAACTGAACCTTCTGCTCGACGTGGTGGTTGCGGAAGGCAACACTCCGCACACCTATAAGGACATCGCCTCCGCCTTGACGGCGAAGGGGTTGTCTTTGTCCCGCGCACGCTGGGCCTACATGCTTTCCGGGTCAGGACCTCTCGTCACCGAACCAGCGCTGCTCACCGGGATCGCAGAATTCTTCAGGATTCCCGCCGAGTACCTCCGGGGCTCCGACGACGACATTCCGGAACGAGTGGATTCGCAGTTGGCGTTCGTGCGAGAGCTGCGAGCGAACCGCGTCGTCGACTTTGCGGCGCGCACGATCTCTGACGTGTCACCGGAGACCCTTCGAGCCATCACGGCGCTTCTGCGCGACGACATCACCGGGGACAACGCGCCGTAAGGCCCTGCACGGCCCATACCGCGGCCACCGGCTCATCGCTCAGGTTAATCGGGCCAGATCCAGCTTCGTGAGACCGAGGCCGGGCCGCCAGCAGCTACGAAACGGATGCCGCGAGCAGCGCGACGACGACCGTGTCGCCCTTGGTGGAATGCTCGCCGATGGCCGTGAATCCAAGACGGGCGTGAAAGGCGAGCGACCGCGGATTGGGCGGGAACGTGTTGACTTCGCAGAACACCTCGGCGGCCTGAACCTCGCGAGCGGCCTGGAAGACCGAGCCGTAGAGCACCTCGCCGAGGCCCTGGCTTCGGGCGTTCGGCGCCACAACAATGCGATCCACGTAGAGGAAGTCGTTCGACCGCGCTTCGAACCAGCGGTAGTTCTCGCTCGCGTACTCGGCAAACGGGGCAAAACCGATCACGAAACCGAGCACAGTGGCCGCGTCGTCCACGGTCGTGATGACCACCGAATGCGCCGCGGATGCCACGAGTTCCGCCAACGAGTCGGCGTCCAGGGCATTGACCGCAGGAACCGCCGCATTGTTGAGCGTGAGCACCTGGGGCAGGTCGAGGGGATCGAGGGTTCGAAGCGCATACGTCATGGGAGCCACGATACCCAGCAGAGCTGAACAGAGTCCCCAACAGAGCCCTCAGAAGTCACCCCGAGTCGCCCCGGCCCAGCCGCGCAGCTACCCAACGGCGGTGCCAGCATGCGCGAGCCGGCGTGCGTTAAGATTTCAGGGTGCCTCCTGTATCGACTTCCCTCCGCATCGCGCTCGTTTCCCTGCACACGTCCCCGGGCGCTGAACCGGGTTCCGGCGATGCGGGCGGAATGAACGTCGTCGTGCGTAACCAGGCCGAGGCCCTCGCTGCGGCCGGGCACACCGTGGAAATCCTCACCCGGCGCTCCTCCCCCGAGATCGCTCGCAAGGTGCAGCTGCACCCCCGCGTCACCCTGCGTTTTCTCGATGCCGGACCAGCCGCGCCCGCACCCAAGGGCGACCACGAAGACTTCATCGACGCGTTTCGGCAGCGGATGTCTGCCCTCGGCCCGTACGACATCATCCATTCTCATCACTGGTTCTCCGGCATGGCGGCCCTCCCCCTCGCGCGCGAACGCATGACGCCGCACGTGCAAAGCTTCCACAGCATCGCCGCGGAGGAGTCCACCCCCCTCTCGGAAGGCGAGCGGCCGGAGTCCGGTGGGAGAATGGCCGGCGAAGCCTGGCTGGCACGGGAATCCGATGCGATCGTCGCGATCAGCGAGGCGGAAGCCGACACCGTGGTTCGCCGGCTCGGCGGCGTCAGGGAGTGCATTCAGGTGGTGCAACCGGGCGTGGACGGCACCCTGTTTCGGCCGACGAAACACCCCGTCCGCCCCGGACTCGGCTACGTGCTTGTCGCCGCCCGCCTGCAGCCGCTCAAAGGACTCGACCTCGCGATTGAGGCCATCGCCGCGGTGCCAGAGTCGATCCGGCCCGAACTGATCATTGCCGGCGATGCCTCGACCGACTTCGATGGCTACGTCGACGAGCTGCGCGCCCTCGCCGCGCGGCACGGCATTGAACACGACGTGCGCTTCGTCGGCCCACAGAACCGGGCCAAGCTCGCCGTACTCTTTCGCGAGGCACGGGCCGTGCTCATTCCCTCCCATTCCGAAACCTACGGACTGGTGGCCCTCGAGGCCGCCGCGAGCGGCGTGCCCGTCGTGGCCGCGGCGTCCGGTGGCCTGCGTGAGGCCGTGGTGCACGGCACGACCGGCGTGGTGATCGAGTCCCGCGATCCCCTGGTGTGGGCCCGGTATATCTCCCAGCTGCTCTCCGACCACGAATTCGCCCAGCACCTCTCGGTCGCGGCACGCGAACGCGCCGAGCACCTCGACTGGCCACGATCGGCGCAGAAACTGCTTGAGGTCTACCGGCGACTCGTGCTTCCGGGGTCTGCGGGCTGCCGGCACGAGCTCGCGATCGCATGAGTCTGCTCGACACGCTCTCCTCCGTTCTTCTCGTGCACGCACACCCCGATGATGAGACCATCACCACCGGGGCGCTCGCTGCGGAGCTCGTCGCCCGCGGCATCCGGGTGTACCTGCTGACCGCCACCCGCGGCGAGCGCGGCGAAGTCGTGGCCGGGCCGCTCTTCGCCTTGGCGGGAACGGATGCCCTCAGCCTCGAACGCGAACGAGAACTGGACCGCGCGGCGAGTGCCCTCGGCCTCACCGAACGGTTCTGGCTCGGCGAGGCTCCGGCCCGGGCCGCCGGACGGACGCCGCGCCACTACGGGGACTCGGGCATGACCTGGATCCGCCCCGGCCTCGCCGGACCCGCGCTCGACGTCGATGCCGCCGCCCTCGTGCGCGCTCCCCATGCCGAGGTCGCCGCCGATGTGACGGCGCTCCTGTCCCACCTCACGCCCTCGCTCGTGATCAGCTATGACAACGGCGGCGGTTACGGACACCCCGACCATGTGCGCGTGCACGAGATCACGCTCGCCGCGACCCGCCGCACGGGCACACCGTTTGCCGAAATTGTGTCTGACCCGGGTGCGGCCGACGAATGGTTCACGCTCGACCGGCACCTCGGCACGGTCACCGCGGCCCTGCGCTGCCACGCGAGCCAGCTCACCGTCCAGGGTGCGCACATCGTGCATTCGGGTGGGCAGCGTGAGGAGATCACCGCGTCGGTGGGCTTGCGCACGCCCTAGTTTCCGGCAGCCGTTGGTAGGGTTCGGCCCGGTCTGCGCATAGTGTTGAAATCCACGCGGTTTTGTTCAGACAAAACCTACGAAAGGAAGACAATGACGTCACTACTAGTGGGAATCGATGGCAGCGATTCCAGTCGCAGGGCCGTGGCATTCGCCTGTCGTCTCGCCGAGGAATCAGGGGCGGCGGTGCACATCGTGCACGTCATTCCCTGGTCGCCGTATTCATTCACGACCCCAGCCGAGAACGATCACCGTTCGGCCAGTAAGGCCCACGAGATCACAGCAGCCGAGCAACAAATCATGCAGCCGGCACTGGCCGTTGCGCGGGAATTTTCGGTGACCCCCACCTCAAGCGTCGTGCACGGTAGCCCCGCTGACCTGCTCGTGTCGATCGGGGCGCACGACACGACGTCCCAGATCATCGTGGGCCGCACCGGTGACTCCCGTATCAAACAGGTGCTCTTCGGCAGCACTCCCGTGCGTCTCATTCAGATCTCCAAGACCCCGGTGACGGTGGTCCCGTGATCACCACCGGCGTCGACGACGTCATCAGCGACGCGTTCACCCCCATCGCCGATTTCATCAGCGGCATCATCTTCTACTCGATCGAGATCGGTGACCCCGAATCGACCGCCTACATGAAGATTCCCATCATCGTGATGTGGCTCGTCATCGCCGCGCTGTTCTTCACGATCTACCTCAAATTCCAGAATGTGCGCGGTATCAAGCACGCCATCAACCTGGTGCGCGGACGCTACTCCAAACCAGAGGATGCCGGTGAGGTCTCGCACTTCCAGGCCCTCACCACCGCGATCTCCGGCACGGTCGGTCTCGGAAACATCGCGGGCGTGGCGGTTGCCGTGTCCATTGGCGGCCCGGGTGCGACGTTCTGGATGATCCTCGTCGGCTTCCTCAGCATGAGCACCAAAATGGCGGAGTGCACCCTCGGCGTGAAGTATCGCATGACGCACGCCGACGGCTCGGTCTCCGGCGGTCCGATGTACTACCTGCGTGATGGTCTCGCCTCGCTCGGTAAGCGCAAGCTCGGTCGTGTGCTCGCCGTTCTCTTCTCCCTGTTCGCCATCGGCGGCGCCATCGGCGGCGGAAACATGTTCCAGGCCAACCAGGCCACCAGCCAGATCATCAACGTCACCGGCGGCGACGACGGCCCGCTCGGCCAGTGGCGTTTCGTGATCGGCCTGGTCTTCGCCCTGGCCGTGGGCGCCGTGATCATCGGCGGTATCAAGTCCATTGCCAAGGTCACCGAAAAGATCGTTCCCCTGATGGCAGCCATGTATATCCTGGCGTGCCTCGCGGTCATCTTCACGAACTTCACTGCGATCCCGGATGCCATCGGCCAGATCTTCGTCGGAGCCTTCAACCCGGAGGGCATCGCCGGCGGTGTCGTTGGCGTGCTCATCCAGGGCTTCCAGCGCGCCGCGTTCTCGAACGAGGCGGGCGTCGGCTCCGCGTCGATCGCCCACTCCGCGGTCAAGACCGAGGAACCCGCCACGGAGGGCTTCGTGGCCCTGCTGGAGCCCTTCATTGACACCGTGGTGATCTGCACGATGACCGCGCTTGCGATCATCATCACCGGCACCTGGCGAGGTACCTCGAGCGCGCCCGGCGTGGAAACCACGTCGGCGGCGTTCGCCACCGTGGCGCCCTGGTTCCCGATCCTGCTCGCCGTTGCCGTGGTGCTCTTCGCATTCTCGACCATGATCTCGTGGTCGTACTACGGCATGAAGGCCACCGGTTACCTGTTCAAGGACAGTGCTCGTGCCGAACTCGGGTTCAAGATCGGGTTCTGCGTCTTCACCGTCATCGGAGCGACGCTCTCGCTCGGCCCGGTCATCGCGTTCTCCGATGCGATGATCTTCGCCATGGCGATCCCGAATGTGCTCGGCCTGTACCTCATGGCGCGGGTGATCAGGAAGGAAATCTTCGTGTACCGCTCCAAGGTCGAGTCCGGGGAATTCGCGATGGTCGAGAAGTAGACCCGGCACGCACGCGACAGACCACGACGGATGCCCCGGCTGGGCCCCACAGGCCGCCCAGGGCATCCGTCGGCCACGGCCGCCTGTGCGGCCGGCGGCGTGGGGCTGGCGGCTACGCGGCGACGAGCTCGCGAACGGGGAGGGCAGCGACGATGTTGCTGCGGAGCGCCGCGAGTAGACGCGGCAACTGATCGGCCGGAGCATCGGGCGCCTCGGGGTGCCACTGCACGCCGGTGATCGGTGCCGCCCGGTGTTCGAGCGCCTCAACGAGTCCGTCGGGGGCGACGGCGGCGGGCACGAGCCCCACGCCGAGCACGCCGACGCTCTGGTGGTGCGCGCTCTGCACCAGAATTTCGGTGTTGCCGAGCCCGCGGGCGAGGCCGCTCTCCGCCGTGAGCGTCACGCCGTGGGTTGAGAGGATCTCGTCGATCGGCGCGTTCGCGTTCTTGTGAATGCCGTCTTCGATGTGCTGCACGAGGCTGCCACCGAGGGCCACGTTGATGATCTGCAACCCCCGGCAGATGCCGAGCAGCGGAGTATTGTCGGCGAGCGCCCGCTGAACGAGGGCGATCTGGCCCTCGTCGGCCGCCGCGTAGTGCGCGGTCTCGCCCTCGTAGCCAGCCAGCGCACCATAGAAGCTCGGGGTGATGTCCTCACCGCCGACAATCACGATTGCGTCGGCGTCGCGGGTCGCGCGGAGCAGGTCGGCGGGTGTGGTGTCCGCCGCCGCGATGCGTGTGACCTGCCACCCGCCGGAGATGCCATCCTGAACGACACGCCCGTTGAGCACCTGCACCTTGGCGTGGTACTCGGGGCGATCTGGACGGTTCCCGGTAACCTCAATAACGAAAAGCCGCGGTGCGGGGAACATCTGTGTCGTGAGCTGTTCAGTCATGGTCGCCTCCGCATCCGGTTGGGGTTCGTGTGATCTCTCCATTGTGCGTGCGGGCCCCCGCCGCCGCGAGCGACCTCGTAACACAGTGCAACGTGGCGAGCTGCGCGGCGCCGGCCGATGCGGTACCTGTTCAGATCGGCTTCCTAGACTGGTTCGCACGCGAGTCGTATGCTCTGCACGACGGATGCTTGTCACGCCCGACCTCCACAACGCTTTCGAAAGGACCACAACGTGGTGAAACAGTCCATCTTTGGCCGTATTTCTCAGCTGGCCAAGGCCAACATCAATTCCCTGCTGGACTCGGCCGAGGACCCCAAACTCATGCTTGACCAGATGGTGCGGGACTTCACGAGCAGCATCGCGGATGCCGAGAGCGCCATCGCCGAGACGATCGGCAACCTACGGCTGTTGGAAGACGACTACCGCGAAGACGTGGAGACCGCCGGCGAGTGGGGCAACAAGGCCCTCGCCGCGAGCCGCAAGGCCGACCAGCTGCGCACGGCCGGGGACCCCGTCGGTGGCGACAAGTTCGATAACCTCGCCAAGGTGGCCCTCGGCCGCCAGCTCTCCTCCGAAAAGGAGGCCAAGCAGGCCGAACCGCAGATCGAGGCGCAGACGGCCGTCGTCGAGCAGCTCAAGAGCGGCCTGAACGCCATGAAGGAGAAGCTGAAGCAGCTCGCGTCCAAACGCGATGAGCTCGTGGCCCGGTCGAAGACCGCCGCGGCGCAGAAGCAGGTCATGGACGCGGTGAAGAGCATCGACCTGCTCGACCCCACGAGCGAGGTCAGCCGGTTCGAAGACAAGATCCGTCGCGAGGAGGCCCGCGTGCGTGGGGCGAGCGAGCTGGCCGCATCAAGTCTCGATGCCCAGTTCGAAAGCCTGGAAGACCTCGGCGAGCTCTCCGAAGTGGATGCCCGCCTGGCCGCGCTGAAGGCCGGAACCATTACCGCCATCACGAACTGACCCGGTGACCCGGCCCGAATCATGATTTGATTCCACCATGACAACTCTGGGATTCATCGGTGCCGGGCAGCTGGGGAAACAGCTGGCTCGCCTTGCCCTCTTCAACGGGTACAAGGTCGTCGTGAGCAACACAGGCGGTCCGGAGGGCCTCGCCGATCTGGTCGCCGAACTCGGCTCAAACGCGCGGGTCGCCACACCGAGCGAGGCAGCCGCGGCCGGAGACATTGTGGTCGTGTCGATTCCGCTGAGTGGCCTCGCGTCGCTCCCTGTCGAGGTGTTGGCCGGGAAGATCGTGATCGACACCAACGACTACGACCCGGAGCGGGACGGACACATTGAAGCCCTCGACACGGAGACCACCACGGTCTCCGAATTACTGCAATCCCGCCTGTCCGAGTCGCGCGTGGTGAAGGCCTTCAACCACGTGCCGGCGGGTGAGCTCACCACGGCCGGTCGGCCGGCCGGGTCGCCGGAACGCAAGGCGCTCATTGTTGCCGGGCACGACCCCGCATCTCGCGAGGTCGTCGCGTCCCTCATCGATGTCTTCGGCTTCGACAGCATTGACATCGGACCGCTCGAAGAGGGCTGGCGGATCCAGCGGGACACTCCGGGCCACGGTGCCGCGATGGACCTCTTCGATCTGCGGAACGCGCTCGCCACGGCCATTCGCTACCGCGATATGTAGTCACACCGGGGACCGCGTCGGTGGCCTCCGTCGTTTCGCGAGGGATGCCCTTGGGGCCATACTGAGGTATGGCTCCCACTTTCGTTGTAGTTCCACAATGGCAGGGTTCGGTTTCCCCTCGCGCGATGCGACTCGTCGACGGGGCCGCGGCAATTCAAGGCGATCTGCCCGCCTCTGCCACACGTGAGGTCGACGTTCCCGTCGAGGCCGGTGACGCCCAGGACACCGGTATCCGCCGTTTCTCGTCGCTGCAGATCGTGCGCGAACGCCAAGGCACCGTGCTGCGCGCCGTGATGGATTGGGCGCTCACCATCGGTGGCGACTGCGGGGTGTCGCTCGCCTCGGTCGAACACGCGAGCCGTGAGCATCCGGGGGACGTTGCCCTCGTGTGGTTTGGCGCGCACCCGGAGCTGCACACCCCCGAAACGTCCCCGTCCGGCGGATTCTGCGGCATGGTGTTGCGGGCAATCGCTGGAGAGGGCCACCCGGGCGTCGCCCTCGACGAATCGACCCGCATTCCCTTCGACCGGATCGTGCTTGTGGGAGCGCGCGATGTCGACGCCGCTGAGGCCGAACTCATCGCCGAACGACACATCACGACCGTGGACGTGGAACAGCTCGGAACCGCCGAGGCCCTCCTCGCAGCGATTCACGCCACCGGCGCGAACTCGGTCTACGTGCACGTCGGCCTCGACGTTCTCGACCCCTCCGCAC
This sequence comes from Cryobacterium psychrophilum, assembly GCF_004365915.1. NCBI lineage: Bacteria > Bacillati > Actinomycetota > Actinomycetes > Micrococcales > Microbacteriaceae > Cryobacterium > Cryobacterium psychrophilum. The sequence goes on from NZ_SODI01000001.1 coordinate 941,971, forward strand.
TTCACGGACTGGCCGATCTGGTTCCCTTCGGACTCACTGTCCCGGCGCTCACGAGCACCATCACCGCGGTTCGCGTCGCGTTCCCGGTTGTCGGTGCGAGCATCATCGGGTTTTCTCCGGCCTCGCCCACCGCCGCCGGCGACGACCTACCGAGCATCCTGCGCATGATCAGCGCCCTGACCCGCTAGCGGATGCCGCGCGCGGTGTACCAGGGCGAGCGCCCTTGTCTGGCGCCCCACCAATCTCCCCTTCCCACACCGCCAATGGAGGCTTCGTGACCGAGACAACCCCGCCCACCACGTCCGTTCAGCCAAATCGCGTTGTGATCGAACGCCTCGGCCACGTGCTGCTGATCGGGTTCAATCGCCCCGAGAAACGCAACGCCGCGGATCTCGCTCTGTTGGAGCAGTTGTCTCTCGCCTATGGGGAGCTTGATCGTGACCCTGACCTTCGCGTGGGCCTCGTACACGCCATCGGCGATCATTTCACCGCCGGGCTCGACCTCGCCGATGTGGGCCCGCGCCTCGGTGCAACCGGGCTCGACATGGTGCCGGAGGGCGGCGTCAATCCGTGGCAGGTCGACGGACACTCCGTCAGCAAGCCCGTGGTCATGGCCGTTCAGGGCACCTGCCTGACCCTCGGCATTGAACTCATCCTCGCGAGCGATGTGGCGGTGGCCGCGGAGTCGACCGTCTTCGGCCAGATTGAGGTGTCCAGGGGCATCCTACCGTTCGGCGGCGCCACCATACGGCTGCCGCGCGCAATCGGCTGGGGAAACGCCATGCGCTGGCTGCTCACCGGCGACATGTTTGACGCCCGGGAGGCCCTGCGGATCGGGCTGGTGCAGGAGATCGTTCCGGACGGCACGCAGTTCGAACGGGCCCTTGCCCTCGCCGAACGCATCGCGGCGCAGGCCCCCCTCGCCGTGCAGGCCACCCTCGCGAACGCGCGCGTCGCGGTGCGCGCGGGCGACGCCGCCGCCGAGGCGCAGCTTCAGCCGGAGCTGGCTCGCCTGGCGGTCACGAAGGATGCGCGGATCGGCATGGAGTCGTTCCTGACCCGCGTGCCGGCGGTCTTCGAGGGCCGGTAGCGACCTCGGCAACCCGTCGATTGGCGGGTAGGCTTCACCTACCCGGAAGGTGTTCCCGGGTCCCCCTGATTTTGGAGACACATGGTGCCCTCAACCACCCACGCCACCTACGACGTCATCGTGATCGGGGGCGGGGCGGTCGGCGAGAACGTGGCCGACCGCACCGCCCAGGGCGGCCTTCTTACCGTGATCGTGGAGGGCGCACTCGTCGGCGGCGAGTGCTCCTACTGGGCCTGCATGCCCTCCAAATCCCTGCTGCGAAGCGCGGCCGCCGTGGCCGCCGCGCGCCGCGTCTCCGGCGCTGCGCAGCGAGTCACCGAGCCCGCCGACGGATCCCGCGCGACGGTCGATGTCGCCGCCACCCTGAAGCGGCGTGACGGGATGGCCGGCAACTGGTCGGATGCGGGCCAGGTGCAGTGGCTCGAGTCCGCCGGCATCGCCCTCGTGCGCGGCCACGGCCGACTGACCGCCGTGCGAGAGGTCACCGTGACCGCCGCCGACGGTTCGCAGACGGTGCTCACGGCCACGCACGCGGTGGTACTGAGCACGGGATCCGCCGCGCTGCTTCCCGACGTTCCGGGCCTGGCCGGTGTCACACCGTGGACCAGCCGTGAGGCGACATCCGTTCAGAACGTGCCGGAGAGCATCGCCATCATCGGGGGCGGCACCGTGGGCACCGAAATGGCGACGGCGTTTGTCGCGCTCGGTTCACGCGTGACGCTCATCGCCCGCAGCGGCCTGCTCGGCGGGCAGGAACCCTTCGCGGGCACCCTCGTGACCACGGCGCTGGAGCAGGGCGGTGCCACCGTGCTGGTCGGCGTCACGACCTCCGCCGCGCGGCGCACCGACACGGGCGACGTGGAACTCACCCTGGACAACGGTGAAACGGTGACGGCGGCGGAGGTGCTCGTCGCCACCGGCCGAACGCCGATCACCGGTGACCTCGGTCTCACCCTCGTGGGGCTGGAGCCGGGAGACTGGTTGCGGGTCGACGACACGATGCTCGTGCAAGGCGAGTCGTCGTCGCTTGCCGGTGACTGGCTCTACGCCACGGGAGATGTGAACCGCCGCGCGCTGCTCACCCATCAGGGCAAGTACCAGGCGCGCGCCGCCGGAGATGTGATCGTGGCCAGGGCGGCCGGAACCGCCGTCGATGACGCCCCGTGGGGCGCACACGTGGCCACCGCCGACCACGCGACCGTGCCCCAGGTGACGTTCACCGACCCCGAGGTTGCGTCCGTCGGACTCACCGCGGCCGGCGCGGTCAAGGCCGGCTACCGGGTGCGCATCCTCGACCACAACCTCGCCGCGCTCGGCGGAGCCAGCACCCTCTCCGACAGCTACGTGGGAAAGGCCCGCATGATTGTGGACCTCGACCGCGAGGTGATCATCGGCGCCACGTTCGTGGGTCAGGATGTGACCGAGCTGCTGCAGTCGGCCACGATCGCCATCGTCGGCGAAGTACCGATCAGTCGGCTCTGGCATGCGGTGCCAAGCTACCCCACGCTGAGCGAGGTGTGGTTGAGACTGCTCGAGGCGTACGGCCGCCCCGGATACGAATCCCACTAGGACCAACTACTTTAGAGGCATGCGCTGCTTACTCTTCGACTCCCCCGTCAGCCGAGCCGGTTACCTCTACGCCACCCTCGTGGGCACGGTGTGGGGTTCGCTGTGGAGCACCGGAAAGGTGGAGCGCCGCGGCGGGCTGCTTGTGTTTCGCGGCATGCCGGCGTGGACGTTTGGGCGTGGTGGCTCGTGCGTGGGCGGCTGTTACCTCACGAACCAGAACGTGTCAGCGGATGTACTCGAGCACGAGGCCGTGCACAAGCGCCAGTGGCGGCGCTACGGACTGGTCTTTCCCCTGTTGTACGCCATCGCGGGGCGCAACCCGCTCAAAAACCGCTTCGAGATTGAAGCTGGCCTGAAAAAGGGTGGCTACCTGCGCTGAACCCCTGGCGTGGAGACAGAGAAAACGCCCGGCCTCGTCGAGGCCGGGCGTTTTCTGCGCACATATTACCTGGCGGCGGCGAGCTCGGTGGCGGCCAGCGCCTCGAGGTTCTGACGCAGACTTGCACCCAGGTCGGCGTCCACGCTCGTCCAGTACCAGATGGCGCGCTCGGTGACCTCGGGACGCGTCACTCCGCTGATGGCACCGGTGATGGTCGCGAGGAAGCGAGCCTTCGCCGCGTCGTCGTAGACCTCACGGTAGAGCGCTCCGGCCTGGCCGAAGTCGCTGTCCTCGCTGCGCAGGGTTGCGGCAGCCTGGAGCAGTTCTCCGTCGTTCTCCCACGAGCCCTCGCCCGCTGCTGCGGGATCGGCCACGGGGCCATCGAGGGAGTTCGGTGCGTAGTTCGGCGCGCTCGGGGCGTTGAAGCCGTGACGGGCTGCGCCGTCCTGCGAATAGTTGTTGACCGGCGCCTTCGGGGCGTTGATCGGAATCTGATTGAAGTTCGTTCCAACGCGGTAGCGCTGGGCATCAGGGTACGAGAAGATGCGGGCCATGAGCATCTTGTCGGGGCTTGCTGCGATGCCGGGAACCATGTTCGCGGGCGAGAACACGGCCTGCTCGATCTCCGCGAAGAAGTTCTCCGGATTGCGGTTGAGGGTGTGCGTGCCCACCGGGATCAGCGGGAAGTCCGAGTGCGGCCAGACCTTGGTCACGTCGAAGGGGTTGAAACGGTAGGTCTTGCCCTCCTCGTAGGGCATGACCTGCACGGAGACATTCCACGACGGGAAGTTGCCCTCGTCGATGGCCGTGTGGAGGTCCCGACGGTAGTGGTCCGCGTCGGCGCCTGCGAGGAGCTCGGCCTCGGCATTGTCCATCTGGACGTTGCCCTGGTTGGACTCGAAGTGGTACTTCACCCAGAAGCGCTCGCCCTCGGCGTTGATCCACTGGTAGGTGTGCGAGCCGTAGCCAGGCATCTCGCGCCACGAGCGCGGCAGACCGCGGTCGCCCATCAGGTAGGTCACCTGGTGAGCGGACTCCGGAGAGAGGGTCCAGAAGTCCCACTGCATGGTGTCGTCACGCAGGCCGGAACCCGGGAGGCGCTTCTGCGAGTGAATGAAGTCGGGGAACTTGATTCCGTCACGAATGAAGAAGACGGGCGTGTTGTTTCCAACGATGTCGTAGTTGCCCTCGGTGGTGTAGAACTTCACCGAGAAGCCGCGAACGTCGCGCCAGGTGTCAGGGCTGCCCTGTTCGCCGGCCACGCTCGAGAAGCGCTGGAGGGTCTCGGTCGTCGTGCCCGGCTGGAACACGGCGGCACGCGTGTACTTCGAAACATCACCGGTGACGACAAACTGACCGTGCGCTCCGCCGCCCTTGGCGTGAACGATACGCTCCGGAATACGCTCGCGGTTGAACTGGGCGAGCTTCTCGACCAGGTAACGATCGTGCAGGGCCGTGACGCCGGTCGCGCCGACAGCGAGCGAATGCTCATCGCTCGCGACGGGGGTGCCCGACTGGGTGGTGGTGTTCTCGGTGGTCATGAGACTCCTTGCGTGGGGTTGTCGAGTGAAGGAAAAGTAGCGAGCTCGGTCTGGCACGCGGGACACAGGCCCCAATACGTGACCTCGGCGGCGTGAACCGCGAAACCCGAGGTGTTCTCCGGAACGAGGCAGGGGGCCGAACCGACGGCGCAATCCACGTCGTGCACGGCGCTGCACCGGGTGCAGACGAGATGGTGGTGGTTGTCGCCGACCCGACGCTCGAACAGCGCGGCCGAACCGGCCGGCTCGATCTTGCGCACGAGCCCGCCCTCGGTGAAGGCGTACAGCACCCCATAGACGGCCTGCCGGCTCGTGTTCGGCAGCTCCACACTGATGGAGGCGAACAGGCGGTCGGCGCTCGAATGCGGCGCCACCGTCAACGCGCGCAGCACGGCCAGGCGAGGTTCCGTGACTTTGAGACCCACGGCACGGATGTCGGCGGCCAGCGATTCTGTCGCCCCGGCTTCTTTCAATCCTGTGTGTGTCATCCCCCGACGGTAACAGTTGTTTTTACTAGATCAAAATAAGTTTACGTGGTGTTCAGCACAAGCGCCCTCGGGTTGCCCGTCGAGTTAGCTGCCTGCGCTCTGGTCCATTCCCATGCGGCGCAGCACCAGATTCTCGGCGAACTGCGCCACACCGTACAGAACCATGGAGACGATGGTGATGACAACCACCGATGACCACACCTCGAAGTTCTTCACCTGCGAGACCGCAACCACAATCCCGTAGCCGAGGCCCTGGCCGGTAGCAAGCCATTCGGCGAGGAGGGCACCGGTGATCGCGCCGGGAATGGAGATCTTAATGGCCGCAAAGAACGACGGTAGTGAACTCGGCAGGGCCACCTTTCGCAGGGCCGTGAACGGCGTCCCGCCATAGACCGCAATAACGTCGCTCACCTGCGGTGAGGCCGACCGCAACCCGAACGCTATATTCACCAGCGCGGGGAACAAGACCACGATGGCGCCGGTGACCACGGCAATGCTCGGGCCGCGGCCGGTGATGAGGATCAGCACCGGAACGAAGGCGACCAGCGGCACGCTGCGCAACAGGAGCGCAATGGGCATGAGGGCATGCTCGATACCGCGCGAGAGCGTAAAGAGGGTAGCCAGAACCAGGGCGAGCAGCATGCCGGCGACAAAACCGAGGAAGGCGTCGGTCAGAGTGATACCCAGATTGGTCAGGATCAGAGCCCGGTTCTCGGCTGCCGCCGGAACCGTGAACAACCAGTTCACGACGTCGAGGGGGCCCTTAGCAATGAACGGAGAGACGCCCAGCACCAGGATCAGCCCCTGCCAGGCAGCGAGCACGATCACGAGGGTCAGGGTGCCGGTGCCGAGGGCACGGGCGATGTACGCACTGACCCCCCGGGCCGTGGTCCCGGCGTTCGACGTCACCGCGGTAGGCCGGTTGCCCGAGAGGGTTGGTGTGCTCATAAGCTCGTCCGTCCGGTAGCCCACGGGGTGGCAACGCGGGAGATCAACGCAAACATCAGGTAGCCGATGCCAGCCAAGAGACCCGCCACCAGGGCGAGGCTCCACACTCGCTCCACATTCGCGGCGCTGCCTGCGGCCAGCATTGCGACACCGAGGCCTCGTTCAGCTCCGCCAAGGTACTCGCCGAGAATGGCACCCAGCAGGGCAGCCGGCGCGGCGATTTGCAGGGCGTTCAGCACGCTCGGGAGGCCGGCGATGAGCCGCACCTTGCGTAGTTGGGTGAACCGACTGCCACCATAGACTCTGACCACGTCGAGGCTGGACTGGTCAGCGGTCTTGAGGCCAACCAGGGAGCCGACCACGGTGGTGAAGAACACCGACAGGGCAGCAAGAAAAACGGCGGTGCCGGACGGGTCGCCGCGCGGCGGGCCGATCACAATGTAGGCGATGGGACCGATGGCCACGATCGGCACGCAGTAGGTGATCACGGCGATCTGCAAGGCGATCTTCTCGATGCGCGGCACCACCAGCACCACCCCGGCTAGCAGCAGGGCCAGTCCATTTCCCCAGAGAGATCCAATGGCGGCTTCGCTCAGGGTCATCGTGATGTGCGACCAATAGAATCCCCCACCATCGCTGATCAACTGGGAGAGTACCTCGGCAGGGGTGGGAATCGCGCCTCCGGGCACAGAACCGGCGTTCTGAAAGACCGTGAGCGCACTGATCCACCACAGCGCCACCAGGACGACGACACCGAGAACCCCGGTCGCCCAGCCCGGCAGGCGTCTGGCAATCGGCATCAGCGCGCCTCGGATGCGGCCAGAGTGTCAGCACCGAACAGCAGCTCGGACGCCCGATCGTGTAGCGCGTGAAATTCGGGGGTGCGCATCATCTCGGGAAGACGCGGGCGGGGAAGGTCAATCTCAATGACCTCCTTCACGCGGCCGGGCCGAGGGCTCATCACGGCTACCTGATCGGAAAGGAAGACGGCTTCGGAAATGCCATGAGTCACCATGAGGGTTGTCGCGGGCTTCTCGGTCCAGATACGCAAGAGCTCGATATTGAGGCGCTGGCGGGTCATGTCGTCGAGAGCGCCAAACGGTTCGTCGAGGAGCAGCACAGACGGTTTGAGCACGAGCGAACGAGCGATTGACACACGCTGGCGCATCCCACCGGACAGCTGTGCGGGCTTGGCCTTCTCAAAGCCCTGCAGTCCGACGAGCGCGATCAGCTCGGTGACGTAGTCCTCGTCCACGGGGAGACGAGCCACCTCAAACGGCAACTTAATGTTGTTGCGCACGCTGCGCCAGGGCAGCAGTGCCGCGTCCTGAAATGCGATGCCGAGTTCATGGCCGCTGCGCAGTTCGGCGGGGCCCTTGCCGTCCACCCGGGCGGTCCCGCTGGTGACGTTCTCCAACCCGGCCAGGATGCGCAAAATTGTGGATTTTCCGCAACCGGACGGGCCGAGCAGGGAAAGGAAACTCCCCTTGTCGGTGTGCAGGTTCGCGTTTTCGAGAGCCACGACCTCCCGACGTCCCACCGAAAAGGTCTTGTGAAGCTCTGAGATGTGCAGCCCGGTGCCCGGGTTGATGGCGGGAAGACCGGTATCAATCGTGCTCACGTCGTACTTTCCTTACTGGGCGTCGTCGGAGACCGATACATCAGTATCGCCGCGGCACCCGCCTCTGAGAGACGGGTGCCGCGGCGACGCCGATTTTGGGAGCGACTTCTGGGATGGTGCGGGTGATTACTTGCTGTACGCGATGAGGTCGGGATTTTCCTGGTAAACCTCGTCCAGCAGGGTCATATCAAACAGGGAGCCGGCGTCAATGTCGATTCCGGCAGCCTTCAAAGTCGCGATGGACTGCTTTTGGAGCGCATCGCTGATGGTGAAGAGACCGTTCGCCTTGGTGTCGGCGCTCACAATGAGGTCGGTCGACTGGATCTCTGCCTGGCGGGTCTCCTTCTCCATCTTCAAGCCAAGATCCTTGCCGTATGTGTTGACGGTGAGGGTCGCAGCGGCCGTCGGGTCGTTGATAGCGTCAGTCCAACCTTTGATCTCGGCAACCAGTAGCGCCTTGAGCTTCTCACGGTCGTTCTTGATCGCATCATCTGAGACGGTGAGCGTCTCGGCCACGAACGGCAGGCCGTTGTCGGCGAGCGGCAGGTTGACCGGGTCTAGGCCAGCCAGCTCGGCATCAATGCTCTCATTGGTGAGGTAGGCGAACCAACCGTCGACCTCTCCATTGAAGAGAGGGGTCGGGTCGTACTCGACCGGAACCACCGTGATCGTGGATGGGTCGATGTTGTTGATCTTGAGGAAGGCATCCCACAGGCTCTGGTTACTGGCCTGCACTCCAATGGTCTTGCCCGCGAGGTCGTCGAGAGTAGCGATGTTGCCGACGCCCTTGAGCGAGAGGATGGTGAACGGGTTCTTCTGGTACGTCGCCCCGATGATCTTCAGCGGTGCGCCCTCTTGGGCGATAGCGGTCCCGGTAGAGATGGCGTTGCCGACGCCCATATCGACATTGCCGGAGATGACGCCGGCCTCAGCCGATGCCGGGCCGGGAATGAGGTCGACCGAGTCGAAGCCCACTGCAGTGAAGTAGCCGGCGTCGTCGGCGACGAACTCACCCATGAACTCAGCGTTCTTTATCCACGACAGCTGAATGCTCGCGTCACCGAATGACGCGGCCCCGGCGGAATCAGCTGTCGACGATCCGGTGTCGCTGGCACAGGACATGAGGAGGAGTGCGAGGGCGGCAGCGGTGGCGGCCCCGGTGGTGATGCGCTTGAAGGATTGACGGGAGAACGGGGACAGTGGGGCTGGCGTCATGACGCTATTCCTCTCGGTGGTGCTCGGGGCATCCGCTGTTTCAAGGGTCCGGATCATTCGAATGTTAAGTGCACTGAGTGACGCGCCAATGACCGACATGTTTCCGGATTATTACGACCCGGGTCCGGTGCCGGAATGACTCCCGTGGAGAGACAGACAGGCATACCGAATGCCTCCGCAACCGGCACCGAAACACCAGGACAACCAGAACGCCCTGTTTGCCGAGTCGGAACGGGTAGGCCTGCGGCTGGTCAACGGACGCGGCATCCAAACCATCGGCCCCGGTTCAGCCTCTCGGCGCGGACGAATACGCTCGCGGCGTGGCGTGGCGTGAAATCTACGACGAGGTTTGCGGTGACCGCTCCCTGAGCTCACTCACCATTCGGCATCGTTCACGGCAGACCCCGGCTCGGGCGGCACGCGATCCTGCCACCGGAACCGCCGTTCGAGCTGGGCGCCGAGCGCGAACAGGGGGGCCTCGCCGCCAGGGCGACCAATGAGCTGCACGCCCATCGGCAGGCCGTCGGCGGTCTGCGCCACCGGCAAGACGATCGCCGGCAGGCCACTGACGTTCACCATGGAGGTGAAAGGCGTGTACTGCACTTGCTGGGCGAAGTTACGCTCCCCGTCTTCTGCGTCATACCAGCCCACCGGCCGCGGGGTGAGGGCCAGCGCCGGCGTGAGAACGGCATCGAAACGCGAGAGCTGTCGTATGAACGAACGCTCGAACGTGCTCAGCGCGGCGAGCGCCTCGGCCAGCTCGCGAGCGGTCAGTGCGCGGCCGCGGTGCATGAGCCACCGCGTGAGCGGGTCCAGCAGTTGTTCCTGGGCTTCGCCCTCCGCGGGGATGCTCGCGGCCCCGGCCTGCCAGATGGTACGAAAAGCCGGAACGTAGCTGGGATCCGGGTCAAGAGCGATGTCATCGATGCCGTGACCGAGCACGTCGAGTTCTTCCCGCGCGGTCTCCAGGGCTGCGACAGCCTCAGGGGCCAGGTCGATGTCGTAGTCGTTGTCCCACGCCGAGGTCGTCATCACCCCGAGCTGGAACCGTCCTTCTCCGTGCATGGCATGCGCGAGCAGGGGACCGTCGTCCCCCGGGGCACGCAGGGTGAAGTGGTGGTCCGGGTGATTTCCGCGCGGCGTGATCATCGCATCGAGCAGCAGCGCGGCATCCGCTACCGTGCGGGCGAGCGGTCCGGCCACCGAAAGCCCGCCGAGCTTGTCGATACCGGATGCCGCCGGCACCCGACCGCGGGACGGCTTGACGCCCACGAGGCCGCACACCGCCGCGGGGATGCGCACGGACCCTCCACCGTCGGAGCCGGGCGCGAACGGAAGCAACCGGGCGGACACGGCGACCGCCGCGCCGCCGCTCGAACCGCCGGCTCCCAGTCGGAGGTCCCACGGGTTTCGTGCCGGCGGCCCCGCAAGTCCCTCCGTGTACGACGGCAACCCGAATTCGGGTGTGTTCGTCTTACCGAGGCTCACGCCGCCGGCCTCGTCGAGTGCGATCACGAGGTCATCGGATTCCTCCGGAATGAAATCTTGCATGAGCCTCGACCCGAAGCGCGCGGGGACGCCGGCTCGCAACTGCAGGTCCTTGTCGGCGAACGGCAGCCCCCACAGCGGTGCCGTTCGCGGCACACTCCGCTCCACCTGGCGGGCCCTGGCCCTGGACCTGGACGCGGTCACCGTCACAAACGCGCCGAGGGTCGCGTCACGCGCCTCAATTCTCGCCAGGTAGTGCTCCGTGAGCTCAGAGGGACTCAGCTCTCCACGCTGGAGGGCCTGCCACTGCTCGAGCGCGGTCAATTCATGCGGTTCAGCCATGCTGTGAGCCTAGCTTTGCGAGTAGCGTTGATGCATGCCACGCGCACCGTACAACCCCATGGGAACCACCGCCCTGATCACCGGCGCCTCAAGCGGAATCGGAGCCGGGTACGCACACGAACTGGCCCAGCGCGGCGCGGACCTCGTTCTCGTGGCCCGACGCCAGGACCGCCTCGAGGCCCTCGCCGTTGACCTGGCAGAGAAGTACGGCACCGTGTCGACGGTGATACCCCTCGACCTGACCGCCGGGGACGCGGTCCCCGAGCTGGTGGCCGACCTGACGAATCGCAATATCGCGATCGGCACGCTCGTCAACAGCGCGGGCTTCGGTACCATCGGCGCCTTCGTGCACACGGACGCTGCCCGGCAGCTCGAGCAGTTACGGTTGAACGTTATCGCCCTCACGCACCTCACCCACGCTCTGCTGCCCGACCTGGTGGACACGGCCGCCCGGCATCCCCATGCGGCGGCGCTCGTGAACCTTGCGAGCACGGCCGCTTTCCAGCCCATGCCTCACATGTCGGTCTACGCCGCGAGCAAGGCCTACGTGCTCAGTTTCACGGAGTCGCTCTGGTACGAGACGCGATCGACCGGTCTCAAGGTCACCGCGGTGTGCCCCGGGTTTGTCGACACGGAATTCGCCAGCGTCGCCGGAAGCACCACTCCATATCGATCCCTCACCGTGGAACGTGTCATACACAGCACGTGCTCGGCGCTCGACCGCCGTGTCACTCCTCCGCAGGTGATCGTCGGCAAACGCAACGCACTGCTGGCCCGCGCCGTAGTTCTCTCGCCGCGCCGGGCCGTTCTCTCTATCGCCGCTCGTCGTCACTGACGGCGCTGTCAGTGCCAGCGCTGTCAGTGCCGGCTGAGCGCTACTTCAGGCTCTTCTGCATGAGCACGGTTCCGAGCCAGCGCTCGAACTTGAACCCGACCTTGCCCATACGCCCGATCTCCTCGAAGCCGAAGTCCTCGTGCAGCTTGATCGAGGCGTCCGCTCCCTGGTCGGCGATGACGGCGATGATCTCCTTGAGCCCGGCGGCTTTCGATCGTGCGATCAGCTCGGCCAGCAGCTTTCGGCCCAGCCCCTTGCCCGTGGATGCCGCGCCCAGGTAAATGGAATTCTCCACCGTGAACCGGAACGCCCGTTTCTGCTTCCACGGCGCTACGAGGGCATAGCCGAGAACCTGTCCGGCCGGCGACTCGGCCACGATGAACGGCATCCCGTGCTTGCTGAGGTAGTAGAACTTGTCGCGCCACTCCGGCAGGGTCATGGCGTCTTCGTCGAAGGTCACCGTGCTGTTGGCCACGTAGTAGTTATAGATCTCGCGGATGTTCGGCAGGTCGGTGACCCGCGCCTCGCGCATCGTGTACGAGAACGCATTCTCGGACGCCGGTTCCGGCCTCAGGTGCCTCGGCAGCCGTCTTGGCCGCTCATATTCTTCTTCCAGCACCGCGCACGTCCTTTCACGTTCTCTTTCAGATTACTCGAACGCCCAATCCACCGGGGTCGCGCCCTGGGCACGCAACAGCTCGTTGGCACGGCTGAACGGGCGGGATCCGAAGAAGCCCCGGCGAGCCGATAGCGGGCTGGGATGCGGCGACTCGATTATCGGCGTCTCACCGAGAACCGGCCTGAGCGATGCGGCGTCCTTTCCCCAGAGTATCGCCACGAGCGGAGCATCGCGGGCCACCAGTGCCCGAATGGCCTGCTCCGTCACTGCTTCCCAGTCGTGCCGCCGGTGAGAACCCGCCTCCCCTGACCGAACGGTAAGCACTCGGTTGAGCAGGAGCACACCGGCGCGCGACCAGGCGGTGAGGTCGCCGTGCCCGGGCGGCGCCACACCCACGTCGCTCGCCAGTTCCCGGTAGATGTTGACCAGGCTGCGCGGCACGGGGCGCACATGCGGGTCGACGGCGAAGGCGAGCCCAATCGCGTGCCCCGGTGTCGGGTAGGGGTCCTGTCCCACGATGAGCACGCGCACGGAATCGAAGGGTTCGCGAAAGGCGCGCAGCACGTTACCTTCGGCGGGCAACCAGGGTCGTCCCGCCGCGATTTCATCGTCGAGAAAATGCTCGAGTCGTTCCAGCTCGGGGGCAACCGGTGCCAGCGCCGTGGCCCAGCCCCGGTCGATCGGCGCGGCCGTGAGGCTCAGGATCCCCGGGGAGCCTTGGGTCCCCCGGGAGGTCGGTGCGTCGTCTTCAAGCACCGAAGGTGCTCACGAGCACGCCACCGTCCGCCTGGCTCACCCGCCACACGCTGCCGACCCCGGCTACGCTCAGGGCGCCCTCGCCGACAACCAGTGCGGTGTTCTCGTCGATCGCGAGACCGCCATCGATGAGGCCGGCCTCTGTCGCGGAAATCAGCCGGGACAGGGTGCCCCACTGGGCGGCGTGCACGTCCACGGTCACGTCGAGCAGTCCGATGCCCTGCTCGATCGTGATCTCGTCGAGGTCCCCGGCGGTGCCCTGCGGACTCACCTCGACGCCGCCAATGCGCCAGCCGCCCAGGATGGCGCGTTCGGCGGCGATCATCGCGCCGGCCGAGAAGCCGAGGTAGGGCACCCCGGCAGAGACCTGGCGGCGAATCTCCCCACTGATGGGCAGCAGGGCCCGCAGGTAAGCGGGGGTGGCACCCCCGCCAATGAGGATCCCATCGACATCCGCTATCGACAGGTTCGTCGCGAGGCCGTCAGGCTCGAGCACCGTGACGACGGGCTCGAAGGGGCCCGTAGCGGCGAGGGCCGCGGTGAGTCGTGCGCTGTGGTCCGCGGCGTCACCTGCGCCCACGGCAACGATCGCGATGCGCGGCTCACTGCGACCGGATGCCGCGGCGCGGGCCGCTGCTTCCCGGAAGAATGGCCCGTAGACACTCGCGTCGTGCTCGGGCGCAGAGCCACCACCGACCAGGTGCACGCTCATGAGGCAACCCCACCGGTGACGGAATCGAGAGAGAGGGCGGACCGGTGGGGGCCGGCGAGGCGAGTCACTGCATCAGAAGTCATGGTCCGATTTTAGTTCATGCCAGGTCTCGCCGGTCCGGGCCACTACGCCGAGTGCGCCGCTCCCGGCACGTGACGCTCGTCATGACCGTTGTAGAGCGACAGCGGACGGATGAGTGAGTTCGACGCGCGCTGCTCGATGATGTGCGCGGTCCACCCGGTCACCCGGGCGGCCACGAACAGCGGGGTGAAGCTCAGGGTGTCGAATCCCATCAGGTGATAGGCCGGTCCGGACGGATAGTCCAGGTTCGGCAGAATCGCCTTCTTCGAGGCCATAGCGGCCTCGAGGGATTCGTACATCTCCAGCATCTCGGGCGCGTCGTAGTGCTCGATGAGCGTGAGCAGTGCCGCGCGCATCGTGGGTACCCGCGAGTCGCCGCTCTTGTAGACGCGGTGGCCGAAGCCCATGATCTTGCGCTTGTCGACGAGCGCCTGGGCCAGCCAGTCCGTCGCCCGCTCGCCGGCGCCGGCGCCGAGGCCGATCTCGGTGAACGTGTGCATGACGGCTTCGTTCGCGCCACCGTGCAGCGCTCCCTTGAGCGCCCCGATCGCTCCGGTGACCGCCGAATAGTAGTCCGCGAGTGTCGACGTGATGACGCGCGCGGTGAACGTCGACGCGTTGAACGAGTGCTCCGCGTACAGGATCATCGACACGTCGAACGCGTTCACAACGACGAGCTCCGGCACCTCACCGAAGGTCATGTGCAGGAAGTTCGCCGAGTACCCCAGATCGGAGCGCGGCTCGACGAGGCCGAGCCCATGGCGGCGGCGCTGGTCGTACGACACGATTGCGGGCAGCTGCGCGAAGAGGCGCACCGCCTTGGCGAGGTCGGCCTCGGGCGAGTCATCGCTCGTCTGTGGGTCGCTCGCGCCGATGACGCTGACCGCGGTGCGCACGACGTCCATCGGGTGTGCGGTGAGCGGCAGCTCATCGATCACACGGCGTACCGCGGGCTCGAGGTGCCGCAGGGCACGTTCTGCCGTTTCGAAGTCGGCGAGCTGCGTCTCGGTCGGAAGCTCTCCGTACCAGAGCAGGTACGCCACCTCCTCGAAGTTGCATCGCGCGGCCAGTTGCTGCACCGGATAGCCCCGGTATAGCAGGGAGTTCGTGTCGGGGTTGACCTTGGAAATGGCGGTGGTGTCGACAACGACCCCGGCCAGTCCCTTGAAGATCTTGGGCTCGGTCACCGGAGTCCCGGTTGCGTTCGGCTCAGTCATAGTCATGTCGCTCCTTCAGACCTTGGATGTGATGTGCGGGTTGAGGGTGAAATCAAAGATGCCGGAGTCGAAGTGGCTGTACTCCGAGTACTCAAGCAGCTCGTACAGATCGGCACGATGTTGCATCTCACCAAGCATCGGCTCGAGCGTACCCTGCTGCAGAATCGAGTCGAGCCCCCGATCGGCAGCCCCCATGGCGAGGCGCAGAAGCGAAACGGGGAAGATGACCATGTTCATGCCCACGTTCGCGAGCTCGTCAACGGTGAAAAGCTGACCCTTGCCGAATTCGGTCATATTCGCAAGCAGCGGAACGTCCACCGCGGCGCGCATGGCCTCGAACTCGGCGAGGCTACCCATCGCTTCGGGGAAAATCGCGTCGGCCCCCGCGTCGACGAGCTTCCTGGCCCGGTCGAGCGCGGCGTCCAAACCGTCGACGGCGCGGATGTCCGTACGCGCCATGACCAGGAAGTTCGGGTCTCGACGTGCGTCGACCGCAGCGCGGATGCGCTTGATCGCTGTGTCGTCGTCAACGACCTGCTTGCCGTCAAGGTGGCCGCACCGCTTCGGGTTGACCTGGTCCTCGATGTGCATGCCAGCAAGGCCGGCGTCCTCGAGCGTCTGGATCGTCCGTGCCACGTTCATCGGTTCGCCGAAGCCGGTGTCCGCGTCGACGATCGCCGGCAGGTCCGTCATCCTGGCCATCTGCTGGCTTCGGCCGGCAACCTCGGTGAGCGTCGTCAGGCCGATATCAGGCAGGCCCAGGTCGGCCGAAAGCACCGCCCCGGAGATGTACACCCCCTCAAAGCCCTTGTTCTGGATGAGCTTGGCCGACAGCGGGTTGAATGCGCCGGGATAGCGCTGCAGCACGCCTGATGCGAGGCCGGCGCGCAGGGCAATCCGCTTGTCAGCGGCCGAGACACGGGAGTACAGCATTAGAAGATTCCCATCACGCTTGTCGTCGGCAGCAACCCGGGCCTGGCCGTGATCGTCAGCTGGCCGAGTTCGACGGCATTCAGCTCAGGGAGGCGCTCGGCCAGGGCAAGGAAACGTTCGACTTCCGCGGGCTCGAGCACGTCGGCGGCGAGCATCCGGAACTTGTTCACGTATTCCGTGCGACCGAAGGGCTTGGCGCCGAGCGGATGCGCGTCGGCAACGGCGATCTCGTCGGTGATCGTGCGGCCGTCGGTGAGCGTGATGACCACGCGACCGCCGAAGGCCTTCTCCGTGACGTCGAGGGAATGGTAGCGGCGCGTCCATTCCTTGTCCTCGGTCGTGGTCACCTTGGACCAGAGCGCCACCGTGTCGGGGCGCCCCGCGCGCTCGGGCGAGTAGGAGTCGACGTGGTGCCAGCTGCCGTCCTGCAGCGCCACCGTGAAGATGTAGGGAATCGAGTGGTCGAGGGTCTCCCGCGATGCGGTGGGATCGTATTTCTGCGGGTCGTTCGCGCCGGAGCCGATCACGTAGTGCGTGTGGTGGCTCGTGTGAATGACGACGGAGGCAATGGACTCACCCGACGCGAGTTCAGGATGGGCGCGGTGAAGTCGACGTGCGAGGTCGATCCAGGCCTGCGCCTGGTACTCCGCCGAGTGCTCCTTCGTGTAGCTGTCCAGAATGGCGCGCTTGGCGCTGCCGGGCTGGGGCAGGGACACGTCATAGGACCCCTCGGGGCCGTCAAGCAGCCAGGCGATGACACCGTCTTCACCCTCGTAGATGGGTGTCGGGCTGGTCTCGCCGCGCAGTGCGCGGTCCACGGCCTCGATGGCCATCTTGCCGGCGAAGGCCGGAGCGTGGGATTTCCAGCTGCTGATTTCCCCCTTGCGCGACTGGCGCGTGGCCGTCGTGGTGTGCAGGGCCTGGCCGATGGCCTGGAAAATGATGTCCTTCTCGAGACCGAGGAGAGAACCGATGCCGGCGGCGGCCGACGGGCCGAGGTGGGCCACATGGTCGATTTTGTGCGCGTGCAGGCTGATCGACTTCACGAGGTCGATCTGGATCTCGTATCCGGTGGCGATGCCACGAACGAGGTCGCGGCCGGTGAGCCCCTTGGCGGAGGCGAGGTGCTGGGCTACCGCGAGGATCGGAGGAATGTTGTCGCCAGGGTGGGAGTATTCCGCGGCGAGGAACGTGTCGTGGTAGTCGAGTTCACGCACGGCCACGCCGTTCGCCCAGGCCGCCCACTCCGGAGAGACCCTCCGGGCGAGATCGAGGCCGAAGACGGTCGATCCTTCGCCGCCGTTCGAGCGGGGGTGGGCGAGCGCCTGCGACCGGGCCGCCGTCACGGGCTTGCGGGTCAGTGACGCCGCGGCAACGGAGGCGTTGTCGATAACACGGTTGATGATCATTTCGGTGACGTCGTCGGTGACGGCAACGGGATCGGCCGCGCACTCGGCGATCTTCCAGGCAAGCTGGTCCTCGCGGGCGAGGTTTTCTTCACTACGGTGAACTCGAATGTGGTGGAGCTGCACGATGATTCCCTTCGGTTAATCGGCCGGGACGGCCGCTTCCTCACCAAGCGTTGCGAGAACGTTTGTGAGGCTCTGGTAGAGATGGATATGGGTGGCGTGGGCGGCTAGCGAGGTATCGCCGGCGATAATGGCGTCAATGATGAGCAGATGTTCTGCCGCCGCTGCCCGCAGGCGCGCCTGATTTCCGCGGGCTATGCGGCGGATGCGGGCAAGGTGCGTTCGCACGCTCTCCAGGGCACCGAGCAGGAACGGGTTGGCCACGGCAGCGTCGATGGCCGCTTCGAAGTCGTCGATGAGCTCGTAGTAGCGGTGAATCCCGGTCTCGCCCTGCAGCAGAAGCTCCGGAGCATCGCGGAACTGCACGCGCAGGGCCTCGAAGCCCTCCGGGTTGCGTCGCTCGGCGGCAAGCCTCGCGGCGTGCACCTCAAGTCCCTCCCGCAGTTCGTAGAGACCCGTGATGCTCGCGATAGACAACTCGGTCACCTCGAAGCCACGCCCGTTGCGACCCACGACGAGGCCGTCGGCGATCAATCGGGCGACAGCGGCCCGTAAGGGGGTGCGCGACACACCGATCCGTTCCGCCTGCTCAACCTCAAGCAAGCCGGCACCGGGCGCCAACTCACCGTCGAGAATCTCGCTGCGCAACTGCCGATACGCTCGCTCGCTGGCACTGATAGGGGCTTTCGACCCTAGCTTTGCGGATTCTGTATACACAAAACTAATCATATTCCACCAAACCCAGTTATATGCAATACTTCAACCACTCTTTGTATACAGAGGCGTTTCAAAGGAGAGGTTCACCATGAATGGCGCACCACCGCACGGGTCGTATCAGCACACGTGGCAGCGGAGCATTAACTCCCCCGAAGATTTCTGGCTGGAAGCCGCAGACGGCATCGAGTGGAACACGCGACCGCGCGCGGCACTAGAGCAGCGTTCCCCCACGGACTGGTCCTGGTTCCCCGGCGGACGCCTGAACACCAGCTTCAATGCCCTGGATCGGCACGTCCATGCCGGCCGAGGGGCACAAACCGCGTTGATCTACGACTCGGCAATGACGGGCACACAGGCATCACTGACCTACCTTGAACTTCTCGGGCGCGTGTCAAAGTTTGCTGGCGCGCTCCGTGCCAACGGCGTCGGCCGCGGCGACCGCGTCATTATCTACCTGCCCATGATCCCGGAAGCCGTCATCGCGATGCTCGCCTGTGCTCGCATTGGCGCCATCCACTCGGTCGTTTTCGGCGGATTCGCCGCCAATGAACTCGCCGCGCGCATCGATGATGCTCGTCCGTCCGTGATCGTCACGGCATCGGGCGGCCACGAACCCGGTCGCGCAGTGGAATACCTCCCCCTCGTGCAGCGAGCACTCGCCCTCAGCGCTGGTTCCGTGCACACGGTGATCGTGCGCAATCGGAACACCATCCCCGGCTCCGCCGCGGACTACGCCAACGAGCCGGTGTCCTGGCTGGACTGGGACGTCCAGGAGGAGTCCGCTGCACCCGCCGATCCGGTCAGCATGGCCTCAGAGGACCCGCTCTATATTCTCTACACGTCAGGCACCACGGGAAGCCCCAAAGGAATCGTGCGCGATACCGGTGGCCACGCCGTCGCCCTCGCCTGGTCAATGCGAAACATTTACAACGTCGAGCCGGGAGATGTCTATTGGGCCGCCTCGGACGTGGGCTGGGTGGTCGGCCATTCGTATATCGTCTACGCCCCACTCCTGGTGGGCGCCACGACGGTCATCTACGAGGGCAAACCCATTGGGACCCCGGATGCCGGTGCCTTCTGGCGCGTCATCCAGCAGTACCAGGTCAAGGTGCTCTTCACCGCGCCCACGGCCGTTCGGGCGATCCGACGGGTTGACCCCGAACTCACAGAACTCGCGAAGTACGACGTGTCCTGCCTCGCCAGCCTCTTCCTCGCCGGAGAACGCCTCGACCCAGAGACATTTCACTGGGCCAACGACGGACTGCACTGCCCCGTCGTCGACCACTGGTGGCAGACGGAAACCGGATGGGCGATCTGCGCCAATCCTCTCGGAATCGAGGAGCTCGAAACACGTCCGGGTTCGGCCACTGTTCCGGTTCCCGGATACAAGATTGAGATCCTCAATTCAAAGGGGCAGCCCGTCAGCCGGGTGGGCAAAGACGGCAACATCGCGATTCGACTTCCCCTGCCCCCGGGTAACCTGCTGGGAATCTGGGGAAGCAAGGAACGATTCTCGAGCGCCTACCTCACGGCCTTCCCCGGCTACTACGCCACGGGTGACTCCGGTCATTTCGACGACGACGGGTACCTCTACATCATGGGGCGCACCGACGACGTGATCAACGTTGCCGGGCATCGGCTCTCGACGGGGTCGCTCGAAGAGGTCCTCACGCTGCATCCCGCCGTCGCCGAGTGTGCCGTTCTCGGCGTGCACGACGCTCTCAAGGGACAGCGCGCGGCTGGCTTCGTCACCCTCAAGGCCGGCGCCACCATCGATCACGACACCCTGGCCACGGAACTCGTGGCCCTCGTTCGCGACCACGTGGGCCCCGTCGCGGCGTTCCGTGATGTGACGATTCTCGAACGCCTCCCCAAGACCCGATCGGGCAAGATTCTGCGCAAGACCATTCGCCAGATCGTGGACGGAGAGCCGTACACGGTTCCCCCCACCATCGAGGACCCCACCGTTCTGGATGACCTCAAGAGTGCACTCGACGCCTCCGCCAACAAGGCACCGGTTCCGCGCGCACTCGTCGAACCGACGTGACACAGCACTCGCTTTCCCCTTACCCCACTGATACCCCCCACTGAAGCAAGGAGGCTCCAATGAGTGAACAGTTGAAAGACGCGTCACCACAATCACAAATTGACTACATAGCATTCGAGAAAACGGCACGCTTCAAGGCGCTAAAGAAGACACGGAACGGCTTCGTCGTGCCTTTGTCCGCATTCTTTCTGCTTTGGTACTTCGCCTACGTGCTCGCGGCCGGGTACTTCCCCGAGTTCATGGCGACACCGGTATTCGGCCGCATCAACCTCGGGCTGATACTCGGCCTCGGCCAGTTCGTCACGACGTTCGTCATCACGATGGCATACGTGACTTTCGCGAACCGCAAGATCGACCCCCTCACCGAAGACCTTCGCTCTGAGCTGGAAAGGATGGAAAAAGCATGATCACCAGTGCCCTGCACACGGTTTCGACCCTCGTCAAACCCGTGGAGAATAACCCGGTCCTGAACATCTCGATCTTCCTTGCCTTCGTCGGTGTGACGCTGATCGTCGTGATTCGAGCCGGCCGAAACAACAAGAGCGCGGCCGACTATTATACGGGTGGCCGTTCCTTCACCGGCACGCAGAACGGTTTCGCGATCGCCGGCGACTACCTCTCCGCGGCATCCTTCCTCGGAATCGTCGGGGCCATCGCCGTCACGGGATACGACGGCTTCATGTACTCGATCGGCTTCCTCGTGGCCTGGCTGGTCGCGCTGCTCCTCGTGGCCGAACTCATGCGCAACACCGGCAAGTTCACCATGGCCGATGTTCTCTCATTCCGGCTGAAGCAGGGCCCGGTCCGGGTGGCGGCCGCGACCACGACCCTCGCCGTGTGTTTCTTCTACCTGCTGGCACAGATGGCCGGAGCCGGCGGCCTCGTGTCGCTGCTCCTTGGCATCGACGACAAGCTCGGCCAGTCGATCGTCGTCGTGGTCGTCGGTGCGCTCATGATCGTCTACGTCCTGGTCGGTGGGATGAAGGGCACCACGTGGGTGCAGATCATCAAGGCCTTCCTGCTGATCATCGGCGCACTCGCGATGACCATCTGGGTGATGGCTATCAACGGCTTCAACCTGTCCACACTGCTCGAAAGCGCCGTGGCCGTCTCAACGTCCGTTCCCGCGGATGCGATCCTCGCTCCCGGCCTGAAATACGGCGCCAACCCGCTTGATTTCATCTCCCTCGCCATCGCCCTCGTGCTCGGAACGGCCGGCCTGCCGCACGTTCTGATGCGCTTCTACACGGTGCCCACGGCGAAGGAAGCGCGTCGCTCGGTGGTCTGGGCGATCTGGCTCATCGGTGGTTTCTACATCTTCACCCTGGTCCTCGGCTTCGGCGCCGCGGCCCTCGTAGGTGGCGAAACGATCCTCGCCGCTCCCGGTGGAGTGAATTCGGCCGCTCCCCTGCTGTCGCTCGCCCTCGGCGGTCCGCTTCTGCTCGGCTTCATCTCGGCGATCGCGTTCGCGACGATTCTGGCGGTGGTGGCCGGAATCACGATCACCGCAGCCACGTCCTTCGCGCATGACATCTACGGATCCGTCATCAAAAAGGGCAAGGGCAACCCCGATGACGAGGTCAAGGTTGCGCGTCGCACCGTCGTTGTGATCGGCCTCCTGGCCATTGCCGGTGGTATCGGTGTGCAGGGGCAGAACATTGCCTTCCTGGTGGCCCTGGCCTTCGCCGTTGCGGCGAGCGCCAACCTGCCCACGATCCTGTATTCGCTCTTCTGGCGTGGTTTCACCACCCGCGGCGCGGTCTGGAGCATGTACGGCGGACTCACCTCGGCGATCGTGCTCATCGTGCTCTCGCCGGTGTTCTCCAGCACTCCCACGTCCATGTTCGGTGAGGGCGTCGACTTCGCCATCTTCCCGCTGAGCAACCCGGGCATCATCTCGATCCCGCTCGGGTTCATCCTCGGCTGGCTCGGTTCGATCACGAGCACGGTCAAGGAGAGCCCCACGCTGGCTGCCGAGATGTCCGTTCGGTCCCTCACCGGCTTCGGTGCGGAAAAGGCGGTCGAGCACTAGAACACAACCAGGCAGTAACACCTGCACGTACGATAGCGGCGCCCGGGATGAGCCTTCTCTCGGGCGCCGCCTGCGTGCGTGCTGGTACAGCTAACGAACTCTCAGCGGTCCCCGTGCGATTCGGGTGGGTGCGGCCTGCGCCACGGGCTTGATCACGATCAGGTCGATGTTGACGTGGGCCGGGCGAAGCACGCTCGACACGATCGTTTCGGCGACGTCCTCAGCCACCAGCGGGTGGGGAACGTTCTCGTAGGCGGCGGCGGCCTTGGCCGCATCACCACCGAAGCGAACGAGACCGAATTCGTCGGTTTTCACCATTCCCGGCGCGATCTCAATCACCCTGATGGGTTCGCCGTTCAGCTCGAGCCGCAGCACCTCGGTCATGGCATGGGCAGCGAACTTGGAAGCGTTGTACCCGCCACCGCCGAGGTAGGCCACGTGGCCGGCGATCGAGGTGACATTGACGATGTCAGCGGATGTTCCCTCCTCCGTTATCGACGCCCGCAGCAGGGGCAGGATGGCACTCGTCACGCGCTTGACGGCAAGCACGTTGATCTCGAACATCCAGGCCCAGTCATCGAGGCTCGAGCTCTCCACCGAGTCGAGCCCCTTGGCACCGCCCGCGTTGTTCACGAGGGCGTGTACCGGCCCGGATTCCGCCAGGTAGTCCCGAAGCGCGTCCACGTCCTCCTGCTTCGTCAGATCCGCTGTGAAGACCGCTGCCCCGGTCTCCTCGGCGAGCGCCGCGAGACGATCCGCGCGCCGCGCGACGCCCACCACATTCCAGCCCTGATCGCCGAATGCTCGCACCGTGGCGGCTCCGATTCCCGAGCTCGCACCGGTCACCACTGCTCTTCGTGTACTCATTTCTCCATTCTGGCGGGAGAATGGTGTGAATGAGCGCATCGCCCCCCGCCACAATTCAGCCGACCACGCGACGGGTTCCCCTGTGGGACAACGCCAGGTGGATCACGGTCACGCTCGTGGTGGTAGGGCACGCGATCCTCAAGTTGATTGCCGAGTCCGATTCGGCCTACGCGATGTACCTCTTCATCTATGCCTTCCACGTGCCCATTTTCGTGGCGGTCAGCGGCTATTTCGCCAAATCGGGCCCCCCAGGCATGCGCCAGTTGCAGCGCCTGCTCACGGACATCGTCTTCCCCTATGTGATCTTCGAGACCATTTGGACCTGTGTGCGCTGGCTGCTCGGCGGCAAATTCAACCTGGACTATTCGACCGCAAGCTGGACGCTCTGGTTCCTGCTCGCGCTGATAATATGGCGCATCACCCTGCCGTATCTCGTGATGCTGCGCTACCCGCTGCTGATCAGCATCATCCTCTCGATCAGTTCGGGCTACATTGACAGCATTGACAGCACTTTCACACTCTCGCGAACGATCGGCCTGTTCCCGTTCTTCGTCTTCGGCTGGAAGCTGCGCCAGTGGCAAATCACCGACCGGTGGCTGCAGCTGCGCACCGCCGACATCTGGAAGTGGCGAGCAGGCGCCCTCGCCCTGCTCACGACCGTGTACCTGCTCATCTCGCTCAACATCGGGCCGCTGCGCACGCTCAAGATGCGCCAGTTCCTGCTCTACGACGACAGCTATTCTGCGTTCGGCTATACGCAGTTCTGGGCCGGCGGCGTGCGCCTGGCCTTCATATTTCTCGCCTTTGCGCTGATCGTGGCATTTCTGCTTCTCATGCCGCGTCGCGCCACGTGGTTCACGCCCTTCGGCTCGGCCACGATGTACATCTACCTGCTCCACAGCTTTGTGCTCTTTCCGCTGCGGGAAACCGGAGTTCTCGACGGACCGCAGCCAGCCTGGGCCCTGCCGGGCATGATCGCGCTGAGCGTGATCATCTCCGTGGTCCTCTCCCTCACACCCGTGCGGAATGTGGTTCGCCCCTTCGTGGAACCGCGAGCCCGGTGGCTCTTCAGACCGACAGCGGCGACCCCCACCGGCACGATCGTGCTGCCGCAGCGAGACCGTAAGTAGCCGAAACCATCGGTGAACGCGTGTGACGTCGTGTTTCGGCGCGCTTGCGGGCACTCGGAGTGCGTGCCTATGCTCGCTGCAGAGCGCTGAACGCCCCGCTCATCGACGATTACCAGCGAGAGGCCACCTCATGAGCGACAACGCCGCACAGTGGAAGTTCGAAACCAAGCAGGTTCACTCCGGTGCACGTCCCGATCCGGTGACGAACGCGCGGGCCACCCCGATCTACCAGACCACCTCGTATGTGTTCAACAGCTCAGAGCACGCCCAGAACCTTTTCGCCCTGGCCGAGTTCGGCAACATCTACACCCGCATCCAGAACCCCACCCAGGCCGTCGTCGAAGAACGCGTCGCGGCGCTTGAGGGCGGCACCGGCGCCCTCCTCGTGGCGTCCGGCCAGTCGGCCTCCACCTTCTCCGTACTCAACATCGCCCAGGCCGGTGACCACATTGTGTCGTCGAGCTCCATCTACGGCGGCACCTACAACCTCTTCAAGTACACACTCGCCAAGCTCGGCATCGAGACGACCTTTGTTGAAGACCAGGACGACGCCGAGGAATGGCGCCGCGCGGTTCGCCCGAACACGAAGCTGTTCTTCGCGGAGACCATCGGCAACCCCCGGATCAACGTGCTCGACATCAGCCTGGTCGCCGACGTGGCCCACAGCAGTGGCGTGCCTCTCATCGTCGATAACACCATTGCGACGCCGTACCTGATTCGCCCGTTCGAGCACGGCGCGGACATTGTCGTGCACTCAGCCACCAAGTTCCTCGGCGGCCACGGCGCCGTCATCGGCGGCGTCATCGTGGACGGCGGAAAGTTCGAGTGGACCAAGAACGTTGAGAAGTTCCCCGGCCTGACGGAGCCCGACCCCTCGTACCACGGCGCCAGCTACACGACCGCCGTCGGAGAGGGACTGGCCTACATCATCAAGGCGCGCGTGCAGTTGCTGCGCGACCTCGGTTCATCGATCGCCCCGGCGAGCGCGTGGCAGCTGATCCAGGGCATCGAGACCCTCAGTCTCCGCATCGAGCGCCACGTGCAGAACGCGCAGGAGATCGCCGAGTGGCTCGAAAGCCACGCCGATATCGCGTCGGTCAACTACGCGGGACTGCCCTCGAGCCCCTGGTACGCCACGGCCAACAAGTATGCCCCGCAGGGCGTCGGCGCTGTGCTCTCCTTCGAGCTCAAGGGCGGCGTCGATGCCGGCCGTGCCCTCGTCGACAACCTCGAGCTGTTCAGCCACCTCGCCAACATCGGCGACGTGCGGTCGCTCGTGATCCATCCCGCGTCCACGACGCACGCGCAGCTCACGCCCGAACAGCAGCTCACCGCCGGCGTCACTCCCGGGCTCGTACGCCTGTCGGTTGGCATCGAGAATGTGGCGGATCTCAAGGCTGACCTTGAGACGGGACTTGCGGCCGCTCGCGCCGTCGTCACCGCCTCTCGCGCCAACGCATAGGTACGTTCAATCTCCGGGTCGACGTAACATGGCGCCGGCCCCGCCCGAGGGCCGACAGAATGGGAGCCTATGGAATGGCAACTACCCTCAGACACGGTCCCCTCCAGCTTCATCACTGAAGCCCAGGCACGGTCGCTTCTGGGCAAACCTCCGGCGTCCGGCGCGTGGCGTGACGGCGACCCCGTTGGCCACCGTCTCTTCGAGGACATCGGCCCCCTCCACTTTGAAGCAGGCGGGAGCCTGCCCTCCGTGCGCATGGCTTACGAGACATGGGGTCGGCTCTCCCCCACGGGCGACAACGCCATCCTCGTGCTCCACGCCCTCACCGGCGACAGTCACCTGCGCGGGCCGGCGGAGCCCGGTCACAAGACGGCCGGGTGGTGGGGCGGAATTGTGGGGCCGGGGCTGGCCATAGACACCGACCGCTACTTCGTCGTCGCCCCCAACATGCTCGGCGGCTGCCAGGGCAGCGCCGGACCGTCCTCCGTCGCCCCGGACGGTCTGGAGTGGGGAGCCCGCTTCCCCTACCTGACCATCCGGGATCAGGTGGCCGCTCAGATCGCCCTCACCGACCGGCTGGGCATCGATCGCTGGGCCGCGGTCGTGGGCGGTTCCATGGGCGGCATGCACGCACTCGAATGGGCCATCGAGGTTCCTGATCGCGTCGAGCGGCTGGCGATTCTCGCGGCGCCGCCGGTGACGACGGCCGACCAGATCGCCCTCAACTCCGTGCAGCTTGAGGCGGTACGAACCGACCCGTCCTTCTGCTCGGGCAGCTACTATGATGCCAAAGACGGAGATGGCCCCACGAGGGGCCTTGCACTCGCCCGGCGCATGGCCCTTCTCAACTACCGCAGCCCAGCCGAATTGAACCTGAGGTTCGACCGGTCCTGGCAGAGTCCGATCAGCCCCCTGGGCGAGGGCGGCCGGTTCGCGGTGGAGTCTTACCTCGATTTTCATGGCAACAAATTCACCCGCCGCTTCGACGCAAACAGCTACGTTGTGCTGGTCGAAGCCATGAACACGCACGACATCGGTCGGGGGCGAGACGGCGTCGAAGCGGCCCTATCCGTCGTTACTGCCCGAGCGCTCGTCGTGGGGATTGACAGCGACCGGCTCTTTCCCGTCGGGGGCCAGGAAGCCATAGCAAAGCACCTCAGAGGTAACATTGATGGCCAGAAACCAGTCATCATACACTCGCAGTACGGCCATGACAGTTTTTTGATCGAAAATGAGGCCGTCAGCATACAATTCCAGAGATTGCTGGCCTAAGGGGTCGAATATCGGGTCCCTAGCCCGATATGGTGCATAAATACATTCACTAACATGTTCCTCCCTGACCCGAAACAGGAATTCATGCAACGAATACTAAAGGAGCGCGACCGCCTTCTCCGAAAATCCGCTCAGGCCTATGGTCTGGCCGGATCGGTCGCCGTACTGGTCTGCCTGCTCATTCCCGGCGGGATCGCATCCGGTGCCCGTCAGGGTTCCATCGTGCTCGTGCTCCTCATGGCCGGTGGCCAGTACATTCTCGGCCGCACCGGTGCTATCCGCTGGGCGCTCCTGACGGTCGCCTGCGGAATCGGCATCATTCTCCTGGTCGGACTGGACAGCCCTCCGAGCGTGCCTCTCAACCTGGTCGAGGAAGCCACCCTCGGCATTGTCGCAGCGGTTCCCATGAGCTGCGTAGCCATGGTGCTCGTGGTCAGTCGCACGCGTATCTTCGTTCTGCTGGGCTCCTTCTCCGCAACGATGGCTGCCATTATCGTCGTCGTCTCGATTCACTCGGCCACGCCGTTGCCGCTCGCGCTCGGCATCACGGGGTGGCTCTCGTGCACCATGGCCGGATGGTGGATCGCGCAGAGCGTTCCCCGCGTCATGCACCGCATCGCCGCCATTGGTCGCGCACACCGCGCCGAACGCCACGCTAGCGAGGTGGAGGCCCAGCGGCGCACCGACGCTCGCCTACTGCACGACACGGTGCTGGCCACCCTGACCCTGCTCGCGCATTCCGGTGTCGGGGTGACTCCGCTCGCCCTGAGGCAGCAGTCGGGTGACGATGCCCGGCTTCTGCGCCAGCTGCGCCTCGGCGGGATGCCCAGTCCACGCCGCTCCGGGGTCTACACACTCGAGGCGACCAGCGAGTCCACCCTGGGAACAACGCTTGAATCGGTACGCCAACGCTTTGTCCGCATGGGGCTCGAGGTCGACTGGCACGGCAGCGGTGAGGTGCGCCTGCCCGCCGATGTTCTCGATTCCTTTCTGCTCGCGCTCGGCGAGTGTCTCGAAAACGTGCGGCGACACTCCGGTGTATTGCACGCCGACGTGACGATCACCGACGACGCCACAACCGTCCGAGCCATGGTGACGGATGCCGGGGTCGGCTTCGATCTGGCACGCGTCAGTACGGAACGGCTCGGGGTGGCCGAATCCGTCGTTGCGCGCCTCCGCGCCGTCGGCGGAAACGCCCGGTTGTTCTCCTCCCCGGGCTCCGGCACCACCGTCGTCCTTGAGGTACCCAAATGATCTTCTCCGGCCTTGTCGACGGCCGCGTGGTCGCGCCACGGTCGGTAGCCAATCGCGTTGACGCACGCCCGTCACACTGGAGCCGTCAACTCCTCTCCCTGGACGATGCGTCAAGCAGCACGGCGAACGGGCTCGGGGGCCAACACCTCGGCATCGGCATGACCCTCAGCGGCGCCTTCATCGCGACGTTTCTGCTCGCGCAATTCATCGTCGAATGGCAGGGACGCTCGTTTCCGACGCTCAGCCTGATCGCCTGGATCCTCCTGGTGTCCGCCGCTCTCGTCGTCAACCAGATCGTTCAGCGACTCGCCACCCGGATGCCGCTGTGGCTCTTCCTGGCCGCACTCTCCGTGGGCGCCGTGGTCGTCGTGCTCGATCTGGCCGGATGCTGGGGACTCACGGGAGACGGGGTTTACCCGACGGCCGCTGCAGCCGTCGGCGCCCTGCTCATGCCGATGATCACCCTGCGCGACACGAAAGACATCCTCCTGACCATCGCGGGTCTTGGTTCCCTGTTGCTGCTCGGTGCTCTCGCCGAACCGCGCGATGATGTTCTCACCTTCGGCCCGGAGGTGCTCACCATCGCAATCGCCATCATTCCCCCGCTCGCGGGCGCGGGAATCGCCCGCGGGTTTCGGCGCATGGTGCAGCGCGAACTCGACCTCGTGCTCGTACAGAGCACCGTCTCACAACCCCGATTCGCGGTGGGCATGCTCGCCTCGGAGCAGCTCGCTCGCCTCGACCTCGATGCGGAGACCCTGCTGAACGATGTGGCCCAAGGCCGCACAGCGTTACCCCTCGGCCCGACGACGGCGATGACCGCCGGCGCACTCGCCACTGCCCTCCGACTGCACCTCATCGAGGGCCGCACCGAGACATGGCTGCACCATGCCGTCACCGAGTCGGAGTATCTCAATCCTGCCGTGACGCTCCTCGACCCAAACGGCCTGGCCGGCCTGCTGTCCCCGGTTCAACGCGAGGGCCTCCTGTTGACGATCTGGCTGCTGGTGGGCGATACGAGCGGCCCGGACGCATCCGTTTCACTCCACTTTGGAACGATGGCGCCCACCCGCCCCGGCTCCTCAGCGCATGTCCTGCACTACGATCTTCAACTGCAAACGAAGGGCGTTCCGCGCCGCCGCGTTGACCCAGAAACCTGGCACGCAATTCGTGCCGTTGGACCCTACATCGACTCCAATAGAAACGGTACTCTGCAGGTAGACATTGAGTGCAGTGTGGATAACCCCGCCGATGCCTAGAATTCTGGATTTTCTTCACACCACGCAAGCCAGTAGGAGGCATCATCGTGACGACAACAGGTAATCCCATTCGTTTGGCTCTCGTCGATGACCATCGGATGCTCTTGGGGGCGCTCACCGAGTGGATCAGAAGTGCGGCAGACGACATCGACATGGTAGCGGCGGTGACCACCTGGCCAGAGCTGCTCACGCATCCCGAGTTCCCTGTGGATGTCGTACTGCTCGATCTCGACCTCAAAGACAACATCCCGGTCTCGCTGAAGATCGCCACCCTCAAGACGACGGGCGTGAAAACGGTGCTCATGAGCACCTACTCCGAACCGGCTCTCGTACGCGAGGCGCTTGCGGCGGGTGCGCTCGGCTATCTCGTCAAGAGCGAAGAAGCCCACATGATCGTGGAGGCAATCCGCGCCGCGGCGGTAGGCAAATCGTACATTTCGGCGGAGCTTGACTACGCACTCAATTCCGACCAGACCGCCGACGGTCCGCGTCTGAGCGCTCAAGAGCGTCGAGTCATGGCCCTCTACGGGGCAGGTGAGCCGGTGAAGGCCGTTGCGTACCAGCTTGGCATCTCCGAGGAGACGGCCAAGTCGTACCTCAAGCGCATCCGCGAGAAGTACCGTCTTGCCGGGTACGACGTGGGAACCAAGGTCGCCCTGCGCAAGCGCGCGATCCACGACGGAATCCTGCTCCAGACCGACTGATTACAATGACAGAGATGACCGGCCGTTTGCTTCGCGGTCCGGTCCTTTTTGTGCCAGCTCGGCCTACTTGACGGTGCGGATCAGCTGGGTGCCGTACGGTACGACAACCCCGCGCAGGCGCCATCGACGGTCTATGCCGAAGGTGACAAGCGTCAGTGCGACACCGATGAGGCTCAGGGCCACACCGATCCACACGGGTGCGAGGTAACCGAAGCCGCCGGCAATGGCGACGCCGCCCAGGGCTGCGCCGAGTGCGTTGCCGACGTTGAGGGAGGAATGGTTGAGGGCGGCCGCGAGCGACTGGCTCTCATGCGCCACATCCATGAGACGCGCCTGGAGAGTGGGCGAAAGAGCGGATGCCGCAGCGCCGATGAAGAACATGCCCACGAGCAAACCGACGAGGGAGTGTGCGGACAGCGCGAGGACGAGAAGCGCGCCGATGAGCACCGCGAAGGCGATATACATGGTGCGCCGCACGCTCCAGTCGGCGAGTGCGCCGCCGCCGAAGTTTCCGGCGGTCATTCCCAGGCCCACCACGACGAGAACGAGCGGAACGGCTCCGGCGGTGAGCCCGGTGATCTCGATCACGAGCGGCGCAACGTAGGTGTAGACAGCGAAGAGTCCACCGAAGCCGATCGCGCCGATGCCGAGGGTGATCCACACCTGCAGTTGACGGAAGGCCTGCAGCTCCGCCCGCATCGTGGCGTGCGGGTTGCCCGATTGGAACGGGACGAAGATGGCCACTGCTGCGAAGGTGAGTGCGAAGATGCCGGCGACGACCAGGTACGCCACCCGCCATCCGCTCGTCTGCCCGATGAAGGTGATGGTGGGGACGCCGATCACGTTGGCGATCGTGAGTCCGGAGAGCACGAGGGCGATGCCTCGCGCCCGCTTGCCCGGTCCCATAAGGTCGGCCGCGACGAGTGAGGCGATCCCGAAGTAGGCGCCGTGCGGCAGAGCCGCGATGAAACGGGCGATCAGTACCGTTTCAAAGCTCGGCAGGAGTGCCGAGGCAATCGTTCCCAGCGTGAAGGCGGTCAGGAGCGCCAGCAGCAGCTTTTTACGCGGCCAGCGGGCTGCACCGGCCGCGATGGTGGGGGCGCCGACGACAACGCCGAGCGCATACGCGGAGATGAGCCAGCCAGCCTGGGCGTTGGCGGCATCGGGCGAGGTGGCGTAAAGCGCCGGCAGCAGGTCGTTGGCCAGATTAGGCAGGAGCCCCATGGCGACAAATTCGGTCGAGCCGATGCCGAATCCGCCCAGGGCGAGTGCGAGCAGGGCAAGACGAATCCGGGTCGACGACAGCGGCGTCGACCCGTCAGTGGAGAGGGGCATGTGCCCATGCTAATCGCCGACCTCCGATCCCGGCTGCTGCCGCCGCACCTCCCTAAGCCTCAGGCGCGACCTCGCCACGCCCCCACACTCGTGGAATCACAACATGAGGGAGAATCAGGAATGTCGGTGGTGTCTGCTTGAATTGGGTTATGGAGAACAACGAAGAAGTGCCTCCAGAAGAGGATGCCGCGGGCCCCGTCCCGCCCGACACACCCGCAACTGCACCCGACCCGACACCCCTGACGACCCCGGTGAAGCCAATGCTGGCCATTACGAACGGTGACGTTCGTCCGTCTGACGTTGCGCGCATTCGCCGGGTGATCGACAACGCCCAGGCCGTACTACTCGACAGTATTACCGCGTTCGACCGGCTGATCAACATGGCTCACGCCGCCCGCGCGGTCGTCATCGCGGACGCGCACCGGTGGACAACGAGCACCGCGCAGTCCGGGCGGCCCAACGGGTCGCACGACCTCACCGAGTTTCAGTGGTCCGATGCGACGGCCGCACACGAAGGATTCATCGCCGAGCTCGCCGCCCTGCTGAAGCTTCCCGAGGGATCCGCGCGGAACCTGCTCACCGAGAGTGAGCTGCTCCAGTACAACCTGCCGCGCACACACCGGGCGCTGCTGGACGGGGACATCAGTTACCGGCACGCGCAGGTCATCATCGACAACGCCCTAGCGTTGCCCGACTCAGCGATGGACACTTACGAGACGGAGGTGCTCACCGACGCCGAGACCCTCACGGTGCCGCAACTGAAGAAGAAGGCCATCACCCTGCGGGAACTCTCCCACCCGGAGACAAGCCGGGCCCGGCACACCACCGCCGTCAAAGACCGCTGTTTCGGGGTGCATCCGGCCCGTGACGGCATGGCGTACCTCGAAATGACCCTGACCAACGATGATGCCAGCGCCATCAACGACCGGGTCGAAGCGATGGCGCGCAGCCTCCGCGTCACCGGTGAGGAGCGCACCCTGCCGCAGCTGCGCTGCGACGTGGCCGTCGACCTGCTGCTGAAGGGCGTCACCGAAACCGGGCTTGGCGCCGGCGTCGTCGGCAACGTGTACGTCACCATCCCCATCCTCACCCTGATGGGCAAAGGCGACGAACCCGCCATGCTCGAAGGATTCGGGCCGATCGACCCCGAGACCGCACGCCGACTCGCCGGCACTGCCACCGGGTTTCACCGCATCCTCATCCACCCCGAGACCGGCGCGATGCTCTCCTTCGGCCGCGACACCTACCGGGTGCCCAAAGCCCTCCGTCGCTACCTGGAGGTGCGCGACGAGACCTGCCGTTTCGTCGGCTGCAACAGAAGCGCCCGGCACTGCGACATGGACCACACCACGGCATGGCAATACGGCGGTGAAACCACCTTCAGCAACCTCGCCACGCTCTGCGGCCGATCGCACAAACTCAAGCACGAAACCGGCTGGGACGTGAGCCAAAACGACCAGGGAACCCTCACCTGGACCAGCCCCGCCGGCAAACACTACGCCACCCACCCCGCCAGCAGAATCCGGCCACCACTCCTACCCCCAGACCTCACCCCACCCCCGGTCAAAAAACCCCGAATCGACCACTGGGCCCAACCCCTCACCTACGCCACCGACACCCCCTTCTAAGAAAGACCGGTCGATTGGACACAGGACCGAACACAGGGTCGAACACAGGGTCGAACACAGGGCGCCGGACTCTCAACGCCTGAACACCCTCATATTCTCTAGCGGCGCAGTGCCTTGCGGGCGAGCCAGTTGCCGAAGAACTGCACGAACTGCACCAGAACGATGATCAGCAGCACCGCCGCCCAGGTCACGATCGGGTTGAACTGGCGGTAGCCGTATTGCAGGGCGAAGTTACCCAGGCCGCCGCCGCCGACATAGCCGGCGACCGCCGACATGTCCACGAGCGCGACAAAGATGAAGGTGTAGCCGAGAATCAGCGGTCCGAGCGCTTCGGGCAGCAACACCGTGAAGATGATGCGGATCGGCCCGGCGCCAACACTGCGTGCCGCGTCGATCACGCCGGGCGTCACCGTGAGCAGGTTCTGCTCCACGATGCGGGCCATGGCGAAGGAGGCCGCGAGGGCGATCGTGAAGATGATCGCGTTGTTGCCGATGCCGCTGCCGGTGACGGCCCGAGCGAGCGGTTGGGCGGCCGCAAGAAAAATGATGAACGGAATCGGGCGAATGAAGTTGACCAGCAGGTTGAGAACAAAAAACAATGACTTGTTTTCGAGAATGCTGCCGGCGCGGGTGAGGTAGAGCCCGAGGCCCACCAGCAACCCGCCGAGGCCGCCGAAGAACAGCGTGAGCGCGACGATATAGAGGGTCTCGTAGGCGGCCGTCCAGAGTTCGGGCAGCAGATCAGTGAGTGCATCCATGTCAGCGCACCTCCGTGACGGTCGTGAGCGTTCGAATGTGGGCGAGCACCTGGTCGATGACCGGGTCAGCGCCGGTGAGGGCGAGGGTGAGATGCCCGAACGGGCGCCCCTGGATCTCGTTGATGCCGCCGTAGACGACCTCGAACGCCACTCCGGCCGCCCCGAGCTCGCCGAAGACGGCCTTCTGATCGACGGCACTGTCGCGGAAGGCCAGCGTCACGATGCGTCCTGCGTGCCGCTCACGCAGTACGGCGAGTTCGCCGGGCGATGGAACCCCTTTGACCACAGTTGAAACGAAACGAGCGGATGCCGCGGCTTGCGGGTTCGAGAAAACGTCAAAGACGGGTCCGCGCTCGATGACCTGGCCCTGGTCCATTACGGCGACCTTGGTCGCGATGGTCTGAATGACATCCATTTCGTGGGTGATCACGATGATGGTGACCCCGAATTCCGCGTTCACGCGCTTGAGCAGCGCGAGCACCTCGTGGGTGGTTTCCGGGTCGAGCGCGCTCGTGGCCTCGTCGGCCAGCAGGATGCTCGGCTGGGTGGCGAGGGCACGAGCGATCCCCACCCGCTGCTTCTGACCGCCAGAGAGCTGGTCGGGAAAAGAACCGGCCTTGTCAGCGAGGCCGACGAAGTCGAGCAGTTCGGCCACGCGCGCAGCACGCGCTTCTTTCGGATGGCCGGCCACTTCGAGCGGGTAGGCCACGTTGCGGGCCACGGTGCGGGAGCCGAGCAGGTTGAACTGTTGAAAGATCATGCCAATGCCCAGGCGCACCGTGCGCAGGTCACGCTCGCGCATCAGCGCAATGTCCTGGCCGTTGACCCATATCTCACCGGAGGTCGAGCGTTCGAGCGCGTTGACGAGCCGCACGAGGGTGCTCTTGCCGGCACCGGAATACCCGATGATGCCGTAAATATCGCCGGCCTCGACGTCGAGGCTCACCCCGTCGATCGCCGTGACGCTCGGGCCGTCTTTGGTCGTGGGCGGGTACACCTTGCCCACATTGCGCAGACTGACTACAGCCATCCGTTTGCCCCGCTCATTTCAGTTCTCAGTGATGCGTGCCGTGATAACCGCCCGGCACAACGGCGCAGCCCGGGGCTTGTGCTCCCCCGGACTGCGCCGTTATGAAGCGGATGTTTACTTGGCGGCCGTGATATCGGACTGAACCGTGGCGAGCGACTCGACAAGATCGGACACCGGGGTGGTCACCATTTCGGCGGTCTCGCCGGAAACAGCGAAGACACCGTCCTGCACGGCCTCAGTGGTCTGGTATATCTCGACGAGCTTCTGGAAGGTCTTGTTGTTCTTGTCTTCGGCCCGCGAGGCGAACACGTTCACGTAGGGCAGCGCCTGCGGGTCTGTCGCGTCGTCCGTGGCGATGGCCTCCGAAAACTTCAATCCGGCCTTCTCGGCGAAGTCGTTATTGATGATGGCAGCCGCGACGTCGGGCAGCGAGCTCGCGGTGAGCGAGGCATCGAGGGCCGTGACCTTGACCTTCGAGGCCTGCTCGTCGACGTCGTCGAGGCTGGAGAAGATCGAGCCGCCGTCTGTCAACTCAATGAGGCCGTTGGACTGCAAAATGACAAGCGCACGCGCCTGGTTGCTGTCATCATCGGGCACGGCGACGGTGTCACCCTTCACGATGTCGTCAACGTTGCTGTACTGCGTGGAGTAGAGACCGAGGGGGTAGATCGCCGTGGCGCCGATCGGGGCCAGGTCTTCGCCGCTCGCCTCGTTGTACTCGGCGAGGTAGACGATGTGCTGGAACTGGTTGAGGTCCACCTCACCGGCGGCGAGGGCCGGGTTAACCTGCGGGTACTGCGCGAAATCGACGATTTCAATTTCGATGCCCTCGGCAGCTGCCGCCTCGGTGTAGACATCCCAGTACGCGTCGCTCGCCCCGACAACGCCGATCTTGATGACGTCGCCGTCGGTGCCGGTGGCGGGACCGTCGGAGGCTCCGGCGCAGCTGGCCAGCAGAGCGGTGAGCGGTATCACCGTGAGCGCGGCGAGCAGGGACTTCTTGATACGGGCGGTTCTCTTCACGGTGCAGATCCTTTTCGCTGTGGGTGTGTGCGCGCACGCCGCAGAGAGCGGTCCGGCCGTCGTGGGCCGATTCGGCAGGGACGGAGAAACCGTCCAATTTCGGGCACAGGCCAACCCCAACAAAGCGGGGGTGGGGGTCTGTGCCGCAGCTCTGCGAGGCACACTTCAACGATATCCGCCGAAGCTGCGTTTCGCAGGTCGCTGCGACACACTCCGTCACAGAACCTGCGACCTAGCCCTCGATTAGCTCAGTAAGTTCGACCCAGCGGGTTTCGAGGGTGACGATCGTGGCTTCGAGTTCGCTGAGCTTCACTCCGAGTTCGCTCAGGCCGGCAAAGTCGGACTGATCGTGGGAGGCGAGCTTCTCGTGTTTGACGGCGATGCGTTCCTGTAGCTTGACCACCTTGCGGTCGATCGAGCCGATTTCCTTCTGCGCGTTGCGCAGTTCGGCGCCGCCGATGTTGGGCTTGCGCTTTACCGGACCCGAGGCATCCGTCGGGGCACCCGAGGCCGGACCGGCGACGGCCTTGCGGCGCACCTCGAGGTACTGGTCCACTCCGCCCGGCAGGTGCCGGAAGCCACCGTCCATGACCGCGTACTGGTTGTCGGTGACGCGCTCGATCAGGTAGCGGTCGTGCGAGACGACGAGGAGGGTGCCGGGGAAAGAATCCAGCAGGTCTTCCATAGCCGCGAGCATGTCGGTGTCGAGGTCGTTAGTGGGCTCGTCAAGGATGAGCACGTTCGGCTCGTCGAGCACGATCAGCAGCAGCTGAAGGCGGCGCTTCTGCCCACCGGAGAGCTCCTTGACCCTGGTCGAGAGCTGGGCGCTCATGAAGCCCATACGCTCGAGCATCTGGCCGGGGGTGATTTCCTTGCCGGCGGCCATGTAGCTCGTCTTCTGGCGCCCGATGACCTCGCTGACCTTGTCGTTCTGGATGTCGTCGAGTTCGAACAGCTGCTGGGTGAGCACGGCGACCTTGATGGTCTTGCCTCGCTTGACCGTGCCGCCGGTCGGCTGGAGGGAACCGGCAACGAGGTGCAGCAGCGTGGACTTGCCGGCTCCGTTGACGCCCATGATGCCGGTTCGCTCCCCCGGTGCAATGCGCCAGGTGATGTCGTTCAGCACAGTCTTGTCGCCGAATTTCACGGTGATGTCGATGAGGTCGACGACGTCCTTGCCGAGGCGCTGCATGGCCATCGACTGCATCGAGACCGTGTCACGGGGCGGCGGCTCGTTCTCGATGAGCACGTTGGCGGCGTCAATGCGGAATTTGGGCTTCGCGGTGCGGGCGGGGGCGCCGCGGCGCAGCCAGGCCAGTTCCTTCTTCATGAGGTTCTGGCGCTTCGCCTCGACCACGGAGCTCATCCGGTCGCGTTCGACGCGCTGCAGGATGTAGGCGGCGTAACCACCCTCGAAGGGCTCAATCAGACGGTCGTGCACCTCCCAGGTCATGTTGCAGACCTCGTCGAGGAACCACCGGTCGTGTGTGACGACCACGAGTCCGCCGGACTGTGCGGCCCAGCGGGTCTTCAGGTGCCCGGCGAGCCAGGAGATGCCTTCCACGTCGAGGTGGTTAGTGGGCTCATCCAGGAAGATCACGTCGTGGTCGCCGATGAGGACCGCGGCCAAAGCCACCCGGCGTCGCTGGCCACCGGAGAGGTCGTCAACGAGGGCATCCCATGGGATGTCGCGTACGAGCCCGCCGATGACGTCCCGCGCCCTGGAGTCTCCCGCCCAGACGTGCTCTTCGATGCCGCCGACGATGGTGTGCCCTACGGTCATGCCGGAAGCGAGATCGTCGGATTGGTCGAGCATGCCGACGGTGACGCCGCGACGGCGCGTGACTCTACCCTCGTCGGGCTCGATGCGGCCGGCGAGGAGCCGCATGAGCGTGGACTTGCCGTCGCCGTTGCGCCCGACGACGCCGATGCGGTCGCCTTCATTGAGGCCGGCGGTCACGCTGTCAAAAATGACGCGGGTGGGATATTCAAGGTGCAGGGACTCAGCCCCGAGCAAATGTGCCATAGCCTCCGAGTTTACGTCACGTAGCGGCCGGGGAGATGTGACGGCGACGCAAGTTGTTTGGAGCGGTGGCTCAGCCGTTGATGAGGCGTGCCCCGTGCACCGGTCCCGTGGCCCGCACCACCCGGAGCCGGGACGCGGAGAGGGCGACCTGCAGCTCGAGCGCACTGTCGGCATCGGCGACCAGGAACGCGACCGTGGGGCCAGATCCGGAGATGATGCCCGCGAGGGCGCCATTCTCCTCGCCGAGCTGGATGACGCTGCCGAGCCCGGGGGCGAGGTGCAGCGCCGGCGCCTGCAGATCGTTGTGCAGCGCGTCGGCGAGCATGTGCGGATCGCCGGCCCGCAGGGCCAGGAGAACGTTCGCATCGACGGTCGGCTGCACCTCGGCCGGAAAGATGTCCTGGGCGTGACGGTCCCGGTGTCGGTCCAGTTCGCTGTAGACCGCCGGGGTTGAAATGCCGAATTCGGCCAGCGCGAGTACCCACTGGAATTTGCCCTTGGCCAGCGCCGGACTCAGCTGGTCGCCGCGGCCGGTGCCGATCGCGGTTCCGCCGGTGATGGCGAAGGGCACATCGGCGCCGAGTTTCGCGCCGATGGCGAGCAACTCGTCTTTGCTCGCGTTCGTGCCCCATAGCGCGTCACAGGCCAGGAGCGTGGCCGCGGCATCCGCTGATCCGCCGCCCATACCGCCCGCGATGGGGACGTTCTTCTCAATGTCGAGGTGCACTCCCCCGCGATACCCCGTCTTGCGGGCGAGGGCCCGGGCGGCCTTGATGGCGAGGTTGGTGCCCCCGGTCGCGAGGCCGGAGGTGTCAACGGAGCCGCTGAACGAGACCGAGAAGTCACTCGCGGCCTGGGCTCGCACCTCTTCGCTCAGCGACACGGCCTGGAACGCCGTCGCGAGCTCGTGGTAGCCGTCGTCCCGAACCGCGCCCACCTTGAGGAAGACGTTGATCTTGCCCGGCGCTCGTGCGTGCACAACCTGGGTGCCAGCCGCCGTCGTCGTCATGCTCTTAACCTAGCCCAGCGCGCGTGGTCCCCTCGACCCCGCTCCGGCGGTTCAGGCCGTTTGGGAGTCCATCCAGACCCGAGCAACCGCCAGGAAGTCGTGCACGGTGAGCTGCTCGCCACGGGTCGTCGGGTCGATCCCCGCGCTCTGCATGAGCGCGGATGCCGCGGCGGAATCACCCAGAACCGCGGAGAGAGACTGGCGCAGCATCTTCCGGCGCTGCTGGAACGCGGCGTCAACGAGGGCGAAAGTGGCCAGGCGCAGTTCTTCGCTCTCCAGCGGCGTGGCGCGGCGTTCGAACGCGATCAGAATGGAGTCAACGTTCGGCACCGGCCAGAACACCTGGCGACTGACCTTGCCCGCGGTACGGAAATCCCCGTACCAGGCGACTTTGACGCTCGGGCTGCCGTAGATCTTGCTGCCGGGTGCGGCGGCGAGTCGCTCGCCGACCTCGGCCTGGACCATGACCACACCGGCCCGGATGGACCCGAAGTTCTCCAGCAGGTACAGCAGCACCGGCACCGACACGTTGTAGGGCAGGTTGGCCACGAGCCGGGTGGGGTCGCCAGGAAGCGCGTCGATGCGCAGGGCGTCGCCGCGGATCACCGTGAGCGGGGCGCCCGGCTGCATGAGTTCCACGGTGAGGGGCAGCTGTTCGGCGAGACGGTCGTCGATCTCGACGGCGACGACGCTGGCGCCGGCCTCGAGAATGCCGAGCGTGAGCGAGCCGAGCCCCGGCCCCACCTCCACAACGGTGTCGCCTGCGGCGACGCTCGCCACGCGCACGATGCGGCGCACGGTGTTGCCGTCGATGACGAAGTTCTGGCCGAGTTTCTTCGTGGGGTTCACACCGAGCATCTCAGCGAGGTCGCGAATCTCGGCAGGCCCGAGCAGTTTGTGCGGAGCGCGTGCGGCGTCTCCCCCGGAGGGTTCCGCGGTCATGCGAGACCGCCGATGGGGTTGAGGTCGCGGTTCACGGCGTCGTGGGCGGCCGTGACCGGCTCAGCGTCCCACCGTCCATAGACGAGTTCGGTGTTTGAGGTGATCTGGGCAGACAGGAGCGAGACATCCGTTTCAAGGTGGCGGGCCATCATCCGCAGGGTGTTGGGCAGCAGGTAGGGGGCATTGGGCCGCCCGCGGTGAGGCATGGGGGTGAGGAAGGGGGCATCCGTCTCGACCAGGAGCAGGTGGCGTGGGGCGACAGAGAGCGCGGCGCGCAGGTCGTGGGCGTTACCGAAGGTGACGTTACCGGCGAAGGACATGTACCAGCCGTTTTCGGCGCAGACCCTGGCCATTTCGGCGTCTCCGGAGAAGCAGTGAAAGACCGTGCGCTCGGGGGCGCCGACTCGCAGGAGCGTGGCAATGACCTCGGCGTGGGCGTTGCGGTCGTGGATCTGCAGGGCGAGACCGTTCTGCTTCGCGATCTCAATGTGCGCCTCGAACGAACGAACCTGTGTCGAGTGACCGGGCTCGTCGGTGCGAAAGAAGTCGAGTCCCGTCTCGCCGAC
Source organism: Cryobacterium psychrophilum (assembly GCF_004365915.1). Classification (NCBI taxonomy): domain Bacteria; kingdom Bacillati; phylum Actinomycetota; class Actinomycetes; order Micrococcales; family Microbacteriaceae; genus Cryobacterium; species Cryobacterium psychrophilum. Next base: position 982,395 of record NZ_SODI01000001.1, read on the forward strand.
GGCCACGACGCGCGGCCAGGCCGCGAGGTCACTCATCTCTGCGATGGCATCGTCGAGCGTGCCGGTGCTCGCGTAGCGCGGGGCCTCATTCGGGTGAATGGCGACGGCGGCGAGCATTCTCGGTTCGATCTGTGCGCTCTCGGCAGACCAGCGCGAGGTCCGTCGGTCGCCGCCGACCTGGACGACGCCGCGCACCCCCACGCTCGACGCGCGATCGAGGTGCTCACTGTAGGTGAGGGGGATCTCACCGTCCTGGATGCGACCCCCTGAGCTCACGGCCGGGTCCAGGTGAGTGTGGTTGTCGTAAATGGGAACGGAGAGCGGTTCGGGTAGCGGCGGGTAGCTCAGGTCACGTTTCGTTTTGCCGGTGGCCCGAGGCGGCGCGGTGTCGCTAGCCAACCGTCGACTCGATTCGCGGGAACAGCGGTTCGAGTGCGGACACCTGCGCGCCGCCCGTCCACTCCCAGGCACGGTCGATGCGCTGGTCGGCGAGGGCACCCGTGCCGCCGAGGGCGCTCCAGAGCTTTCCCGTGGCAATGGGGATCACCGGGGAGAGCAGCACGGCGAGGGTGCCGAGGCCGCGCACGGCCGTGTGCAGTACCGTCTCGAGGCGTTCCCGGTTGGCGGGGTCCTTGGCGAGGGCCCACGGCTCCTGCAGGGTGATGTAGCCGTTGAGCTCGTCAACGAGCTCCCAGACGGAGGCGATGGCCTCGTGGATCGCGAGGCGATCGATGGCCGCTGCTGCGGCGTCCGTTGCCCGCTGTTCCGTGGCGTGGATGGCGGCGTCGGCCTCACTCGGAGTGCCGCCGACGGGAACAGAACCGTCGCAGTAGCGCAGCACCATCGCGATGACGCGGGAGGCGAGGTTGCCGAAACCGTTCGCGAGTTCGGACTGGTACCGGGCCGACAGGTCTTCCCAGGAGAAGGACCCGTCCTGGCCAAAGCTGATGGCGCGCATGAAGTAGTACCGGAACGCGTCGGAGCCGAACGTGTCGGTGATCTGGCTCGGGGCGATGCCGGTGAGCTTGGACTTGCTCATCTTTTCGCCGCCGACGAGCAGCCAGCCGTGCCCGAAGACCTGCTTGGGCACCTCGATGCCGGCGGCCATGAGCATCGCAGGCCAGATGACCGCGTGGAAACGCAGGATGTCCTTGCCCACGATGTGCGTGGCGGGCCAGCGACTCGCGAAGGCTTCGTCGTCCTGCCCGTAGCCTGCGGCGGTGATGTAGTTGAGCAGCGCGTCGAACCACACGTACACGACGTGGCTTTCGTCCCACGGAACCTTGATGCCCCAGTCGAAGCTGGAGCGGGAGATGGACAGGTCGCTCAGGCCGCGCTTGACGAAGGCGATGACCTCGTTGCGGGCTGATTCCGGCTGCACGAAGTTGGGGTTCTCCTCGTAGAGGGCGAGGAGCTGGTCGGCGAAGGCGCTCATCTTGAAGAAGTAGTTCTTCTCGTGCAGCAGTTCGACGGGCTTGGAGTGGATCGCACACACGAGAACGCCGACGTCTTCGCCGGTGCCGTCGACGAGGTCGGTGGTGGGCTTGTATTCCTCACAGCCCACGCAGTAATAGCCCTCGTACTCGCCCGTGTAGATGTGCCCCTGGGTCTGCAGGTGCTGCAGGAACTTCTGCGCATTCACCTCGTGGCGTTCGTCGGTGGTGCGGATGAAGTCGTCGTTGGCGATGTTCACCGTCTCGAGCAACGGCTTCCACGCGGTCTCGACCAGGCGGTCAGCCCACTCCTTCGGCGAGACGCCGTTGGCCGTGGCCGTGCGCAGGATCTTCTGCCCGTGCTCGTCCGTTCCAGTGAGCAGCCACGCATCGTCACCCGACTGGCGGTGCCAGCGGGCAAGCACGTCTGCCGCCACCTCGGTGTACGCGTGCCCGATGTGCGGGACATCATTCACATAGAAAATGGGCGTGGTGATGTAGAAAGAAGAGCCGTCGGACATTCTCACATCCTATGCGTGCGCGGCGACTTCCCTCGCCCCGTGACGAAAGAGTGGCGCCGCGAGAGCTAGCCGACGGTGATGAGAGGGGCCGGGTGGTGCCGGTGGCCGAAGACGGGCGGGAGCACCTCGCGGGTCGGGGGGCCCTGTTTGCGGTCAGGGGCGTCCCTTGTCGCCTCGCTATACCGTATGTCGATACCGTGCACCTTTTGGCGGGTATACGCAACGGGCACCATGCTCAGCACAATCTTGCCGTGGGCGTGGCCCGCTTCAAGCTCACGATAGGCCACAGCGACATCGTCGAGGGGATAGATGGCGGCCACGGGGACGGTTATCTGGCGATCCTCGATCAGCTGGGCGATGCGAGTGAGCGCCGCGTTGTTGGTCGAGTCCACGGTGGCGATGGTCGGATCACAGTCATGTTCAAGTTCCGCGTCCACCCCGCGAGGCGCCACCCGGCGCAGCTCGTCCTGCAGACCCGGGCCGTATTCCACCGGGACCACCCCGAGCTGGCGCAGGCGGTCAAAGCTTTCAGGGCTCGCCGTGCCAATCACGGTTGCGCCGCGGCGCTTGGCAAGTTGCGCAGCGATTATGCCCACGCCACCGGCCGCGGCGTGCACGAGCACGGTACGGCCCGGCCCCGGGTTCGCACCCTGCACGGCCGCCCAGGCGCTTGCGGCCGCCACGAACAAGCTGCCCGCGATCTCCCAGGACAGCCCTTCCGGCTTGCGAATCACGTTGCCGGCGGGCACGAGCACAAACTCCGCCTGCGCGCCGTGCACGGTGTGCCCGAGCACCGCATCCTTCACCTTCCAGCCGACGACGCCCTCACCAAGACGGTAGATGAAACCGGCGAAGTCGCCCCCGTGCCCTGCGGGAAGGCTCAGTGGCCATTGCTTCTGCAGGCGGCCCTCTCTGATACTGGTGTCGATGGGGTTCAGGCCCGCGGACATCACTGCGACGACCACTTCGCCTGGGCCGGGAACGGGAATCGGCACCTCGACGATCTCAAGAACCTCAGGTCCCCCGTAGCGGGAAAACGTGACAGCACGTGACATGGTGCACCTCCAGCAACTCTGAAAGACGTTGCCACTAGCATATCTCAGTCAGTCTTCGCTGGCATTTTTGTGCTCGAGGCGGTGAGTCAGCGCAGGGAACGCGGCGGCTTCGGCTCTTTCTGCTGCAGGGCCGCCTCGTACAGGTCACGCTTACTCAGCCCGCTCGCGGCCGAGACATCGGCGGTCGCGTCTTTCAACCGGATGCCGCTGGCCACGAGCGCGATCACCTCGGCCACGCCGTCGCTCAGGTCCAGCACGCGAACCTCGGCGCCCGCGACGACGACGCAGATCTCACCACGAACCCCGCCGGCGGCCCACTCGGCGAGTTCGGTCGCGGTGCCACGCTTGACCTCTTCATAGAATTTGGTGAGCTCGCGGCACACCACCACGCGGCGATCAGCCCCCAAGACCGCAGCAAGGTCGAGCAGGCTGGCCGCGAGACGATTGGGCGATTCGAAGAAGACCATGGTGCGCCGTTCGGCGGCAAGCTCGCGAAAGAGGGAGGTACGTTCACCGTGCTTGCGAGGAAGGAACCCCTCGAACGTGAAGCGGTCGGTGGGGAGTCCGGACACCGCGAGGGCGGTGAGCACGGCCGAGGGTCCAGGCAGCGCCGAGACGACGACTCCGGCCGCGACGGCGGCATCAACCAGGTGGAAGCCCGGATCGGAGACCGTGGGCATTCCGGCGTCGCTCAGCACGAGCAGGTCGGTGTCCCGAGCGAGTTCCACGAGCTCCGCTGCCTTGCCGCGTTCGTTGTGATCGTGCAGGCTGATGAGACGCGGGCGATTCTCGATACCGAGGGCCTTGAGCAGGTGGATGGTGACCCGCGTGTCTTCGGAGGCGACGACGGTCGCAGTGGTGAGCGCCTCAACCAGGCGCTTGGAGGCATCCCCGAGGTTTCCGATCGGTGTGGCAGCGAGGATGATCATGAACTCATTGTCTCAGCTTCAGCTTCGGGTCACGCGACGCTCACTACGATGGTCAGGTGCTCGCAACTTCTCGATGGGTCCGCTGGGCCGCTCCCGTCTGTGTCGTGGCGCTGGCGCTGGCGCTGCGGCTGTGGAACCTCGGCAACCCTCACTCGCTCGTCTTCGATGAGACGTTCTATGTGAAGGACGCCTGGTCGCTGTTCAACAACGGCTACGAATCCACCTGGCCCGCCGGCGCCGACGCGCTTTTCGCCGGGGGCAACACCGACATCTATTCGACCGACCCGTCGTTCGTCGTGCACCCCCCGCTCGGCAAGTGGCTCATCGCGCTCGGCATGGTCGCCGTCGGTCCCGGGAGCGACTGGGGCTGGCGCATCTCCACCGTGATCATCGGCGTGCTTGCCGTCGTGCTCCTCATGCTCATCGCCCGCAAGCTCTTCGGCTCGCTCACCCTTGCCGTGATCGCCGGCTTCCTGCTCGCTATCGACGGCCACGCCATTGTCATGTCCCGGGTGGCGCTGCTCGACAACTCGGTCATGTTCTTCGCCCTGCTCGGCTTCGGAGCAATACTGCTCGATCGCCCGTGGCACGCACGCCGACTCGGAGCCTGGCTCGACGGCAGGCGTGCGGCCGGGCTGGATCCGCACTGGGGACCGACGCTCTGGTGGCGACCGTGGCTGCTTGCCGCCGGGCTCACGTTCGGGTTGGCCTGTTCGGTCAAGTGGTCCGGCGTCTACTTTCTCGCCGCGTTCGGCGTCTATACGGTGGTTGTCGACGCCCTCGCGCGGCGCCGCGCCGGCGTGTCGTTCTGGGCGAGCGCCGCCGTACTCAAACAGGCACCGGCGAATTTTCTGCTCCTGGTGCCACTCGCGGTCATCACGTTCCTGGCGTCCTGGACAGGGTGGTTCGTCACCCGCGGCGGCTTCTACCGGAACTGGGCGGACTCACTCGGTGCGGCGTGGACAGGGCCGCTCGCCTGGGTGCCACACTCCATGCAGAGCTTCTGGCACTACCAGGCCTCCGCCTATACGTATCATGTGGGCCTCGCGACGCCGCATCCCTACCAGGCCAACCCTCTCACCTGGCTTTTCATGATCCGGCCGACGAGCATGTACTACGCGGGAACCAGTCGGGGCGAGAACGGCTGCGCAAGCGACAGCTGTTCCGCGGCCATCACCTCGGTGGGCAACCCGCTCATCTGGTGGGCCGCCACGGCCGCCCTGTTCTACCTCGTGTACCGGCTCGCGCGCTACCGCGAATGGCGAGTGGGTCTCATCATGATGGGCATGGTTGCCGGTTACCTGCCGTGGCTCATGTACCCCAACCGAACCGTATTCCAGTTTTACACGATCACCTTCGAGCCCTACCTCTTGCTGGGAATCACCTTCGTGATTGGGCTCAGTCTCGGGCTGTCCCCGGGCGTCAGGACGCGGAGACCCGATCCGATTCAGCAAACAAACGGCATCCGACTCGTCGTTGTCTTCTTGATTTTAGCGCTTCTGATCAGTGCTTTCTTCTATCCACTGTGGACGGGGATGCAGACGTCATTCACCTTCTGGCAGCTTCACACATGGATGCCGAGTTGGCGATAATGGGACTTGATATATTCTAATTTAGGCATATGATGGCTGGGAATCCTGTGTGAAAACTTGGTGTTCAGAGGGGTCCGGACTCTAGAGTGGAAGGTATCTGCAGAACGAGTAATTGCTCACATCCCGGCTGAGAAGTCCTACGTCCAACAAAGGCCTCATGACGGAAGCAACTGCCGCACCCGCGGTCCGCATCATTCGGACCCGTCCGGGTGGAGATAACAAGAACCCCACGAGTGACTACTCGTCGTTGCTGCACACGGTGCGCAACCTCGGCCTTCTGGGACGCCGCACAGGTTTCTACTGGATGATCTTCGCGATCCTCATCGTGGCAACCGGTGGCGCCGTTGCTGGCTTCGTACTTCTCGGCGACTCCTGGTACCAGCTCCTGATCGCGGCCGCCCTCGGCATCATCTTCACGCAGTTCGCCTTTCTGGCGCACGAGGCATCTCACCGAGCGGTCTTCCAGTCGGGCAGGGCCAACGACCGCGCCGGGCGCATTCTCGCCAATCTGTTCGTCGGCATCAGCTACGCCTGGTGGATGACGAAGCACAGCCGCCACCACGCCAACCCCAATGTGGTCGGCAAGGACCCCGACATCGAGCCTGACTTCATTGTCTTTCGCGAGGAGGACGCCGCCAAGGCCACCTGGCTGGGCTCCTTCATCACGCGCAAGCAGGGTTACCTCTTCTTCCCCCTGTTGATGCTCGAAGGCTTCAACCTTCACGTGCAGGGCTTCAAGACGGTCTTCGGCCGCCGCAAGGTCGACAAGCGCTGGGTCGAGATCTCCATGCTCGTCACCCGCATCACCCTGTATGTCGCTGTGATCTTCTTCTTCCTGCCCGTCGGCATCGCATTCGCCTTCATTGGCGTTCAGCTCGCCGTTTTCGGCGTGTACATGGGAGCATCCTTCGCACCCAACCACAAGGGCATGCCTCAGCTGCCCGCCGAGAGCCGTGTGGACTTCCTTCGACGCCAGGTACTCACCTCACGCAACATTCGTGGTGGAACCTTCATCGACACCTACATGGGCGGCCTCAACTACCAGATTGAGCACCACCTCTTCCCGAACATGGCTCGCCCGCACCTGCGTAAGGCGCAGGAGATCACCAAGGAATACTGCGCATCCAACGACATCAAATACACCGAAACCGGCGTGTTCGAGTCGTACGGCATCGTCATTGAGTACCTGAACAAGGTCGGCCTGTCAGCCAGGGACCCGTTCGACTGCCCGATGGTTGCACGCTTCCGCTACCGCTAGCACCTCAAACGCCCACCGAGGGTCGCCTCTCGGCCAGCAAACGCCTCACCGCGTTCCTGGCCGAGGGGTATTTTTGTGCCCGCGCGGAGCGGGGCCGCGTCAGGCCCGTTTAGGCTGGACACCATGTGGCTGCCCGGCGTGCTCGTCGCAGGCGCCGCCGGTGTGCTCGCGTGGGGCCTGCACGCCCTCGTGCCCGCCCTGCCCCTGCTCACGGCGGCCGTGGTCCTCGGCATTCTCGTGGGCCAGGTCCCCGCGCTTCGCCCCACCCTCGCCGGCGTTCTCGCGCCCGGCCTGTCCATGGCGGGGACGCGCTTCATGCGCCTCGGCATCGTTGCGCTCGGACTCCGGCTCAGCCTCGGCGACATTGCCGGTCTCGGCTGGCTCACCATTGTCACGACAGTCGGGATCGTGCTCGTCACCTTTGCCGGCACCCTCGCCCTGGGCCGGTTGTTCCGGCTTCCCGGGGATCAGCCGCTGCTGATCGCAACCGGGTTCTCCATCTGCGGCGCCTCGGCGATCGGCGCCATGAGCGGCGTCGTGAAGGCGAAGGACGAAGACACCGCGACGTCGATCGCGCTCGTGACCCTGTGCGGAACGCTGGCTATTGCCGTGCTGCCGGCACTGTGGCATCCGCTGGGACTCACCGCCCCGCAGTTCGGTCACTGGGTGGGCGCCGGCGTGCACGACGTTGGTCAGGTCGTGGCGACCGCGCAAATAGCCGGCGCTGCCGCGCTCTCCCTCGCGGTTGTCGTCAAGCTCACCCGGGTGCTCCTGCTCGCGCCGATCGTGGCCGTCGCCTCGGTTGTGGAGCGACGGCGCCCCGTTCTGCACGGTCCAACAGCGACGACGACGGGCAATCGCACCCCGATCATGCCGCTTTTCGTCGTTGGTTTCCTCGGCGCGATGCTGCTGAACAGCGCCGTGCCCCTCCCGGACGCGCTGCGAGGCGGCGCCGACACGGCGCAGACGGCGCTTCTGGCGATGGCCCTGTTCGCGCTCGGCTCGGCGGTGCGGCTCGTGCCGCTGCTGCGCACCGGCTGGCGTGCACTGATCGTTGGCCTGCTGTCATGGGCACTCATCGCGGCCCTCGCGCTCTGGGCGGTGCAGCTGGCCTAGAACGGTCCCGCCAGGGTTGCGCGAGGTTACGTGCGCTGATGCAGCGGGCAGACGCGCCCGGTAGCGTGAGGTCATGGCAGATCGCGAGTATGGCTTCTCGACGCGTGCAATTCACGCTGGCAACATCCCCGATGCGGTAACCGGTGCCCGCGCCCTCCCCATCTATCAGACGAGTGCGTTCGTCTTCGACGACACCGCGGATGCGGCCGCTCGTTTCGCCCTGCAGAAATACGGCAACATCTATTCCCGCGTCGCCAACCCCACGGTTGCCGCGTTCGAGGAGCGGGTGGCGAGCCTCGAGGGCGGACTCGGAGCCGTGGCCACGGCAAGCGGACTGGCCGCGCAGTACATCACCTTCTCCAGCCTCGTGGGCTCCGGCGACCACATCGTCTCCAGCGCAAACCTGTATGGCGGATCCATCACACAGCTCGACGTCACGCTGCGTCGCTTCGGCGTTGACACGACGTTCGTGCAGAGCGCCGACCCGGCCGACTACGCCGCAGCCATCACCGACAAGACCAGGTTCATCTTCTCCGAGACGGTGGCCAACCCCTCCGGTGAGGTCGCCGACATCGAGGGGCTCGCCGCGGTTGCCCACGCCGCCGGCATCCCCCTCATCATCGATTCAACCATCGCCACGCCCTACCTGTGCAGACCCATCGAGTGGGGAGCCGACATCGTCATTCACTCGGCGACCAAGTTTCTCGGCGGGCACGGGACAACGCTCGGCGGCGTGGTCGTGGAGAGCGGGCGCTTCAACTGGGCCAGCGACAAGTTTCCGCTGTTCACCGAACCGGTACCGAGCTATGGCGGCCTCGAGTGGTCGGGAAACTTCGGCGAATACGCGTTCCTCACCCGGCTGCGGTCCGAACAGCTTCGCGACATCGGCCCGACCCTCGCCCCCCACTCCGCTTTCCTCCTCGCCCAGGGCGTCGAAACGCTTCCGTACCGGATGCAGGCGCACATCAACAATGCGCGAATCGTCGCGGAATGGCTCGACGCGGATCCACGCATCGACTACGTGAATTGGGCGGGGCTCCCGAGCCACCCGCATCACGAACGCGCAAAGAAGTACCTGCCGAAGGACCCCGGTTCGGTGTTCAGCTTCGGTGTGAAGGGCGGACGCGACCGGGGCCGTGCCTTCATCGAAGCGGTCGATCTCGCCAGCCACCTCGCCAACATCGGGGACGCGAAAACCCTCGTGATCCACCCGGCGTCAACAACGCACGCTCAGCTCACCGAGGAGCAGCTCGTGGCCGCCGGCGCCCTGCCCGGGCTCGTGCGCATCAGCGTGGGCATTGAAGACGTTGAGGACATCATTTACGATCTTGACCAGGCCCTGACCCGGGCCGCTGGAGGTGCACGGCGACCGACCACGCTCCCCGCACGGAAACTGTTCGCCTCGTGAACGGCCTGAGCTGCTCCGTGCCCACCGATTCCCCGCTCGCCACGCTCTCGACGTCAGAGCACACGTGGGAGGGTCCCGATGCCAAGGAACGCCTGAGGATTCTCCGGGCCGCCAAATCAGTGGCCATTGTGGGGGCTTCGCCCAACCCCGCCCGCTCCAGCTACTTCGTGGGGACGTACCTGCAGCAGTCCACCAACTACCGGGTCTACTTCGTCAACCCGAACGCCGACACAATTCTCGGCGAGAAGGCCTACCCAAACCTGGCATCGCTACCGGAGGTTCCCGATATCGTCGACGTGTTCCGTCGCGCGAGCGATGTCCCGGCCGTACTCGACGAGGTCCTCGCCGTCGGCGCGAAGACGATCTGGGTTCAGCTCGGTATCTGGAACCAGGAAGCCGCGGAGTATGGCGAGTCGAAGGGACTCACTGTCGTGATGGACCGGTGCATCAAGATCGAGCACGCGCGTTTCCACGGCGGCCTGCACCTGCTCGGCTTCGATACCGGCCAGATCACCGCCCGCAAGACCATTCGGTAGTGCGTGCCGCCCGCGCGGCGTAACACCACGTAACATAAGAGCGTGACAGCGTACGTCTCGGCTCTCGACCTCTTCTCGATTGGGATCGGTCCATCCAGTTCCCACACGGTTGGCCCGATGCGGGCCGCCCTCGTTTTCGCCGAGCGCCTGCGAGATTCCGGCCGGTTGAACGACGTGGAGCGCGTGCGATGCTCGCTCTTCGGCTCCCTCGGGTCCACGGGCCTCGGCCACGGAACCCCCGACGCCGTGCTCGCCGGCCTCGCCGGCTTCCGGCCGGAGGCGTGCGACCCCGATGATGTGCGCGGAGCCTGGTCGGACCTCCAGGAGGGCGCGAGCCTCACCCTCCTCGGGGGCCGCACCATTGCGATCAGCAAGAGCGACGTCACGTTCGAGCCGCGGACCCGACTACCGGGCCACCCCAACGCACTCACCATTTCGGCCTGGGGTGACGCGGATGATGCCCCCCTGTTCGAGCAGACGTTTTACTCCATCGGGGGCGGGTTCATTCGCCAGGACGGCGACCGGGTCGGCGCCACCCCCGCCCCCGCGCAACCCCTCCCCTACATTTCAAGTGCGCAACTCCTTTCCCTGTGCGACGAACACGACCTCCACATCTGCGAGGTGGCCCGCCGCAACGAAGAAGCGATACATGGAGCCGAAACGCTCAACGCCGGGCTCGACGCCATCTGGGACGCCATGCACGTGTGCGTCGAGGCCGGGCTGGTGGCGACCGGCACGCTTCCCGGCGGCCTCAAGGTCAAGCGACGCGCCGCATCCGTTCGTATGCGCCTTGAGGAATATGACGGGCAGTCGCAACGTGACCACGACACCTCGACCGAGTGGCTGCATGCGTTCGCCCTCGCCGTGAACGAGGAGAACGCCTCCGGCGGAAGGGTGGTGACCGCACCGACCAACGGAGCGGCCGGCATCATTCCGGCCGTCGGCCACTACTACCTGCGCTTCGTGCCCGGAGCTGATGCCGAGGGCATCCGCCGCTACCTGCTCACTGCCGTGGCCATCGGGTCGCTCGTGAAGGCGAATGCCTCCATCTCCGGAGCCGAGGGAGGTTGCCAGGCCGAGGTGGGATCAGCATGCGCGATGGCGGCCGGTGCGCTCTGCGCCGTGCTCGGCGGAACACCCCGGCAGGTCGAGAACGCGGCCGAAATCGCCATGGAGCACCACCTGGGCCTCACCTGCGACCCCGTCGGCGGACTCGTGCAGGTCCCGTGCATCGAACGGAATGCGATCGCCTCGTCGACGGCTGTCTCGGCGGCCCGGCTCGCGTTGCACGGCGACGGAACACACCTCGTGTCCCTCGACACGGTGATCGAAACGATGCGGCAGACCGGCCTGGACATGATGACCAAATACAAGGAAACGAGCGAGGGCGGACTGGCCGTCAACGTCGTCGAATGCTAGTGGCCCATGACAGGGGCCGTGGGCCGCGAGTCGTTAAGCCCTAGAGTGGTCAGGCACGACGCGATATCACCGGGGGGCACATATTCTGCGCACGACAACACTGCGGCTTGGCATTACCATGGTCGCCGCCACTGTACTCATGACCCTTTCCGGTTGCGCCGGCACGCCGGCGCCAGCCCCAACCGTGACCGTGACGTTCACGCCAACAGCAACGCCCACTCCCAGTGCGCTGCCCACGGACACGCCCACCGCCGAACCGGTTCCGGAGGCTGAGCTCATCCCTAACCCTGAGGTTCCCGACCTCGTACCGAATGCAGAGCCGGTCCCGCTGCCACAGGGACCGGCCGTTGATCTCGGTTCGGTGCCTGGCGCGCGGGGCACGGCCGTTGCGAACACGGCCGGAACGCTACACACGTACACGGTTGTCGAGGGTGACGCCTTCTTTGACATCGCCCAGCGCTTCAATATTCCGGTGCAGTTACTGCTCACCATGAATCCTTCGGTGCCCGGTCTCGGGGAACGCATCTACCTGCAGCAGATCATCAACCTCGACTGGACGACCACGCGCTAGGTGCACTGAGTCATACTTTGGTTCAGGACCGGGTGGCGTGGACCTGCTCGATGATCTCGATCACCCGCAGCGCATCGCGCGGGTCCACCGGTACCGCCGCACCGCGCAACAGGGCGTCGGCCAGCCCCGCATAGAACAGGTCATACCGACCGCGTTCTGTGGGGTGGGGAGCCACGGCGCCGTCGATTCCGAGCACGCCCCAGCTATTCTCCGCCGCAACCCCGAATCCGCGGCCTGTCGGCAGCGCTCCGTTCTTGAGCGCGGCTTCCTGCCCATCAAGGCCCCAGGTCGTGTAGCCGGCCAACGACCCGAGAACCCGAAAACGCGCTCCGCGCTGGGTGGCGAGACCGTTCAGCCACAGGTGGGACGTCACTCCGGATGCGTGACGGAGCGCCACAAAGGAATCATCGTCAGCGACGCCGCCCTCCCGGCGCGTGAACGTCTCCGCGTACACGTGATCGACCGGGCCGAAGAGCACGATGGCCTGGTCGATGAGGTGCGGCCCGAGATCGTAGAGCAGACCACCACCACCGTGCGGCGTGGCCTTGAGCTTCCAGGATGCGCGCTGAGTGGGCTTCCAGAACTCGAATCGCGACTCGAAACGACGGATCTCGCCGAGCGTTCCGGAGGCGATGAGCGCCCGAAGCGTGAGAAAATCGCCGTCCCAGCGCCGGTTCTGAAATACGGTCAGCGCGAGGCCGAGCGCCTCCGCCTTCTCGACGAGTTGCAGGCCTTCGGTCGAGGTCACGGCGAAGGGCTTATCAATGACGACAGCGAGCGCGGCGTCCAGGGCGGCGTGGGCGAGCTCTACGTGGCTCGCGGGTGGAGAACCGATCACGACGAGGTCGAGGTCATCGCAACGTGCGAACAGTTCGTTCGTCGACGACATGATCCGGGCATTCGGGTGGAGCGCCCGGGCATCCGCTTGACGTTCGGCATTGCCCGTGACGATGACGTCGAGCGAGAATTCGGGGTTCACGGCGATGAAGGGGCTGTGAAAGGTGCGGCCGGAAAGTCCGAAACCGATCACCGCGGTGCGGATGGGAGAACGGGTCGGGGTGCGCGTCATACTCCAACGTAACGAGGTTCAGCGTGCGCGGTACCTTTTGCCGACGCGCCTAGACCGCGTCGACGGTGAACAGCACCGCTTGTTCGGGCGTGATCAGGGGTGCGGGCAGTCCCACGCGGGCGAGTACCGCGCCGGTGAGTACCAGCTCCCCCGCCTCGGCGGACAGCCACGCCGGCGGAATGGTCTGCACCGTTTGCGGAACGGGACCCACGAGCAGCGGCCGCACTCGGTAACGGCGTTCCGGCGCGAGGCCAGGGAATCGTATCGGCGCGGGCAATGCGGTGCGCGGCGCAGCCACGGCGACATGCTCGAAAACTGCGGACGAGCCATCCTGAGCCACAACGCCGTGCAGCTCGAGCGCCGGATCGGAGCCCTCAGCGTGCACGACAACCCCGCTGTGCAAGAGCGCCCGCCGCTGTTTGTAGATCGTGATCCAGGCCCCGACTTGGTCAAGCTCGGCCGGTGTGGCCTTGGTGAGGTCCCACTCGATGCCGGCGCTGCCGAACAACGCCGTCGCCAGCCGGAACCCGAGCGCGGAGGTTCGCCCGGTGGTGTGAGCGGTGGCTGCGCCGAGGTGCCCGCCGAGATACTCCGGCGGAACCAGCACGCCCGTGTAGCGCTGGATCTGTTGCCGCTCGAGAGGGTCATTGGTGTCGCTCGTCCATACCCTGTCCACCCGCTCCAGGATGCCGAGGTCGATGCGGCCGCCGCCGGACGCGCAGGACTCGATTTCGAGTCCCGGCTGTGCGGCGCGCACGGCGTCGATGAGCTGGTAGAGGGCGACCGTCTGCCGGTGCGCCGATCCACCGAGCAGATCTCGGTTGTGGTCCCACTTCAGGTAGGCAATCGGGTACTCGGCCAGCAGCGCGGTGAGTCGTTCGAGCAGCCAGGCGAAGGCCTCGGAATTGGCCAGGTCCAGCAGCCGCTGGCCACGCCAGGTGGGCGCCGTGGCCGATCCGAGAAGCCAGTCGGGGTGTGCCCTGGCGAGGTCGGAATCCGGGTTGACCATCTCGGGTTCCACCCACAGGCCAAAATCGAGGCCCGCCGCGTGTACTCGTTCGATGAGCGGGTGCAATCCGTCCGGCCATTTGGTGGCGTCGACGAACCAGTCGCCGAGGGCACGCTGATCATCGGTACGACCGGAGAACCAACCGTCGTCGAGCACAAACCGTTCCACGCCCACCCGCGCGGCGGCGTCAACGAGCCGGCCGAGCGTGTCCAGGTCGTGATCGAAGTACACGGCTTCCCAGGTGTTCAGCACGACCGGGCGCGGCCCTGAGACGGTCGACCAGGACCGAATCCACGGATGCAGCCGCGCGCTCAGGCCGTCGAGACCGGCGTCCGAGTACACGAAGACGGTCCACGGGTTGCTGTAGCTTTCCCCGCCGGCCAGGCTCAGCTCGCCGGGTTCGAGCAGCTCGCCGGCACCGAGGGCTGCGTAGCCAAGCGCACTGCGCTCGGCCCAGACCCGCTTGTCGCCGCTCCACGCCTCGTGCACGGCCCAGGCCTCGCCCGATCGGAAGTCGAATCCGGGGGTGCCGACCACCGTGAGGAACGAGTCGTCGTGGCCCGGACGGCCGTGTCGGGATTCGCGGCTCCAGACGCCCTGGCCGAGCAGACTGCGCTGCGGTCGACGTTCGTGACTCCAGAGCCCGGTGAAGTCGAGGAGCTCTCTGGCGCGGTCCGGCACGGGCAGGATGACATCGAGGGCCGCCAACTCGAAGGAGCCGATGCCGGTATTGGTGAGAGTGTGCCGCAGCCGCAGCACGCCCTGCACGGTGAGTTCAAGGTCGATGAGAACAGTGACGGATGCGTTCCGCTCGACCAGTTCGATTGCCAGCGCGTTCACACCACGCTCGTGGACGGCGAGAAGCTCAAATGCGAGGTCGGCCTGCCCTGCGCCGGGCCGGAATCCAGCGATCCCGGGGCGGCCGCTCCACCCTGCGGCGAGGGTGGGCAGCAGCGACAAACGCACCGGCACGTCGAGAGAGCTGGGGCCAACGGGCGGAACACTCGAGGCAGCCAGGGCGGCAAGGTCCGCCGGGTCAAGCGCGCCGAGATCGCCACCCCAGTGCACGATCACGGGCACGCCCGGGCCGGATATATCCAGGACGAGGGCGGTACCTGCAGCACGGAGGTGGCGGATCATGGGACTTCTTCCAATCGGGGCACGGGCGTTCCAGGGGTGACATGACGATACTGCCCGGTGCGCGTTCCCCGGGCAGTATCGTCAACTCAGTCGATCAGTGAGGTCTATTCCTTGACGGGAATGGACTGCGCCTTGAGGGCATCGATCGTGGCGGTCTCGCCGGTGACGAGCGCCTCGGCGAGGGTGCCCTTGCCGCTCACTGCAGCCTTGAAACCGTCGGAAACGTCGTTGTATGTCTGGGTCATCGTCGGACCCCAGACGAAGTCGGCCGAGACCTGACTGGAGGCGGTCGCGAAGACGTCGTAGATGGCCTGGTTGCCGTAGAACTCCACGCCCTCCTTGAGCACGGGCAGGTCGAGTCCGGACTTGGCGGCCGGGTACAGGTTGGCCGACTCGTTGAGCATCGTGAGTGACTCGCTGGAGCTGTTCAGCCACAGGGCGAACTTCGCGGCCTCGTACGGGTGCTTCGAACCGGTGAAGACCGCGGTGGACGATCCACCCCAGTTGCCGCTGGCGGCATCGCCCGCGTCCCACTGCGGGGACGGAGCCACGGCCCAGTTGCCGGCGGTGTCCGGGGCGCCGCTGGCGATGGAGTTCGCACCCCAGGCTGCGGAGTTCCAGGTCCAGGCGGCTCCGGTGTTGTACGCGTTGTCCCACTCGGTTGTCCACGGCGGCTGCGTCGACACGAGGTCGCGGTCGATCAGGTCCTGCCAGTAGTCGGCGACCTTGATGGAGGTGTCGTCGGTGAGGTCGACGGACCAATCGCTGCCATCGTTGCCGAACCAGGTTCCGCCGGCCTGCCAGACGAGCCCGGCGAACTGGTTGATGTCACTCTGCGAGAAGTTGGTGATGTACGCGCCCGTGGCTCGCACCTGCTCGGCCGCGGTCGCGAACTCCGCCCAGGTGGTCGGGATCGCGATGTTGTTCGCTGCGAAGAGGTCGGCGCGGTAGAACATGGCCATGGGACCGGAGTCCTGCGGGATCGCGTAAACGGCGTCATCCTCGTTGAAACTGACCTGGCCCCAGGTCCAGTCAACGAAATTGGCCTGCGCGTCCATGACACCGTCGCAGGAGGCAAGGTTGACCAGGCCGTCCTGTACGCGGAAGTTGGGCAGGGCGTCGTATTCGATCTGGCCGAGGTCGGGCGCGTTGCCGGCCTCGAGCTGGTTGAAGAAGTTGGCGTACGTGCCGCCGTTGCCGTTCGGACCTGTCTGGACGGCGACCTGGATGTCGGGGTTCGCCTCGTTCCACACGTCGACGACGTTTTCGATACCGGGGATCCAGGACGTGAACGTCAGGTCGACTTTTCCGTCTGCCGGGGCGCAGTCCGCGGCGGTGTCGCTCGTGGATGCGCTGGTGGAGCAGCCGGCGAGGACGACCGTCGCGGCGGTGAGCAGGGCAACGGTGGCCGCTCTTTTCGTGATTCGCATTGTTTGCCTTTGTTGGGTTTTCGCTGACATGGAGTGATGCAGGTGACACGGATGGTGCAGGGTGAAGCAGTCGGAAAGTTTGGGTGGGCTACTTGACGCTGCCGGCGCCGAGGCCGCTGCGCCAGAATCGCTGCAGCAGCAGGAACAGGACGATCAGCGGGATGATCGACAGCAGCGCGCCGATGAGCACGTAGCCGCGCAGTTCGGGGATCTGGTTGACCTGGGAGTTCCAGGCATAGAGGCCGAGGGTGACCGGGAACAGTGCCTCGTCGCGCAGCATGATCAGGGGCAGGAAGAAATTGTTCCAGATCGCGACGAACTGGAACAGGAACACCGTAACGAGGGCGGGGAACATGAGCCGCACCGAGACGGTGAAGAAGGTACGCACCTCGCCGGCACCGTCGAGGCGGGCCGCCTCGATCAGTTCGTCCGGCACGCTCGCTGCGGCAAAGATGCGCGTGAGGTAGACGCCGAAGGGGCTGACCAGGCTGGGAAGGAACACCGCCCAGAAGGTGTTGGTGAGGCTGACCTGGCTGAAGATCAGGAACAGGGGCAACGCCAGCGCGGTGGCTGGCACGAGCACCCCGCCGAGCACGATGTTGAACAACAGTTCACGGCCGGGAAAGCGGTACTTGGCGAGGGCGTAACCGGTCATGCCGGCGAACAACGTGGCCAGCAACGCGCCGGCACCGGCGTAAAGCGCACTATTGAGCATCCACTTGAGGAAGACGCCGTCGCGGTACGCCACCAGGTTCGTGATGTTCTGGATCAGGTTGAAGTCAGCGAACCAGAGCGGGTTAGTACTGGTGAACTGACTACTCGACTTGGTGCCGGCAACGAACAGCCACCAGATCGGTACGAGAAAGTACAGCGTGAAGACAAGCATCACCGTCATTGCGCTGATCCGTGAGAGCGGACTCTCCTTGGGCCCCGTGGGGGTGGAGCTGGCCGCAGCCGTGCGCTTGGCGGAGCGGGCGGGGGCCGGAGACTCAGTGATCGGGCTCATTTGCCTTCCTTCCGCTGGGTGAATTTGAGGAACGAGAACGACAGGACGAAAGTGGCCAGAGCCAGCACCACGCTGAACGCGGCGGCGAGGTTCACATTGGGGATCGCGGAGGTGGAGTAGACCATCAGGTTCGGCGTGAACGTGCTGGTCACAGCGGAGCTGAAGGAACGGAACACCTGCGGCTCAGCGAGCAGCTGCAGCGTACCGATGATGGAGAAGATGCCCGTGAGCACGATCGCGGGCATGATCAGCGGAATCTTGATCGACCAGGCGATGCGCAGCTGCCCTGCACCGTCGAGGCGGGCGGCCTCGTAGATCTCGGTGGGAATGGCCAGCAGCGCCGAGTAGATGATGAGCATGTTGTAGCCCACGTACACCCAGGTGACGACGTTGGCGATCGCCCAGAGCACGAGGTCTGCGGAGAGGAAGCTGACATTGCTCGTGAGCGCGGTGAACGGCGACAGATTGGGCGAGTAGAGGAAGCCCCACATAATCGCGGCGATGACGCCGGGCACGGCGTAGGGCACGAAGAATGCGAGCCGGAAGAAGCGCTTCCCGCGCAGCAGTGGCGAATCCAGTAGCAGCGCGAAGATCAGCGCGAGGCCCAGCATGACCGGGACCTGCACCACACCGAAGCTGAGCACGCGTCCGATGGATGCCCAGAACGGGCCGTTCTGGAAGACCAGGATGTACTGCGTCAGGCCGCCGAACACCTCGGTAGCCTTGCCGAAGGTGCCCTCACGCTCGATAACGAGCAACGATTGGTAGACCGCGTAGCCGATGGGAACCAGATAGAACAAGGTGAACAGCACGGCGAAGGGCACGATGAAGATCACGATCGCCGTCGGGTGCTCCACGCGGATTTTGCGAGAGCGCTGCCCGGGGCGGCCGAGTGCCGCACTCCGGGCAGCCGTGGCCAACACGACTGGTGCACTCATGAAATGGTGTCCTCTCTGATGACGCGGACGGCGCCAGCCGGTACGCGCAGGCTGCGAATGATGTCGGCACCGGTGACCAGCTCGAATCCGTTCGCGCCCATGTCCACGTCGGTATCGCCGTGGTTGATGATGAAGCGGTAGCTTCGGTCGTTTCCGGCGCGCCGCACAACCTCGAGCAGGCCGTCGTTCTCGGGACCCGCCACGGTGACGCCGGCCGTTGTGGTGATGGTGCGCATGAGGTCGCGGTAGGTGGCCGGGTCCGGTGCTGTGGCGAGGTACCAGGCGGTGCCGTCGCCGTGGCTGTTGCGGGTGATCGCGGGCACGCCGGTGAGCGGTCCTTCCGAGTAGCTCGCCAAGGCCTCCGCGCCGGCCAGGCGCAGTCGTTCCGTCCACAGGGTGCCGGTGGCGTCCCCGGTCAGGGCGGTCTCGGCGATCGCGCCGATCGCGGCGAGGCGAACGGTACGACCGGGAGCTATCGGTGCGAATTCTTCCACGGTGATGCCGAGCAGCGTACGGAACGCGCCGGGGTAGCCGCCCAGTCGAACCCGGTCGTCTTCGTCGACGATTCCGCTGTAGAAGGTGACCACGGTGTGGCCCCCCGCGGCCACGAACCCGGCGAGCAGGTCCGCCTGGGTGTCGGTGACCAGGTACAGCGCGGGGACCACAACAAGGCGGTACCCGCTGAGGTCGGCATCCGGGGAGACAATGTCGACGGTGATGCCGAGCCGGTGCAGCGCGGTGTATGCGGCATGAACCTGCTCGATGTACTTCACTGACGTGGAAGGACGGGACTCGTTGTCACCGGCCCACCAGGCCTCCCAGCTGAACAGGATCGCGCAGTCCGCCACGACCCGGGTACCGACCACCTCGTCCAGTCGGTCGAGGGTGGCGCCGAGTTCGACCACCTCGCGCCACAGCACGGTGTCTGTTCCGGAGTGCGGCACCAGTGCGGAGTGGAACTTCTCCGAGCCCTGCTGGGACGCGCGCCACTGGAAGAAGCAGACGGCCTCGGCGCCGCGGGCCACATGGGAGAGCGAATTGCGAGTCATCTCCCCCGGGGCTTTTGCCACGTTGAGCGGCTGCCAGTTGACGGCGCTGGTCGCCTGCTCCATGAGCAGCCAGGCACCGCCATTGGCGAGGCCCCTGCTGAGGTCGGCGGCGAAGGCGAGCTCGGTGGTGGGGTCGTCGAGGCGGTGGTCGAGATAGTGGTCGTTGGCGACCACGTCAACCGCGGATGCCCACGACCAGTAGTCAAGGTTGCGAATGTGCGCGGTGACCATGAAGTTCGTCGTAACGGGCACGCGACTGTGTCGGCGGATCACGGCCTCCTCTGCCCGGTAATAGCCGAGCAGTTCGTCGGAGCTGAACCGGTGGAAGTCGAGCACCTGGCCGGGATTACGGCTGGACAGCGTGAGCCGCGGGGTGTGGACCTCGCCCCAGGCACCGTAGCGCTGGCTCCAGAACGAGGTGCCCCAGGCGGCGTTGAGGGCGGCAATGCTGCCGTAACGGGCTTCGAGCCAGCGGCGGAAGGCCGCGGCGGTGTCGTCGTCGTAGCACAGGGCGTTATGGCAGCCGAGCTCGTTGGACACGTGCCAGAGCGCCACGGCGGGGTGCGCGCCGTACCGGCGGGCCACCTGCTCCACCAGGCGAAGGGCATGCTCGCGGAACACCGGCGAGCTGGGGCACCAGGCCTGTCGTCCGCCGGAGTATCGGGTGGTGCCGTCTTCGGCCTGCGGCAGAATCTCCGGGTGCGCGGTGGTGAGCCACGGCGGCGGCGAGGAGGTACCGGTGCCCAGATTCACGCGGATGCCGTGGGAGTGCAGCAGGTCAATGACCGTGTCCAGCAGGGTGAAGTCGTACTCGCCCTGGCGGGGTTCGAGGGAGGACCACCCGAAAATGTTGATCGCCACGAGGTCGACGCCGGACTGCTGCATCAGCAGCACGTCTTCGGCCCAGACATCGGGTCCCCACTGCTCCGGGTTGTAGTCACAGCCATAGGCGATGCCGGTCTGCACGAACGGGGTAGCCCGGGTGGCCTCGTCTACGTCGCCCTGGGTCGCTGCTGGGGTGTACATCTGCTCCTGCTCCTGTGAACGTGCACAGATCAGGAGAAAACAACTCCGCGGTGAGTTTCTGTGAACGTACACAGACTAGATATGACGACGCCAACGTGTCAAGCTGCACAGCCGGTACAGTTATCAAATGGTGACCATTCCGAGGCGGCGCAAACGCGCGACGATCCACGATGTCGCCGCGGAAGCCGGCGTTTCCCGCGGAACGGTCAGTCGAGTGGTGAACAACGAGCCGTACGTGTCGGCCGAAGCCCGCAGCGCCATTGAGGCGGCCATTGAGAAGGTCGGCTACGTGCCGAACAACGCCGCCCGCAACCTCGTCATGCAGCGTTCCCAAGCCGTCGGCCTCATCGTTCACGAGCCGCATTCCCTCTTCCTTGAGGATCCGAATATCGGCGCGATCCTGCTCGGTGCCAATACGGCGCTCTCGCGCGCGGACTATCAGATGGTCAGCCTGGTGATCGAGTCAGATCGGGACACCGAGCGGGTGGCCCGGTATCTCAGCGGCGGCTTCGTCGACGGCGCTGTCGTGGTATCAGCCCGAGAGAAAGACCCGATCACGCGTGTTATCGAACGACTCGACATGCCGGCAGCCTTTGTCGGGCACCCGCAGGACCTGCAGGACCTTCCCTACGTGGGTATCGACAACCGTGCCGCTGCCCGCGCGATCACCGAACGACTGATGGCCACCGGGCGACGCCGAATCGGCATGATCGTCGCTGCCCTCGACCGCGACTCGGGCACCGACCGCCTGGCGGGGTTCACCGAGGCCCTTGGCGACCGGTTCGACCCGTCGCTGGTGGCTCCAGTCCCGCTCTACACCTACGCGGACGGGCGTGACGGCATGCGCGCACTGCTTGCACGCGACCCGCTCATTGACGGGGTTTTCGCGGCCTCTGACGCCATCGCCGCCGGCGCGCTGGACGCCTTGCGGGAGGTCGGCCGCAGCGTGCCAGGCGACGTGGGAATTGTCGGCTTCGACGACAGCGCTTGGGCATTGCGGTGCCAGCCGTTGCTCTCGACCGTGCGTCAGCCTGCCAACGGGCTCGGCGAGCGCGCCGCGGAGTCGGTGCTCAGCCAGCTGCGCGGCGAGCCCCCCGAGCTCGGCGGCATTCTGCTCGACACCGAAATAGTGTGGCGCGACTCCGCGTGACCGGCAGCCCGCCCCGACGAACCGCCCGATCAAGCATGCACGGCCGAATCTCGCGAACGACGGCTACAAGCGGTTGACCCCGGTGACGCGCACAACGGCCTCGCCACGCTCGTCGGAGGCCGCGAGGTCGACGTCGGCGCTGATGCCCCAGTCGTGGTCGCCCGCCGGGTCGTCCAGAATCTGGCGCACCGTCCAGCTGGTGGGCGTCGTCTCGATCATCAGCAGGTCGGAGCTACGCGCATTGGCCCCGGTGAGGATCTCGTCATGTTCCGCGAAATACCCGTCCAGGGCATCACCCCACACCTCGGCCGTGAACCCGTGCTCCTTATCGAGGTCGCCGAGCTCGTCGTAGTGTTCAAGCGCGGCCAGCTGCACTCGACGGAACAACTCGTTTCGAACGAGGATGCGAAATGCCCGCACATTCGTGGTGAGCCGCTTCGGGGCGGGCGGCAGGAGCGCGTGGGCTTCGGTCTCGTGCTCCACGGGGTCGGGATGCAGCAGCTCTTCCCACTCGTCGAGCAGGCTCGAATCCACCTGGCGCACGAGTTCGCCGAGCCACTCAATCAGGTCGAGCAGGTCCTCGTTCTTGGCCTCGTCCGGAATCGTCTGCCGGGCGGCGCGATACGCGTCGGAGAGATAGCGCAGCACGACCCCTTCGCTGCGGGCGAGCTTGTAGAACGCAATGAACTCCCCGAATGACATCGCCCGCTCGTACATGTCGCGCACCACGGACTTGGGCCGCAGCGCGAAGTCCGCGATCCAGGGCTGTGACGCCTTGTAGGTCTCGAACGTGTAATTCAACAGCTCTTCGAGCGGCTTGGGCCAGGTGATCTCCTCCAGCAGCGCCATTCGCTCGTCGTACTCAATCCCCTCGCGTTTCATGGCGTTCACGGCCTCACCGCGCGCCGCGAACTGCTGACCCATCAGCACGGGGCGCGGGTCGTCGAGCGTCGCCTCGAGAATGGAGATCATGTCGAGGGCGTAGTGCCCGGTGCCGGGGCCGGGACCCATGGCCGGGTCGGGGTCGAGCAGCTCGAACGCGGCGAGCGCGAACGGCGACAGGGGCTGGTTGAGCGCGAAGTTGGCCTGCAGGTCTACCGTGAGTCGGATGCCACCTGCCGCACTCTGCTCCACGATCCCGGCTTCTCGCAGCGTCTTGTAAATGCCGAGCGCGCGCCGGGCGAGCACGAGCTGGCGCTTCCACGGCTCGTGGTTATCGAAGACGAGGGAGTGCACGTGTGCGAAGGCATCGCCACCCCGCCCGATCACGTTGATGAGCATGGCGGCCGTCATCTGCATGCTCGAACTGAGCGTCTCCGGCTCGGCGTCGACCAGGCGGCGGAACGACGGTTCGCCCCAGGACACGAAGCCCTCCGGCGCCTTTTTGCGCACGATCTTGCGCTTCTTCTTCGGATCATCGCCGGCCTTCTCAACGGCCTTGAGGTTCTCGGACTCGTGGTCGGGGGCCTGAACGACCACGGTGCCGGCGGTGTCGTAACCCGCACGCCCGGCGCGACCGGCGATCTGGTGGAATTCCCGGGCGAGCACCTGACGCATCTTCACGCCGTCATACTTCGTGAGTGCGGTGAACAGCACGGTGCGAATGGGCACGTTGATGCCGACGCCGAGCGTGTCGGTTCCGCAGATGACCCGCAGCATCCCGCGTTGCGCGAGCTGCTCCACCAGACGGCGGTACTTGGGCAGCATCCCGGCGTGGTGCACGCCGATGCCCATGCGGATGAGCCGGGACAGCGTCTTGCCGAAGCTCGTCGTGAACCGGAACTCGCCGATGAGTTCCGCAATCTCGTCACGCTGCTCGCGGGTGGCCACCTTGGCGCTCGCGAGTGCCTGCGCGCGCTCGAGGGCGGCAGCCTGAGCGAAGTGAACAATGTAGACGGGCGCCTTCTGCGTGTGCAGCAGCTCTTCGATCGTCTCGTGCACGGGCGTGTTCTCGTAGTAGAAGTTGAGCGGCACCGGGCGCTCGACACCGGTGACGATCGCGGTGTCACGGCCCGTGCGCTTCGACAGGTCGTCGGCGATGAACTTCACGTCACCGAGGGTCGCCGACATGAGAATGAACTGCACGCGCGGCAACAGGAGCAGCGGAACCTGCCAGGCCCAGCCGCGCTCCGGGTCCCCATAGAAGTGAAACTCGTCCATGACCACCTGGTCGACTTCGGTGTCTTCGCCGTGGCGCAGTGCGAGGTTCGCGAGGATCTCAGCCGTGCAGCAGATGATCGGGGCGTCGGCGTTCACCGAGGAGTCGCCCGTCATCATGCCCACGTTTTCGGCACCGAACGTCTCCACGAGGGAGAAGAACTTCTCGCTCACGAGCGCCTTGATGGGAGCCGTGTAGAAGGTGCGCTTGCCGGCGGACAGCGCCGCGAAGTGAGCCCCGACCGCCACAAGCGATTTACCCGTGCCCGTGGGCGTGCTGAGGATGAGGTTCGCCCCTGACACGATCTCGATGACCGCTTCCTCCTGAGCCGGGTACAAGGAAAGCCCCTGCTCGGTCGCCCAGTCTTCGAACGCCTCGAAGAGAACATCGGGGTCGGTTACATTGGGGAGACTCGTGAGAAGTGACATGTTCCCTTAAGACTGCACTACTTCTGTCCCCCGCGCCTCTCCGCCTGCCCGGCCGCGGCAGATGTGACGATTGTCTGACGCTTGAGGAACCGGGCGCGAGCCGGGGCGCCAACACAGGCAACGGTTCTAGGGTGGTGCCATGGCCCCCAGTGATGCCTCAACCCGTGATGCCTCGCCCCGTGATACCTCGCCCCGTGACGCCTCGCCCCTCCAGGCTCAGCAGCGCGGGAACGCGTTTTCGACGGTGTGGCGCCCCGCCATCGCCGGCTTCGCCGCGGCGACCGCGGCACTCGGCTTCGCGGAACTGACCGCAGCGCTCCTCGCTCCCACCGCAAGCCCGGTGCTCTCCGTCGGCGCCCTCATCATCGACCTCGTACCACCGGGAGTGAAAGACCTCGTGATCGGGCTCTTCGGCACGGCCGACAAGCTCGTGCTCATCATCAGCATCGGCCTCGTCGTGTTCGCGCTCGCCGGCCT
Organism: Cryobacterium psychrophilum; assembly: GCF_004365915.1. Lineage (NCBI taxonomy): Bacteria > Bacillati > Actinomycetota > Actinomycetes > Micrococcales > Microbacteriaceae > Cryobacterium > Cryobacterium psychrophilum. Next base: position 1,007,113 of record NZ_SODI01000001.1, read on the forward strand.
GGCCGGAATTCTGGAGTACCGCCGGCCACCGTGGGGCCGCGTGCTCGTGGTCGCCGCCGCCGCCCTCGCCCTGTTCGCGGCGCTCACCCGTGCGGACTCCGCCGCGCTGGACGCTTTTCCCTCCCTCGTGGCCGCCGGTGTCGGCACGATCGTTCTCACCGTTCTCACCCGTCGGCTCAGCAACCGGCCCGCCGGAGAGGGAACCCTGGACCGTCGCGGCTTCCTGGCGTTCACGGGAGCGAGCGCCGGCCTCGGCGTTCTCGCGCTCATCGGCGGCCAGCTGCTGCTCGCCGGCACCCGGGCAGCGGATGCCGCGCGCGCCCTGTTCACGCTGCCACCGGCATCCGTTCCCGGCGTGCCGATCCCGGAGGGGGCCTCATTCGAGGTTGCGGGACTCTCGCCCATCATCACGCCGAACGCGGATTTCTATCGCATCGACACCGCACTGCAGGTGCCGCGGATCGACCCCAGCACGTGGACGCTGCGCATCACCGGCATGGTGGAGAAGGAGGTGGAGATCTCTTTCGCTGAGCTGCTCGCTCTCCCCCTTGAAGAGAGCACGACGACCCTCGCGTGCGTGTCCAACTATGTCGGCGGCGATCTGATCGGCAACGCCGTGTGGCTCGGCTACCCCATCCGCCATCTCCTTGCCCGGGCGGTACCCACGGGCGGCGCCGACATGGTGCTCTCCCGCAGCTCCGACGGGTTCACGGCCGGCACGCCCCTTGAGGCGCTCACCGATGAGCGCAACGCCATCCTCGCCGTGGGCATGAACGGTGACCCGCTTCCGCTTGAACATGGCTACCCGGTTCGTATGGTCGTTCCCGGCCTCTACGGTTACGTCTCCGCCACGAAGTGGGTGGTTGAGCTCGGCGTCACCCGCTTCGATCAGGCGCAGGGGTATTGGACGCCGAGGGGCTGGTCCGAGCTCGGCCCGGTGAAGCTGTCCTCACGCATCGACGTGCCGCGCAGGGGCGCGCAGGTGGCGGCCGGCCAGGTTGTGGTGGCGGGCGTCGCCTGGTCACAGCATGTGGGGGTGAGCGCCGTGCAGGTGCAGATCGACGACGGTGAGTGGAACGATGCCACGCTCGCGGACGCCATCTCCGCCGACACCTGGCGGCAGTGGATGTTCACCTGGCCCGCCACGCCCGGCAGCCACTCCGTCACGGTGCGGGCCACCGATGCCAACGGCCTCGTTCAGACGTCGCTCACGCGCGATGTCGCGCCCGACGGCGCCACCGGCCTGCACCGAGTGTCGGTGAACGTCGCCTAATCGCTAGACCGGCGTGAGGACGGCGATCGGTATCGTGCGGTCCGTATTTTTCTGGTATCTGGCGAAGGTGCTCGCCTGTGCGATCACCACGTCGTTCCACAGCCGGTCTCGTTCGGCCGGGTCCGTTACTCGTACGAATACGTCGGTATGCCGCGAACGAATCTGAATGTGGGCGCGTGCGGACTTCCGAAGGTTCCTGAACCACTGCGGTTCCTGGGGCGAGCCCCCGGCGGAACCAACGACCAGGTAGCCGCCCTCGTGTTCGAAGAACCCCACGGGAACGGTGTGCGGCGTGCCGGATTTGCGGCCCGGCACGGTGAGGAGCAGCACATCGAGCCTGCCGAGCGATCCCCCGATGAGGCCGTTCGTGAGGCGATAGATCCAGACCGCCATGCGCATGGCCACCCGCATCATGGTCATCGCTGGAGAATTCATGTCCTCCCCTCGTCAGGAGCGATCATGGCACCGCGCACCCGGCAGGTCAACGTTTGGGCGTTCCGGCCGCGCCCCCTGCGCCCCTTGCGCGTTCGGTGCAACGCTCAGGCACCTGATGATCACACCCTCGGAGCCGGGTGGGGGGACCGTGTTACACACTGCACACGTTGCCGTTTTCGAGCGTCGGCGGTCACGGGTGGTTTAATGGAGCAATGACTATTACTGCTGCCGCCGACGGGTCAGCCCTCGGCAACCCCGGCCCGGCAGGGTGGGCCTGGTACGTCGATAACTCCAACTGGGCCGCCGGCGGCTGGAAACACGCCACCAATAACCAGGGTGAGCTCAAGGCGGTGCTCGAACTCTTTCGCGCCACCAAACACATCGACGACGACCTGCTCGTGCTCTGCGACAGCCAGTACGTCATCAACTGCATCACGAAGTGGATGCGGGGGTGGAAGGCCAAGGGCTGGCGCAAAGCCGACGGCAAGCCCGTGCTCAACGTGGATCTGCTCAAGGAGATTGACGCGGAGATCGTGGGGCGCCGATACCGTTTCGAATGGGTGAAGGGCCATGCCAACCATCCACTCAACGAGGCGGCCGACGTGCGTGCCCGCGGGGCCGCCGAATCGTTTCAGCGCGGTGCACCCGTGCGGAGTGGGCCCGGTTACACGGCGCCTGGTCGGGCAGCCATTGCCGCACCGACCTCGAATCGCTCGACCCCGGAGGCTGCCGCGACGGCACGCACGGTCACTTCCGCCCACTCCGAACTTTTCTCCTTCGACGAAGACGCCGGAGACCTCGGGGACGCGCCCGAGAGCCTGGGCGGCCAGCACAGCAACGATCACCCGGTCTCGGCGCTGCGCAGCGTCAGCGAACAGCGCAGTATCACCCTGACGCTCACCGCCGACGATTTCGACCGGCTCACCCAGCGTGCCCGCGTGCGCGGGCTCAGCATAGAGGATTGCCTGCGCGCCCTGATCTGATACCTGTCACCACATCGCCCGCGGGCGTATACTGCCGATATTCCCCTGGACGATCCTGACGTTCGTCCGCTCAGCCTGTGCAGCAATCGTCTCTCTCCCTCATCGACGAACGGAGTAATCATGGTCATGACAGCACTCACCTCTGCCGATGTGCGCCACTTGGAACAGAGCCTGCGGCGGATGCGCGCCGAACTCGCCACCGAACTTGCGCGGCTCGCCGAGTCGCTCGACGAGGTGCGGGTAACCCGGGATGAAGCGCAGGACGACGAGCATGACCCGGAGGGGCCCGCCCTCACCATGGAATGGTCGCGGCTGTCCGGGGTGCAACACGATTTCGCCGAGAAGCTCGCACGCATCGACAGGGCGTTGCAACGAGTCGACGACGGAACCTACGGCGTCTGCCTGCGCCAAGGGGAGCCGATCGGTCGCGAACGCCTCGAGGCCCGGCCCGCAACGGAATTCTGCATCGACTGCGCCCTCGAACTTGAGGCCGAACAACGACGCTGAGTCGCGTGCATGCGCCTGACCCGGCGACTGCACCTGGCCTGTCGTCTGCACCTGGCCTGTCGTCTGCACCTGGCCTGTCGTCTGCACTTGGCCTGTACGGAGCTACCGCACCCCGATCAGGGACCTGAGCCCGAATTCCGACACCATGGGGATCCCGTAGTCGACCGCTTTGGCTGACTTCCCCGTGGTCGCACTCGGGTTGGCGACCACGAGAAGTCGGGTGCGCATCGTGATGGCTGGCGCCACGGTGAACCCCCGCGCGCACAGTTCACGGTTCCAGTCGGAGCGCGACCGGGCAAGGTCACCGGTCAACACGACGATGTCACCCTGGTTCAGCGATACCGTTTCCGGCTGCGGCGCTTCGCGTCCCTCGGGCAGCCCCGCCGACGGCAGCGGATCGACAACCGCGGTCACGAGCTCGGCTGCAACACCGAGCATGGTGGCGACGCCGAGCAGCTCTTCGCGCTCCTCCGCACCCAGGGTGCCCGCGAGCCGGGCGACGCGGGCAAGGTCTTCCACGTAGGCGCTGTTGAGATCCGCACACTCCGTGGCGCTGATCCCGCTCATTTCGGCGAGTTGCGTGAGCACGCGCAGATCCCCGCGATCGAGGCGGTCGTTGATCAGGCAGAGGTCAAGCAGGGCAAGGTAGTCGAGGTGCCCGTCCGGGCCCGGATAGTTGGGCAGCCGAGCGGCCGTTCGCTCGAGAAAACTCGGCAGAGAAAGCTCGGTTCCCGGCAAGCGGGGAACCCACCCTGACCGCGCGGATCCGAGCGGTGCCCAGGGCGTAGCGGCGGCGCGATCCAGGGCCATCTGCCAGGCCGGGAGACCCGGGTCGCTCTGGACATACGCTGCGAGGAGTTGCGCGGTCGCCACGGCCTTCAGAAGAGCGCCGTGCCCCGATGCCACCTCAATGTCGAAGGCCGCACAGCAGTCCGCAAGCGACCGGCCGGCCCCTGGCAGGAATTCCCGGGCGAGTTGCATGGTGCACACCGCTTCCATGCCCCGACGCGGACGATACGACATCCGTTGAAACTCACTCATGAGAAAACTCGTGGCGAACTGGGCGTTGTGGCAGACGAGTACCCGGCCGGAGAGAAGCTCGACGAGCCGTGATGCGATCAGTTCGAACGCGGGGTACTCCGGCGCACCGACCATGGTGTGCCAACGCCCGGTGATGTTTCCGGCCGCATCGGCATTAACCACGGCGATCTCAACGACCCGATCGCTCCGGTACGGGGAGAGACCCGTCGTCTCGATATCCAGTACGGCAAATCCACGCTGCGGCATTCTTACTCCGACCTGTTCTCAGGTGAAGGTATCCGCTATGCTCAGCAACCCGCGAGCTCCAGTTCGGGTGGCCTCAGTTTGGGGCGGCGGCTCAGGCCGCCCGGCTGAAAAAAAGTGTTGCCATTGCATGGCAATTGCATTTTACTGGATGGCAGGGCATTCAACGAAGGAGCACCGTGGCCGAGTCATCCACCCGCACCGTGGACCGCGCCCTCAGCCTGCTTGCCGTCATCTGCGACGGGGACGGCCTCACACTATCCGCCAGCTCCCGGGCCGTCGATCTCTCGCCGAGCACCGCCCTGCGCCTTCTGCGAACGCTCGAGACGAGCGGATTCGTGCGGAGGGACGACGGCGGCGGCTACCGCCCGGGCAGTCGACTGATCCAGCTCGGCGCCCAGGCGCTGAGCAACCAGTCACTCGCTCCGCACTGCCGCCCTGTCATGGAAGACCTCGTCGCCGCGACCGGGGAATCGGTCTACCTCAGCGTCGAAGGCCACACCCGCACGGCCCTCTATCTCGCCATCGTCGAGGGCACGCACTCGGTCCGCCACGCCAGCTGGGTCGGCCGCACCGTTCCACTCGAGCAGTCCGCCGCCGGCCAGGTGCTCGAAGGACGTACCCCGGCGCCGGGCTACGTCGTCGTCGAACGCGGCATCGAGTCGGACGTCACCGCCATCGCCGCACCGATCCGCTCCGCCGGCCGAGTCGTGGCCGCACTCAGCCTCGTCATCCCGAGCTATCGAGTCACCGCGGCCGATATCGACCGCTACGGGCCACTGCTCGCCGCCGCCGCCGACCGGGTGTCGGCGGGCCTCAGCTCGCCGACCGGTCCCTGATCTCCCCCGCGCAGCACCACTCGACCTGACACACCCGACCTGAACGCGATTTGAACCAAGGAGACACCGATGTCCGAATCCCGCCCCGTTCGCGCCGCCCGCGGCAACACCCTGACAGCGAAGAGCTGGCAGACCGAAGGCCCGCTGCGGATGCTCATGAACAACCTCGACCCCGAGGTCGCTGAGCATCCGGAGAACCTCGTCGTGTACGGCGGGACTGGGAAGGCCGCCCGCAACTGGGAAGCCTACGACGCGATCGTGCGCACGCTCACCACGCTGGAGAAGGACGAGACCCTGCTGGTGCAGTCCGGCAAGCCGGTGGGCGTGTTCCGCACCAACGAGTGGGCGCCGCGCGTGCTCATCGCCAACTCGAACCTCGTCGGTGACTGGGCGACCTGGCCGGAGTTCCGCAGGCTCGAGGCGCTCGGCCTGACCATGTACGGCCAGATGACCGCCGGCTCCTGGATCTACATCGGCACCCAGGGCATCCTGCAGGGCACCTACGAGACGTTCGCGGCCGTCGCCGCCAAGCTCGCCGCCCGACGGGGCGGGCTTGACGAGCACGATGGCGGCACGCTGGCCGGGACCCTCACCCTCACCGGCGGGGCCGGCGGCATGGGCGGCGCGCAGCCGCTCGCCGTCACCATGAACGACGGCGTCGTGCTGATCGTCGACGTCGACGAGACCCGGCTGCAGCGCCGGGTCGACCACGGCTACCTCGACGAACTCACCACAGACCTCGACGACGCGATCGCCCGGGTTCTCGCGGCGAAGGACGCGAAGCGCGCCCTGTCGGTGGGCCTGGTCGGCAACGCCGCGACCGTGTTCGCCGAGCTGCTCGCCCGCAAGGTGCCCATTGACATCGTCACCGACCAGACGAGCGCGCACGACCCACTGTCGTACCTGCCCGAGGGCGTCACCGTCGAGGATTGGCACCCCTACGCGGCCGAGAAGCCGGAGGAGTTCACCGAACGCGCCCGCGCCGCCATGGCCAAGCAGGTCAAAGCCATGGTCGAATTCCAGGATGCCGGAGCCGAGGTTTTCGACTACGGCAACTCGATCCGCGCCGAGGCCGAGCTCGGCGGCTACGAGCGGGCATTCGAATTCCCCGGGTTCGTGCCCGCGTACATCCGGCCGCTTTTCGCCGAAGGCAAGGGCCCGTTCCGCTGGGTCGCTCTCTCCGGCGACCCGGCCGACATCGCGGCCACCGACAAGGCCATCGTCGAGCTGTTCCCGGAAGACGAGCACCTGCGCCGGTGGATCACCAAGGCCCAGGACCTCGTTCATTTCGAGGGCCTGCCTGCCCGGATCTGCTGGCTCGGCTACAAGGAACGCCACCTGGCCGGCCTGAAATTCAACGAGATGGTCGCCTCCGGCGAGCTCTCCGCGCCGATCGTGATCGGCCGGGACCACCTCGACTCCGGCTCCGTCGCCTCGCCCTACCGGGAGACCGAAGATATGAAGGACGGCTCGGACGCGATCGCCGACTGGCCGCTGCTGAACGCCCTGCTCAACACGGCATCCGGTGCCACCTGGGTGTCGATCCACCACGGTGGCGGTGTCGGGATCGGCCGCAGTATCCACGCCGGCCAGGTGATCGTCGCCGACGGAACCGCCCTCGCCGCCGAGAAGATCGAGCGGGTGCTCACGAACGACCCGGGCACCGGCGTGATGCGCCACGTCGACGCCGGCTACGAGCGGGCCGAAGAGGTCGCGCGCGAGCGCGGCCTGCGCGTGCCGATGATGGAATCGGATTGAGCGGGCTCCTCGCCCACGGTGTCCTGGCCGGTCTCGACGAAATTAATGAGACCGGCCAGGATGCCCAGCGTGGCGGCTACTCACGGCACGTCTGGCAGGGGCCCGACCTCGAGTTGCGGGCGTGGTTCATCGAACGAGCCGAGCGCATCGGGCTCGCCGTCGAAACCGACCGCAACGGCAACATCTGGGCCTGGTGGGGAACCCCGGGGCCGGATGCCGTCGTCACCGGCAGCCACCTCGACTCCGTGCCGGGCGGCGGCGCGTACGACGGCCCGCTCGGCGTCGTGTCGGCGCTCGACGCCATCGCACGACTTCAGGCCACCGGCGTCACGCCGTCGCGCCCCTGCGCCATCCTGGTCTTCGCGGAGGAGGAGGGCTCCCGGTTCGGCATCGCCTGCCTCGGCTCGAGGTTGATGACCGGGACACTGGACGCCGACCGCGCCAGGGCCCTCGTCGATCCGGACGGCGTCACGCTGGCCGAAGCCGCAGCGCACGCCGGAATCGATCCGGCCCACCTCGGCACCGACCGGGACGCGCTGAATCGGATCGGACTGTTCGTTGAACTGCACATCGAGCAGGGCCGCGGCCTGATCGACCTCGGGCACCCGGTGGCCGTTGCCTCCTCGATCCTGGCACACGGTCGCTGGCGCCTCACCATGACCGGGCAGGGCAATCACGCCGGCGCCACCCTGATGACCGACCGCCGCGACCCGATGGTGGCCGCCGCGCGCGCCGTGCTCGCGGTGCAGGAGGCGGCCTCGGCCAGGCCCGGCACCAGGGCCACCGTCGGCCGGATGAACATCATCCCCTGTGGTACGAACGTGATCCCGTCGCGCGTCGAGGCCTGGCTCGACGCCAGGGCGGAGACCGACGAGGAGACCCGCGCCCTCGTGAGCGAGATCACCGCCGGGGTCGACGCGGCCGTGGCCGAGAACGGATGCGCCGTCTCGATTGTGGAGGAATCGTGGGCCGGCTCTGTGCACTTCGACCCCGAACTGCGAGACCGATTCAGCGCCGCCCTCCACGGCGTTCCGACCCTGCCGACGGGCGCCGGCCATGACGCCGGTGTGCTCGCGGCGAGCGTGCCGAGCGCCATGCTCTTCGTGCGCAACCCGACCGGGATCTCGCACTCGCCCGAGGAATTCGCGTCGGCCGAGGACTGCATGGCCGGGATCGACGCGCTGGAGAAGCTGCTCAGGACGCTGCTGTGACGGGCGCGGGAACCCACGTCTTCTGGTGCGAGACCCTGCTCGTTGACGGCGAGCCGACCCCCGGCGTTCGCGTTGAGGTAGGAGCAGACGGGCGCATCGCCCGCCTCACGCCCGGCTGCGCGCCGAGGCCGCGAGACGTGCGCCTCGGCACCGTACTGCCCGGCATGGCCAACGCGCACTCCCACGCGTTCCACCGCGCGTTACGCGGCTGCACCCACGCGGACGGTGGCGACTTCTGGCAGTGGCGCGAGGCGATGTACCTCGCGGCCGGACGACTCGACCCCGACCGGTACTACGCTCTCGCCCGGGCCGTGTTCGCCGAGATGCTCGTCAGCGGCTGGACCGCGGTCGGCGAGTTCCACTACGTGCACCACCGCCCGGACGGCTCCCGGTACCCGCGCGAACACGCCATGGAACTCGCGCTGGCCGCGGCGGCGCGCGATGTGGGCATCCGTCTCGTGCTGCTCGACACGCTCTACCTCGCCGGCGGCATCGGGCGCCCGCTCGCTCCGGAACAGCGCGCCTTCGACGACGGCTCGGCGGCGGGCTGGCTGGAGCGCTGGCGATCCCTGAACGAGACCCTCGGCGCGGATCCGGATGCCCGGGTCAGCCTCGGCGCCGCGATCCACTCCGTGCGCGCCGTGCCCACGGCCGCCATGCGGGAGGTGCTCGCGGGGCTGCCTTCCGCCGTGCCCCTGCACATTCATCTCTCCGAGCAGCCGCAGGAGAACGCGGACTGCCTGGCCGAATACGGTCTGACGCCGACCGGCGTGCTCGCCGACCTCGACGCCCTCTCGCCGCGCCTGAGCGTCGTGCACGCCACCCACCTCACCGACGCAGACATCGAATTGATTGGGCGCACCGGCACCACCGTCATCATGTGCCCGACGACGGAGGCCGACCTCGGCGACGGGATCGGCCCGGCCCGGCGCCTCGCCGACGCCGGCGCCAGGATCGCCCTCGGCTCCGACCAGAACGCCGTCGTCGACCCGCTGCTCGAGATGCGCGGCCTCGAGGCCGGCGAACGGCTGGCCTCCGGCGAGCGCGGTCGATTCGACCCGGCCGCGCTCCTGGCCGCCGCGTCGACCAGCGGCTACGCCTGCCTCGGCCTCGGCGACAACCGCCTGCGTCCCGGCGGTCTGTGCGACCTCGTCGAGGTCTCGATGGACAGCGTGCGCACCATCGGGTCGGCGCCGGCCCAGCTGCCGCTCAGCGCCACGGCATCCGACGTTGTGCGCGTCATCGTGCACGGCGTGATCGTGGCCGACTCCGGACGGCTCGTCTCCGCGGGCGGCGCCGCGGCCGACCGGCTGCCCGAGGCGTTGCTGCGGCACGCCCTGGCCACGCTCGACAACATCCCGCCCATCCACGACGGCACCTCGGGAGATCCCGCATGACCAGACCCCGCATGACCAGCCCCCCTGTCACCAGCCAACAGACCACCGAGCTGATCACCGGCATCGCCGAGCTGACCACCCAGGCCGACGATCGGGAGCGCCTGCTCGACGCGGCGCTGGTGATCGAAAACGGTCGAATCGCGTGGATCGGCTCGGCCGCCGACGCCCCCGCCGCCGACCGGCGAACGGACGTCGGCGGCCGCGCCGCGCTGCCCGGCTGGGTCGACACGCACTCCCACCTCCTCTTCGCCGGCGACCGCGCCGCGGAATTCGAGGCCCGCATGGCCGGGCAGCGTTACGAAGCCGGCGGGATCAACACAACGGTGCGTGCCACGCGGGCGGCGACCGAGGAGCAACTGGTCGCCAATGCCCTGCGACTCCGCCTTGAGGCCGAGTCGCAGGGCACGACGTTCCTCGAAACCAAGACCGGCTACGGCCTCGATCTGGAGAGCGAGGTGCGGTCCGCGCGGGCCGCGGCGACCGTCGCCGACGTCGTCACGTACCTCGGCGCCCACGTGGTGCCGCAGGGACACGATCGGCGGGACTATCTCGACCTCGTCACCGGGCCGATGCTCGCGGCGGTGGCACCGTACGTGTCGTACATCGACGCGTTCTGCGAGGCCGGCGCCTTTGACGTGGAGGAGACCCGCGAGGTGCTCCTCGCCGGACGCGCCGCCGGTCTCGGCCTGCGCGTGCACGGCAACCAGCTCGGCTTCAGCGGCGGTGTGCGGCTGGCCGTTGAGCTCGGAGCGGCGAGCGTCGACCACTGCAACCACCTCGAGGCGGCGGACATCGACGCACTCGCACAGTCGACGACGGTCGCAACACTGCTGCCCGCCTGCGATCTCTCGACGCGCGAACCCTTCCCGCCGGCCAGGGCGCTGCTCGACGCCGGCGCGAGCATCGCCCTCGCCACCAACTGCAACCCCGGATCCTCGTACACAACGTCGATGCCGTTCTGCGTGTCCACGGCGGTGCTGCAAATGGGCCTGACGATCGACGAGGCCATCTGGGCCGCCACGCGCGGGGCAGCCCAGGCGGTGGGCCGTGAGCGGGGACCGGATGCCGTCGGATCGCTCCAAGTGGGTGGCCTGGCCGACCTCCAGGTGCTTGACGCGCCAGCCGTGGCGCACCTCGCCTACCGTCCGGGCGTTCCACTGACCCACGCAGTGTGGCGCCGCGGCGTGAGGCCGGGCGTCGGCGGGCGCCCTGTCTGAGCCCGCCGACGTGCGGGGAACCGCGCGCGTCGCCGTCGCCCGGGTGCGCTTCCGCCGCCGGGGCTGACCCGTCCGGTCGTGCAACCCGCGGTGGTCACTTAGCGGTGCGGGCGCGCTCGGCGTAGTAGCGTGGCCTCCATGATGAACCTGATCGTTTTTCTCCTCGTTGTCTGGCTTGTTTTCGCGGTGCTGGGATTCGTGATCAAGGGGCTGTTCTGGCTCGCTGTCATCGGAATCATCCTGTTCCTCGTGACCGCCGCCTTTGGCTGGGTGAAGCGCAAGACGGCGAAATAACGGCTCCCGCCCGGCGGTGAATCAGACGGGGATGTTCTCCGATTTGCGGGCTTCACGGGCCGAATTCTTCGGCGGAAGCAGGGTGTCCGCCTGCTCAAGCGACATGCCGTTGGTCTCCGGAATCTTCGCGAGCACGAACCAGAACGACAGGCCGGCGAAGAGCGCGTACAGGCCATAGGTGATGGGCAGGGACAGCTCCGCCATCGGGGGAAAGCTCACGGTGATCAAGAAGTTGGCGATCCACTGCGCGGCTGCTGCCAGGCCAAGCGCCTTGGCCCGAATGGCGTTCGGGAAGATTTCTCCCAGCAACACCCAGACGACAGGACCCCACGAGGCGCCGAACGAAATAACGAAGAGGTTCGCCGCCACGAGGGCGATCGGCGCCCAGGCATCCGGCAGGCTCAGCGTCCCGTTGACCGTCTCGGACTGGCTGAACGCCACGGCCATGGTGGCCAGCGACACGGTCATGCCGATCGAGCCGGCGAGGAGGATGGGGCGCCGGCCAATCCGGTCGACGAGGGCAATCGCCACGAGGGTCACGAGAATGTTGGTCACCGAGGTGATGACCGAGATCGTGAGGGAGCTGCTCTCCTCGAAGCCCACGGCCTCCCACAGGGTTGTGGAGTAGTAGAAGATCACGTTGATGCCCACGAACTGCTGGAACACCGAGAGAATGATCCCCACCCACACGACGGGCTTGAGGCCGAAGGCCGTGCCACGCAGGGACCCCGAGCGCTGGGATCGCTGGTCGTTGGTGATCGATTCGTTCATGTCGCGCAGTTCGCGGTCGACGTCGCCCGTGGGCCAGAGGCGCACGAACACGGTGCGAGCTTCGCTTTCGCGGCCCTTGAGCACCAGGAATCGCGGGGACTCGGGCAGCAGGTAGGCGACGGCGCCGTAGACGATGGCAGGCACGGCACCGGCCAGGAACATCCAGCGCCAGGCCTCGAGACCGAGCCAGTACGTTCCGCTCGCGCCCCCCGCGGCGTTGGCGAACACGGCGTCGGACAGGAGCGCCGTGAAGATTCCCAGGGTGATTGCGAGCTGCTGCAGCGACCCCAGGCGTCCGCGCATGTGGCGCGGGGAGATCTCGGCGATGTACGCGGGGGCAACGACCGACGCCAGCCCAATCCCCAGGCCACCGACAACGCGCCACACAATGAGGTCGACGACGCCGAAGGCCAAGCCGGAGCCGATCGAGCTCGCGAGGAACACGATGCCACCCACAATCATCATGGGGATGCGTCCATAGCGGTCGGCGAAGCGCCCACCGAAGAAAGCACCCGCCGCAGCACCGAGGAGTGCGCAGGCCACGGCGAAGCCGGTGAGGACCCCGCTCAGGGCGAACTCGTCCTGCACGGCATTGACGGCACCGTTGATGACCGAGGAGTCGAAGCCGAAGAGGAACCCTCCGAGCGCCCCGGCAATGGCCAGGACGATGACTTTTCGGTTGGTCCCCTGCTGGCCCGTACTGCTCAGCGTGGTCGTCTCAGTCAAAGTGCCGCTCCCCTGCGTTCTTGAGTCAACGATGTGTTCGGAATGCATCGCCAATTTTTTGCAACCTGCCGAGCCTACGCCTCGTACCCCTATCCGGGACACCGGTCGGGGTAGCGGCGGGCAGAAGGGAGGAAATCAGGACTGCGGGCTGGAAACGGCACCACGACTGGGCATAGGCCGGCAAGCGCTCTAAAGAGTCGGCTGACACCCAGCCGGCCCGGGCTAATCTCAGCTCATGAGCAGGTTTGCGGACACGTGGCGTGCACGGTTGTTGACCACGTTGTCTGGCAATGACCGGGGTCGACCGAAGTGGGTCGAGAAGATGGAACTCGGCGACGACATCGGCTTCTTCGGCCCGGGTTCAGCATCGTGGGCGGTGCACGGCGGCATGGCCACGATGGTGGCGGGCATCCGCGCCCTGCTCATGCAGACCCTGCATCCGGGAGCGATGGCGGGGGTGCACGACTGGTCCCGCTACGAAGAGGACCCGCTCGGCAGGCTCTCGGGAACGATTCAATGGCTGGTAACCGTGACCTTCGCCAGCACAGAGCAGGCCGTGCACGAGTCGGGCCGGGTGGCCCACTTTCACGACCGCGTCGCCGGCACCTACCTCGACGCGCAGGGGATGGAGCGCCCCTACCGCGCGGGCGACCCCGAATTGCTGTCGTGGGTTCACGTGGTTTTCACTGATGCCTTCCTCGCGGCCGAAACGGTGTGGGGCGGCCCGATCCCGGGTGGTGCCGACCAGTACGTGCGCGAGTGGTCGAAGGCCGGCGAACTCGTGGGGGTGATCGATCCGCCGCTCTCGGAGCGTGACCTGCGCGGCCAGCTTGAGGCCTTTCGCGCCGCGGGAACGCTCAAGAGCGACGAGCGGGTGGCCGAGGCGGTGCGCTTCATTCGCTACCCACCCCTGCGGCCTTCGATGCTGCCGTTCTACCGCATCATGTTCGCCGGGGCCGTGGCCTCACTGCCCGTGGAATACCGCGAGATGCTCGGGCTGAAGCGGTCACGGCTGCCGGTGATCTGGGCGACCGGCGTTGTGCTCGGGCTCGTGCGCTCACTGCTCGGCGCTTCGTCGTCGTCGGAAGACGCAGCCCGGGCGCGCATCGCCCGCATCGACGCCGCGGACAGCAAGCGTTCGCGCGGGTAGAACGTCATGGTGGCGACCGGAACGCCAGTCGCCGTGCTCAACTCGGCCGTTGCCGGGCCTCACGGTCCCGGGGTCAGGCCTCGGGTGTGAAGAAGGCGACGATCGCGAGCGAGAGCGCGGCCGGGTCGTTAACGTGGCACAGTTCACGGGCCGAGTGCATCGACAGCAGCGGCACGCCCACGTCCACGGTGCGGATACCGAGGCGGGTTGCGGTGAGCGGTCCAATGGTCGAGCCGCACGGAACAACATTGCTCGACACGAACTCCTGGTACTCAACGCCGGCCTGCTCGCAGGTGCGAGCCCACAGGGCCGCGCCCACGGCATCCGTTGCGTAGCGCTGGTTCGCGTTGATCTTGAGCAGCGGACCGCCGCCGAGACGGGGCGTATTGGCGGGGTCATGGCGCTCGGAATAGTTGGGGTGCACGGCGTGGCCCGTGTCGGCGGAGAGGCACCACGACTCGGCATAGGCCTGCAAACGCTGGGAAACGGATGCGCCGAGGCCCGCCGCGATCCGGGTGAGCACGTCGTCGAGCAGGGGCCCGCTCGCACCCGACCGGGACGCGGAGCCGATCTCCTCGTGATCGAACGCGGCGAGCACGCTGATCGAGCCGGCGGCGGGACTGGCCGCCGCGACGATGAGGGCGCACAGGCCGGCGTGCACCGACGAGAGGTTGTCCATACGTCCCGCCGCGAAGAGCGAGCCGTCCTGCCCGAACGTTGCCGGGGGCTGGGTGTCGGCCGTGAGAATGTCGTACCCGGCGACATCCGCTGCCAGGACCCCGGCGAGGGCGGCGAGGTGCGCCACGAGGTCGGCATCGGCGAGGTCGCCCACGCCGAAGACCGGCGTCATGTGACGCTGCCGGTCGAGCACGAGGCCGTTGTTGACCTCACGGTCCAGGTGCACGGCGAGCTGCGGGATGCGCAGGAACGGGCCGGTGCGCACGAGGTGCTCCGTGCCGTCTTTCGTGACGAGGCGGCCGGCAAGTTCAAGTTCGCGGTCGAGCCACGAGTTGAGCAGGGGCCCGCCGTACACCTCGACGCCGGCTTGAAGCCAGCCGTGAGAGCTAATGGTGGGCTTGGGCTTGAGCTTGAATCCGGGCGAGTCGGTGTGGGCACCGAGCACCCGGAACGGGGTTGCCGGACCCGCTGCACCGGGCTGCACCCAGGCGATGATCGCACCGTCGCGCAGCACGAAGTGGCCACCGGCCGCACCCGACCATGCATCGGATTCGCTCAGTCGGGTGAATCCCTCGGCCTCAAGTCGTCTGGCCACCTCGTTGGCCGCGTGGTACGACGACGGTGAAGCGATGATGAAGCGTGCGAAATCGTCGAGGTAAGCGGGGGTGGCGTCCATGTGTCCATCCAACCACTCCTGCCCGCGGTCCTAGACTGGCCGTTATTGCATCGGTGACTCACATCGGTGACGCGAGGGGACCCCGATGACGGATTCGAACGGCAACACCACGTATCCGGCGGGCTGGTACCCGGATCCGTCCGGCGCTCCGGTGCAGCGTTGGTGGAACGGCACGGCCTGGACCGAAGACCTGTATGACCCCTCGCTCGCGGTCTATGGGACGACTCCGCCGCTCGTGGCCGGCCAGGGCACGCCGGTGAGCAACGGACTCCTCTGGGTCATTGTTCTGCTGCCTCTCGTCTCCCTGATCGCGAACGCGCAACTTGACATGACCGCCTACCTGAGGGCTTCCCTTTCGTCGACCGGTCCCATCATCGACCCCGCATACGCTGTGCTGCAGTTCCTCGGATTCGCCGTCTATGCGGCCACGATTGTGCTGGCCTTCTTCGATCACCGCAGGCTTTCGCGCCTCGGGGTGTCGCGGCCGTTCCACTGGGCCTGGGCGTTCCTCTGGGGCGCCATCTATGTGTTCGGTCGCACGATCGTCGTGCGCCGCCGCGTGGGCGGCAGCCTGGCACCGATCTGGACGTGGGCAGCCATCACGGTGCTGACCGTGTTCGTGGCCATCACCAAGATGGCGTCGGCAATCTCCGAATTGGCCCCGGCCCTCGGGAACGCCATCGCCAGCTAGCGTCCCGTCAGCTCGCTGCGGACGCTTCGGTCTGCAGCGCGGCACGCGCGAAAGCGGCGCCGCCCACGCTCGGTGTCCACGAGTTGCCGTACCAGTCCTCGGTCGGCTCGAAGACGCCGAGCCGGTTCAGCAGGCGCCATTTCTCCATCAGGAGGCCGTGCACCTTTGCCGTGCTGACCCCGTCGCCGCCCGGTTCCGCCCAGCCAATGGTCTCAAGGCCCCTGGCCACCGCCACGAGGTATTCCGCCGACTGGTCGAGGGAACGGGTCGCCACAAACAGCAGGAGCAGGCGCGTCGCGTCTCTCACTTCGGGGACCCGGCTCTTGTGCACCGTCCGGGCGAGGTGCCACCAGAGCGCACGGGGTGAATCCGTGAGCGCACGCCCCTTGGCCGTGCGCAGCAGCGTTCCCTTGCTGATTCGAAGCAGGCCGACGTCGCGCATGTGCAGGCGCATTTCCCGCAGGGGGCTGATGTGGCTCTCCCGATTCACGGTGACGGGCCATCCCCAGTCCAGCTCGGTTGTGGCTTCGATCACCACTGACGGCGGCAAGTGCCCGGCCTTCGTCAAGCGGATACCGTCGGCGCCGACGCGCCGCAGCATCCAGTTGATCTGCTCCACCATTCGCGTCATCGCTCTCGGGTTGAGCAGGATGGGGTCGCTCACCCGAGCCTGCGCGATGAGCCGCCGGAAGCCCGGCACGGAGTCTGCGTGCATTCGCGGCTCGAATTGCTGGATGACGTTCATCCTTCGAGCCTAGCCACGCCCGCCGAAACCGTTGGTCCCTGCACCATTGCGAGCGAAAAATGTCGCGTAGCCTTGGAAAATGGCTCGAAGCATCGCAACCAACACCGTCATTGACCTGGACGACCTTCTCGACTGGGTGCGCCCGCGGCACCACATGCTGCTCGCAACCACACGCAGGGACGGCCGACCCCAGATCTCACCGGTGTCCGGCGGCGTCGACGCTGAGGGCCGCATCGTGATCGCCACCTATCCCGGCCGCGCAAAGACCCGCAACGCCGAACGAGACGCGCACGCCTCCGTCGTCGTGTTGTCGGACGAATGGGACGGCGCGTGGGTGCAGATTGATGGTGACGCCGAGGTACTGCACATGCCGGAGGCCGCCGACGGACTGGTCGACTATTTTCGGTGCATCGCCGGCGAGCACTCCGACTGGGACGAGTACCGCGCGGCCATGGCGCTGCAGGACAAGTCGCTCATTCGCGTGACGCCCACCCGGTGGAGCCCCATCGCGACGGGAGGCTTCCCCGCCGACGTCGCCACCCGCCTCGAGGCACGCTGACCGGCGACCCCACTGTCAGGCGTATCTGACACGCTTGACTCATGACTGATACCCGGGCATCCGCTCTCGAAATTCTTCGCACGCTCGTGGGGCGTCCCGACGCGGATTTTCACGAGGGCCAGTTCGAGGCCATCGAGACCCTCGTCGATCAGCGGCGCCGCGCCCTCGTTGTGCAACGCACCGGCTGGGGCAAGTCGGCCGTGTACTTCGTGGCCACCCTGTTGCTGCGCCGCCAGGGAGCAGGACCCACCATCCTGGTATCGCCGTTGCTCGCGCTCATGCGTGACCAGGTTGCCGCCGCCGCACGCGCCGGCGTGCGCGCGGTCTCGATCAATTCGTCGAACGCCCACGAGTGGGGCGAGGTACTCCAGAAAGTTCAGCGCGACGAGGTCGACGTGCTCCTCGTCTCCCCCGAGCGTCTGAACAACCCGTCGTTCCGTGATGAACAGCTCCCGACGCTCATCGCCCGGGTGGGCCTGCTCGTGGTCGATGAGGCGCACTGCATTTCGGACTGGGGCCACGATTTTCGCCCCGACTACCGGCGCCTGCGTGATCTCATTGCCCAGATGCCCGCCGGTGTTCCCGTTCTCGCCACGACGGCCACCGCGAACAGCCGGGTGGTGACCGACGTCGCGGAGCAGATTGCCCAGGCGAACACCGGGTTGCCTCCCGGCTCTGCCGTCAGCCCTGTGGTCACCATTCGCGGGCCCCTCGCCCGCACGTCACTGCGCCTCGGGGTGCTGCGACTGCCGGATTCCCGCGCCCGGCTCGCCTGGCTGCTGAGCCACCTCGGTGAACTTCCCGGAAGCGGCATCATCTATACGCTCACGGTTTCTGCGGCTGAAGACACCGCACGACTGCTGCGCGACGCCGGCCACGTCGTGCGCTCGTACACGGGCCAGACCGACACCACCGAGAGGGAAGAATCGGAGGGCCTGCTCAAGAAAAATGAGGTGAAGGCTCTCGTCGCCACGAGCGCCCTCGGCATGGGTTTCGACAAGCCCGACCTCGGTTTCGTGCTGCACCTCGGGGCGCCATCCTCGCCCGTCGCCTACTACCAGCAGGTGGGCCGCGCGGGGCGTGCCACGGCGAACGCCGACGTGTTGCTGCTGCCCGGCACTGAAGATGAAGCCATCTGGCACTACTTCGCCACCGCATCGATGCCCAACCAGGCCAAGGCGGAAGCCGTGCTGGGTGCCCTCACCGAGAACGGGCCGTCTCCCCTCTCGACGCCGGCTCTCGAAACGCGCGTCGACCTGCGCCGCACCCCGCTTGAGCTGCTGCTCAAGGTGCTCGACGTCGACGGCGCCGTGCGTCGCGTGAAGGGCGGCTGGGTCGCGACGGGAGAACCGTGGGTCTACGACCGGGACCGTTACGAGCGCATCGCCGCCGCGCGACTCACCGAGCAACGCGCCATGCTGGAATTCGAAAGCACAACGGGCTGCCGCATGGAGTTTCTCCAGCGAGCCCTCGACGATGACACGGCAGTGCCCTGCGGGCGCTGCGACAACTGCACCGCACCGTGGTATCCGCAGGACGTGCGCGAAGAAGCCGCGAGCGCCGCGACCGCCTCGCTCGACCGCGTTGGCGTCACCCTCGACGCCCGCGCCCAGTGGCCCACGGGAATGGCCAGCCTCGGCGTAACCGCTTCCGGCAAGATCGCGCTCGGTGATCGACTGTCCGAAGGTCGAGCGCTCGCGCGGCTCACCGACCTCGGCTGGGGCGGCGCCCTGCGCGAAATCTTTGAGGGCACCGGCCCGGACACCCCGGCAACGACCGCCATGACGGCCGCGTGCATCCGGGTGCTCGCCGAGTGGAAATGGCACGAACGCCCGGTCGCCGTGGTGAGCATGCCGTCCCGGCGGCATCCGCTGCTCATTGACTCGGTCGCCCGCACATTGTCTGAGGTGGGCCGGTTGCCGTGGCTCGGCGATCTGGGCCTGTCGAACGGGGGTCCCACGGGAACGTCCGGCGGTAACAGCGCGTATCGACTCTCCAACGTCTGGGATCGCTTTGAGGTGGGCGCGGAGCTGGCTGCGGCTCTCGAACCCTTCGCCGGACGCCCGATTCTGCTCGTCGATGATGTGGCTGACAGCCGCTGGACGCTGACGGTGGCGGGCCGTGAGTTGCGCCGGGCGGGGGCCTCGGCGGTGCTGCCCTTCACGCTCGCCCTGCGCTCGTAGCCGGCGGCGACCCGCGCCCGATTCACCGCCACACAAGGTAACCGGAATATTTCACCCTCGCGGTCGCTTGTTACGCTACGGAAGCCGCCACTGCGGCTCCGCAGATCATTGATTCCCGAAGGCCAGTACTTATGAAGCTCACGCTCCCCACAGCAGCACTCCTCACAGCGGTCGCCCTTACTTTCACCGGCTGCGCCGCTTCGGGTAGCGGTTCGACCTCCGAGACCGGCGCCGACACGTCGCTCAGCGCCGTGCAGGACGCCGGCGTGCTGACCGTGGGGACCGAGGGAACCTACCGACCGTTCTCGTTCCATGAAGACGGCTCGGGAAAGCTCACCGGCTACGACGTCGACGTCGTCACGGCCGTCGCCGAGGAAATCGGGGTATCGGTCGCCTTCGAGGAGACCCAATGGGACGCCATCTTCGCCGGCCTGACCGCCGGCCGCTTCGACGTGATCGCGAACCAGGTGTCCATCACGCCGGAGCGCACGGAGGCCTACACGTTCTCGACGCCCTACACCTACTCGACCGGCGTGATTGTGGTTCCCACCGACAACACGTCCATCACCTCCTTCGAGAGCCTGTCCGGCAAGAAAACGGCCCAGTCGCTCACCAGCAACTGGAACACTCTCGCGACCGAGAGCGGTGCCATCGTCGAAGGTGTTGAGGGGTGGGCGCAGTCCGTCGCGCTCGTCGAGCAGGGTCGAGTGGATGCCACGATCAACGACAAGCTCACGTTCCTCGACTACAAGAAGCAGACCGGTGCAGACGGCCTGAAGATCGCCGCCGAGACGAGCGACCGTTCGGAGAGCGCGTTTGCGATCGCCAAGGGCGGCACGGCACTGGCGACCGCCATTGACACGGCGTTGGCCACGTTGAAAGAGAATGGAACCCTGGCCACGATCTCCGACAAGTACTTCGGCGCGGACGTCAGCCAGTAACTCGCCCGCACCGGTCGCGCTGCGAACCCGAACACTGACACGCACGGAGGAGCGGAGCCCATGATCCAGCCCAATTGGGAGTTGTTCTTCACCTCCTTCCTTCCCCTGCTGGACGGGGCCATTCGGGGCACGATCCCGCTTGCCCTCATGTCATTCGCGATCGGGCTCGTGCTTGCCCTCGCCCTCGCCCTGATGCGTCTCTCGGCCCGCCGGTGGATCTCCGGGATCGCCCGCGTGTACATATCGATCGTTCGCGGCACTCCCCTGCTGGTGCAGCTGTTCGTGATTTTCTATGGACTTCCGTCGGTGGGCCTTCTCATCGACCCGTGGCCCAGCGCCGTTGTCGCCTTCTCCATCAACGTGGGCGGTTACGCCGCCGAGGTGATTCGTGCGGCGATCCTGTCGGTACCGAAGGGGCAGTGGGAAGCCGCGTACATGATCGGCATGACCCGCGCGCGCGCCCTCACCCGCATCATCCTCCCGCAGGCGGCGCGGGTGTCGGTGCCCCCGCTCTCCAACACCTTCATCAGTCTCGTGAAGGACACCTCCCTCGCCTCACTGATCCTGGTCACCGAGCTGTTCCGGGAGGCGCAGCAGGTCGCGGCGTTCAGCCAGGAGTTCATGCTTCTGTATCTGGAGGCCGCACTCATCTACTGGGTCATCTGCCTCGTGCTCTCCACTGGCCAGGGTTTCCTCGAAAAGCGATTGGACCGTTATGTCGCCCGCTGATCCGTCTCCGGCACTGCTCACCGTGCGTGGCCTGCAAAAGAGCTTCGGCAAGAACAACGTGCTGTCGTCGATCGACCTGGAGGTGAACCGCGGTAACGTGCTCGCGCTTATCGGGCCGTCGGGGTCGGGCAAGACCACCATTCTGCGTTGCCTCAACGGGCTCGAACTCGCCGACGGCGGCAGCATTGACGTCGCCGGGGAGCTCGCTCTCAGCTTCGAAACGACGCCGTCGAAGAAATCGCTCACCGTCCTCCGGGACCGGTCGGCGATGGTATTCCAGCACTACAATCTCTTCCCGCACAAGACCGTGTTGGAGAACGTGGTGGAGGGGCCGGTCGTCGTTCAACGGCGCCCCGTCGCCGAGGCACGGGCAGAGGCCCTCGCTCTGCTCGCCCGCGTTGGACTCACGGACAAGCAGAACAGCTATCCCTTTGAGCTCTCCGGCGGTCAGCAGCAGCGGGTTGGGATCGTGCGCGCCCTCGCGCTGCGGCCACAGCTTCTGCTCTTTGACGAGCCAACCTCCGCCCTTGACCCGGAACTCGTCGGCGACGTGCTGCGTCTCATCAAGGAGCTCGCGGGTGAGGGATGGACCATGGTCATCGTGACTCACGAACTCGAATTCGCCCGCGAAGTCGCCCACGAAGTCGCCTTCGTTGACGGCGGCCACATCGTGGAACGCGGCGACCCCAAGGAACTGCTGCGAAACCCCCAGAACGAGCGCACCCAGCAGTTCCTGCACCGCCTGCTGCACCCCTTCTAAATCCTGCTCCACGGTGGATCGGCACTCGGGGTGTTCGCGCGGTGGCTGGCCGCTGGTCGCCAGGTTCGGGTGGGGTCGAAGAGCACGGGACCGCGCAGGTGGGGCCTCCCGTTGATCATTCGAATGTCCCACCCGGCGGTGTCAATGGTGTGGTGGTGGAACCAGCACAGCAGCACACCGTTTTCCACGTCGGTAAGTCCGTGGGATTGCCACGGGATCACGTGGTGTACTTCGCACCAGGCGGCGGCGATTTTGCAGCCGGGGATGACGCAGCCGCCGTCGCGGGCGGCGATCGCGCGGCGCTGGGCGGGGCTGAAGAATCGTTCCTTCGCTCCCAGGTGCAGTACGTGGCCGTCGTCGCCGATGATGACCTGCTGGTAGCCGCCCGCGCACAGCCGCTGGTTTACGCTGCGGAGGCTGATCGGGGCGTCCACGCCGTCGATCCAGCCGACGCCGCGACCGTTCTTCAGGTCGCGGGCGTTCACGTGCACCATCACGACGGGCGCCGCGCCGCCCATGGTCGGGGTTTTCGGGTCTCGGGCGGTCTTCTCGAACACCGCCCGCAGAATGTCGGCGCACTTCTCGCCGCCGGTGCGGTCGTCGACGGCTTCTTCGGCGCCGGGGATGAGTTCCCCGGCCTCCAGGCGCGCCTGGTCCTCCGCCGACGGAAACGCCGGTGCCGCGTGGGCTGACAGGAACGTGTTGAACACGCCGTTCATCACGCCGCGAAGGTCGGGCGTCACGCCGCCGCGCAGCGGATACAGCCCATCCCGCAGGAGCCCGAACCCGAACGTGCTCTTCGCGGCCGTCTTGTCGTCGCTCGGCGCCGCCCCATCAGGGTCGAGCATCGCCGCCCATTCGTGGGCCTGCGCCCGAATGAGGTCGGCACTGAACGCGATCCCCGCGCCCGGGAGTCCTTCGGTCTCGGGGGTGATCGCCCCGGTGGCGGAGGCAACCAGGGCGCGTTCGGCCCGGTCGAGGTCGTCCGGGGCGACCCGGGTCGAAATCTGCTCCAGAGCGGTCACGATGACGTCGGCGGCGTCGATGCCGAGTTCCCCGGCGGCCAGACTCTCGGCGACGGCGGGGTGCCGCACCGGCATGACTTGTCCGACCAGGCCGCTGGTCGCGGACGAGACCCCGGTGATGGTGCCGCCGAGGCGCATCCGCCGCTTCGCCTCGCTACTGGAGATACGCGTCACCCCGGTGATCAGTTCGAACTTGCCGCGGCATCCGTTCTTCCACGCGAGCGAGTCATGACCGAGCCCGGAGTCGGCGCGAAAAGCCACGTTGGCCGCGGAGCTGATCCGGCCACCATCCACCCGACGCCCCACGGCTTCCAACGCGCCCATCACGCTGAGTGCGTCGTCGTCATCGAGGAGGCTGAATTGCACTCCGGCGAGGGCGGCCGTGACGAGTTCGCCGGCCTGCAGTAGCAGGGCGACCATCTCAGCTCCGGACTTCACCGTCGTGAACATACCCCCATTTTAGCGCGAATCGAACGTAAAAGCGAGCTTTACTCATAAATGACTTTAAGACTTTCGTAGTCAATTTCCCGGACCGCAACCCGCAAACCAGCCCTCCAGCGGCCCCACGGGCACGCCTGACGGCAGTTGTCGGCGCCGGCACGCAACGCCCCGTCCCTGGAACACGAGGCTCCAATCGTCTTCGCGGCGACACACCTCCGGGGCCTGCGACTCCCGGCCGCTGTCGGCATCCCTCGGGTTACGCTGTCCCGGTGAACCCGCAAACGTCGACCGTAATAGTTCAGCCTCAAAACGCGCAACCGATACCCGACGGAC
Organism: Cryobacterium psychrophilum; assembly: GCF_004365915.1. Classification (NCBI taxonomy): domain Bacteria; kingdom Bacillati; phylum Actinomycetota; class Actinomycetes; order Micrococcales; family Microbacteriaceae; genus Cryobacterium; species Cryobacterium psychrophilum. The sequence continues at coordinate 1,030,719 of NZ_SODI01000001.1, forward strand.
CGACCGCAGTCCGGCGAGGGAGCGGCGTGCTGCGCCTGGGGATGGGCCTGCTCCTGCTGGCTGCCGTTGCCACGCAGGTGATCGACGAGTCGGTTCACGATTCCTTCGTGCCCGGCGAGTACTTCAGTTACTTCACCATTCTGTCGGCCCTCATGACCGGTGTCGTGCTTCTTCTGGCCGGTGTGGTCACGTTGACGCGCAGCACGGATTCGACGGCGTTCACGACGGTACGCCTCGCGGTGCTCTCCTACATGGTGGTGACCGGGGTCGTCTATGCGGCGCTACTGCGGGGCGTGCCGACCGATGGTTATGCCGGTATCGCCTGGCCCAATGAGGCGCTCCACGTGTGGGCACCGATTTTCATTGCATTCGATTGGCTCTTCTCCCCCGGTCGCGTACGGCTGGCATGGAAAAGCCTGTGGCTCGTGCTCATCTATCCCGTTGTGTGGCTCGCATTCACCCTCGCCCGTGGGGGTGTCACCGACTGGTATCCGTACCCATTTCTGGATCCAGCGCTGCCGGCCGGCTGGTCGGGCGTCGCGCTGTACATTGTGGGGATCGCGGTGTTCATCGTGGCCGTGGCCGCGGGTGGCCTGGGCGCTGAGAGGTTGGCCCAAGGGTTCAGGACCTTAAAGTAAGGATCAGTCTGGCCGGTAGGGCGGCATCAGACTGATCCGAGAAAGACGCGTTAGGCGTGTAGGGCGGCCTTCATGTCTCTCATTAAATGAAACATACTGCTCTCGACCATGCGGATCAAGGGAATCGGGCCAAGTTCCTGAATATTTCTCAGATTCACCGGTGGTTCTCCTGCGCAATGGCGCTGGGACCAGCATCGGTCACCACCACGTTCAGGGATGCCGGCACCTGTTCCTTCATCGACTCGACGTGACTAATGAGACCGACAGTTCGACCACCCGCGCGCAGCGCATCGAGGGTGCCCATCGCCGTTTCCAACGTCTCGGCATCGAGGGACCCGAAGCCCTCGTCAACGAACAGCGTGTCCAGGGTCACCCCACCGGCCTGGCCGGTCACGACCTCGGCGAGCCCCAGGGCGAGCGAAAGCGACGCCAGGAAGGTCTCCCCGCCGGAGAGTGAGTGGGTGGCGCGCGCCCGTCCGGTGTGCTCGTCTCGAATGGCAAGCCCCAAACCGGACTGCCCACCGCGGTACTCCGCGGAGTCGTCGTGCTCGAGCGTGTAGCGACCGCTCGTCATGGTGCGCAGGCGAGTATTGGCCGCTGCCACGATCTGCTCGAGCTCGGCGGCGAGCACGTAGGTTTCGAGCCGCATCCGCTTGGTGTTCGGCTCCTCCCCGTGCACAACATCGGCGAGTTGGCGCACCTGATTATGTCGACTGATCACCTCAGCAGACGCCGCAAATTGCGTTGTGACGTCGGCCACGAGCCGACCAAGCTGCCCGGTTCGCTCGGCGAGCGAACTGTGCACCCTGAAGGCGGCATCGCGGGCAGAACCGGCCTGCTGGAGAGCCAGCGCGAAGGGCTCTCGGTCGACGGGCTCGGTCGGCAGACCCGCGAGCTCCGGGTCCGTGGAGGCCGCCCGCGCAGCAGCCAGCGCATCGTCGTAGTCGCGCACTTCCGTTTCGACCTCACGAATGCGAGCGTCGTCCAGGCGCGCGTCAACGGCATCCGCTTCGTCGGTGAATCCCTCCCGGTCGGTTTCGGAGCGGAGAGCAGCGACGGCGGCATCACGGCTGGCCTCCCGCTCTCGACTCAGCGCGAGTGCAGCGTGCAGCGCTCGCGCGGCGTCGAGCTCCCGCTGAAGTTCGTTCATTTGCGCACCGATGCTGGCGAAGCCAGCATGGTGGGCGGAAACTCGCGCCCGAAGCAGATCTCGGTTGGCCGTGCGTTCCCCATGGGTTGCGGCAACGGCGTCTCGCTCGGCGCGGATATTGACGAGGCCGGCTTGCTCGCTCGCGAGTTCTTCTCGATGCTGCGCGAGCTCGAGCGCCAGGCGTCCCAGTTGCTCCGACGCGCCGCGGATTGCGCGGAGAACCTCTTCCGCGCTCTCAACCTCGAGCCGCAGCTCCCCCACGCCTCGGTTGGAGGCGAGGGCCTTCACCTCAGCGAGCCGGGCTGAGGCAGCGCTCACGAGCCCGTGGGCTGCGGTCAGCGACTCCTGCCGCTCAAGCATGACCGTGCGGGAGCGCTCGAGATCGAGTTCGGTGACGGGCTCCGCCTCGACGGTTGCCGGGTTGGGGTGCTCCGGTGACCCGCATACCGAGCACGGAGTCCCGTCGAGAAGCTGGCTGGCCAGTTCTTGGGCATGGCCGGCGAACCTGCGGGCCAGAAGCGCCTCGTACGAGAGCGCGGCGGCGGTGTTCTCTCGGCTTCGCTCGAGCAGGGCGTCGCTCGCTAGATCCGCCGTGCGCTGACACGCGACGACGTCTTCCGCGGCCTGGAGCGCCGCGCGTACGCGTATTCGCTCGGCATCGGCCTGTTTCTCCCCGGCGGCGGCCACGGCGACCATCGAGTGGTTCGCGGCCAGCTTCTCGATCTCCGTGGGAAGCACGTCGAGGCGCGCCTCGGCCGCAGCCAAAGCCGTCGTGCTGCTTACGAGCGAGGCAGCGAGTGCCCCGACCTCGCTGTCGAGCCCGGGGAGCTGCTCCTCATCGAGCAGCGCGGCACCGAGCGCCCCCAGGCGGCCGAGCAACTCGTCAATCGACTTCTGCAAGACCACGCCTTCGGCGACTCCCGGCCCGTCCGTGGACACGGCGTTCATGTGCTCGCTCGTCGACCGACGCAGGTCCAGCCAGCACGCACGGGCATCCGCTTCGCCCGCGTTTGCGGCGGCGGCGTTGACCTCGGCCGCTCGGCTGCTGCGAATCTGGGGCCACACTCGAGCGGCCCGGACGGCTCGATTCAGCACCGCACGAAGCTGGGTCACCTGACGGTGCTGTTCGTCAAGGACCAGGAGTTTCGCTGCCGCTGCCGCTCGTCGGCCCTGGCGGCGTGCGGTCTCGGCGGCGTCATTGTCCTCTGCTGCTGCGCGGGTCAGCGCCTCAGCAGCACTCTCGACGTGGACGGCGGCCTGGTCCAGTTCGTCCCGAAGGCGGGAGAGGGCTGTGGTGAACCAGGCCAAGTCGGGATTGGTCACGCCATCGACCAGCCGCAGCTGATGCGCTGCGGCCGCAGCATGCTCGGCGATGGCGCGTTGTACGGCACCCAGCTCGTCATCGAGCCCTTTACGCCTCAGGATGAGGTCCGTTTCGAGTTGTGCGAACCGGCTTGACCCGCACAGGTTGCGCAGCACCTCGCGGCGCTCCTCGGTCTTGGCCAGGAGAAAGCGCTGGAATCGGTTCTGGGCGAGCAGGATCACCTGCAGGAACTGGTCCTGCTTGAGCGGAAGAATTGCCGCGAGTTCCTGGCCGACGGCACCCGGCTTCGCCGCGATTCCCCGCCACCCGTCACGGTTTTTGATCTGCAGGATGGCGGTGGGCGCGGCGGTGGTCATGCCGGAGCCGTTCTTCTTGGCCCGCTCATACTGGGGAGTACGCAGCAGTCGATAGTCGGTGTCGTTGATGGCGAAGTCGAGTTCAACGTAGGTGGGATCGGTCGCAGCGCAATGATCGCTCCGTAGCTGCTGTTCACTGCCGGAGAAGCGCGGCACCTGCCCATAGAGCGCAAAACAGATGGCGTCGAGAATGCTGGACTTGCCGGCGCCGGTCTTGCCCGTGATGAGGAAGATACCGTCGGCATCGAAGGCCTCGAAGTCCACGAACTGCTCGGACTTGAACGGCCCGAATCCGGCGAGCCTCAGTTTCTTGATCTTCATGAGTTGGCCTCTCGTGCGCCCTGCTCGGCGAAGAGCTCGGAGATGAGTGCGGTCTCGAACCCCGTCGGTCCTTCGCCATTGCGCACGAACGACAAGAAACCCGCCACGATCTCGGGATCTGTTCTCGCGGCCCGCAACCGTTCGGCGTAGGTCGCATTCTCGGGCGTCACCGTGCGGGCGGGTCGGTGCTCAAGTGTGATGCAGTGAGGAAAGCGTTCCTGCAGGCTACGCATGCTATCGAGGGGGCGCACCTGATCGGTGAGAATCGCCTTCACCCAATCCTGTTCCCGCTCCGCATATCGCTCGTCGGTGAGCAGGTCCTGCAGCGTCCCTTCCAGCACTGTGAGCCGGCGGGGCACGGGAAGATGGACCCACTCGACCGCCAGCTGATTTCCGTCGCCCGCGGCGTCCACTGCCGAAGCCAGCAGCTCGACGAGCCAGGCGCCACGAGGCTTGCCGGCTTCCGCGAAGGAATAGTGCAGTGGCGCGCCGGAATAACGCACTCGATCGCTCAGTCGTGCCCGGCCGTGAATATGACCGAGAGCCACGTAGTCTGGCCCATCGAAGACCTCAAGGGGTACGACGTCGAGTCCCCCCACCGTGATGTCACGCTCCACCGTGCTCGCCTCCGCTGCGGCCGCGACTCCCGCCACAAAGCAATGCGAGAGCACAACGCTGCGCCCGCCCCTGGCCTGCAAATCCAGCCGGATGCGGTCCATGGCGAAGCGGAGTGCCTGCTCGTGAGTCTTCAGTTCGACGTCGGGGTAAAAATGCCGAATGAGCGCGGGTTCAAGATAGGGAATGCCGTAGAAGTGCACAGGGCCGTCGTCGTCGTGGATCGTCACGGGCGCGAGGTATTCGTCGTGCCGCGTTACGACGTGAATGCCGGCCAGGCTCGCCCACTCTGCCTGGAATCCCAGCCGCGCGGCGGAATCGTGGTTTCCGCTGGTCATCACGACCGCGGCCCCCGCGTCCTTGATGTCACGCAGAACCCGCGTGAGCACGGCGTAGCTCTCTTTAGAGGGCATGGCGTTATCGAAGATGTCCCCGGCGACGGCCACCACGTCAACACCTCGGTCACGCACCACGGCGACCAGGGCCGACAGCACGGTGTTCAGGTTGTCGAGGGTCGAATGAGTATGGAAGGTTCGGCCGATGTGCCAGTCGGAGGTGTGCAGAATCTTCATGCTTCCCACGCTACCGTCGGCCGCCGACCGCGCCTGCTGCGGTCCGCGCAGTCCGGAAAACTGTTTCTTTTTTTATCTGTGTTTACCTTGACACTCAAATCAAACCACAGCTAAAGTCAATGAGAACAACTTCCCGTGGCATCCGTCACTCACCGTCGAGGAGGCATCATGTTCGCCGAAGAACGTCAGCTCTTGATTGCCGCGCTGGTCACCGAACGCGGCCGCGTCACCGTGAGCGACCTCGCCACCCGCTTCAACATCACGTCCGAAACGGTTCGTCGCGACCTTGACGCGCTCGAGAAGGCTCGCCAGCTCCGTCGAGTCCACGGCGGCGCCGTCGCCGTTGACCGCATGAGCCTGTCCGAGCCGAGCCTCCAGGAACGCCAGACCCAGCAACTCGACGAGAAGTCGCGCATCGCCAAGGCCGCCCTGGCCATGATCCCCACGAGCCGCACCGGGTCGATCATTCTCGACGCGGGCACCACCACGGAGCACCTCGCCGACCTGCTGGCGCAGTGGTCCCCACCGGCCCCCGGCGACCAGCTTCTCGTCATCACCAATGCGCTGCCGATTGCGTGGAAACTCTCCAACAACCCTGCGATTCATCTGCACGTGCTTGGCGGCCGCGTTCGTGGTCTCACGAGCGCCATCGTGGGCAGCGGCACGATCGAACAGCTCGGTGCACTGCGCCCCGACATCGCCTTCATCGGCGCCAACGGCGTCAATGCCACGTTCGGACTGAGCACGCCGGACTCCGTCGAGGCGGCGGTGAAGGCTGCCATTGTGCGTTCGGCCCGCCGCGTGGTTGCGCTGGCCGATTCGTCCAAGCTCGATGAGGAAACCCTCGTGTGCTTCGCCGAGTTGGCGGACATCGACACCCTGATAACGGATGCCCCACCATCAGCGGAACTCGCGGCCGCCCTGGCCGCCGCCGACGTAGAGGTTGTGATCGCATGATCGTGACGCTGACACCCAATCCGAGCCTGGACCGGACCATTGAACTGGCCGGGCCGCTGGCCCGGGGCGAGGTGCAGCGCGCCGTTCTGGCTCACCACGAACCCGGCGGGAAGGGCGTGAACATCTGCCGCGCCCTTGAGGCCTCCGGGCTCCGCAGCCTGGCGATTCTTCCCGGGGACGAGAACGACCCCGTGCTCGTTGCCCTTCGCAGCCAGGGAATTCCGCACCTCGGGCTGCCGATCGGTGCCGCGCTGCGCAGCAACGTCGCGATCACCGAACCGGATGGCACGACCACCAAGGTCAACGAACCCGGCCCGGCGCTCACCGACGCACAGCAGCTCGCTCTCGTAGAACTCGTTCTCGACCAGGCCAGGGGAGCCAGCTGGTTGGTCCTCGCGGGATCGCTGCCACCCGGCGTACCGGCCGACTTCTACGCCATGCTCATCCGCAAGGTGCGCGACCGCTTCGGCGCCGATGCCCCCCGCGTGGCAGTGGATTCCTCCGGTGCGCCCCTCGCCGCCGCTGCGGCAGCAGCCCCTGACCTGCTCAAACCGAATGCCGAGGAGCTCGCCGAGCTCACCGGGCGTTTTGATGCCGACACTCTCGAGGCCAACCCGCAGCTCACCGTCCGGGCCGCTCGCACCCTCATCGGCGCCGGCGCCGGCGCCGTGCTGGCAACGCTCGGCGCGAGAGGTGCCGTACTCGTCACCGCCGAGGGCAGCTGGCTCGCCCAGACTCCTCCGATCACGGCCGTCAGCACGGTCGGTGCCGGGGACTCCGCCCTGGCCGGCTTTCTCCTGAGCAACAACGCCGGGGCGAGCCCCGCCAACTGTCTCCGCCAGGCCGCCGCCCACGGCGCCGCCGCCGCGTCCCTTCCCGGTTCCACCGTTCCCGCCCTGAACCAAACACACCCCAGCGCCGTGCTCGTAACGGCACTTGACGAACACAGTATGACCCTGAATCCAAAGGAGGATGACCAGTGAGCGCACTGATAACCCCGGAGCTCGTTGCTCTGGACACCGACCTCGGTACCGAGCCGGCGACCGTTATTCGACACCTTGCCGAACTCATTGTCGCGGCCGGCCGGGCCACCGCGGTCGACGGCCTGTACGCCGATGCCCTCGCCCGCGAAGCAAAAACGGCAACCGGGATCCCCGGCGGCCTCGCCATTCCCCACTGTCGTTCCACGGCCGTGCTCGAGCCGACCCTGGCCCTGGCCCGGCTGTCGACTCCCGTGGACTTCGGGTCGAAGGACGGCCCCGCCGACCTCGTCTTCTTCATCGCCGCCCCCGACGGCGCCGATCAGGAGCACCTGAAGATTCTCGCGAAACTCGCCCGATCCCTCATGAAGAAGGACTTCACGGCAGCGCTTCGCGGCGCTTCTTCAGCGCCGACGATCGTGGAACTCGTCACCAACGTCGTGACTCCCGCACCGGTGCCCGTCGGAGCAGCGCACGCGGCCGAAAGTTCCAACACGGGAACCGGGACCGCGGCATCCGCCGACACCGCAACCAAACGCCTCGTCGCCGTCACCGCCTGCCCCACCGGCATCGCACACACCTACATGGCAGCCGACTCCCTCGTGGCCGCCGCACGCGCCGCTGGAATCGACCTGCAGGTGGAGACGCAGGGATCGGCCGGACTCACCCCGCTCGACCCTGCCGTGATCGCCGGGGCGTCCGCCGTCATCTTTGCCGTGGACGTTGACGTGCGTGGCCGTGAGCGCTTCTCCGGCCTTCCTGTGGTCAACGCCCCCGTCAAACGTGGCATCGACGAACCGGACAAGCTGATTGCCGAAGCCCTCGCGGCCGCGGACAACCCCAACGCCCGCCGGGTCAGCGGCGGCGCCGCGGCGTCGGAGACGACGGAGGCAAATGAGCACTTCGGCCAGAAGGTCAAGCGCGCCCTCCTCACCGGCGTGAGCTACATGATTCCCTTCGTGGCCGGTGGAGGACTGCTCATCGCCCTCGGGTTCCTCCTCGGCGGCTATGACGTCACCGACGTCGCCGACAAGGTCGTGCTGGAGAACAGCCTGCTGAACCTGCCGGAAGGCGGCCTCGCCATTTACCTTGGTGCGGTGTTCTTCAAGATCGGCGCGCTGTCGATGGGCTTCCTCGTGCCGGCCCTCGCCGGTTACATCTCCTACGCCATCGCGGATCGCCCGGGTATCGCACCGGGCTTTGTCGCCGGCGCCGTTGCCGGCTTCATGGGCGCCGGGTTCCTCGGCGGTATCGTCGGTGGCCTCCTGGCCGGTGTCGTTGCAGCGAGTATCGGTCGTCTCAACGTGCCACGCTGGCTCCGGAGTCTCATGCCCGTCGTGATCATCCCGCTCGTGGCGTCGATCGCCGCCTCCGGGATCATGTTCATCCTTCTCGGCGGCCCGATCGCGGCCCTCACAGTGGCGCTGAACGGGTGGCTCGGCGGCATGACCGGCGCCTCCGCGGTCATCCTCGGCACGATCCTCGGCCTCATGATGGCCTTCGACCTCGGCGGCCCGGTCAACAAGGTGGCCTACGCCTTCGCCGTGGCCGGCCTCGGCGCCGCGACCCTCGCCAACCAGGCGCCGTGGCAGATCATGGCCGCGGTCATGGCCGCCGGCATGGTCCCTCCGCTCGCGATGGCCCTGGCCACCGTTCTCGACCGCAAGCTGTTCAGCCTCGCTGAGCGCGAAAACGGCAAGGCGGCCTGGCTGCTGGGCGCCTCGTTCATCTCCGAAGGCGCCATCCCGTTCGCTGCCGCCGACGTGTTCCGCGTCATCCCGGCCAGCATGCTCGGTGCCGCCGTCACAGGTGCTCTCTCCATGGCCTGGGGCGTGACGAGCAAGGCACCGCACGGTGGAATCTTTGTCTTCTTCGCGATCGACAACTTCCTGCTCTTCGTGCTCTCCATCGTCATCGGTACCATCGTTGCGGCATTCGCGGTCGTCGGCCTGAAGCGTTACGCCGTGCGCAAGCCCACGGTCGCCGTCAACGACGCATCCGTGGCATCCGCCTGAGTCACCCGCAGTAGACTAACCAGGACCAATTCACCGGTATCCCATTCGGCCCGCACCCCGAAAGCGGGTTCGGGTCGGATGCCGCCACAACCAAGGGAGTCTCGTGGAGACGTTGTCCGACAACACGTATACCGGGGTCGGGGTCAGCCCGGGTCGGATCATCGGATCCGTCCGGCAGATGCCTAAAGCAGTGTCCGAGCCCCCTGTTGGGGAGCGCCTCACCCACGAGACCCCCGAGGCTGCGGCCGACGCCCTGCGCACGGCAGCGAAGTCCGTTCAAGCGTCTCTCAATGAGCGAGCGGCCGGCGCCGGCGGCGCGGGCCGCGAGGTGCTCGAGGCCACCGCACTGATGGCCGCAGACCCCATGCTCATCAAGGCCGCGGTGAAGCTCATCAACGGCGGAGCCTCGGCCGAGCGGGCGGTCTGGGAGGCCGCAGCATCCGTCGCCGAGATGTTGCACAACCTCGGCGGTTATATGGCGGAGCGGGCAACGGATGTCTTCGATGTACGTTCCCGAATCGTCGCCGAGTTGCGGGGAGTGCCAGCTCCCGGAATTCCCCGCAGCGACACCCCCTTCGTGCTCGTGGCGGAGGATCTGGCCCCCGCCGACACGGCGACCCTCGATCCCGCGAACGTCATTGCCCTCGTCACCTCGACCGGCGGACCGCAGTCACACACGGCAATCATCGCCAGGGCCCTCGGGCTCCCCGCGGTTGTCGCTGCAGTGGGCGTGACGGAGCTCGCCGAGGGGACCCGCGTCTTCGTTGACGGCGCGACCGGAACCATCACGGTCGATCCCGGTGCCGCCGAGATTCAGGCCGCAGCGGACTGGCTCCGGACCATGGCCGCACTGGCCGATTTTGACGGCACTGGACGCACCCTCGACGGTCACCTCGTTCCGTTGCTCTCCAACGTGGGCGGCGCGGCCGACGCAGTGAAGGCCGCAGCGGCCGGCGCGCAGGGCGTCGGGCTTCTGCGCACCGAGTTCTGCTTCCTTGACCGCGACACCGAACCGAGCGTGGACGAACAGGTTGCCGCGTACCGCGGCGTCTTCGACGCCTTCCCCGGCAAGAAGGTTGTTCTGCGCACCCTCGACGCGGGCGCCGACAAGCCCCTCCCCTTCCTCACCGACGCCTCAGAACCAAACCCCGCCCTCGGTGTGCGCGGCTACCGCACGGATTTCACCTCTCCGGGGGTGCTCGAACGCCAACTCAGCGCCGTGGCCCTGGCGGCGGAAGGCTCCGACGCCGACGTATGGGTGATGGCCCCGATGATCTCGACCGCCGAGGAAGCCGGGGACTTCGCCGCGCTCTGCGCTGCCGCCGGCCTGAAAACGCCAGGCGTCATGGTGGAGGTTCCCTCCGCCGCGCTCACGAGCGAGGCGATCCTGGGGCGCGTCGCCTTCGTCAGCCTCGGCACCAACGACCTGACGCAGTATGCCATGGCCGCTGACCGCCAGCTCGGCCCGCTCGCGGCCCTCAACACCCCGTGGCAGCCGGCCGTTCTGCAGTTGGTGCGGCTCACCGTCGCCGGATCCATTGCGGAGGGACACCGTAAGCCGGTAGGCGTCTGTGGTGAGGCCGCAGCCGATCCTGCCCTCGCCGTGGTGCTCGTGGGCCTCGGCGTGTCAACGCTGTCCATGACCGCGCGGGCGTTGTCCGCCGTGGGCGCCGTGCTCGCGAGCGTCACGCTCGAGCGGGCCCAGGGCCTCGCCACCGTGGCCCTCGCCGCGTCGAGTGCGACGGAGGCGCGTGCCGCCGTGCGCGCTCAACTACCCATACTGGATGAACTGGGCCTGTAGCCTTCTCGTCCACCACCCGTACCGTGACAACCACGCTTTTCCAGGAGAAAACATGTCTGAACGCACCGCCGTCATCGCCAGCCGCGTGGGTCTGCACGCCCGTCCGGCCGGAATCTTCGTCGCCGCCGTGAGCGCGCTTCCCCTTGAGATCACCATCTCCCTGCAGGGCGAGCCCGCCGACGATGCCATGGATGCCTCGAGCATCCTGTCGATCATGAGCCTCGGCGCCGCCAACGGAGACACCGTCGTGCTGCGAGCCGAGGGCGATGGCGCCGACGACGCCCTCGACGCGCTCGTCACCCTCCTTGAAACGGACCTCGACGCCGAATAGCAGCCCAGGTTCACCGGACAAGCGGTGCTGGCTCCACCAGGGTGATGAACGCACTCAGCTGGGCCAGCGCCGCCGCTTTCCTGGGCAGGTAGTCGGTGAGCGCCGGCGAATACACGAGGTAGGCCGCCCACTGTGCGCGGGAGATGGCCACGTTGAGCCGATTGGCCAGCAGCAGGAACTCCAGTCCCCGCGGAACCTCCGCCGCCGAGGAGGCGGCAAGCGACACAATGGCAACCGCGGCCTCCCTCCCCTGGAATTTATCGACCGTCCCCACGGCCACGGAGCCGAAGCCGGCTTCAGACAGCGATGCGCGCAGCAGTTCGACCTGCGCGTTGTACGGCGCGACGACGATGATATTCTCCTGCTCGAGCGGACCGGTGTTCCCGCCCGACGACCAGGCTCGACCCAGCACCTCGCCCACGAGCGCCACCACGGCGGCGGCCTCCTCCGGTGAGGATGTGGAGTTGGATCGGTGGTCGACGGGGACCGGATGCAGGCCGGGAGCGACTCCCGCGAGCGTGCGATCCGAGCCATGCGACCGGAGCTTGCCCTCGTAGGACAGCACGGAGACGGGCGCGCACACGGCCGGATGCATTCGCCAGCTCGTGGCCAGGAAGTAGCCAAATTCGCTCGGCAGCACGTTGTGCCCGTCGGAGAGCCATCCCAGCGCCGACGTGTCGACGGGTTCCGGGTGTGTGCCCTGGCTCACCTGCGGCAGCTGTTGCGGATCACCGAGCAGCAGCAGGCGCTGCGCCGACACCGCGGCGGCGATGGTGCTCGCAAGCGAGTATTGCCCGGCCTCGTCGATCACGAGCAGATCGAGCGAGCCACGCGGAATTCGGCCGGCGTTGCTGAAGTCCCAGGCCGTTCCACCGACGACGAATCCGCCCTGCTGCCCGGTGAAACGGGCGAATGAGCCGGTGTCCAGCGCCGTCCACGGCACGGGAAGTTTCTCCTCGCCTTTGCGTGACTTCTTGCCGACTCGGTCGGGGTCGAGTCCCGCGGCGAGAACGGCCCGCAACATATTTTCGACCGTGGCATGCGACTGGGCAACGACGCCCACCTTCCAACCATGATTGAGCACGAGGTCGGCAACCACCCGCGACCCCACATAGGTCTTACCTGTTCCAGGCGGTCCCTGCACGGCGAGGTACGAGCGGTCGAGGGAGAGCAGGCTGTCACGGATGGCGGTTTGCACGTCGCCGTCGATGACCGCGGCGAGACCGCTCCCGCTTCTTCTCCGTGGCTCCGACCGGCGCAGTATGTCGAAGGCGGGGTCGGCCACGGGCTCCGGGTATTCCGCGAGCACCGTGCGGCCCCAGTCCGAGATCGCGTCCACCTGGGTGCCCGCCGGCGGCGGGGTGCCGGGCGTCAACGCGAGCGGCAGCTCGTCGTGATGCGGGGCCTCCGCCTGCAGGATCTCCTCGATGAGATACTCGAAGGTGTCGGTGACCTCCACGATCGTGGCCTTGTTGTGCGCGGTGCGCGCCCCAGGGTCTGTGCTGCGAGTGATCGGTGGGTACGGTGGGCCGTACACGAGAAATGGCTGGTCGCCGGCCTTGAGGGAGCTGCCGGGGGCGAGCGTTCCGGAGACGCGCAACAGTCGACGGTCCAGCTTCTGGCGGCCCCCTCGGTGCCAGTCAAGGTCGACGGAGGCGGAGTCGATCACGAGCACCCCCCGCGTGTCGGCCCAGTCGTCGACCGGTGTGCTGAGCCGGGCATAGTGGTCCCACCAGAACGACTTCTGCTCCCGGCGATGGTAGTCAATGGCCGCAGAGGCCAACGCCAGGGCCGTCTGATCGGGGGTGCGCTCGCTCGGCGGCACATCAACGAGCAGCGCCATGAGTTCGAGGTACACCGGGTCTGGTTCGCGCAGGACAACGTCGAGGGTGAGGTCGAGGGCGGTCGCGAGCGGCACCCCACTTTCGCTGGCGCGCGCAAGCAACCAGTCGCGCAGTCGCAGGGTTGAGCGGCAGTCGTAGGCGTTATATCTGCCGATGTCCGCGAGAACGGATGCTGCGGCATCCGTTTCACCCGCGGCCAGCAGCGCCCGAAAACGCACGTACTCGGCGATGGAGTCGGCGGCATTGGCCACGCCGGACCGTTCGTCGTCCCCCATGTACAAGGGCTCCAGTTTCTTGAGCGAGTAGCTGCGAGAGCCGATGCGCAACCCCTGGCGCACGACCGGGTAGAGGTCGATGAGCACCCGGCTGCGCAGCAGATCGTCAACGATCTGCTCGCCGACCCCGTGACGGGCGGCAAGGGTGAGCAGGTGCGTGCGCTCGTAGGGCGCGTAGTGATAGATGTGCATGTTGGGGTGCCGCGCGCGACGAGCCTGCACCCAATCGAGAAACTCGATGAGCGCCACGCGTTCCTCGGCGTAGGAGTGCGCCCAGTAGGCATGAAAGGTGTCGTCGGGTTCGACGAGCCCGAACAGGTAGTCGAGGCCCCAGGTAATGCTCTCAGCTTCGGCGGGAGCGTTCTCCCGGCTCGGGGTGCCGGTCTCCGAATACAACGGGTCGCCCTCGAAATCGAAGAAGATGTCGCCCGCGTCGGGTTCGGGCAGCGCCGCGAGGGCCGTGGCGTTCACAACCTCCCAGGTGATCGGCTGCCCGCCCGCGGGTGTCGTGGTCTGCACCCTGGCCTGCTCACGCAGCGCGGTCAGCGCGGTGCCGGAAAGCCCCTCGACCGGGTTGAACCGGAGGGCAAGCTGCTCGATGGTCGTGACACCGGCCATGCGGAGATGCGCACGTTGACCCAGTCGCAGGTTGGCCACGAGCAGCACGTCGCGGTGCGACCGCACCTGCTCGTCGCAGGCCTCGCAGCGTCCGCACGCGGTGTAGCGCGGGTCGTTCCATTCGGCGGGCGCGCCCGCGGCGACGCGCCCATCGATGAGAAGCTCCAGCCGGGCGCGGCGTTGCCGGTAGACGGGCAGGATGTCCTGCAAACGATGCGAGCTCGTGCGTCCATCACCAAGCACGACGTGCACCAGCTCGCCCACCGGTATCCCCTGGCGCATGAGCTGGTCACTGTACGCGGCGAGCTGCAGTAGCGCCGTGACTTTCGCTGTTCGTGCGAGCTTGGTGTCATAGACCTCGTACGTCGACGTGTCGGTGGCGCGGATGATGAAGTCCGCATAGCCAAGAAAGCGCCCGTCGAAGAAGGCCGCCTGATACAGGGCCTCAGCACCGGCGCGCAGCGCCGCCTCGCTCTGCTCCACCCCAACCAGTGGGTCGTCAGCGAAAGCGGGTCGCTCGATTTCGACGACCGTACGAGTGGTGCGCAACCGCTCAAGCATGCGCAGCTCGTGCTCGTCACCGAGCTCGGCCGTGCGGCGCAGCATGGCGTCTTCGGTGGCGGCGACCCGGCCGCCGCGTCCGAGCCGGCCGTCGAGGTTGCGCATGAGCGCCCACTCGCACTGCGCGGCAGCACTCAAATCACTTGCCGAGTAGATGACGGTCGTCCGGTCACGCACGTACACGCAGGCTCCTTGAGTCGGGGCACGGGGCGATCCCCCGCCACTCGAGGCTACCGAACACCACCGACACCGGCGCCGGGCCGGGCAGGTCGACGCGGTGACATAGCACCGGGGACGACGCTGCGCTATCCCCCCAGCGAGACGCCCCGTTCCGACCCGCACCGTCGTATGGTGGAATTATCGATCCGATGACAGAGAATCGGCGACGGGAAGGATTCTTGTGAAGATGCTAGAGATTGAGTGCCCAGAGTGTAATCAATTGGTCTGGATTACCTCCGATACGCGCTTCGCGACGTATCACTCAAAGGAGAACTCGACCGACGATTGCCCCGGTTCACGCACCACCATTCCGGTGCCCCCCAAGACGTCCGTCCGACGAAAAAGCGTCAGCACGCCGCAGTAGTCGGGCAGCGCTACCGGAAACAAGCCGGTATTTGTCTTCGAAAAGACAAATGCCGGCTTGTTTTCTGTCACGGGGAGGTGCGGGCGGGTCCCGAATCGGGCGCACGGGTTCTGCAGACGTACCCTTGACCATGAGCACTCCTCCCCTGGCGGCGCAGAAACCGCAACAGCGCATTCATCACAGCGACGTGTACGTGGACAACTACGAATGGTTGCGGGACAAGGAGAGCCCGGAGGTGATTGGCCATCTTGAGGCCGAGAATGCCTACACGCACGCACGCACCGGTCACCTGGAGTTGCTGCAGGAGCAGCTCTTCGAGGAGATCAAGGGCCGCACGCAAGAAACCGATCTGAGCGTACCGGTGCGCCGCGGCGACTGGTGGTACTACACCCGCACCATCGAGGGGCGGGAATACGGCATCCACTGCCGCGCGCCCATCGCCGCGCCGGACGACTGGGTGCCCCCGGTCGTGCAGGCGGTTGACGGGGTCGGGCTCCCCGGTGAGCAGATCCTGCTCGACGACAACGTGGAGGCGGCCGGTCACGATTTCTACTCCCTCGGCAGCTTTGACCTAAGCGCGGACGGCAGCATGCTGCTCTACGCAACCGATGTGGAGGGCGACGAGCGCTACACAATCCGGGTGCGCACCATCGCCACCGGCACGAACCTCGCCGACGAAATCTCGAACACGAGCGCGGGCGCGGTCTTCGACCCGAGCGGTCGTTATCTCTTCTACACGACCGTTGACGAGGCGTGGCGCCCCGACACGGTATGGCGTCACCTGATCGGTACCGCGGCATCCGCTGATGCCAGCATTTTCACCGAACCCGATGAACGTTTCTGGGTGGGGGTTGGCCTCACCCGCAGCCACAAATACCTCATGATCGAGGCCGGCTCAAGCGTCACGACCGAGACGCACCTCCTTGACGGCTCCGACCCGACCGGCGACTTCGCCGTGGTGTGGCCTCGGCGAGAGGGCGTGGAGTATGACGTCGAGCATGCGGTGATCGATGGTGAGGACCGCCTGCTGATCGTGCACAACGATCAGGCCATCAACTTCGAGCTCGTGAGCGTCGCGGCCGCCGACCCACACGGCGATAAGCGGATACTGCTCGCTCACAACCCCGATATTCGCCTCGAGGGCGTGGATGCGTTCCGTGATTTCATCGTGGTCGAGTATCGCAAGGACGGCCTGACCCGGATCGCGGTCGACCGCCCGGGCGAAGTGCTCACCGAGATCACCTTCGAGGAGGAACTCTTCACCGTGGGAACCTCCGGGAACCCGGAGTGGACCCAGCCCACCGTGCGCCTCGGATACACGAGTTTCGTCACCCCCGGCACGGTCTACGACTATGTGGTTGCCACGGGCGAGCTGCGAATGCTCAAGCAGCAACCGGTACTCGGCGGGTACGACCCGACCCTCTTCGAGCAACGGCGCGAGTGGGCCATTGCGGCGGACGGCACACGGATTCCCATCTCGCTCGTGTTCCGGCGCGACCTTGTGACGCCGGGCACACCCGCACCGACGGTGCTCTACGGCTACGGCTCCTACGAGCACAGCGTCGATCCCGGTTTCGGCATTTCCCGACTCAGCCTGCTCGATCGCGGCATGATCTTCGCCATCGCGCACGTGCGCGGCGGTGGGGAGCTCGGCCGCTCCTGGTACGAGCAGGGCAAGACGCATCACAAGCGCAACACCTTCACCGACTTCATAGCCTGCGCGGAGCACCTCATCGACGAGGACTACACCGCGCCGGACCGACTCGTCGCCGAGGGCGGCAGTGCGGGCGGCCTGCTGGTGGGCGCGGTGGCGAACATGGCGCCGCAGCTTTTCGCCGGCATCCTCGCCGTCGTGCCGTTCGTGGACGCGCTCACCTCGATTCTGGACCCCTCTCTGCCGCTCACCGTCATCGAGTGGGACGAATGGGGAGATCCCCTGCACGATCCGGAGGTCTATGCCTACATGAAGTCTTATTCCCCCGTGGAGAACGTGCACGACACGCACTACCCGCGCATCCTCGCGGTCACGAGCCTCAACGACACGAGGGTGCTCTACGTTGAGTCGGCCAAGTGGGTGGCGCGGCTGCGTGAGGTGGGGGCGGATGTCCTCCTCAAGACCGAGATGTCTGCCGGCCACGGCGGCGTCTCCGGCCGATACAGTGCCTGGCGGGAGCGCGCGTTCAACTACGCGTGGGTGGTGGACGCGGCCGGCGCGCATCCGTCAGGCGAGGAACCCGCCGTTATCGACTGAGCCGCCCGGTTCGTGGAAACTTTCTCGGCCACCAGAACCCAAAAATCCTCGCCGACGGGCGCGCTCGGTCGTATCCTGTAGGGGCACAGGCAATGAGCGCCAGAAAGGCCAGAAGGGCCGGTCGATTATGCGACAGCGGGGGGGTTCCTCGAACCCGGAATATAGAGGTGGGATGTGCGCGGATTTCGTCGCGGCACTTCCGATCACTGGCGCCGCCGTGTCCGCGTTCGGCAGTTCGCTCCCCGAAACCTTCGTCTGTGCATCAGACCGTCTCGCCGCGCACCTCGATGAGCTTCAGTTTGACCTGGCGGAAGGTCCCAGATGGGAAGCCGTGCGCACACGACGTCCGGTTCTCGTGCCCTTCCTGCGCAGCGACCCGCACACGAATTGGCCCGTTTGTGGGAAAGCTCTTCTGCTGCTCGACCTTCAGGCGATTTTCGTGTTTCCGCTCATCATCGGCGCCATTGACGTGGGTGTCGTGGAGCTCTACAGCACGGCTCCCGATCGCCTGGAATACGATGATGTCCAGATCGCCATGGCCTTGGCCGACAAGGCGGCCTGGGCGTTGTTGCACAACGTCCTCACCTGGAGCGAGCGTCCTGACAAAGTGACCCAGGTGGCGTCGCCTCTCAGCCGACGGGAGATCCACCAGGCCACGGGTATGGTGCTCGCGCAGCTGGAATCGACCGCCACCGAGGCCCTCCTGCGTCTGCGCGCACATGCCTTCCTCAACGGCCAGTCGGTGCGGGACGTGGCCAGAGAGGTGGTGGCCCGCACGCTGGTATTCACACCGGATTAGGAGTTACGTAGCGCCGACTTTGGTTTTACAATATTTGCATGACCACTGTGAGCCGCGCATGGCAAGTGAGCAGCGCGTTCGTCAAATTGACTGACACGCTGGTGGGCGAGTACGACGTCCTCGATGTTCTACACACCCTCGTGGAGGTATCTGTTGACCTGCTCGACGCGGAATCGGCCGGGCTGCTCCTGGTTGATCCGAACGGTGAGCTGCAGGTACTCGCGTCCACGAGCGAAGAGAGCCAGCTGGTGGAGATACTGCAGAGCCAGGCCGGCGTCGGCCCCTGTATCGACGCCTTCCGAACCGGAACCGTCGTGACGATCAGTGACATAGCGACGGAGGGTTCCCAGTATCCGGAATTCCAGGCAGCTGCCCTGTCACAGGGATTCCATTCCGTGCACGCCATTCCGATGCGTGTTCGTCCCAACACCATCGGGGCCCTCAACCTGTTCCGCAAAAACACGGGTCGACTCACCGAAGAGGACGCGGCGATCGGCCAGGCCCTCGCGGACGTGGCGACCATCAGCATTCTGCAGGAGCGAACCGTGCGAGAAAACACGGTGGTGAACGAGCAACTGCAACGAGCGCTCAACAGTCGGATTCTCATCGAGCAGGCCAAGGGAGTGATCGCCCAGCGCAGCCAGGTGAACATGAACGAGGCCTTCAACCGCCTTCGCGCATACGCGCGCTCCCACAATGAACTCATGCACGAGAGCGCAGAAAAGGTGATCAGCAGTACCGTGCAGCTGTGACCGACGCGTCGCGAGGATCTCCCGGGGTACGCTCAGTGCACGGCTAGCCGACCAGCCCCTCTCGCTCCGCCACGGAACGTGCGGGCCGGGGTTCGAACACATCGAGCAGGAAATCTTTCTCCCGGTGCTCAACCGTGCGTTGCAGTCCGGACAGACGAGTGAGTTCGGTGTGCACATGGTCCGAGCTCAACGGATACTCGCGAACAGGATGCCGCCGATTGCAGGCGAGGAGCACCCCGTCCGGGGTGAGGCTTGCCCGACATTTCGCGAGCAAACGGCCCAGCTCCGCGGTCGAACAGAAATACGCCACCTCGGACAGCACGATAAGGTCGAAGGTTCCGTCCGGCCAATCCAAAGGCAGGCACCGCTTCTCGAACGTCACGTGCGGTTGTCCGGCCAGTCGCGCCCGGGCAAGCTCGACCGCCGTCTCCACGCCGTCCAGGGCAAGCAGCCGGGTGCAGCGCCCAGCCAGCGCCGAGGTGAGTACGCCCGTGGAGCAGCCGAGTTCGAGTGCGGCGGAGAAGTGTTCGCGCGGCAGAACAGCCATCGTCAGGGCACGCTTGCGTCTCTCGTACCAGCCAGGGTCACCTCCCTGCGGGTCTGTCTCGTTCGAGTACATGCGGCCCGGAAACGGGGCCTTCAGGCTCTCGCCCACGTCGGCCTCGATGAACGTCTCGAATCTGCGCGTGAAGTACGCGCTGAACTCCGGCTTGAAGATCGGTTCATCACCCGTCGCTTCGTGCGACTCATGTCCCGGGGTTCGACGCAGGCCGAGGGCCTTGGCCTTCGCCTCGCGCTCGGCCGCGGTGAGATCCAGCGCGCGCAGGGCGGCATCCGGCCACACCTTGTCGGTCGGGGTCGACCAGTGCCATGCCCAGATCGGGTATTCGAATAACCGGGCACCACTGGCTTTCGCCGCGTCGACCGCAGCCTGTCCGGCGGCCATATGGTCCGGTTGCCCGTCGGCACGCCAGGGGGCCACGATCCAGGTGCCGGGTCCGCTCTCCCCGACGTCGGTCGCGATGGCCTGCGAGGCGTCGTCAACGTGGGCGGAGAGCAGCCCATCCGGCAACTCCAGCAATCGCAGTCTCACCTCCGGTGCCATCGCTGCGACGGTGTCCATGACATCGATGCGTCGGATCGCGGCCAGCCGCTCGGGCGTCACGTTGGACGATCCGGTGTTCGAGAGGTCGCCGTTGCTGAGCACCAGCACCGAAATGGGCAGCCCCATGGCCGCTACCCGGGCGATCAAACCCCCGGCGCCGAGCGCTTCATCGTAGGGATGCGCGGCCACGACGACGAGGCGGCGCAGGTCGTGCAGGGGCAGCTCGGGCAGGGCTGCCCTCCACTCAGCGGCGGCCCACACGCGCTCTGGGGTGCCGTCTTCTCCCCGGCCGAAGGTCACCATGGCGCGGTGCACCCATCGGCACGGCTGTCGCTATGGGGCATGGTTTTCGTCCCTTTCACCGTGCGCCATCCGCCGTCTCGAGTGGCGTCGAGACCATATCACCGCCGTCTCGGTTCGGCCACTGCTGCGCGGCCACCAGCGGCCCGTCGCCCGGCTCTCCTGGCGGTCGGCGGAGCAGCCGCGGTGACCCTGTCAACGTGAGATTATTGACGCATGGCCCTATCCGCTGCGTCCCACGGGAGTACGCCGTGGTGACCGGGCCCGTCTCGTCCGCGCCGGCCTCATCCAACGGGATCCCCGCGTGGAAGGCGCTGCTTGCCGCTCCGATCGAGGCGGCCGAGGCATCCGTTCAGCGTCACTCCGGTCGGATCGGCAGCCAGCCCTCCCCCGCAGCTCCCAGCCGGGCGACCACGCGCATGGGCCTGCAGTTCGAGCTGCGAGAGCAGACGCCACGCACGAGCGAACGCTGGCGGGGGCCAACGGCGCAGCCAGTGAAGACGGTCAAGCCCGGCCACGGCGACTTTCGCCTCGGCGTTCGACCCGTCGTGCAGAACGACAACGGCAACTGGGTGCGTGCGAGCCTCGCGTGGAACAACCTCACGTTTCAGGTGCGGGAGCTGAACCTCGATCCCCTGCAGCATCGTTGGTTCTCCGAGCTCATTGCCCTGTACCGGGCCGTTCGCATGGTCTATTCCAGCCAGGAGGCCGACTGGATCTACGTGGACGAGTTCAGCAGCCCCCTGCTCTGGCACTTTCTCGAGCAGGCGAACGTGCTCGGCATCGCGCTGGTGGGAACCAAGAAGAACGTGGCCGTGACGGTGGAGGCCGAAGCCCGCGTGAGCCTCGACGTCACGCGGGCCGACGGCACCCTGAGCCTCGAAACCGTGCTGACCCTCGACGACCGCCCCCATCCCGCGGAACAGGCCGGCGTCATCGGCACCCACGGTATCTACACGTATTCGTTCGCCCCACATGCGGTCTTCACGCTCGCTCCAACGCTGCTTCCGCTCACGACTGCGCAGCGCGCCCTCATCGGCAAGCCGACCACGGCGGTTGTGCCGGAGGCCGATGTGGCCGAATTCCTCACCGAGTATTACCCGGCCCTTCGCCGCACCGTGCCGACGACGAGCACGGATGCCTCGGTGCACTTTGCCTCGCCGGCTCCCCCGACGCTCGTGGTCACCGCCCGATTCGAGGCCGGGCAGGCCCTGCGCCTCGACGGCGAATTCGAGTACCGGGAGGGCACTCTCGTGACTCGCCTGCCGCTCGAACCGCGCACTGGCGAACCTGACGCCCGCGACGCCGACGCGGAGGCCGGACTGCGGGAACGTGCCGCCCAGGTGCTCACCCCCGGTGGGGCCGCGCCTGGGTCGGCACCCGCCGCGCCTTCACCCGCCATGGCGTTTGGAGATACCCTCCGCGGCGTCGACGCGGCGGAGTTCACCGACAAGGTGCTCAGCAGGCTGCGCGCCCTCGTCGGCGTGCGCGTGGACGTGATCGGCGAGGAGCCCGACTATCGCGAGCTGACCGCCCCGCCGGTCCTCACGTTCACCACTGTGGAGAGCACCCAGCGCGACTGGTTCGACCTCGGCGTTCTCGTGCGGGTCAACGGTCGAAGCGTTCCCTTCGCCCCACTGTTCACGGCCCTCTCAAAGGGTCAGACCCGCCTGTTGCTCGTCGACAACAGCTACCTCTCGCTGCGGCAGCCCGTGTTCGATCGACTGCGCGAGCTCATCGAGGAGGCCCGTGAGCTCTCCGAGTGGGAGACGGGCCTGCGCATCAGCCGTCACCAGGCGAGCCTCTGGGCCGACTTCGAAGACCTCGCCGACGAGACCGAGCAGGCCGTGACCTGGCGGGCCGCCGTCGCCGGGCTCCTCGATGTGACCGCGATCGACCCCGCACCGCTGCCCTTCGGCGTGCACGCGACGCTGCGCCCGTACCAACTTCATGGCTTTCAGTGGCTCGCCTTTCTCTGGGAGCACCGTCTCGGCGGAATCCTCGCCGACGATATGGGGCTCGGCAAGACCCTGCAGGCCCTCGCGCTCATCGAGCACGCCACAGGGCACGGCGGGCCCGACCGCGGAACCGCGAACGACCGGCGGCCGTTCCTGGTCGTGGCGCCGACATCCGTTGTCTCGAATTGGGTGACGGAGGCCGCGCGGTTCACCCCCGGTCTCAGGGTGCGCGCCGTCACGACCACCGAGGGTGCCGACCGAACATCGATAGCGGATGCCGCGACGGGCGCCGACGTGATCGTCACGTCCTACGCGCTGTTCCGACTCGACTTCGATGCGTACCAGGCGCACGGCTGGGCTGGGCTGGTGCTCGACGAGGCGCAGTTCGTGAAGAACCGCACGTCGCAGGCGTACCTGTGCGCGAAGGAACTGCGCACGTCATTCAAGCTCGCTATCACGGGCACTCCGATGGAGAACAGCCTGCTCGACCTGTGGTCGCTGCTGAGTATCGTGGCGCCCGGGCTCTTCGCGTCGGCGCGGCTGTTCACGGAGACGTATGTGCGTCCGCTGGAGCTCGCGGCCAACCCGGCGCTGTATGCGAAGTTGCGCCGTCGCATCCGCCCGGTGTTGCTGCGGCGCACCAAGGAGGTCGTGGCGCCGGAGCTGCCTCCCAAGCAGGAGCAGGTGCTGTCGATTGAGCTGGGCCCGGAGCACCGCACGATTTACGACACGTTTTTACAGCGCGAACGACAGAAGCTGCTCGGACTCATCGAAGACATGGACAAGAACCGGTTCATCATCTTTCGCTCGATCACGCTGCTGCGCATGCTCAGCCTCGATGTGTCGCTCGTGGACGAGTCGAATCGGGACGTGCCGTCGAGCAAGCTCGATGTGCTGTTCGAACAGCTGGAGGATGTGGTGACCGAGGGGCATCGGGCGCTGATCTTCAGCCAGTTCACGTCGTTCTTGAAGCTCGCGGCGGCCCGGCTCGACGCGCTCGGCACACCGTATTGCTATCTCGACGGGTCGACACTGGCACGTTCGGAGGTGATCGACCGGTTCAAGACGGGGCTCGCGCCGGTGTTCCTGATCAGTCTCAAGGCGGGTGGCTTCGGTCTCAACCTCACCGAGGCGGACTACGTGTTTCTGCTCGACCCGTGGTGGAACCCGGCGAGTGAGGCGCAGGCCGTCGACCGCACGCACCGCATCGGCCAGACCCGCAACGTGATGGTCTATCGCATGGTGGCGACGGGTACGATCGAGGAGAAGGTGATGGCGCTCAAGCAGCGCAAGGCCGCTGTGTTCGACGCTGTACTCGGCGACGACGCGGGCTTCAGCGAGTCGCTCACCGCCGACGATATCCGCTCCCTGCTCGAATGACCTGCCAGGTCCGACGAACCGGATGTGCGCGAGCAGTGCCCGCTGAAAGAGATCGACGTGTGAGTGGCCCCGTTGCGCAACCTCGCATCGAAGCGCACGCATCCGCTTTGATGGCGGGGTCCCTCAGCGTCGTACTGGTGGGGGCCGTGGTCCTGGCCCCAAAGTCGCGATCGCCCATACAGCTTGTGCTTGTCTCGGCCCACAACTTCGTCTCCGGCGCTCTCATCGTGCTCCCCGTCACGATCGCTCTTCAGCTGCCACTACTGCGTTACATGGGACGACGCCGAGTCGACTATGGGATCCAGATCGTTGTTTCATCACTCGCGGGCCTCACCGGGTTTGTCTGCGGTCTGGTGAGCGCTGTCTGCGTACCGCCCTCATCGGGATCGTGAGCATGGTCTTTTAGATCGAGCACGCGCGCCGCGGTACGTAAACTCGGAGATTTTCATGGCACGCCGGGTTTTGTGGCTGCGGTGACGGCATGTTGCGAAAAAATCCGAGTTTACGTGTGCTCCGCGAGTCCTAGACCGCGCTCGAACCCGCCCAGAGGTTGATGCCCTGGTCGGTGGCGTGCTCGTCGATCGCGGCGAGCTCGTCGACACTGAACGAGAGGCTGTCGAGCGCGGCAACGTTCGTCTCCAGCTGCGCCACCGAGGAGGCACCCACGAGCGCCGACGTGACCGCCGTATTGCGCAGCACCCAGGCGAGGGCCATCTGGGCCAGTGACTGGCCGCGACCCTGCGCGATGTCGGTGAGCGAACGGATGCTCGCAAGCGTCGCCGCGTTCACCATGGACTTGTTCGCCGAACCGTCACGTGCCACACGCGAATCCGACGGAATTCCGCCGAGGTAGCGGTCGGTGAGCAGTCCCTGCGCGAGTGGGGAGAACGCGATGCAGCCGGCACCGATGTCGTCGAGGGTGTCGAGCAGGTCGTCTTCGACCCAGCGGTTGAACAGGGAATAAGAGGGCTGGTGAATGAGCAACGGCGTCCCCATATCGGCGAGAATCGCGGCGGCCTCGCGCGATCGAGCCGGTGAGTATGAGGAGATGCCGGCGTAGAGCGCCCGGCCGCTGGTGACGGCCGTGTGCAGCGCACCCATGGTCTCCTCGAGCGGGGTGTCGGGGTCGGCGCGGTGGGAGTAAAAAATGTCGACGTAGTCCACGCCCATGCGACCGAGGGACTGGTCGAGGCTCGCGAGCAGGTACTTGCGCGAACCGAAGTTGCCGTACGGCCCCGGCCACATGTCGTAGCCGGCCTTGCTCGAGATGATCATTTCGTCGCGGTGGGCCACGAAGTCCTCACGGAAGATCTTGCCGAAGTTCGTCTCCGCGCTGCCGTAGGGCGGGCCGTAATTGTTCGCGAGGTCGAAGTGCGTGATGCCGAGGTCGAAGGCCCGGCGCAGGATGGCGCGCTGGGTGTCGATGGGCTTGTCATCGCCGAAATTCTGCCAGAGTCCGAGCGAGATCGAGGGCAGCTTGAGGCCACTCCGCCCCGTGCGTCGGTACGGCATGGATTCATAGCGGGCTTCTGCGGGAATGTAGGTCACCCTCCTGATACTGCCACGGCATCCGCTCGTCTCGTAGTTGACTGGGCCCATGCGAATCAACGGAGTGCACCACATTGCCATCATCGCGAGTGACTATGAGGTCTCGAAACGCTTCTACCAGGAGGTGCTCGGCTGCCGCCTCGACGCCGAATATTACCGCGGCGAACGCGAGTCCTGGATGGGCAAGCTCTCGCTCAACGGCACGTATCTCATTGAGCTCTTCACCTTTCCGAACACGCCACCGCGACGCACCGGCCCCGAGTCACTCGGGCTGCGCCACCTCGCATTCGAGGTCGACGACGTGCCGGCGGCCAGGGAAGAGCTCCTCGGCAAGCACGTGGAGTGCGAAGAGCTGCGCGTTGACCCGAATACTCACAAGGCCATGTTCTTCTTCCGCGACCCCGACGGCCTGCCGCTCGAAATCTACGAACACTGACTCGCGTGCTCGATGCGAGAATTGGCGCATGACCTCCGCTCCTTCTCCGGCCACGGTCGTCGCGGTGAGCCGTGATGACCGGCACCGTTTCAGCAAACCCGCCGTCACCGAGATCGTGCTGCTCGAAGGCTTCGGTATCGAGGGCGACGCGCACGCCGGCGCCACCACGCAGCACCGTTACCTGCTGAAGAAAAACCCCACGAGGCCCAACCTCACGCAGGTGCATTTGATTGCGTCGCAGCTCTTCGCCGACCTTGAGCCCGACGGTTTCAGCGTGGCCCCCGGAGAGCTCGGCGAGAACATCACGACTGCGGGCGTCGACCTGATGGCCCTGCCGGAGGGCGCCCTGCTTCATCTGGGCGGCGAGGCCGTTGTACGAATCACCGGCATGCGCAGCCCGTGTTCGAGTATCAACGAATTCCAGCGCGGTCTCATGAAGGCACTCATAGAAACGGATGCCGCGGGACGCCCCGTGCGCCGGGCCGGCGTCATGGGCGTGGTGGCACGCGGCGGCGTCGTCCGGCCCGGCGACACCCTTCGGGTGGAGCTGCCCAGCGGCGAGCAGCGCCCCCTCGGCGTTGTCTGACGGAGGGCGTTAGTCCTCGAGCTCAACCTCTTCGGTCGGCTGGAACCACGGCGGGTACACGGCGACCTTGGGTCGATACGACGACTGCTTCAGGATGTCGCGCACGACGTCGCGCACGCGGTCGTTCGCCACGCCGAGCAGGGTGACGAGCTCAAGCGGGAAGGAGTCCATCACGAGCAGTTCCGCATTCAGGAGAACATCGGAGTCGGGATCGGAACGCAGGCGAACGAGCATCCGCTCGACACCGTCACTGGTGGCAACGATGCGGGAGCCGGCCCGGGCGGCATCGCCGTCGGCGAGGGCCACCCCGGCGGGGAAGTCATCGTTGGTGGCCACATGGGCGTCGACAACCGTCTTGACCGTGCTGACGATGATCACGAAGTCGTAGGCATCGGAGCCGTGGGCGTTGAGGACGAGTCGCGGGTCACCATTGCGGGCACGAATCGCGTCCCACACCGTGGCGTGCGGGGAGAGGAAGAAGGGCACATAGTTGGCCACGCTGAGGTCGTCGTCGCCGGGGAGAAGCACCGAGCGGCGCGCATCGCGAACCGCGGGCGTGGAGACGTCTACGTGCGGTCGCGTCTCGAGCGACTCGCTCGCGTCGGCCAACAGGTACCCGCTTTCGAGGATAGCGGCGAGGTTGCTGATGTGGGTCACGTGGTACAGCCGCTGCTCACCGACGTTGTCGGCGGCACGCTTCGCTGCTGTCGTCTTGCGGGGCGCTGCGGCAGGCGTTACTCGACGCGGGCCGGTCAGCGACGGCGGCTTGGCGGTGCTGGACCGCTTGCGCACGGTGGCCACGGGTACGACCTCCGGTGCAGCCTTGGGAAAGCAGATCGCGCAGAGTTTGCCATCAAGTCCATGAATGCATTCGTCGCTCAAGTCAAAACCTTTCGTGGGTGTGGAGAAAACCACCACCAATCAACGTTACGTTCATTTTGAGCGCCTCGCTGACACTCGTCGTGATTGTTTGATCCTCAACTCCCTGCTTCGGACCTCACCGCCGCGCCCCGTCAGCGCCGAAGGCTGAAGACCACGCCCTCGTCGGTGACGGTCGCCCGCAGGCGATCAAGGCTCGGCAGCACAAGGTCTGCCACGAGGTCGTCGGCAGTGTGGGTTCCCACCACGGCGATGGTCGCACACCCGGCCGCACGGGCTGCGGTGAGGCCAGCTGGCGCGTCTTCGATCACGACGCAGTGGCGCGGATCGACACCGAGCCGCACGGCGCCCTCCAGGAACGGATCGGGGTTGGGCTTGCCGCGGCTTGTGTCGTCGATGGTCACGACCACGCTCGGCGCGGCGAGTCCCGACGCGGCGATGCGGGCGGCGGCAAGCGTGCCCGCGCAGGACGTGACGATGGCACGCCGCGCATCGGGGATGCCGAGGAGCAGCTCGGCGGCCCCCGGCAACACGGTGATGTCGTGGGTATCGACCGTTTCCAAGGCCAGCACCCGAGCGAGCGCTTCTTCCACGTAGCCTTCCGGCACGAGCGATTCGACGATTTGGCGCGCGGGCTTCCCATGATTACCCGTGCGGAACGCTTCATCCAGTCCACGCTCGGCAGCCCAACGCAGCCACGACCGGTTTACAGCGGGGGTCGAGTCAATGAGCGTGCCGTCCATGTCGAACAGCACTCCCTGGAAGCCGCGCCCCAGCACGTTTTCGGTGACGGGTGACGTAGCGGAAACGGCATTGATGTTGAGCATGTGGTTCCTTTCGAGCTGTCCTTCAAGGCTAGGGGGGGGTGGGGTGCTGCGCACCCATGGCTCGCACAACGGGCTCGGGTACCGTGAAGTATGCAGACTTCTGAAACGAACCCCGTGGCCCCCGCCGACCCCGCCCCGAGCGCACAACGCTTGATCGCGGTCATCCGGCAGCTCGCCGAATTCGACGTGGTCCAGTCCACGGAGGAGGATCAGCTTGCCGTGCAGGAAGCCGTCGCCCTCACCTCGCCCGAGCACCAGCGCGCCCTCCTGATCGCTCTCCTTCTCGAACGCGTTCGCGCCGAGCAGTAGCTCGATACACGCGCCGTCCCCGGGAGAACGCGCCCGGCGGACGGCGGACGGTCACCGAGACCGGCTGAGGCCGGCACCGCATGGCCGGCAGCGTCAGATCCCGATCGTGACGTCCCGGTCAGTGGCCGCGGACCCGACGTAGAGCGGGCGCATCGGTTTGTCGGCGCTATATGACGATGTCACGAGGATGGGCATGTGGTCGGACGTGCCGCTCGGCAGGGTCGCGACGTTGTCGATGCTGAGTCCCACCGAGGTGGCGAGGTCGAAGTGACCCTGGAAGAACTTGTACCGCGTGTACGTGACGGTGTCGCTCAGGGTCAGGTCGTAGCCTGACTCGTTGACGTGCGCACTCAGCTTCTGTTTGAAGATCGGATAGTTGTAGTCGCCGACCATGAGCGTCGGCAGGCCAGGACCGAGTTCGTGCAGCTCATCATGTGCCGAACGGATCTGGTTGCGCCGCAGGGAGTTCAGCGCGGTGAGCGGTGCGGCGTGGAACGACGCCACGACGATCTCCCGCTGCTCGACGAGATCGACCAGGCGCGTGCCGATCAGTCGTTCGTGAGCGGGCGTCAACAACCGGTCGTGCACGGACTTCTTGAGCGCGAACGTCTGTGTCTTCACCGTGGTGAAGCGGTCCCTGCGGTAGTAAATGGCCAGTCCCAGCCGGTTGCGCACGGTCCAGTCCGCGAGGTGCAGCAGGCCAACCTCGGCGGGCAGCTCGAGCGTGTCACACTCCTGCAGACACAGGATGTCGGGGTCGTACCGTTCCGCCAAGGCGATGAGTTCACCGCTGGCCCGATTCTTGCGGAGGTTGTAACTGATGACCTTCATGGAAGACCTGCCTCAAACTCAATAGGAATATCCCAGCCTAAGGTTCGCCACCCGGGAGTTTGCACTATCGAAGGCTTACCCGGCGCCCACGATGAGCAGGGTGACGCAGAAGACCAGACCCGCGGCGAGAAAAGTGATCGTCGTGTAGCCCAGGATATCTCGCATCTTCAGTCCCGCGATGGCGAGCAGCGGGAGCGCCCAGAACGGTTGGATCATGTTCGTCCACTGGTCCCCGTACGAGACGGCCATGATCGCAACTGAGGGGTCGACGCCGAGGCGATCGGCGGCATCGAGCATGATCGGGCCCTGCACGGCGAACTGACCACCGCCGGAGGGAACGAAGAAGTTCACTAGCCCGGCTGACAGCAAGGCCATGACCCCGAAGGTCTGCGGCGTGGAGATATTCACGAAGAAGTCCGAGAACACCCCGATCAGTCCGGAGCCCACCATCATGCCCAGGATTCCCGCATAGAGCGGGAACTGCAGCAGGATGTCGCCCACGTTGGATGCGGCGTTGCGCACGAGGCGAATGAGTTCGAACGGGTTGTGCACGAGCAGGAAGATGAGCGCCAGGAAGGACCAATTGACGATGTCGAGGGTGAGCGTGCCGCCCTCGACGAAGTGCACCACGAGGTAGGCCACGAGGGCGAGCCCCACGAGGAGGGTGAGGATGCGGCTCGCGTCGAGCCGGTCGGCCGGAGTGACGACCTTCTCCTCTTCGACCTTCTTCTCGCGGGCATCGAACTCAAGCTCAAAAATCGGGGCGGTGCGCTTCGGCGCCACAACGGCGAGGGCGAGCGCCACCACCACGATGGTCCCCCCGGCCGCGGCGATGTTCCACGGCGAGAACATTGTGTCACCGAGCGGAATCGTACGGCCGAGCGCTTCCGCGAGGAAGGAACCCTCGGTCGCGGCGGCGAGCGGCCCCGACCCGGAGTAACCCATGTGCCAGACGACGAAACCGGAGTAGCCGGCGGCCACGAGCAGGGGGAAGTGCAGCTTCACTCCCCTGGCGCGCGACTGCGCCGCGACCTCCTTGGCCAGCAGGCCTCCGACCACGAGGCCGAGGCCCCAGGTGATGAGTGAGGCGAGCGACGCAACGACGAACACAAACACGTAGGCCTGCAACGGGGTGCGGGGAACCCCTCCGAGCTTCGTGAGCAGGCGGTGAACCGGGCTCGTATTGGCGAGCGCGTGCCCCAGCAGCAGCACGAGCGCCATCTGGGTCATGAAGGCGAGCAGCCCCGCGAGACCGTCACCCCAGCTGCGAATCACGTCGACCGGCCCAGCATCCGTCAGGACGAGCGCAAGAATCGCGACCACGATGGTGAGCACGATCACGAAAACGAGAGCACTCGGAATGTACCGCTCGACAAGCGAATTGATGGGCCTCATGAAGGCGGCGACCGGGCCGGCGACCCGTTTATCACTTGCTACGGACACGAAAAATCCCCCTGATTGGCAACGATGGTTTCGCTTCAGGGCGTCTGCACTGACCTGATCACCATACAGGCGTCCTATTCACCCCCGTTGCCACGCTCCTAGACTGAGGGAAGGCAGGTGTTCACCGTCACGACGCAGGGATGCAACTATGAGGCAGAACGACATCGTTTTGATCCGGCATGGACAAACCGACTGGAGCATCACCGGCCAGCACACCGGCCGCACCGATGTGCCGCTCACTGATTTTGGTCGCCAGCAAGCAGATGCCCTGGGCGGCATGCTCGATGGCGAACACTTCGATCTGGTTCTCTCAAGCCCACTGGTTCGCGCCTGGGAAACGATGGAACGCGCCGGCTACCGGGCGCAGGGCGTGCCGACCGACAACGTTCTTGAGTGGGACTACGGCGTCTACGAGGGACGACGCACCGACGACGTCCGCATGGAGATTCCCGGCTGGTCGGTCTGGACCCACCCGATTCTCGGCGGCGAGTCCGCCGAGGAGGTGGGCGCCCGCGCAGATCTCGCCATCGAGCAGTGTCTCGCTGCGGAGGGCCGCGTGGCACTGTTCGCCCATGGTCATTTCCTGCGCGTCATGGCGGCCCGGTGGATAGGGCTGCCCGCACTCTCCGGCAAGAGCCTGAGCCTCGGAACCGCCACCGTATCAATGCTCGGCTGGGAGCGGGAGAACCGCGTGTTGCAGGGTTGGAACGACGCGTGCCACCTCAGTTCCATGGACCCGCTGCTCTAGGAATCCCCCTTGAAAGCAACCGGCGCAGCCCCTTTCGCGGGATCTCCACTGGGGCTGGGTTGATTTCGATATGCCTCGGTCGAGGGCGGTAACCGACGCGCACGAAGGAGAAACCGATGACAGCCGAACGAGTTGAGCTTGAGCCGCTCACCATGATGGGCGTGCACGAGGTAGTCCCCATGGACCAGCTGACAGAGTACTTCGGCCGTGCCATCACTGTCACGGCGACCGACGCTATGTGTGAAGAATATCTCGTCGATCCCGGCTCCGAGCCGGACCCGGCCAACTGGCAGACGCGCCTCACCTGGCTCTTCGTCTGAGGCGCTCGCTGAGGATCACGTCCCCACGTTTCCCCTGCAACCGGGGTCGTCAAAAGACGATCTGTCACGATTCAGAATGTATAGTCCATTATACGGAAGTCCCGCGAACGTGAAGCAGAGGATTGACAGATGTCGATAACGATCACACCGCCCCACCCCGTAGAGCGAGCCGATGAGATTTTAACTCCGGATGCCCTCGCCTTCGTTGAAAAACTGCACCAGAAGTTCGCCGGCACCCGCAATGCACTCCTCGCGGCCCGCTCCACGCGTCGCGAGGAAGTCGCCCGCACCGGCAAGCTGGATTTCCTGGCCGAGACCGCCGGCATCCGTTCGGCGGAGTGGCAGGTCGCGCCCGCACCGCTGCCGTTGCAGGACCGCCGCGTAGAAATGACCGGCCCGGCCTCCCCTTCCAAGATGGCGATCAACGCCCTCAACTCCGGCGCCAGGGTCTGGCTCGCTGACTTCGAAGACGCAAGTACCCCCACGTGGCACAACGTCATTGATTCCCAGCTCTCGCTTCTGGATGCCACCCGCGGCACCCTCTCCTACACCTCCCCCGAGGGCAAGGCGTATTCCCTCCGAACGGATGCCCCGCTCGCCGTCGTCGTGATGCGCCCGCGCGGCTGGCACCTGGACGAGTCCCACGTCACCGTCGACGGCACCCCCGGCATCGGCGCCCTCGTGGACTTCGGCCTGCATTTCTTCCACAACGCTGCGGAGCTCCTGCAAAACGGAAGCGGCCCGTACTACTACCTTCCCAAGCTTGAGAGCCACCTTGAGGCTCGACTCTGGAACGATATCTTCGTGTTCGCGCAGGAGGAGCTGGGCATTGACCAGGGCTCCATCCGCGCCACCGTGCTGATTGAGACGATCCCCGCCGCGTTCGAGATGGAGGAGATCCTCTACGAACTCCGCGATCACGTCTCTGGACTCAACGCCGGGCGCTGGGACTACCTATTCAGCATGATCAAGTACTTCCGCGATGCGGGCGTCGCCTTCTCCCTGCCGGACCGCGCCGACATCTCCATGACGGCGCCATTCATGCGCGCGTACACCGAGCTGCTCGTGAAAACGTGTCACCGTCGTGGTGCCTTCGCCATGGGGGGGATGGCGGCCGTCATTCCCAACCGTCGTGAGCCGGAGGTCACCAAACAGGCCTTCGACAAGGTTCGCGCCGACAAGACCCGTGAGGCCGGCGACGGCTTCGATGGATCATGGGTGGCGCACCCCGACCTGGTGCCCGTGTGCCGCGAGGTCTTCGACTCCGTGCTCGGCGAACGTCCGAACCAGATCGATCGCCAGCGCCCCGAGGTTGAGGTGACTGCGGCCGATCTTCTCGACGTGACGAGCGCACCAGGACGTGCCACCGAGGCCGGACTGCGCTCCAACCTTTACGTGGCCGTGGCCTACGTTGCCGTCTGGCTCTCCGGCAACGGGGCCGTCGCCATCCACAACCTCATGGAAGACGCCGCGACCGCCGAGATCTCCCGCTCGCAGGTGTGGCAGCAGATTCGCAACAGCGTCACGCTGAGCGACACCGGCACCACGGTGACCCGCGAACTCGTGACGCGCATTCTCGCCGAAGAGACCGCGCGCCTTCGCGACGAGGTGGACGAACAGGCCTTCAACAACTTCTACGCCCCGGCCAGTGAGCTCGTGGCCGAGATCTGTCTGAGCGAGAACTACACCGACTTCCTGACCCAGCCGGCCTACGAGCTGCTCGTGAGCAACGCAATGGCCGCCGCCTCGCTGTAGGTGACGAGTGGCAGGTGACCGGTATCGCACCGCTCATCTGCTACTCACCGCTCGCTCAGGGTCAACGGATGTGGCGCCTTTAGACTCAAGTCATGACTGAAACAGCAGCTTCCACCGATTCCCAGCGCATCACGATGTTCGGAGCGGAATGGTGCGGCGACTGCCGCCGCTCCAAGAAAGTACTCGACAGCCTCGCTGTGGACTACGACTACGTCGATCTGGAGAGCGTCGAAGACGGTGCCGACCGTGCAAAGGCCATCAGCGGTCTCTCCAAGATTCCCGTGATCGTTTTCCCCGACAACACGTATGTCGTCGAGCCCACCGATGCCGACCTGCGCGCCAGGCTCGACGAGTCCACCCCCGTCGCCTGACTTTCGCCTGAACCCCTCGTCGGCACCGCGTGCGAGGGTGAAACGACAGCCCACCAAGTTTCGAGGAGCCTCATGCCCACCACCGTTCACGGCGTCATCGTTCGTTCGAAGGGCGCCCCGGTGGAACTCACCGACATCGTCATTCCCGACCCGGGCCCCGGCGAGGTCATCGTCGACATCGAGACCTGCGGCGTCTGCCACACCGACTTCCACTACAAGGAGGGCGGCATCAGCGATGACTTCCCGTTCCTGCTCGGGCACGAAGCCGCCGGACGCGTGAGCGTCGTTGGCGAGGGCGTCACCCACGTCGCCGTCGGCGACTTCGTCGTGCTCAACTGGCGCGCCGTCTGCGGCGACTGCCGTGCCTGCAAACGGGCCGAACCCTGGTACTGCTTCAACACCTTCAATGCCACCCAGAAGATGACCCTGACCGACGGCACCGAGCTCAGCCCCGCCCTCGGAATCGGTGCATTCGCCGACAAGACCCTCGTGCACGAGAAGCAGTGCACCAGGGTGAACCCGGATGCCGACCCTGCGGCGGTCGGGCTGCTCGGCTGCGGCATCATGGCCGGCATCGGCGCCGCCATGAACACCGGCAACGTGACCCACGGCGACTCGGTCGCCGTCATCGGGTGCGGCGGAGTGGGCGATGCGGCGGTTGTGGGCTCGAAACTCGCCGGGGCATCCGTCATCATCGCCATCGACCGCGACCCGAAAAAACTGGTCAAGGCCCGCGAGCTCGGGGCCACACACGAGATTGACTCCTCCGACCTCGATGAGGCCGGAGTGGTCGCCGCCGTGCAGTCGATGACCGGCGGCTTCGGTGCCGACGTCGTGATCGACGCCGTCGGCCGCCCCGAAACCTGGCGCCAGGCCTTCTACGCCCGCGACCTCGCCGGAACCGTCGTTCTCGTGGGCGTGCCAACCCCCGACATGATGCTCGAGATCCCCCTGCTCGACGTCTTCGGCCGCGGCGGCTCGCTCAAGTCCTCCTGGTACGGCGATTGCCTGCCGGAACGGGATTTCCCCATGCTCACCGACCTCTATCTGCAGGGGCGGCTACCGCTCGACCAGTTCGTCAGCGAGCGGATAGGGATCGACGACATCGACGCGGCCTTCGACAAGATGGCCCGCGGCGACGTGCTGCGCTCGGTCGTGGTGCTGTAATGGCCGCTCGCATCGACAGCCTCGTGACAGCCGGCAGCTTCAGCCTCGACGGCGGCACGTGGGACCTGGAAAACAACGTCTGGATCGTTGGCGACGAAACCGAATGCATTGTGATCGACGCCGCCCACGACCCCGAGGCCATTCTCGCGGCCGTCGGGAGCCGCACCCTGCTCGGCATCTACTGCACGCACGCGCACAACGACCATATCGGCGCGGTTGCCGACGTTCAGTCGCTCACGCAGGCGCCCGCTTACCTGCACCCGGCCGACGATATGCTGTGGAAAACGGTATACCCGAATGCCGCACACCTGCCCCTTGAGAACGGCCAGCACATCTCCGTGGCCGGCACCGAGCTCGCGGTCATTCACACGCCAGGGCATTCCCCGGGTGCGGTCTGCTTCTACGCTGCGGAGCTCGGCACCCTGTTCAGCGGGGACACCCTGTTTCACGGCGGCCCCGGGGCAACCGGGCGCTCGTACAGCGATTTTCCCACCATCATCGAATCGATCGCCACGCGACTGCTCACCCTGCCGGCCGAGACCATCGTGCTCACCGGGCACGGCGAGTCGACGACAATCGGCGACGAAGCACCCGAACTGGATGCGTGGGTTGCCAGAGGGTACTAAGCACACGGAGGTGGGCGACCCGGCCGCGGGGATGCTCCCTCACGCCGTTGCGGTCACCGCGACAGTTCTCGCGGTTGCCGGTGCGCCTCGCACCATGGTGATTCTCACAGCGGGTCGGTGCTCACTCGGTCTCGTCCACCGCGCTTGGACGCGTACAGTGCGGAGTCAGCCCGCGCGAGCCAGTGAGCGGTGCTCTCCCCCGGTTGCATCTGGGAGATGCCGACGCTCACCGTGCAGGTGAGGTCCACGCCGAGGCTGCTCCAGGGGTAGGCACGCACGGACGCGAGCAGCCGTTCACACGCCCGCGCGGCCTGGTCGCGCCTGGTGTCGGCAAAGACCAGCAGGAACTCTTCGCCGCCCATGCGCACGGCCAGGTCGGTTTCCCGAGTGACCTCACGCAGCATCGCGGACATGGCAACGAGAACCTGGTCACCGACGCCGTGTCCGAAGGTGTCGTTCACGAGCTTGAAGTTGTCGAAGTCGATCATGGCAGCGCACAGGGGCTCGTCGGCGTCGCGGGCTTGCGCGATCATGACCGGTAGCGCTCCATCGAGAGCTCGACGGTTGGGCAGCAGCGTGAGCGGGTCGGTCTTGGCTTCCGTACTGAATTCGTCAGCCCGGATGCGTTCCATCTGCGCTTCGAACCTGGCTCGCGCCGCCTCGTGACGTGCCTGCTCAATCTCGATGGTGTTGATGAGCATCCTGGCCTGCAATCCGGCGGTCTGCTGCGTCATCTGAAAAGTGAGTTCGTGCAGTTTCTCGTAATGCTGCAGCGCTGGCTCGAAACGACCGCTGGCCTTATGCATTTCGAAGAGCGCCCGGTGAAGGGTGGCGAGCAGCTCAAGGTCGCCCTCCGAGGATGGATCCTCGAGTTGGGCATCCATCATTGCGGTCGCCTCGTCCAGATTTCCCTCCGCCCGAACGATGGCGGCAAGCTGCGCGTCGTTATTGATCTCAACGTTCCGGTACCCGTTGTCGCGCGCCAGCTTCGTGGCCCGAGCGACTTGTTCGCGCCCCTCGGCGAACTGCCCCAACTCAATCAGGAGGCTGACGAGGTTTGTTCGGGCGAGCGACTCATAGAAGGAGTGTCCCTGCGCCTGCGCGAGGGACACGGCCTCACGCACGTGGGAGAGTCCTGCCGTCAGTGCGGCGACGGGATCGAGTCCGGCGAGCCGTTGGTTCTTAGCCACTTCGAGATATGTGTCCCCCAAGTTGTTGCTTGCCGCGAAGGCAATCTCAGGGTCGTCAAGGCTACGCGCGAGATCGAACGCCTTGCATCCGAGCTCGACGCCCCGCTGGGGATCCCCCATTACCTCGTGCACCATGGCCGAGCGGCTCAGCGCCCAGAACTCTGCCGAGTAGCTTCCGCAGGCGCGCGCGGCCTCAAGTGCGGCGAGCACGTGATGCAAGGCCGGTTCGTTGAGCGCGGTCTCATGGTAGGCCAGAGCCAGGGTGCAGTGCAGTTTGGACTGCCGCGGCAGGTCGCCATTGACCGTCAGGAATTCCAGGGCCAGTAGGCCGTTCTGCACGGATGCGGCAAAGTCGCCGAGCCTCAGGCGGTGCAGGGCGAGCAGCTCCCGGGCGTGCGCCTGCTGCGCGCGAGTGATCTTTGCACGCGCCAGCACGGCATCGGCTTGTTCCGCGCCCTCACGGTGGCGCCCTTCCACTCCGAAGCGCTCGGACTCGGCGAGCGTCTCGGCGACCGACATCGTCGCTCGGATGAAGAAATTTGAGGTGTCTGTAGCGCGCGTTGCGACGCAGACCACGAGAGCGGAGGCGCCAGGCGACCCGTCACTCGATGATGAGATTTCTCTCACAGTTTTGTCCAAAGTCACGCGCCTACCCCCCCCACGTCTTCCAGGCTTATTTTCGAACCTAGCAGGTGAAATCCGGCCGGCACCACTCGACCGGGTGGCACCTGGACGCGCGGCCAGGCCGGGTGGACAGACAGGGAGTTGTCCACATGCATGAACATCGCTCACGTTCGTCCTTTTTCACCCTCCCGCGTGGGTGCAACGACCCACAGATCAACGTCTCACACGCCCGACGAATCGCGCCGATATCCCCGCTGGCGAGCACACTCACGCGCCAACGCGGCGTCGAATTCGTCGTTTGAACTTTCTCCGACAACCTCTCCGACAGGGCGCAAAAAGTCCCTGGTCAGGCATTTCAGGATTGGCTGGCGCCGCGGTATGCGCGGGAAGCTCTCGCAAGGGCCAACGCGCACACGTCATTGCAGTGCCGCCGCGGCGGGTCTGCACCCGTGCCGCCGGGAGTGTGCGGGCCGGTTCCGATGCGCTCGGCCTCGCTCCGGTCGAAACCGGGCACCGATGGCCGGTTCGGGGTGAGACGCCGTCCCGCTGACGAGTTCGGCGCGGCAAAAAAACTTGGCGGATCGGGCAATAATTCCTGAATCAGGAACCATTGACCGATCCGGCCACGGTGGTGACGTTAACGACGCACGATGGACCGCAGGAGGCGCAGGGCCACCGAGAGCGAAGCCATGTCGTCCTGGCCGAGCGCATTGACCTCCTCGAACACGCTGCGTGCCCGCTGGAGCTGCTCGACGTTGAGTGCCTCCCACGCGAGCAGGCGGTCTTCGGCAGTCCCGGCATCCGTTGCCTCCAACACGGCCTTGGCCATGTCGGCCACGGTCGAGTAGAGGTCATCGCGCAGGGCGGCTCGGGCGAGGGCCTGCCAGCGGTCTTTGCGCGGCAACGCCGTGATCCGCACAAGAATGTCATCGATCCGGAACCGGTCGTAGACCAGGTAGTACACGGCCGCGACGTCTTCCACCGACTCCTGCGTGCGCGCCGCGACCTGTGTCACGTCGAGCAGCGCGAAAGCCTCAAAGAGCTCGGCCCACTGGTGACCAAGCGTCTCCGGAACACCCCACTCTTCGGCTTTCTGCATCTGCATCTGCAGACGCTTGAGGTCGGCACCCTGCAGGTACCGGCTCAGGCTGGAGCGCAGGCGGTGCACCTGCGGCTTGTACTTCTCCACGACCTGGGCCACCGTGCGAGTGTCGCCCTGGTTCACCTGCCAGCGCACCGCTCGGTCGAGCAGACGGCGAATATCGAGGTGCATCGCCGTCCACTGCCCGGTGGGGAACGAGGAGGGCAAGGAGTTGAGTGCGTCGATCATGGAGTCGAGATCGAAGATCTCCCGCAGGGCCACGAACGCCCGGGCCACCGTGGCCGGGCTCGCCGACGTCTCTTCAATCGTGCGGAACGCGAATGTGACCCCGCCGAGATTGATCATGTCGTTCGCGACGACCGTGGCGATGATCTCCCGCCGCAGCGGATGCGTGTCGAGTTCGGCGTCGAAACGCTCGGACAGCTGAGCCGGGAAGTAGCGGCGCAGCGTGCCGCCGAACCACGGGTCGTCCGCAAGGTCGCTGTCGCGCAGCGCGGTCGCAAGCTCGATCTTCGCGTAGGCAGCGAGCACCGACAACTCGGGCGAGGTGAGTCCCTGCCCCTGATCGAGTCGTTCCCGCAACGTTGCCGTGGTCGGCAGTGCCTCAAGTTCACGCTGCAGGTCCCCGGCCGACTCAAGCCAGTTCATGAGGCGTTCGTAGCTCGGGCTCCAATTGTTGACGAGAACCCGATCGTTGAGCAGAAGGATGTTCTGGTCAACGTTGTCCTGCAAGACAAGGCGACCCACCTCATCCGTCATCTCGGCCAGGAATTGGGCACGTTCGGCCGTGTCGAGCTTGCCCGCGGCGACCATACGGTCGACGAAGATCTTGATGTTGACCTCGTGGTCGGAGCAGTCGACGCCAGCCGAGTTGTCGATGGCGTCGGTGTTGAGAATGACGCCGTGCAACGCCGCCTCGATGCGGCCGAGCTGGGTGAGCCCGAGGTTCCCGCCCTCGCCGACCACCTTCACACGCAGGTCCTTGCCATCCACCCGGA
The DNA here is from genome assembly GCF_004365915.1 of Cryobacterium psychrophilum. Taxonomy (NCBI): domain Bacteria; kingdom Bacillati; phylum Actinomycetota; class Actinomycetes; order Micrococcales; family Microbacteriaceae; genus Cryobacterium; species Cryobacterium psychrophilum. The sequence goes on from NZ_SODI01000001.1 coordinate 1,069,965, forward strand.
TGCCGTCGTTGGCCTTGTCGCCCACCTGCGCGGCTGTTTCGCTGCTCGCCTTGACGTAGGTTCCGATGCCGCCGTTGTACAGCAGGTCAGCCGGTGCCGTCAGGATCGCGCGCAGCAATTCCGGCGGACTCAACCGAGTCGTGCTCTCGGCGAGCCCGAGCACAACCCGAACCTCGGCGGAGATGGGCACGGACTTGGACTGTCTCGGATACACGCCGCCGCCGGCGCTGATGAGTTCGGCCGAGTAGTCCGCCCATGACGAGCGCGGCAGTGCGAAGAGTCGCGCGCGTTCCGCGAAAGAGAGTGCCGCGTCAGGGTTCGGGTCGAGGAAAATGTGGCGGTGGTCGAAGGCTGCCACGAGCTTGATGTGCTTCGAAAGCAACATGCCGTTGCCGAACACATCACCTGACATATCACCGACGCCGACGACGGTGAACTCCTCGGTCTGCGAGTCAACATCGAATTCGCTGAAGTGGCGTTTCACCGATTCCCAGGCCCCGCGCGCGGTGATGCCCATTTCTTTGTGGTCGTAGCCGACCGATCCGCCGGAAGCGAAAGCATCCCCGAGCCAGAAGCCGTACTCGGCAGCAAGGCCGTTGGCGATATCCGAGAAGGAGGCCGTGCCCTTGTCGGCGGCCACCACGAGGTAGGTGTCAGCATCGTCGTGGCTGACCACTCGGGCCGGCGGCACCATGCGCTCGCCCTCGTCGGGCGTGGTGACGAGGTTGTCGGTCAGGTCGAGCAGCCCGCGAATGAAGGTCTTGTAGCTTTCAACACCCTCGGCCATCCACGCGGCGCGGTCGACCGCGGGGTTGGGTAGCTTCTTGGCGAAGAACCCGCCCTTGGCGCCCGTGGGAACAATCACGGCGTTCTTCACCGTCTGCGCCTTCACGAGGCCGAGCACCTCCGTGCGGAAGTCCTCCTTGCGGTCAGACCAGCGCAGGCCACCGCGGGCAACCTTGCCGAAGCGCAGGTGCACACCCTCGACGCGGGGCGAGTACACCCAGATCTCGTATTTCGGCCGGGGGAAGGGCAGCAGGGCGATCTCGGTCGGATCGAGCTTGATGCTCAGGTAAGGCTTGTTTTGGAAGAAGTTCGTGCGCAGGGAAGCTTCGATCAGGTTAATGAATATGCGCAGCACGCGGTCTGCATCGAGGGTGGCCACCTCTTCCATGGCTGCGGTGAGCTGGGCACGCACCTCGTCGACCCGCGGCATCCGTTCGTCATCGCTCAAGTCGGGGTCGAACCGTGCCTCGAAGAGCGCCACGAGACCGCTCGCGACGACCGGGTTGGCGAGCAGGGTGTTGGCAACGAACTCGTAGGAGTTGGTGTTGCCGATCTGGCGCAGGTACTTGGCATAGCTGCGCAAAATCACCACGCGATGCCAGGCCATACCCTCGCGCAGAACCAGACGGTCGAGGCTGTCGGATTCGATGGCCCCGCTCACTGCGGCACCGAACGAGTCTGCGAGCAGCTCGCCGGTGGCGATGGGATCGACGCTCTCCGGGTAGACCAGGCCCAGGTCGTAGAGAAAGAACTCACGGCCGTCGGAGGTTTCGATGCCGAACGGCACCTCGTCGAGGACTTCAATCCCGAGGTTCTGGAAGTACGGCAGAATCTGGCTGAGGCTCTGCGACTCCATCATGTAGAGCTTCACGCGGACGGGGGCTGATTCGCTGGCCTCGGGAATGTAGACATGGAGTCCGGGGCGTGCAGGCGCCGTACCGGCCGCTTCCGCCCGTGCCGCTGCCAGTGCACAGGCCTCGAACCGAGCTATGTCTTCGAGGGCGTCCTTGACTTCGTAGTCCACGCGGTAGCTGTCGGGGAAGGCCTCTGCCCAGACCCCGGCGAGGCGATCGGCTTCCTCAAGCGGGTGCGTTTCGCGCAGTTCGTCAATGATTCCCTCTGGCCACGAGCGCACCGCCATGGCGAGCCGACGTTCCAGGGCAAGGCCATCGACCTCTTCCACAGCATGGGGCTGCGGCAAGCGGATGCGATAGAAGAGGCGGGCGAGCGCCGACTCGGTCATGCGGGCTTCAAAATCGAGGGAATCCGCCTGGAAAGTCTCGCGCAGCTCTTTCTCAATACGCAGACGGACGGCCGTGTTGTACCGGTCGCGGGGAAGGTATACCAGCGCGGACATGAAACGTCCGTAGACATCGGGACGCAGGAACAGACGGGTGCGGCGTCGCTCCTGCAACCGCTGGATGGCGAGGGCTACGACAACGAGCGCCGGCACCTCAATCTGGAAGAGCTCGTCACGGGGGTAGGTCTCCATGATGCCGAGGAGATCCTTGCCACTGTGGGATCCGGGAGGGAAGCCGACTTCGTTGAGAACGGCCTCGACCTTCTCGCGCAGAACGGGCACGACCTCCACGGAACTGGTGTACGCACTGGCCGCGAAGAGTCCGATGAAGCGCTGCTCACCGCGCACGAGTCCATTCTCGTCGAAGCTCTTGATACCGATGTAATCGAAGAAGGCAGGTCGGTGCACGGTCGACCGCGAGTTGGCTTTCGTGATCACGAGGGCGGTGCGCTCCCGCGCCTTGGTTCGTCCGGCCTCCGTGAGGTGCTGGATCTGGTGCCGGTCCTCGGCGGAGCGCAGCAGCCCCAGGCCGCTGCCCTCACGGATCGACAGCACATCCTCGCCGTCGAGGGTTTCAAGCTCATACTCGCGGTAGCCGAGGAATGTGAAGTTGTCGCTCTCAAGCCAGGCCAGCAGGTTCTGCGTCTGCCTGAGATCGTGGATCTGTTCACCGTGCGTTACGTGATTGAGGTCGTCGGCAACCTGAATCGCTTTCCGGCGCATGAGGGGCCAGTCCTCAACAGCGGCGCGCACGTCAGCAAGCACGGCGGCGAGACCCTCAACGAGCTGTTGCCGACGTTCTTCGCCGACACCGTCGATTTCGATGGCGATCCAGGACTCGAGGTGAGAGCCATTGCCGCCCGTGGCGATCAGGTGCGAGATGCTCGGCATCGCCGAGGTATCGCCGCTGGCCACGCCGACGTTGGCGGGCATCCGCGAGATGCTGACGAGTTCATGTGATTCCCGATTTCGCGCCACGATCAGCAGCGGGTGCACCACCAGGCGAATGGCGGACTGCTGGCGTACGAGTTCGGCAATGACGGAGTCCACGAGAAAGGGCATGTCATCGGTGACGATGAAGACCACACTGCGACCCATTTCGCTGCGAACGTCCACGTTCGCAGTCTTGGGTTTGCGATTGCGCGCCACCTCCCAATGAGCGAGCGCGCGTTCCTGCAGTACCGCATCCGTGTAGTTCTGCGCATCATCGTCGATGAGGTGCTCATAGTAATCGGCGAGGAAGGTGCGTTCCACCGGGGACTGATCGATCGCCGTGGGCTCAGACGTCATTGTAGAAAATCCTCCATCACATTCTGTGATCGGTGCCACTCAAGCCACGGAGAATCCCCCGGCACGCACCAATCGGGCCCTGCAAAAAAAGTGCACGGCCCTTATAGGGTAGTCAACTTCTTGCCATCAGAACGGATGCGACCGGGCCAAGTCTGCAAAGATCGGCCTGCATTCGGCGGCTACGCTCGAAATATGGGTTCTGCATCGAGTCGACACCCGGGTACAGCAGCCTCGCCACGATCGAAGCGCCGACGTTCTGGTCGGGCGGGTTACCTCGTTATTGCCGGTTTTCTCGTCGCCTATGCCGTCATCGGCATGTCCCGCCCCATACCCCTATGGGTCGCCGCGCTGTATTCCCTGGCGAGTATCGCGTCGTACATTGTCTATGCCGTAGACAAGTCGGCGGCGCGTGCGAATCGTCGACGGGTACCGGAACGCAGCCTGCTGCTGCTGGGCCTCGTCTGCGGCTGGCCTGGCGCGATTGTGGCGCAGCAGCTGCTGCGCCACAAAACCCAGAAGGTCTCCTTCCGGCGGGCCTTCTGGGTTTCCGTGGTGGTGAACCTCGCGGTTTTCGCCGCGCTCACGACTCCGATGCTCGCAGTCATCGTGGATGGCGCGGTCGCGGCTGGAGGCTAGTACCAGTTGTTGGCCTGGGAGTGAGCCCAGGCCGCGCACGGCGTTCCGTAGCTTGAGGCCTTGATGTATCCGAGGCCCCACGCCACCTGTGTGCTCGCGTTGGTGGCCCAGTCGGTTCCGGCCGAGGCCATTTTGCTTCCCGGCAGCGCCTGCGGGATACCGGTTGCGCCGCTCGGGTTGTAGGCCTGGTAGTCCCAGCCGGATTCCTTCTCCCACAGCTGGTTCAGGCACGAGAACTGGTCACTGCCCCAGCCATACTTCGAGGAGGCGAGGGCCCGTGCCGCGGCTTTTGCACCCTCGGGTGTGTTCGTGGTGGCGAGTGTGGCCTGGCGAGCGGCCTCGGCGGCGGCGGCCTCGGCGGCGGCGGCCTCAGCGGCGGCGGCGGCCTCAGCGGCGGCGGCGGCCTCAGCGGCGGCGGCGGCTTCAGCGGCAACCCGGTCGGCCTCGGCTGCTGCGGCGCTCAGTGCGGCTGTTTCGGTCTTCGTCTCTGCGGTCAGTGACACAACGAGGTCGATCGGCATGCTCTCGAAGCCGGCGAGCGAGCTGCTCACTGCGGTGAGGGCGGAAGCGTCCGCTTTGCCCTCCGTGTTCGCGAGAACCTGATTGGCCTCGTCCAGGGTGACGGATGCCGTCTTGTCGGTGTGCGCCTCGGCAATTGTGCTGTACGCGCCGAGCTGTTCGTGCTGGCGGCCGGTGGCGTCGCTCAGGGCGCTTGTGGCGGTGACGCTCTCGCGGCTGTCGGCAGCCGATTGCACGGCATGGACGCCGCCCGTGGCGAGTCCTGCAATCGCAAGCACCGCGACCGTGCCGAGCGTGAAACGCTTCAGGCGCGGGCCAGCCATTTTTTTGGTGGAGCTGACGGATGTGGGGACAGATGAAGTCGTGCGCATAACCTACCAAATCGTGGACCTGCACGCTCAAGAGCGTCGGCTCACTGAGCGTCGGGCCCGCGCACTCCGGTGCGTCGCAGGCGAAGCGCCAAACATTCCACAGGTTTCTGGACAAATCCTCAGTAAAGCCTAGAAATTACATGTGACATGCACGTGGCCGGGACCGGCGAGCTGGCCCAGGGCCCCCACGAAGTTCGGCACGATCAGGTCGTCGAGTCGCCGCTCCACGACATCGACGGGGCGGAGCCTCTCTCGTTCCCGGACGGTCTCGTCACGCGAGTCGTCGCCCCGCCGCGAACACCGCGTCGACCCTGAACGCGTCATCCAGGAGCACGGCATCGGCCGCGTAGCCGACGGCAAGCTTCCCCAGGTCGTGTCCTCGACCGATGGCTCGCGCGGGCGTCAGCGTCAGCGCCGTCACGGCGGCTTCGATGGTCACACCGACGTCGGTCACCGCCCGGCGTAGTGCCTCGTCGAGCGTGAGGGTTGAGCCGGCGATCGCTCCGCCGTCAACAAGACGCGCAACACCGCCCTTCACGCTGACCGCAAGGGTTCCGAGCAGATAGGAGCCGTCGGATGCTCCGGCGGCGGCCATGGCATCGGTCACCAAGGCAATGCGACCAGGAGCGCCGGCGAAGGCCAGGCGAACCATCTCGGGGTGCACATGCACCCCATCGTTGATGATCTCGAGGGTGACCCCTGCGGAGCGCGTGGCGGCCGCGATGGGGCCTGGCTCCCGGTGGTGGAGCCCCCGCATGCCGTTGAAGGCATGCGTCAGGATGGTCGCTCCCCCATCGAACGCCCGGAGCGCGGTGTCGTAGTCTGCGGCGCTGTGGCCGACCGCCACGACAATCCCGGCGTCAACCAGAGTGCGAATGGTCGAGGTGGCGCCAGGCAGTTCGGGTGCGACGGTCATCTGTCTCAGGTGACCCCGACCAGCCGCGAGGAGCCGGTCCACGGACCCGGCATCCGGCGCACGGAGCAGCGCCGGATCGTGGGCACCGCGGTACGTCGGGTCCAGAAAGGGGCCTTCGAGGTGGGCGCCGAGAATGAGTGGATTCTTCTCGGCCGCGTCTGCCACGGCGGTCAGTCGCGTTTCGAGATCCGTCTGGCTGGCCGTCACCAGGGAGAGCATGGTCCGCGTGGTTCCATGGCGGTGATGCACGCCCAAGGCGGTGTCGATGGCCGCCGCACCGTCGTCGAATGCGGCACCCCCCGCGCCATGGCAGTGGATGTCAATGAATCCGGGGGTGAGTACCCGTCCGGCAGCATCCACGACGTCATGTGCGCCCGTCGCCAACGGCTGCCACGTACCGCCCACTCCGAGCTGGCGAACGGTGTCCCCCTCGAAAACCACCCAGGAATTTGCGGTGACAGTGCCCCCGGACACCAGTCTGGCCGAGTGAATAATGATGCGCCCACCGATCATGAGGCAACACTCACGTCGAGGCCGGTGGCGGAGAGGGTCAAGAGGCGCTGAAACGTGGGCACTGTGTGAATCTAGCGTCGGAGAGTGAGCGCGCGATATTTTGGCCTGCGTCCGGCCCGCAGGACTATCGTGTGGGTATGGAAACCAGCGTCGGTCCGACCACCTTCATTCCCGACATCATCGATGGAACGGTTGTGGAGCCGGGTCGAATACATCACACCAAGGTACTGAGCTCGCCCGGCGTGCGCGTCGTCGTGCTCACGTTCGAGGCCGGGCACATTCTCCAGGAGCACAACGCGCCCAAGGTACTCCTGATGCAAGCATTGGCGGGGCGGCTTCTCGTGAGCGCCAACGGCGCCGTGCACGAGCTGACGCCGGGAGCACTGCTGCGTCTGGACGCGAATGTGCCGCACTCCGTGGAAGCGTTCGAGGAATCCCGCCTCATGCTCACGCTGATTGGGTAGACCTCTGACGAGATACCGCAGGTCTGCGGCAGACTGGGTGTGACGAAGGGAGGATGAGTGGTTCATTTCATCGACCCGCTGGAAGAGAACGCTGCCCCGGCGCCCCGGTCTTCGCCGATTCGGCGGTCGCGCATCGGCACCAGAGAGGTTCTGTCGCGTGGGTCGCGCGAGGTGCGCCGCGCCGTGGAGCCAGGGGCCCAGGTCGGCGAGCAGCAGATCTTCCATCTGACCCACGAAGGCAACCTGGCGTCAATCGTTGCCGAGAAACAGCTCTTCGCCGACACCAACCCGGACTGGGAGGAACGCCCGGCAGTAGACCTCGCGGCGGAAGCCACTCGACTCGCGCGCCGCGCGCGGCACACCGGGCATCACGACGACTCGGTCGTGGCTGATTTTGTCCCGTTTTCTTTGCGCCCGGATTCGCGCCAGCTGCGCGGGCTCGTACCACGTGCGGGGCTTGTGCTGCTGGTGAGCAGCATCGCCAGTGTGCTCGATTGGCAGACGACAGCGCACCCGGCGCACACGCCCAAAATGCTGTTCACCAACATGGATGCCGCGGTGCCCGGCGCTGAATTCGGCCGCACGCGTGAGCAGCTCGCGTCGCTTGTGCGGATGCTGTTCAGCCCGGCAACGGCGCCCGCGCATGTTGAGGAGTCTCGCGCGGCGGAGTTTCTTGTGCAGGGGTTCTTCCCGCTGCGGAGGGTGCTGTCGATCGGGGTGCCCTCCGAGGAGGCCGCCACGCGGGTTCGCGCGGTGCTCGCCGATCGGTCGGCAACCATAGACGTGCTCGTGCGGCCGGAGTGGTTCCGGGCCGACTGAGGCCTCCGGGTCTGCCCTGCGCCGTGTGACGGCCGGCGGCTGATCGCGTGGACCGTGCGACTACCGGTCAGTGGCCCCCGCCTCAGCCCGGAAGACGCGGTGGCGATCTGGTCCCGGCCGGCGTGCTTCGCTTCGTACAGGGCGGCATCCGCCCTGGCAAGCCAGTCCGCAACGTTTTCGTCGCCTTCGAGTCGTGCCAGACCGGCACTGACGGTGCAGGGGAGCCCCGGGGCCAGCGCGTCCCAGTCGTAGGTGCGCACCGAGGTGAGCAGCCATTCACATGCGTGCAGGGCTTCGTTCAGTCCGGTTTCGGCGAAAACAAGCAGGAATTCCTCGCCGCCCACTCGCACGGCGAGGTCGGAGCCGCGCGTGATCGTGCGCAGCATTGCGGCCATTACCGTCAGCACCCGGTCCCCCGTGGCGTGGCCGTACTCGTCATTGACTCGCTTGAAGTGGTCGAAGTCGATCATGGCGGCGCAGAGCGGTTGCATTCTCTTCTGCGCGCGTCCGATCAGCCACGGCAGTTCCCGCTCCAGCGCACGGCGGTTCGGCAGACGCGTCAGCGGGTCGGTGTGCGCCTGGTCATCGAGTTCTTCGGCCCGGAGCCGTTCCACCCGCAGTTCCAGTTGGGACTTCTCCACCTCGTGGCGGGCGGGCTCGATCTCGATGGTGTTGATGAGCATCTGAGACTGCAACCCGGCCGTCTGCACGGTCATGCGCAGAATCGCGGCGTGCAGCTTCTCCTGATGTTCCGATGCCGACCATGTTCGTCCGCGCCAGCGCCTCGTTGAAGGGGTTTACCTGCGACTGGGCCAGGGCAACGGCCTCCCTCATCAGAACCAGTGCGTCAGTGAACGGTTGCGTGGGGTCATCGCCGCGGTTTACAGCTTCCCTGGCCATGACCAGGTAGGTGTCGCCCAGGTTATTGACAGCGACAAAACTGGTTTCCGGGTCGTGGAGCGTCTGCGCCACGGCAAGCGCCTGCCGGCCCAGATCAATCGATCGCGCGTCATCCCCCATCGCCCCGCGCACGAGGGAGAACCGGCTGAGTGCCCAGAATTCCGCCGTCGGGTTGCCGCAGGCCCGCGCTGCCTCGAGCGCCCCGAGCACGTGCCGCAGCGCCGTCTCGTTCAGCGCGGTGTCGGTGAAGGCCAGCGCGAGGGTGCAGTGCACGCGCGACTGGGCGAGCAAATCACCGTTGGCGGTGAAGAACTCAAGCGCCTGCAGGCCCTGCTGTACACAGTCCTGATAGTCGCCGAGACGAAGCCGGTGGAGTGCGAGCAGTTCACGGGCTTTCGCCTGGTTGTCGGGCGTCGCATCCGGGTGGTTGAGCGCCGTTTCAGCCCCCTCTGCGCCCTGACGATGGTCACCGGACTCGGTCGCACTCCGACTCTGCGTCAGCAGGTCGTCAACCGACATCGAATCGCGCTCAGATCGGAGTGTGTCAGGTTCAACCACGATGCAGCCCCCCAGCTGTTTAAGGGTCCAGAGCGAACCTGGAAACGGCGCACGTCAGTGTCCGCCGGGCCCCAATTCTGACCTTAGTCACAGCATAGGCATCCCGGCATCGTTCGGGCGCCATTCTCGCCACAGGTCTCATTGTGGTGACACTGGCGAACCGTCAACCAACGCATGGACGCGCCCCCGCCCCATCCCGCACGAGGGCGTGAGCCTTCCTCGCTTGACGGTCAACGTCCGGCGACCATAAACTCTCTGTCAAGCTTGTGCGTGTGTCGTCGCGCGCCGACCTCTGTCGGCGACTATTGGCAGATGCGCAGCACCTCATGCACCCCCCGACCACAGCAGATTGGGGCGGCAGATTATCCAATGGAGGAAAATCACATGCGTAAAAAAAGACTGTCCCTCATCGCGGGCGTTGCGCTCGTCGGCCTCGCCCTGGCGGGCTGTTCCCCGGCGGGAGGGGACACCGACGATGGCAACGCCAATCAGGTGGAGGTCTTCACCTGGTGGGCCTCTGGATCGGAAAAAGTCGGACTCGATGCGCTCGTGGGCGTCTTCAACGAGCAGTACCCCGACGTGGAATTCAACAACGCTGCCGTTGCCGGTGGTGCTGGCTCGAATGCCAAGGCCGCCCTGGCGTCCCGGCTTGAGGCGAACAACCCGCCCGACACGTTCCAAGCCCACGCGGGTGCCGAGCTCACCGACTACATCGCCGCCGGCCAGTTGCAGGATCTCAGCAGCTTCTACGAAGAGAACGGCCTCAACGAGGCGTTCCCCGCCACGCTGATTGAGCAGCTCACCTCCGACGGCAAGATCTACTCGGTGCCGAGCAACATTCACCGCGCCAACGTCACCTGGGTGAACGTCGACGTGCTTGAGAGCGCGGGCATCGACCCGAACGTCGCTCCAGCCGACATGGACGCCTGGATCGCGGACCTCACCAGGCTCAAGGACTCGGGCATCAAGACGCCCCTCGCCCTGGGTACCGAGTGGACCCAGATGCAGCTGTTGGAAAACGTGCTCATCGCCGATCTCGGTGCCGAGGGATACTCCGGCCTGTGGGACGGCACCACCCCGTGGGACGGTCCCGGCGTTGCGACGGCCGTTGACCACTACGGCCAGCTATTGGACTTCGTCAACAGTGACTATGTCGGACTCGACTGGGATGCCGCCATGCAGCTTGTGCTCGACGGCAACGCCGGCTACAACGTGATGGGCGACTGGGCCGAGGCTGCCTTCGTGCAGGCCGGCCAGACGTACGGTACCGAGTACACCACCTGGGCCACCCCGGGCACCGAGGGCATCTTCGACTTCCTCGCCGACTCGTTCACCCTGCCCGAGGGCGCCCCGCATGAGGCCGCGGCCATCGACTGGCTGACCACCATCAGCTCCGCCGAGGGCCAGAAGGCGTTCAACATCGCCAAGGGTTCAATTCCGGCCCGAACGGATGCCGTCGCATCCGACTACCCGGCCTACCAGCAGACCGCGATGACGTCCTTCGGCGAAGACACCGTGGTGAGCTCGCTCGCGCACGGTGCCGCCGCGGCGAGTTCCTGGTCGGCTGACCTCTCCTCGGCGATTGGCAAGTTCGGCGCCGACCGTAAGGGCGACGCGCTGATCGCTGCGATGGTCTCGGCTGCCTCGAGCGCACTGGGCTAATCTGCTCCATCCGCACAGGGCGGGCGACGGCCAAGGCCTCGCCCTCCCTGTGCATCGACGCTTCAACGCACGGAAAGGCGCATTGTGCGCAAGGGAGTACGCAACTGGGGACCCCCGCTTCTGCTGGTATCCCCCACCATTCTCATCCTGGGCATCTTCGTGTACGGCCTCATCGCCGCCAACATTCAGGTTTCCACGACCAACCGGCACAGCCTCGCGCCCGAATCCGAGTTCGTCGGCCTCGACAATTACCTGGCGCTGCTCAGTGAAGATCGTTTTCTGCACTCGCTGTTCAACCTCGTCATGTTCACGGTTGTATTCATCGCGGGCACGATGCTCTTCGGCTTCATCTGGGCGTGGATGCTCGACAAGGGTGTGAGTGCCGAAGGTGTCTTCCGCTCCGTCTTCCTGTTCCCGATGGCGATCTCATTCGTTGCATCCGGTGTGGTGTGGCGGTGGCTGCTCAACAGCGCGGAGGGTGATCGGGCATCAGGTCTTAACCGCATCTTTGAGAGCCTCGGGCTGGGTTTTCTGCAGAACGCCTGGTGGAACGAGCCCATCTGGGGCATGGCGGCCATCGCCCTGCCCGCTATCTGGCAACTCTCCGGCTATGTCATGGCCCTGTTCCTGGCCGGCTTCCGCGGGGTTCCGCAGGAGTTGCGCGAGGCGGCCCGAATGGATGGCGCCTCCGAGTGGAAGCTCTACCGTTTCGTGGTGTTTCCGCAGCTGAGCCCGATCGCGTTGTCGGCGCTCATCATCGTGAGCCACATGTCGCTCAAGGTCTTTGACCTGATCATGTCGATCACCGGCTCGATCTACCAGACCGAGGTGCCCGCCACGTACATGTGGGTCACGCTCACCTCGAATGACTACGCCAAGTCGGCTACGATCGCCACGATCTTGCTGCTGCTGGCGTCGCTCTTCATCATCCCCTACCTCATTCAAACGTGGCGTTCAGAGAAGGCGACCCGATGACCGTCACCGCAGAAGTGCCCCCGGCCGCACGGCCCCGTCCCGAACCGGCGCCCCGCACGCCCAAGCCGGTGCGTCGCGTCACCATGGGGCGCACGCTCAAATACGTGCTCCTGGTCCTCTTCGTTTTCGTGGTGCTCATTCCCGTCTACGTGCTCATCGTGACGAGCTTCAAGCCCCCCGCGGACGTCACAGCCTCCACGTCCTGGGGTCTGCCGGTGCGGTGGCCGTGGGAGAGCGTGGCCCCGGGCGGACCGACCGGCTTCGACAATTGGACCGGGGCCTGGACGGCCCTCGGTCCGGCGCTCGGCCGAACGTTCCTCCTGGCCATTCCGGCGGCGCTCATTTCATCGTTCATCGGCGCCATGAATGGCTTCGTGCTGTCACGCTGGCGGTTCCCGCACGCCGACATCGTCTTCACGTTCATCCTGTTCGGCATGTTCATTCCGTACCAGGCCATCATGACGCCGCTGGTGCAGATGAAGACGACTCTCGGCCTGCCGAGCGACATTTCGACGCTGCTCATGGTGCATATCATCTACGGACTGCCGATTTGCACGCTGATCTTTCGCAACTACTACGTCAGCATCCCGATGGAACTCATGGAAGCTTCGCGTATGGACGGCGCCGGAATGTTGCGTACCTTCGCCTCGATCGTGCTGCCCCTGTCGCTGCCGGGTTTCGTGGTTACGATCATCTGGCAGTTCACCAACGCCTGGAACGACTTCTTGTTCGCTATGTTCCTCTCGGACACCAGCGGCGGCCCGGTCTCGCTCGCGTTGAACAACCTCGCCCAGGGCGCGCAATTGGCCAATTACGGTACGGCCATGGCGGGAGCGCTCATTGCGTCGTTGCCCACCCTGCTCGTGTACATCATCCTCGGCAAGTACTTCATCGGAGGGCTCATGAGCGGATCGGTCAAGTAGCCTCCCGCGGTCGCCTGCCGGCGGTAGGCTGCAACGTGTGAAATCTGCAGTCAGCGTCACCGCCACCGAACGGATGCCAGAGCGCGCGGCGGTCATCGACCTCGCCGCCGTCAGGGACAACGTTCGGCACCTGGTGGAACTCGCCGCCCCGGCCGCGGTCATGGCCGTGGTCAAGGCGGATGCCTACGGGCATGGCGCCCTTCCGGTGGCCCGCGCGGCGCTCGAAGCAGGCGCCGGCTGGCTCGGCGTGGCACACATCTCGGAGGCGCTGCCGCTGCGTGCGGCGGGCATCGACGCCCCGCTGCTCGCGTGGCTGCACACCGTCGACAGCGACTTTTCTGCGGCCGTCGCCGCAAACATTGACCTCGGATGCTCCGGCTGGGAGCTGCCCCACATCGTCGCCGCCGCGCAGCTGCTGAACACAACCGCACGCATCCACCTGAAGATTGACACCGGTCTCGGCCGCAACGGCAGCACCCCGGCGGACTGGCAGGAATTCGTGCGCCTCGCCCGGCAGGCCGAACTCGCCGGCGCCGTCCGTGTCGTCGGCATCTTCTCGCACCTTGCCGTGGCGGACGAACCAGCACGCCCGGAGACCGACGAGCAGCTTGCGGTGTTCATGCGGGCAGTGGCCCAGGCCGAGGCCGCGGGCCTGCGCCCCGCACAACGCCACATTGCCAACAGCGCCGGCGTGCTTTCCCGTGCGGACACCCACTTCGATCTCGTGCGCCCGGGACTGGCCATCTATGGTCTCTCGCCGTTCGCCGACCGAACCTCGAAGAGCCTCGGCCTGCGCCCCGCGATGACCCTACGCACCGTGGTCTCGGTCTGCAAGGACGTGCCTGCCGGGCAGGGGGTGTCGTACGGGCTGACCTACCACACGGCCGGCCCGACAACGCTCGGTCTCATTCCACTCGGCTACGCGGATGGCATTCCGCGCATCGCAACCGGGGGCCCGGTGCGGGTGAACGGGGTCACGTACCCGGTGGTGGGCCGCATCGCAATGGACCAGATGGTCATCGACCTCGGCCGCGCCGCCCTGGTTGCCGCCGGCGCGAGCATGATCGGCGCCGAGGCGATCCTCTTCGGCCCCGGGGACGACGGGGAGGCATCCGCTGACGAGTGGGCGGTAGCCGCCGGCACCATCAACTACGAAGTGGTGACCCGCATCAGCTCCCGCGTGCCTCGCGTCTACCGCAACGCCGTCCCCACCTGACGCTTACTCCGGCCACCCGTCGACTGGCGCAGTGGGGTACAGGCCCGGCGGGCATCGCTAAAGGCGGGGACGGCCCGCCCATCTGTCGGCCTTGAGCGCGAGATGCAACTCGAGGCGGGCGTGGCCGCCCAGAGCGTCGACCCCGATCAGCGCACGGATGCGTCCGAGCCGGTTGTAAATGCTGGTGCGGTGCAGGTGCAGTTGCTCAGCGACCTCGGCGACGGAGCCGTCCTTGTCGTAGAGCAGTTCAAGGACGGGCAGCAGCTCCTCGTTGCGGTCGAGCTCCCGCAAATCCGAGAAGAGCGTTGACTCGCCGGGCGACACGTCGCGGCCCTCCACGGCCAGAAACTGGTACACCCCGATGGCGCGGAACGACACCAGCGCACCGAGCTGGCCGTCCACCCATGCCGCCTGCACCGCGCTGCGGGCCTCCGCGTACGCTCGGGGAAGCCGGCGCAGGTCGGAGAAGGGTTCGCTCAGTCCGAGTAGCGCGGGCGAGGCCGGCTGCCCGCTGCGGCGGGCCACCTCACGCCCGAAACGGCGCAGAATCTCCGTCTCGTCCTCGCCACCAATGGCATCCTGCAGGAGCAGGACAGCGTGCGTCTCCGTGCCGGCGGAAAACAGCACGGTGTTAATGCCAAGCGTGGCGTGCAGCGCGGAGAGTCGCTGCAACAGGCCGCTCTCCACCGGGTCTGACGGGTTCTCCCCACGCACCAGCAGCGTCGCAAGCCGCCACGGCCCACGCCCATGCACTCCCGGCCAGCCGCCCACGCCCACCACGGCTTCCCGATCGCCGCGGCAGGCGGCAACAAATTGGGCCTCCCGCAGCCGACGCCCGTCGGAGTCCGCGCTGGTGCGATTGAGCAGCATCTCCGCGAGCGAGTCCATCTCCGGCCGGATCATTCGAAGTTCCTGCAAGATCGCATCCGGTGCGTGCTCGTCGTCCAACTGCAGCACCCACAGGTATCCCACCCGGAATCCCCGCGCGAGGAGAGGGACGCACACCCGGCCCAGCATTTCCAGCTCGGCATTGGCCGGAACCGGCACGGGCTTCACCGCAGTCGCGATGCCGTGGCTGAGCTGCCAGGCGCCCACGTCGGGAGGGACCATCTTGCTCAGGAGAAAGTTCGTGCGCACCCGGTCGGCTGTTGCCACGTGCGCGCTGTAGGCGAGCAGCAGCCCGTCGAGGTCTTCCAAAGAGAGTGCGCGGCCGAGGCGCGCGGCGATAATCGCCACCGCCTGGTCGATATCGGCCGCTTGCATAGCCTCAAGTCTAGGGACGCGCGTGAACGTCAGGCGACAATCGACGCGTGTTGACGCTACATCTGTCGACCTGTTCGCGGGACACCCGGCAGCACAAACGTCGGCACCGGGTGCCCCGGCGCCTCCCGCCCCCCTGTAAACACGGGCATCGCAGCCGACGGGTGCCCCGCGCCGCCAACGGATGCCGACCATCGGCTTCCGTCCCCCGTCGCCGGTCGAACGCCCGAGCGGCAAAAACCTGACATATCGTTTTTCTGCTGACCCCGTATCGGCGCCGCGACCACAACGAGCTGGAGTTTCCCGTGATTATTGGTGTTCCCACAGAAGTCAAAAACAACGAATTCCGCGTGGCCATCACCGCCGCCGGAGTACACGAGGCCAGGCTGCACGGCCACACCGTGCTCGTGCAGGCCGGCGCGGGAGTCGAATCCGGCTTCTCCAACGCCGACTACGAGTCGGCCGGCGCCACCATCGTCGACGGCGCCGCCTCGGTATGGGCCGGCGCCGACATGGTCCTCAAGGTGAAAGAGCCCATCACCGCCGAGTACGTGCACTTTCGCAGCGGCCTGATCCTCTTCACGTACCTGCACCTCGCCGCCGAGCCGGAGCTTGCCGCCGCCCTGCTCGAGGCCGGCGTCACCGCCATCGCCTACGAGACCGTGCAGAAGGCCGACCGGTCGCTGCCGCTGCTCGCCCCAATGAGCGAGGTCGCCGGACGCCTCGCCGTTCAGGTCGGCGCCCAGTCGATGACCCGTCCCGCCGGCGGTCCCGGCATCCTGATGGGCGGCGTACCAGGCGTGCGTGCCGCGAAGGTCACCGTCATCGGTGCCGGCGTGGCCGGCACGAACGCCGCCGCCATGGCCCTCGGCCTGGGCGCGGACGTCTCCATCCTCGACATCAACATCGACCGCCTGCGCGAACTCGACGCCCTGTACGCCGGACGACTCAAGACCATCGCCTCGAACGCCTTCGAAATCGACCGTGCCGTCGTCGAGGCCGACCTCGTCATCGGCTCCGTGCTGATCCCGGGCGCCAAGGCCCCCAAGCTCGTCACCAACGAGCTGGTCTCCCGGATGAAGCCGGGCAGTGTGCTCGTCGACATCGCCGTGGACCAGGGCGGCTGCTTCGCCGACTCGCACGCGACCACGCACGAAGCCCCCACCTTCGCCGTGCACGGCTCCATTTTCTACTGCGTCGCGAACATGCCCGGCGCCGTGCCGCGCACGTCGACGAACGCCCTCACGAATGTCACCCTGCCCTACGCCCTCTCCATCGCCGACCGTGGGGTGCGCGCCGCGTTCGAGCGTGACGCCGCCCTCGCCGGCGGCCTCAACATCGCGGCCGGCAAGGTCGCGAACCGCTCGGTGAGCGTGGCCCTCGGCCTCGAACTCGCCAGCTGGACCGACCTCGTCGCCGAGGTCGAGCTCGCCCTCGCCTAACCTGCGCGCATAAGCGGATGCCGGGGGTCAACCACCATGGTCGACCCCCGGCATCCGCATTACACGCTCACTCTCTCCCTCAGGAAGAAGCCCGATGTCAATGAAGACACCCCCGGTCGCCACGAGCCGTCCAACCTTCTCGAACCGGCAGCCGCACCTCGCCCGCTCCCTGTCCAACAGGCACATTCAGCTCATCGCCATCGGTGGCGCCATCGGAACCGGCCTCTTCATGGGTTCGGGGAAGACCATTGCCCTCGCCGGCCCCTCGGTGATCTTCGTGTACATGATCATCGGCTTCATGCTGTTCTTCGTGATGCGGGCCATGGGCGAACTGCTGCTCTCCAACCTGGAATACAAGTCGTTCAGTGATTTCGCCGGCGACCTTCTCGGCCCATGGGCCGGATTCTTCACAAGCTGGACCTACTGGCTATGCTGGATCGTCACGGGCATCGCCGAACTCATCGCGATCGCCCTGTACACGAGCTTCTGGTGGCCCGACCTGCCACTGTGGATTCCCGCTCTCGCCGCGGTGGGGATCCTGCTCGGCCTCAATCTCACGAGCGTCAAGGCCTTCGGCGAGACCGAATTCTGGTTCGCGCTGATCAAGATCGTCGCCATCGTTACGCTCATCGTCGTGGGCCTCGTCATGGTTATCACGAAATTCCAGTCGCCCGGGGGAACCCCGGCGAGCTTCAACAACCTCTGGAACGACGGCGGAATGTTCCCGACCGGGCCGATGGGCTTCATTGCGGGCTTCCAGATCGCGGTGTTCGCTTTCGTCGGGCTCGAACTCGTGGGAACCACGGCCGCCGAGGCCAAGGACCCCGAGAAGAACCTGCCCAAGGCAATCAACTCGATTCCCATTCGCATCATGCTCTTCTATGTGGTGGCCCTGATCATGATCATGACCGTCACCCCCTGGCGCGAGGTCACCGCCGATGTCAGCCCCTTCGTAGCGATGTTCTCCCTGGCCGGCCTGGGCATTGCCGCGGCCGTGATCAACTTCGTCGTGCTCACGAGCGCCACGTCCTCCGCGAACTCCGGCCTGTATTCCACATCAAGAATGATGTTCGGCCTCGCCGGGGAGGGCAGCGCCCCGAGCCGCTTCCAGCGACTGTCACGACACAAGGTGCCCGCCAACGCGTTGCTGTTCTCGTGTGCGTTCCTGCTCGCCTCTGCGGTGCTGCTCTACGCCAACCCGTCGATCATTGCCGTGTTCACGGTGGTCACCACCATGTCGGCAGTGCTGTTCATCTTCGTCTGGACCATCATCCTCGTCAGCTACATCGTGTTCCGCAAGCGCCGTCCCGCGCTGCATGCCGCCTCGAAGTTCAAGATGCCCGGCGGTGTCTACATGTGTTACGTGGTGCTGGCATTCTTTGGTTTTCTCATCTGGGCGCTCACGCAGAAAACCGACACCCTGCAGGCGCTGCTCGTGACGCCGCTGTGGTTTGTCGCCTTGGGCATCGTGTGGTTCATCATTCGTCGACGCCCGGAGCAGGTGGCCCACCACGAGTTGCACCGTGCCAATGTGGAGGCCGACAGGGACGCGATACTCGCCGCGCAGTCCTGACAGCCGCGTGCGGCCCGGTTCGAACGATCGGGCCGCACCCGCGTTTATGCCGCCGGACGCATGCACGTGTACGGACGGCATGCCCCCGGTCAGTTAGATTCGAGGTACCGCATGCGCGGGCCAAAGGAGCACCATGACCGCCCGAACACGAATTCGCCCGCCATACTCCGCCCGCATCTGGGTGATCCTTGTGGCAACGTTGTCGCTCAGCGGGATTGTGCTCGCCGGTGCGCTCACGCCGGCGTCCGGGGACACCCCCGTCAGCACGCCGAACGCAACGAGCCCACAGCTCACGCCAACCCCCACGCCCACACCCACACCAACACCAACGGATGCCTCCCCCCTCGACCCGGAGACGTCCCGCTTCGCCGCCGATGAGGCGTCCGTCGGCGTCACGGACTCCACCGCCACCGACAGCACCGCCCTCGCGCTGCTGGCGACGCTCGCGGTCAAGGGGCGCGCACCGAAAACCGGGTACGATCGCACCGGCAGCTTCGGCTCCGCCTGGCTCGACGTGGACCGAAACGGGTGCGACACCCGCAACGATATTCTGGCTCGTGACCTCACGGGCATCGTGACATCCGGATCGTGCCGTGTCATGGCCGGCACCCTGACCGGCCCGTACACCGGCCAGGACATCGGATTTGTGCGCGGCACCTCCACCTCCACGCTCGTGCAGATCGACCACGTCGTTGCCCTCTCCAACGCCTGGCAGACCGGCGCCCAGCAGCTCACGCAGGGCCAGCGCGTGTCGCTCGCCAACGACCCGCTCAACCTCCTGGCGGTGGACGGACCGACCAACTCGAGCAAGGGAGACGGTGACACCGCAACCTGGCTGCCGCCACAGAAGTCATTCCGCTGCGCTTATGTTGCCCGGCAGGTCTCGGTCAAGGCCACATACACGCTGTGGGTGACCCCCGCAGAGCAGGTGGCCATGACCCGCGTTCTCACGGACTGCCCCGGCGAGCGCGCGACGACCTCGGCCTTCGCACCCGTCGCGCCAGAGGCCATCCCCGCAGCTCCCGTTGCGCCCGCGCCCATCCCCGCCACCGCCACCGCGTACTACAAGAACTGCACGGCAGCCCGGGTGGCGGGCGCCGCGCCGGTGCGCGTCGGCGACGCCGGCTATGCCCGGCACCTGGACCGCGACGGCGACGGGGTCGGCTGCGAGTAGCCCGCACGGCATATGCGCGGCGCGGCCGGTCGCATTCGCTTCGCTGAAACGGATGCCTGCGTTCAAGCGGCCGTCGGGTCGCCGAAGTGCCGCATCGAGGGGCGAGTACCCCAGGTGACGGGATTGTCGATCACGGCGGCCAGTTCCATGCGTTCGATCGGGCGCAGCACGGAGGGCAGCTCCTGCAACCAGCCCTGCAGGTCACGCGCATCAACGACCTTCACGTCGGCGGGCTTGCCTCGCGCGAAAATGAACCGGGCGCCGAAGAGCACGATCACCGGGCGTACCGGTGCGCGGAGCGGAATGCGGGCGCGCAGCAGGCTCGTCACGAGGTGCGCCTCCGCGATCGCGTCGCGACCGTCGGGCCTGCGGCGACCGGACACCCGAACGGTGCCCCTGTCAACCCATACCCATTCGCCGTCAGAATGCCGGGTGCGCAGGGTGTGCAGGGTGAAGATTCCGCCTGGCCCCACAACGAGATGCTCAGAGACGGGGCTCGCCGAATCTGAGTCGAAAACGGCCCAGTCGTTCGGTGGCTCCTGGAGAAGAGTCGCAAGCGCCAATTCCCCCTGCGCGGCGACGTAGCGCGACGGGCGTGGGGGCTGTTGCGGCTCGGGCACGGGTGACGTGCGCGGGCGCTGCTCGGTTGTGATCAGCGCCGGGTGACGACGCCTTACTGAGGATGCATGAGTCATGGTGTACTCCTCGCCGGGTTTCATATCATGCCATTTCGGCGGCAAAAAGCAATACCCCACAGCGGAGGACGTGCGGTGAACAACGCAAATTTCGGGTCGAAAGCCGCCAAAAACGGGCTGCGGGGCGGTGACCGTGCCGAGAGTGCCTTCGGCAGCTCAGCGAGCAGTGGACGTCGGGCCCCGGTCTGCACCAGCCCACGGGGCCGCCGAGCGAGGTACGCCGGGCGGCCCCGTTCTGGCGGGGGGCTAGGCGTCGGCCAAACAGGCACCACAATGGTACGGAGACAGAGTCGTCCGCACACGCCCACCACACAAGGAGCAATACATGAACACCGAAGACACTCTCGGAAACACTGACCCGGCAGCCGCGACGGCAGCCGTTCCCGCCGGCAGCATCGTCGTCGGTCACGATGGCTCCAACTGCTCGGATCGCGCGCTCACCGAAGCACTCGAACTTGCCGTACAGCTCACGGCTCCCGTCGTCGTCGTCCGCACGTGGACCATCGACACGGCCCCCCGCCCCGCCGACTGGGAATTCGGCTACGTGTCCTCATTCGCCGAGTATTCCACCGCGGTGCACGACGGGCTCGTGCACGACGTCGAGGCGCAGATCAAAAAGTTCTCCGATGTCTCGGTCGGCTACCGGGTCCTCCACTCGGGCGCGGCCAAGGGTCTCATCGAAGTTTCGCGCACCGCACGGATGCTGGTGGTTGGCTCCCGGGGGCACGGCGGCTTCGCGGGCATGCTGCTCGGCTCCGTGAGCGACCAGTGCGTGCGCCACGCGGCGTGCCCGGTGCTCGTGGTGCGTCCCCACAGCTGAGTGAGCGTGCAGAACCCGCCCGCCAGCAGAACCGCAACGGCCATGTCGGGGGTGGCGCCTACAGTGGTGAGCGGTCGGGATTCGCCCGGCCCTCACTCGAATGGAGGCCTCGCTCATGATGGGTGCACATCACGCCGTGACCGGTGCCGCCGCCTGGATCGCCGTGACCGCGACCGCGGGGCATGGGCTGGGGCTGTTCCCCGTGACCCCAACCGGCGCGCTTGCCGGCACTCTCCTGTGCGCGGGGGCAGCTCTCCTACCCGATGCCGACCACGGATCGGCCACGATCTCCAATTCGGTCCCCGTGGTGGGAAAATTCGTCACCTCAAGCATCTCCCGCGCCTCTGGCGGTCATCGCCACGGGCTGCACAGCCTGCTTGCCATCGCCTGCGTCTGGATCCTCGCGACCGGGCTCGGACTTCTCGTGTGGCAGCCGACCGGATGGGCCGAGCCGATCAGTGTGGGTCCGGCGGTGATGACGGCAATGACCGTGGCATTCGCCGCGAAGGCATTGCGCCTCGCCAAACGGTGGGCTCTTGCCTGGCTCATCGGACTGGCGGTGGCGGCATTCATCGCGCTGTATGCTCCCGAGCAGCAGGCGTGGTTCGTGGTCTGTGTAGCACTCGGCTACGCCGTTCACCTGCTGGGCGATTTCCTGACGACCGGCGGGCTTCCCCTGCTGTGGCCGTGGCGACCCAAGCCGCCCCCGCTGTGGCGCAGGACTCCCCTCCGGCACATCTGGACCTCCGGCGGCTACATGGCCCTGCCCGTTCTCGGAAACGCTGGCTCGTTCCGGGAGTGGGTGTTGCTCCTGCCGCTGACGGCATACGTGGTCTACGGCATGCTCTTCGCCGCGCTGGCCGCAGCCAGGGGCAGCACCAGCCTGCCGGCACTCTTCGGGTGGTGACCCTGCGCGACGCCCTGCATCACAGGCCTGCGGGATGCTGCATGCCGATGTCGGCAAGCATCGCGGTGACCACGTTCAGCACGACGACGGCTTCGACCCCCACCATGGCGATCACCAGGACCGTGGCCCACGAGGTCCACCACAGCCTCCGACGACGTGAGATGCTCACGTCGCCGTCGAGTGCGGCGAATCGCGCCATCACCTCCTGCGCGTTCACCTGCGGCGCAGCTCCCCACGTCTTCGGGTCATCAACGATGGTCATGATCTCGACGAGCTCACGGTCGTTGAGCACGGGTGGCTGCCGCACCAGCCACGCATTCAAGTGACGCGAGTTGAGCACCTTCACCTCTGAGGGCTTCTCGCGAATGACGACTTCACGCGGGTTCACCAGGGCGATGACCGGCCGCACGGCGTGGTGCTGCGGCATCCGTTTTCGCAACACGCGGGTGGCGCGTTCCGCCTCAAGTTCGGCGTCGCGCAGGTAGGAGACACTACGCCCCGCCACGAGCAGCAACCGCTTGAAGACCCAGATATTCTGACCGCGCGCATTCCTCATGGTGACCGTGAACACACCGTTGGGCCCCACGACGAGGTGCCCGATCTCCGATCGCGCCTTGCCAACGGGGAGGGAATGGAAAACCTTCCAGCCGGCGGGAATCCTGGCGAGCGCGGCGGCCACGGAAATGTCGTCCTTGGCGCCGTGGAACACGGCGAGGCTCTCACCGTGTAATGGCGAGCGGCCAAGCAGACGGGCGAGAGGTGAACGGGTGGGCACAACGCGCTGGTCCAAGAGATCTTCGATGACCGTTTGGGCCGCGAGTCGAGCACGCAGGGGGGGCGGTTCGACTGTCACGGAAAATCCTCCTCGAGAAACGGTAGCGAGGGCAGGCGGCGTCCCCAATGCCCCAGAAGGGGCACTGGAACGATCGATGTGTTGCGCCCGCGCCGATCAGGGCGGTCACGAAGCGGGCATCCCGGCCACGAAAACGATGAGGGCGCCCGCGCTGAACCGAGTTCTCAGCGCTCGACGAGAATCCCGTCTTCGTCGCAGTAGATCGTGCGCCCGGGCGTGAACGTCACCCCGGCGAACGTGACGACGGCGTCCGCTTCGCCGCTTCCTGTCTTCGAACTCTTGCGCGGGTTACTGCCCAGCGCTTTGACCCCGAGATCGAGACCCGAGATGGCGACGCGATCGCGGATCGCGCCGTTGATGACAACACCGGCCCACCCGTTGGCCACGGCGGATTCGGCGATCATGTCGCCCATGAGCGCGGAATTGAGTGACCCGGCCCCGTCAATCACGAGCACGGAGCCCTCGCCAGGGGTGGCCAGGATCGATTTGACCAGAGCGTTGTCCTCGAAGCATGCCACCGTGCGGATGGGACCGCTGAAGCGGGCGCGGCCACCGAGCGTTTGAAACTGCAGCGGAACGGACTGGAGAACTTCTTCGTACTCATCATAGAGATCAGCGGTTAACAGCGTCATGGAAATCCTCCGAAAGAGTGTGGCACGTGCTCGGTTCCTCCAGAGTACGGCCACCGCAGTGGCGCGAGCGGACACGGTGGTGCACACTGATTGCGTGATTCGACGACGCGTGACGGTGAGTGGGCAGGTACAGGGTGTCGGATTTCGCTACTACACGGCGGAACAGGCGCGCGACCTCGGCGTGCACGGCACCGTTCGAAACCTCGCGAACGGCAACGTCGAGGCAGAAATCGAGGGATTGCCGGCGGCCATCGACGCCATGGTCGCCTGGTTACATGCTGGTCCAAGGTCGGCGGTGGTGGATAACGTGACGGTTGTCGATGTCCCAGCGACGGGCGAGAAGACATTTCGCGTGGCGCACTGATCTCCGACACGGCCCGCGCGCTGCCGGATGACGAAAGCTGGCGTAGCGTTGTCACGTCGCCGTGGGCGAGTAAGCACTTTTCTTGTCGAGGGGAGATGCGGTGCGCAGAACGTTCGGCGTTGCCCGACTTCTCTTGGCGACCGTCGAACTCGTGTCCCTGACGGGCTATTTCATGTACACGCTGAGCGTGGCGAGTTTTGCCATCGGCAACTTCTTCGCGTACTTCACCGTGCTGAGCGCGATGACCACCGTGATCGTTCTGGTCACCGCCGCCACCATTGCGCTGCGCCGCCCCCGGGATCCGGCCTGGCTGGACATGGCCCGCGTCATGATCACCACGTACATCCTCGTGTCCGGGGTGGTCTATGCCATCATCGTGTGGCAGGCGGCCAGCGTCAACTATTCGATCGCGGTACCCTGGTCAAGCCAGATCCTGCACTTCTGGATCCCGGCCTTCGTGCTCATCGACTGGATCGTGGACCCGTATAAGGCCCGGGTGCCGTGGCGATATCTTGCGTGGGTGATCGTGTTCCCCGTTATCTGGCTCGTAGGCACCCTCATCCGCGGTGATATTTTGGGCTGGTACCCCTACTTTTTCCTCGACGCGCGACAGGTGAGCGGCCCCACCGAGACGGTGTTGTACTGCGCCCTGATTGTCGTCATCATCACGGGAATCGCGGCAATCCTCGTCACCGCGACCCGCATCAAGTGGAAGCCGCGGACCGGCACCACGTCGATGTCCCTGACACATCCGCACGCGCAACCGACGTCAAGCCCGGCGCCCCGCCCCTCGGCCGGGCAGCACAAACGCCATCTGAAACGGAGCCGCACGGGCACCTGAACCAGGGGGGCTGCACCTCGGCGGAACGGCTTCACCGAAGGCCACCCCGGGAGGCTACGTCGCGGCCCGGAACGGCTCGAGCGAATGCATCGCCGCAGTGAGGAACACCTCGTCGCTCGCCTCGGCGAGGCGCAGGGCGTTTTCGGCGGCGATCATGCCCATCAACACGGGTTCTCCCGTGATCGGCAGCATGTTCACCCAGACCGGGAAGTCGGAATCCGTGCCCACCACGGTCCACAGCGGGGCCTCGGTGTCCCAGAACGGCTCATCGAAGCGCAGCCACACCTTGTCGAGGACGCCAACGCCAATCGCCGCAATCGCACTGCGATGGGCGAACGGCAGCTCGGGAGAAAACTCCACGGCCTCATCCTTCAACACTCCCAGCGGAACGGTGACGATCACGCGGTCCGCGGAGAGCGCTTCACCGGCCCCGAGGCGCAGGCTGACGCCCTCGTCGTCGTAGGCGATGCGCGTGACCACGCTCGCCATCGTCACGTCGAGGGCGGCGGCGTCACTCGTGAGCAGGTTGGCGTAGCCGCCCACGACGATGAGGTCGTCATCGGCCAGGGGCTCCGCGGGGGTATACCAGGCGGACTGCTCGCTCAGGAGCGCACCGGAGGTCATTTTGAGCCGGGTGCTGATCTCATATTCGAGCCAATCGGCATCAGACAGGCCCTGCGCATTGAGCGCGTCAGAGAGCCTGGACTCCCCCGAGTCCACGAACGCACGCTCCACCGACACGTCCTGCGGCTGAGTCGCCGCCCAGGCGAGGGCCTCGGCCACGGCCTCGGCGCCGAGGGGCGACAGCGGCACGACCTCACGAGCCCGGGTGCGTGCCTGTGGCACGCGCGGGAAGGGGAGGGTGCTCACACCGAGGGTCGCGAACTCATCGTCGAGGGTGTTCTCGGTGCTGTTATGCACGAACGAGGGTCCGAGTTCAATCGGGTTCGGCCAGCCCTTGGTGATCGTGTCGATACGCCCACCCACCCGTTCGCGCGCCTCGACGACGGTGACGTCGTAACCCGCCTCGCGGAGTTGGGTTGCGGCGGCGAGGCCCGCGATGCCAGCGCCAACAACGATGATGCGCTCGTTCGTTCGACCAACGGCCTGCAGCTGGGTGGCTGCACGGAGTCCCGACTCGCGGGCGCCATTAACCGTACCCGGTTCCGTGGCCGCCGTGGCTTCCCCGGCAAAGAACATCCGACCGAGTACGGGTTCGGCGAGCGCCGCACGATGTTCCGGCGATGCACCCACGGCGGGAAAACTGAACGAGCCACGCGCAAACGGGTCGATTGACCATGAGGAGCGCTGCATGGCCTGCGGTTTCGGCACCACAGAGGGTGCTCCCGTTGGCACCGGTACCTTCGTGGGCTGCGGTGACGGCGAACCGCAGGCCGCGAGCACCAACACCGAAAGCCCTGACGCCGTGCCGATCAAAAACTGGCGACGTTTCATCACCGTGCGAACGTCTCGGTTGTGAGCATTCTGCACGTTGCCGACCCTGCGCCATTCATACGACCAAACTACCCCAGTGCACGAGATTCCCCGGGGTCGAACAGGGCGGATTCCAGCATCCGTTCTTGACAACCCCGCCCTCCGCAAAACCGGGGTTTCTGAGACACGCCGTGTTGGACATCCGCCCCGCACGGCGTGTCGTGACAAAGACCGGTCTTACAACTCAAGGAATCCGTCAGAGACGAGCTCGCGCATCTGCGGAAGCAGCTCGGACCGAAGCGCAGCCTCGTCGACGCTCAGCAGTTGCGCGAGCGCACCCACGATCGCGCCGATGCTCAGCTCACCGTCGCATGCGCCCACGAGCCCGGCGAGCGCGGTGCTCAGCGGCACCGAGCGGCCGAACCCTCCGCCCTGATGCAGCGTCAACAGGGTCGGGTCATCCTGACCAGGCCAGTAGTGGCGTTCCTCGGTCACATCGGATGCCACGGTGAGCGTCGCGCTCAGGAGCGCGGCGTCATCCGTCGCGGCCTGCCAGTCATGGGCGGCGAGGCAATCCGCCAGATGCGCGCCGATTTCCGCCGCATTGTGGCCGAGGGCCTCCGGCAGACGCTCAAACCGATGCAGGGTGGGCGCGCCGGTCACCGGCCGGCGCAGCATCAGGTAGCCGAAGCCCACCTGGCGTACGTCGCGCGCCTCGAAGTCGTCGAGCCACGCCGCGTACAGCCGGTCGAAGTCGGGGGTGTCCGGGCGGGTACCGCCGTCGCGGATCCACGTTTCGGCGTATTCCGTGGGCTGCTGCACCTCCCGCTCAATGATCCACGCGTCGAGCTCGGGCGTTTCGCCCAGCGAGCCGGGGGTGTTCGAGGTGAGCCAGGAGGCCAGCCGGTCGAACGCGTCGTCGTCGGCTCGATACTCCCAGTTGCCGAGGAGCTGCGCCACACCATCGGGGTTGAGGTGCTCCGCGGTGCCGCGCACCACGGCCTCCACGAGCGCGTCGCCGACCATTCCCCCATCGCGGTACTCATAGCTGGGTACGCCGGGAGTTCGCGGAGTGATCACGAACGGTGGGTTGGAGATGATGTGGTCGAAACGCTCGCCCGCGACGGGGTCGAAGAGGCTCCCCAGCCGAAACTCAATGTTGTTGACATCGTTGAGCCGGGCGTTGAGCGCCGCAAGTTCGAGGGCGCGCGGGGAGATATCGGTCGCCACGACCCGCGATGCCTGCCGCGCCGCGTGCAGGGCCTGGATGCCACAGCCGGTGCCCAGGTCGAGCACGGACTCCACCTGGATCGGCATGATGAGCGAGCTCAGCGTGCGCGAGGCCCCTCCCACCCCGAGCACGTGGTTTTCGCCGAGCGGGTGACCGAGCGCGAGCTCGCCCAGGTCGGAAACGATCCACCAGCTGCCGGCACCGGCCGCATCAAGGAACGAGTACGGCCGGAGCTCAACGAGGGGGCGCACTTCCCCTGCGTGCTCCGCCACGAGCCCCAGCTCCATCGCTCCCGCGACACCGAGCGACGGCAACGCCGCACGCAGGTCGTCGGCAGACACGGGCAGGCCCAGCACGAACAGTTGGGCGAGCGTCGCGGTGGGTTCGGGGCGGGAGAGACGTTCGCGCAGAGCGACGAGGGCCCGGCGGGCCGGCACCTGCTGGTTACGGCGCAGCGCGGCATCCGCCTGGATTCCCCACAGCCCGGTGAGCGCACTCACCGAATAGTGGGCGGCGGTCAGGTCGGCGCGGAGCAGGTCAATCAGAGCGGAAGTCACTCGTCCATTAAACCCGACTACAACCACCGCATGGTGAAGGCCCTCGCCAGAAGGGCGTTGGCGGGCGGCTGCGCCAGGGCGCGCACGAGCGCGTTGCGCGCGCCGAGTCGCAGTCCGGTGGCCGGGCGGCCCATGTTCATGTTGAACCCGGCCTGCCGCGCAGCCATGACCGCGGCACGTCGCCTCCGCCGACCGTAGACCGCCAGAGCGGATACCGCTTCCCGCGGCTCGGCGAGACCCCGCTCGATGGCCGGGGCCAGGGCCACGGCGTCGAGCCACCCCAGGTTCATGCCCTGCCCACCGATGGGGCTGATCTGGTGGCCGGCGTCGCCCACGAATGCTACCCGCCCGGCCGACAGGCGAGAGGCCAGGTGCTGCTGCACCGCGAACGCGCTTGCCACGCCGCGAGGGTCACCAACCTCGACGCCCGTGCGGTGACGGATGATCCCGGCCAGGTCGCCGCTCGTGGCCTCCGTCGCGAGAAAGTCGGTCATCGCCACCCACCGGCGGCGCCCGCCGGGTAAGGGGAAGGACTCCACCACTCCCCCGCGTTCGAAGAAGAGCATGGCGGTGTCGCCCAGGGCTCCCGTATCGGCATAGTCGCCCATCACATAGGTTTCACGGCGGCCGAGGGACGTCCAGCCGATGCGCATCACATCCCGAACCCGGCTCGTGGCACCGTCGGCCGCGACCACGAAACGTGCGGGAACGCTCTCGCCCGTTTCGGTGAGTACCTCCACGTGGTCTGGGTGTTCACGAATCCCGGTCACCGTGACGCCGCCGCGCGAGCAGCCGGGGCGCAGCTGCTCAAAGCGAGCGCGCAACAGAAACTCGGTGTCGTACTGCGGCAGCGTGACGATGAACGGGTAGCGGGTGGGTAGGTCCGCAAAGGACAGGCGCCCCAGGTCCAGGCCGTCACAGCGCACGCTGCCCTCCTGCACGTGCGTGCCGCGGCTCACGACCGCTCCCCCCACGCCGATGTCCTCGAGTACGCGCAGCAGCGGCGGGTGGATGCCGATCGCTCGCGACCGCATCGACGGCTCGGTGCGCCGCTCCAGCACCTGCACATCGAGTCCGCGCACCGCGAGCACGCAGGCCAGCATCGTGCCCACCGGGCCTCCGCCCACGATCACCACGTCACGCACGGAAGCCGCCCGCTCCTCGCGCCGAAGCGGATGCCCCTGCCCGGCGCCGGGTGGTGCCCCGTGAAGCCGGTGCGGCCCACTCGAGCAGGAGGCGGGAGGGACGCCCGCGTACCACCCGCCAGCCGGGCGGCGCGACCGCGGTCAACTCTCGCGCGGTGAAACTGCGTCGAATGGAGGTGAGTCCGTCCGGGCGGATGTAGGAGCGACGAAAGAACGGCCACGTTCCGACGGAGAAACCCAGATAGGCCAGGTGGCTGCGCTCGATATCGGCATGCAACACACGCTGGGCGGCGAGCCGCTCCGAGTCCACGAGCAGCGCCCCCAGCGCGGCCGCGCCCAGGTGATGCAGCATGTGGTTCGACACGACGAAGTCAAACCGTGCCCCTTCGCTCACGAGTTCTGAACTGTAGGCGCGACGGAACGTGAGTCCCTGCTGCACCGGCTGAGCGAGGCAGAACGCGTGCGCACGGGCATCCGGGTCAATGCCCGTGACATCGAGGCGCAGGCCGTCCCGCACCGCCCACCGGGCGAGTGCCCGCGACACGTCCCCGCCGCCGGAGCCAATATCGAGCAGGGTCGTGAGCCGCGTGGTCGACAGGAACGGCCGAATATCGCGGCGGTATATCGCGCCCCAGCCCGACACCACGGCGTTGACCAGACGAAAGTCTGCGTAGGTTCGCGTCAGCATGTCGGGGTCGCAGGGGCCGTCCATGATCTCGACCGCGTCATCCGCTCGCCCGCGGAGCGAGGGCATGAGCACGCTCACCCCACGCTGACGGTCATGAGTGCCGACTCGACCGTGAGCCCCGGCCCGAACGCCATGGCGCAGAGGCGTTCGCCGTGTGCGCTCGTCGGCTCGTCGAGAATGGCCTTCATCACGAACAGGACGGTGGCGCTGCTCATGTTCCCGTGAGCCCGCAGCGTCTCGCGGGAGGGGCGCAGTTGCGCTTCACTCAGTCGGAGCTTCGCCTCTGTCTTGTCCAGGATGCTGCGCCCGCCCGGGTGGATGGCCCAGTGCGCGATGGCCTCGCTCGGGGCGGGGGCCAGAAGGGTGGCGACCGAGCCGGCGGAGGCGGGCTCCCGGCTGGCAGCATCCCTGGATTCGTCGGGCACGAGCGCCGCGGTGAGGGCCGTGAAACCGAGACCATCGTCGGTGAGCAGTGAGCTGAGCGCCGAGTCACGCGCCATGAGCGGTGCGAGCGCGCTCTCGATGTGCTCGTCGATGATGTGCGGCACGTACGTGCTGAGCACCATTTCAAAGCCCTCATCACCGATTTTCCACGCCATGTCCCCCTCGCCGATCGGCGTGATCACCGTCTCGAAGACGTCGAGATCGAGCGCCTTCTCCCCCGGGTACGGCGCTCGAGCACTCACGATTCCCGCGGCGGCCCCATCGGAGAAGAGCGAGGAGGCCACGATCGTGTCGGGGTCGTTGGACGTGCGCAGATGCAGGGAGCAGAGCTCGGCGCTCACGACGAGCACGACCGCTTCGGGGTCGGCCTCCACGAATTGTTTGGCGGTGCGCAGCGCCGGCATTGCGGCGTAGCAGCCCATGAAACCCAGGTGATACCGCTGGGTGGCGGGGCTTAGCCCCAGCTCACGCACAAGCATGTAGTCGGGCCCTGGGGCGAAGAATCCGGTGCAGGAGACAGTGACAACGTGCGTGATGTCGGAGGCCTCAACCCCAGGACATGACTCGAGGGCACGGCGACCGGCTTCCACGAACAATTTGGTGGCCTCCACGATGTAGAGCTCGTTGCGCACGCGCGTGCCGGGAACAAGCAATCGTCGCTCCACCGGATCGAAGAACTGCGCACTCGCACCGTCGGCATCAAGGTTGAGCTCCTCAATGACCGTATGGCGGGTGTCGATTCCCGACACGTTGAAGGAGGTGTTGACGAGGCGTTGGCCGAGTCGACTCAGTCCTGGCTGGGCCGCGAACACGTCGCGAACCTGCTCCTGGTACAGCACGGTGGGCGGAACTGCAGTCTGGAGCGATCTCAGCGTGACGGCCATACGACAGTGTGGCATGCACTCCCGATTTTCGCTGGACTTTTATCGCCACGAATGGCCCGGGTCAGGGCAGGCGGGAGAACAACCGAATCCCTGTGAGGGCCAGCGTGAGCCCCGCCGTCACAATCGCGGTGACGCCGCCGACGTAGGCCACGAACAGGTCGACCGACTCCCGGAATTCAAACACGAACGTTGCGGCGAGCGCGATCCCGGCCACGGCTGCGAAGGGCACGAGCGATACACGCAAGAGTCGCGTGAACGTGGATGCCCGGGGCAGTGCCAGGCGAGTCGTCTGCACGTTCACCGGCGCTCTCGTCCCGGCTCCGCTTCGAGGCCACGCGAGCACCGCCCCACCCACACAACCCCAGAACGCCACCACGAGCAGCGACGCGATGACGTCGCTCGGCCGATGCCATTGGTTGGCGAGGGTCGCTGCGCCGGCGAGCACGGCGAATGCGGTACCGGCCACGGCCAGGATCGGCCGCAGGCGCGGGCTGGCCACGAGAAAGACCACCAGCGCGGACGCTGCGGCCACAGTCGTGTGCCCCGAGGGGAAGGAGTTGCCCGCGTACCCCGATACTCCGAGATCTGGTCGGTCGAGTAAACCGTGCTTGAGCAGCTGCGCCGACAGCACAGCGGCGGCGGCCACCCCGAGTGCCACGACGAGGGTGCGCCAGTTGCGACGCAGCACGGCGATCAGGCCCGTAACGAGGAAGGCGAGTACCACTGCGACGGAGGGCACCGAGTCGAGCAAACCGCGGGTGAACGGCGTCACGCTGCGGTGTCCGAATTGCGCGCCGTCGTACGCGAGCTGATCAGCACTCTGCCCGGCGTGCGAGGCAACGAAGAAGAAATAAAGGGCGATGAACGCCAACGCCACGAGCGCTGCACCACCGAGATATCGAGCCGACTCGGAGGGAAGGGGGGAGCGCACGATCCAGCATGCCATAATCGCCGCCCCAGATACATCGAAAACCAGTTCGTGTCACAGTCAACCACTTGACTTTCGCCTGCTCCGGCGTATTTTCTCGAATATGTTTAAGTTTCATTGGCGCAACAAGAAGTCCGAGCAGCCACGCCCCACGCGCCGGGCGGTAGGCGACAACAGTGGATTCACTGACCTGGAAGGCGACTTCGAGTCTGAACGCCGCCGCGCTGAGTCCAGCGAGGCGAGCCACCCGAAACCGGACAAGCACGACGATGATCCTCATCTCCCCGGAGGCTGGTCGGCATTCACCCACCCCTAGGACGCTGCTGATTTAGGGGTTGTGGGGAGGCCTGGCGAGTCGTGAGAGCGATTTTTGGCCTGTGTATTTCATGGTGACGCCTCTCATTTCTCGTTTTTGTGGTGGTGTTGATCTTCGCGTGCGGGGCGGTTGCGGTCTCTGATGGCCGTCTGCGGCCGGCGGCCGTGGGTGGCCGTCTTCCGGGGTGTTATCCCATGGCCCAGATCCCGCTCTGGCGGGTGAGGCCGAGGTTCAGGAGCCGTTTAAGGTTGATTCCGGCCGCCCGATTCACCCACCACGCGTTGTTCTTCACGACGCCTCGGTAAGGGACGCGGCGGGACTTGCGTGTCATCCAGGCGATGGAGCGTTCAACCATCGGCCGGTGTTGTCGATAATCGGCTTGGAAGAGCGGATCCTGAGCCCGGACACGGTGCTCCCGGCGGATGGCGTCATGCTCACGGAGCAGCATTTTCTTGCCGCTCTTCGCCGTCGTGCACTGCTTCATGAGGGGGCAGGTGGCGCAGGAACTACCAAAACTTGCGCGCCCCGCAGCACTGAGTGGGCGGGTCTGACCCGCTGGGCAGGTGACCGTGTTCGTGGTCTCGTCGATAGTGAAATCATCGACGGTGAAGCCGCCGGGAATCGCCCGTCCCAGCGGCGGTGGTTTGATGATCGCGGTGTGACCGGCGGCGGTGATCGCGGCGAGAAGCTCACCACTGCCATAAGCAGAATCGCCCAGAACATCGACGTTCTGGGCGCCGATGCTCGTGTCTTTGGTGACTAGTTCCATGCCGCGGGCCGCGTCGCTGTTGGCCAAACCAGCCGCCTTGGTCAGGATCGCCGCGGTCACCAGGCCCGTGTCCGGTTCGATGATGATGTGGCTTTTGAAGCCGTCGACTTTCTTCTGCCGGCTCTTGTGCGCGTGACGGGCATCAGGATCAACGGTGGAAATGACCCGGTCCGGGGCGACCCGCCGTGCAATTTTCCACCGCCCCTCCGTTTCATGCGACCCGTCTGCCGGCTCAACGTCCTGCCCGGCGACCAACGCGAGCAGGGCGACGGTTTCCTGCTGCGCGTCGGTGAGAACCGTCGGGTCAATGCCGGCCAGCAAGGACAGGGCATCGGTGACGAGCGCGGACACGAGGTCGTCGCGAGCGGCTCGGTCATCCCACGCGATATCCGGTTTCCCTGGCTTCGCGTAATCGTGACCGGTCAACGCGGACACGAGCACATCCGCGCCGGGAATCTCCCGGCCCACCCGGCGGATCTGCGCAACGAGCTGTGTGACGGTGTCCTGACGCGCGACAGCGTCCTCCAAAATTGTGGAGTCCAACGCGCGTCGCTTCCGACCCGATAACGCCCCGGACTGCTCGATAACCTCGGTCACTGCCTCAAAAATACGGTGGGGGCGCGTGCTGTTCGCGAGGCGGCGGCGCCAATACGTGAGGACCGTCGGATGAAACGACGCGTCCGTCAACGCGAACCCGCAGGCCGCTTTCCACCGCAAGTCGAACGTGACCGCCTCGGCCGTTTCCCGATCCGAGAGGCTATGCAACGTCTGCAACACCATCACCGACGCGATCACATCAACTGGAGTGGACGGGCGCCCCCGACCGGACGGAAACAAATCCTCGAACGCGTCATCGGGGAACAACTCGTGCCGATGATCGGCGAGGAACTTGAACACGGAACCCGCTGGAAGCATATGCCCCGCCATCGACTCGACATCCAAAAGCTGACGTTGACCATCATCACGACCCTGCATGAATCAAGTCTTAATCATCGGCCCGCAAACCCGAGCAGGCGCGCCTTAATACCCCAGATTAATCAGCAGCGTCCTAGCGACGGGCGAGCCGGCACGGGAGGTCGCCCTGCGGGCGGCGGTGCGTTTCCAGCGCTGTCCCACCTCACCGTCGGCTTCGTTTTCAGCGCGCTCCTGTGCAGTGCGGCAACGGGCCGGAATGAGTCTCGTGCCGTGCCGTACCCGAACAGATACCAAACAATTGCGTGGCGTACACCCAACATTCACCTGGGTCTGATCGAATAGAGTGAGAAAAGTGAGTGCGCGCGCTCAGAGTGCGTACCTCAGAACGAATGGAAGCTCCGTGAACATTCGAACGGCCGAATATCCTCGGCCGGACCATTTCCTGTTACACCTGAGTGATACCCACCTGCTGGCGGGGGGTGGCCGCCTCTATGGGAGTGTGGATGTTGAAGCGCACCTCGCCGAGCTGTTCCGCGAGGTCGAGGCCTCCGGAGCCCGGCCAGAGGCAATTGTGTTCACGGGCGACCTCACCGACAAGGGTGAACCCGGTGCGTACGCACGCCTGCGGGAGATGGTCGAACCGGTCGCCGAGCGCATGGGTGCCCGTGTCATCTGGGTGATGGGCAACCACGACGACCGCGCGGCCTTCCGCGAGGGACTCTTCGATAAGGCGCCGAGCGAAAGTCCCTTCGAGGGCCCCGTCGACCACGTCTATGAGCTCAACGGTCTGCGGCTGATCACACTCGACACGACCGTACCCGGCCACCATTACGGCGAGGTGTCACCCGAACAGCTCGACTGGTTGGCACACGAGCTGAGCGTTCCTGCTCCGGACGGCACCATCCTGGCCCTGCACCATCCGCCCGTACCGAGCGTGTTGGACCTCGCGGTGGCCGTGGAGCTGCGCGACCAGCAGCCGCTTGCCCGCGTGCTTCGCAACACCGATGTGCGCAGCATTATCGCCGGCCACCTGCACTACTCGTCGACGGCGACGTTTGCAGGAATCCCCGTTTCTGTGGCATCCGCTACCTGCTACACGCAGGATCTCAATGTTCCGGTGGGCGGGACCCTTGGTCGCGATGGTGCCCGGGCGTTCAATCTGGTTCATGTCTTCCCGGACACCGTGCTTCACTCGGTCGTACCGCTCGGCACATTCCCCACGCTCGAGCACATCGACGCGGCGGAGACCGCCCGTCGGCTGCAGGCGTCCGAGATCGCCATTACCCCGTCGGGAACTTCGCCTGCATGGCACGAGCCGCCAATGACCACGCCGATCCCGGTTCTGAGCTCGTAAACGACGTCGAACGCTCCCACGGAGCCACGATCGGAAAGTACCGGTCGAGGAAGACAGTCACGGCCGCGCGACGCACGTCCGCCGTGATCTCGGGATTACTGCCGTCGTTGAGGCAGAACATGTCCTGGTCGCGGCGCTTGCGCAACCGGTTCATCTGACGCAATGCCACCCGAAGCGTCGTCTCAATGTAGAGAGATCGGGCCTGCGTCTGCTCCACGGCACGACCGGTCATGAGCGCGTAGTAGTGATAGAGGGAGTTGGTCACCGAGATGTCCGTGGCCGAACGGAAACGGCTCGCCGCCGTGCGGGCGAAGTCCTCCGGAAACTCCTTCTCAAGTTCGAGAAGCACGCTCTTGCGCATGGGCGCCGGCGTGTGCTCCAGGTGACGCGTGGTGACCTTGCCAAAGCGCTGGTGCAGCAGCGCACGGTTCACCCGTGCGGCGTTCTCGAAACCGCTGCGCGTCGGGTCGTTTTCTCCGAGGCCGATGCGCGTTGACGCTTCCACGAACTTGGTGATGCCGCCCGGGGAGAAGAACATCTCGGGTCCCACGGGCCGTCCGAAGAACATATCGTCGTTGGAATACAGGAAGTGCTCCGCGAGCCCCGGAATGTGGTGCAGCTGGCTCTCCACGGCGTGCGAGTTATGGATGGGCAGCACGCTCGTGTCCACGAAGAAGTCTTCGCTGCGCATGATCGTGACGCGCGGGTGATCGGCGAGCCACACCGGCGCGGGCGAATCCGTGGCGATGAAGATGCGCCGGATCCAAGGCGCGAACATGTAGACGCTGCGCAGCGCGTACTTGAGTTCGTCGATCTGGCGGAAGCGGGCGTCCGAGTCGTCGCCCTCCCCCACGACGTAGGACTGCATGCGCTTGGCGCGCTCGCGCTGGAATTCGTCGGAGGAGCCGTCGACCCACGAGAAGACGAGGTCGATATCGAAACTCACGTCGCTCGCGAGGTCATCGAACATGTTCTGCAGCGTCAGCCAGGTGCGTCCGTAGAGATCGATCGTGGTCTCGCGGGCCTCTGCGCGTGGCAACCGGGTGCGCATGAGCGCGTTCTCGACCGGCGCGATGATCTCCTCGTCGCCGAAACGCCAGAGTTCAAGCTGGAATGCCGTTTCTGCGCCGTAGCGCAATCGCCCGATCGGTTCGATCCGGGGTCGGTAGACGCGAAAAACGGTGGATTTGCGCATCGTCGACAACACACCGTCGGCGAGCAGCAGGGGCATGGTCTGGTTGCCGTTGAGGGGTTTGGCGTAGAACGGCTCGTTGTCGAAGGCCATGGCCAACACGCCGGTGATTTCCTTGCGGCGTTTGCGGTCCACCGCGATCACCGGGCGATCGTGGTCCCCACGAACGAGCAGAAAGTCGATGCCCGCGGCCTTGAGGGCATCGTGCACGGCGACGAGGTCTTTCACCATGGACTCGTGCGGGGTGAAATGACCGTTGATCAGGGCAAATTCTCCCTTACGCACAACCAGGTCGTCGCGGTCGAAACGGCGAGTGCGGGCATCCGGTGTCACCAGGACGAGCTCTGGCTCCGCACTGAGGACCGGGGCCGGGATGAGACCGGAATCGGTGTTTGTGAAGTCGTTGTTCGGAACGCCAGCGGGCTGAGCGTCCGGAAAGTCGATTGTCGCCATGTTCCTCCTCGAAAAGTGGACGACCCCGGGTGAGGCGACCAAGCGCTGGCCTCAGGGAGTGCGTCCGATATAGCGGCCCGCTCAGCGACCCGGTGGGAGACATTGAGGACGAAGCGGCGGGTCAAACGCGGTGGCGCTGGCTCAATTCTATGCGGTGTCGGCGGTCCCCGACTGTGTGGCCGGCTGTGTGGCCGCTCCCCCACGGCCGCCGAGTCCGGCGGCGCTGATGCCAAAGAGCCCGAGGATGAGCGCCATGACCATGAGAGTGACGAGTTTGTGGGCAAGGTTGAGCATGGTCAGTCCGGCCGGACGACGGTCAAAACGTCGTGCGTAACCATGCGGGCTGCGGTGGAACCCGCCCAGGGAAGGGGCGTGCTCCGGAGCGTGCTGGCGAGGAAATTTCCACCGTAGAAAGGCTCGGCGATCGCCGCCGCGGTTCAGCTGGCTCCCGGCCCGCCGAGCGCCGCCGCGTCTGTGACCGGAAGCAGGCACACGAAATCGAGGCACAGGTAGGCCCTCGGCCGCGACCCCATGGCTGTTCGACCGGCGAAGAGTTCAAACCCGGCGTTGGCGAAGGCCTGCGCCTGCTGCTCGGTGACGGATGCGACGAGTGCGGCCGGATGCCGCCGGGCGGCTTCGACCAGTTCCGTCGGTGTTTTAGGTGTGCTCTCCGTGGGCGAGACGACCACGAGCTGTTCGGTCGCCTCGGTGAGGGTGTTGAAGAGCCGCAGGGTCGCACCGAAAGCGAGCGGCCGGTCAGGGACGAGGGCCGCCACGTGGCTCATGGCGGCTTCGGCACCCGCACGGTACCGCGGTTCGGCGGTCAGCAGGTACAAGATATTGGCCGCTCCGGCCGTGGCGGTGAGCCCGGAGGGGTATGCGCCCTCTGACGGATCGAGGGCGATCGCGAGCCCCTGGGCTTCGAGCACCGGGTCGGCACCGTTGGGAGCTCGAAAGACCTCGCTGTCCTCGGTGTCGACAACCTTGTCGCTGGGCCGGCGCAGGGTGCTGTCCAGCAGGCTGCGGGCCGTCACGGCATAACTGACGTCTCCGGTTGACAGGGCCAGTTCCAGGAGGCCCCGCGAATACATTCCGTAGTCCTCCAGCGTGGCCTCGGCCACCGAGGTACGGCTACCGATCGACGCCCGCACGAGGGTTCCGTCTGCGCGCACGTGCCGGTGCTGGAGGTAGTCCGCCGCGCGCCGGGCGGCGCCGAGCATTTCCGCCCCGCTCTCGCCGAAAGCAAAACCGGCTCGCGCGAGGGCGCCGATCGCGAGACCGTTCCATCCGGTGAGCACCTTGTCGTCGAGGGCTGGCGGGGTCTCGGCGCGGCGCGCGTCCACGTCAAGCGTGTAGTACCCGCCCTCCACTCGCTGACCCTTCACGGTGCTCTCGGAATCCTGGGCGCTCGCAAAACCGCCGCCGGGCAGTTGCATCACCTGCACGAGAAAGCGCCCCACGCCCTCAGCGACGAGCCGCGCCCATGGCTCTCCGGTCAGCTTCCACGCCTGGGTGTAGTGATCGAGCAATTGGGCGTTGTCGTAGAGCATCCGCTCATAGTGCGGCTCGCTCCAGTCCCGGTTCACGGCGTAGCGGAAGAACCCGCCCTCAATCGGGTCACGAAGGGGTGAGGCACCGAGGCGTTTGAGCGTGCGCAGGGCGAGCTGCTGGCCGTCGACGCGGTCAAGGAGAAAGCCGAGGGCGGGTGCCACCGGAAATTTTGGAGCGGTGCCGAACCCGCCGAACTGCACGTCTTCCATGGCGCTGATCTCGGAAACCATCACCTCAAGGGCGCCGGCATCGGGCAGGTCGCTCTGTGCGCGCAGCTGAACCGACGACTCCGCGAGGGCCTCCGCCACACGGGACGCTCCCGCTTCGACCTCACGCCGACGCGTGGTCCAGGCATCCGTTACGGCTTCAAGCACCTCACGAAAGGACGGGTTGCCGAGCATGGGCCTCGGGGGAAAGTAGGTTCCGGCGTGGAAGGCCTTGCCGTCGGGGGTGACGAACACGTTGAGCGGCCAGCCCAGGCCCTGCACGAAGGCGCTCGCGGCGGCGAGATAGCTCGCGTCAACGTCGGGGTGTTCCTCGCGGTCGACCTTGATGCTCACGAAGTTGTCGTTGAGGTAGCCGGCGAGATCCGGGTCGCTGAAGCTCTCGCGCGCCATGACGTGACACCAGTGGCACGTGGAGTAGCCGATCGACACGAGCACCGGCAGGTCGCGGTTGCGAGCCTCGGTGAACGCCTCGGCGCCCCAGCCGTGCCAGTCCACCGGGTTCTCGGCATGGGAGCGCAGATAGGGACTAATGGCGTCAACGAGTCGGTTCGGCATACTCCATTGTGCTCGCCACATGGGAATCGGGCTACGTCGCGCCGAGGACCGGCCGGGTTCGTCGCTGCACCACACGATGAACCCGATGATCGTGAACGCGCCATAGAACAGGAAGAGAACGGCGGCTGCGTAATGGCCCGGCCTGACCGAGGAGGTTCACCGGGTTGGGGTGCCGATGTGGCGTTGCGCGTCAAACAACCACTCGATCAGAATCATCCGGCCCCGCCGCCAGGCACACTCAGACGCTGCCGCGTACAACCGTGCGCGCCTCCAACCTATGCCCTGCCGGCACCGCGTCCGCTACAAGAGTTGCCCGAACGCACGTCAGCGGCTGGGGCGCCGGCCATCTTTGTCCGTTCGGGCCGCTCTGGTGCGGCGAGCCGTTGCCGGGGGCTAGTTGACGTCGTTCGGGTGCGACGAGACGCGACCCGCACGCTCCAGGGCGGAGATCATGGAAATCTCCGTGGGCGAGAGCTCAAAGTCGAACACGTCCAGGTTCTCGATCATGCGTTCGCGCCGGTTCGACTTCGGGAACAAAATGTTCCCCGTCTGCAGGTGCCACCGAATCACAACCTGTGCGGGCGACTTACCGTGCTCCTCTGCGGCCTCCGCGATCACCTGCGCCTCAAAGAGCGGGTACTTGCCCTGCCCGAGCGGCCCCCAGGCCTCGATGTGGATCCCGTTTTCGCGCGCGAACGCGGTCACCTCACGCTGCTGGTGGGCGGGGTGCAGCTCGATCTGGTTGACGACGGGCACAATGTCGGTCTCGGTGAGCACGCGATCGAGGTGCGGCACGAGAAAGTTCGAGACCCCGATGGAGCGGGAACGCTCGCTCTCGCGAATCTTCTCGAGAGCCTTCCAGCTCTCCAGGAACTTGTCATTCGCCGGTGCCGGCCAATGAATCAGGTACAGGTCAACGTAGTCGAGGCCGAGCTTTTCGAGGCTCTCCTCGAAGGCAGCGAACGCCGACTCGGTGCCCTGGCGGTCATTCCACAGCTTCGTCGTGATGAAGAGCTCGTCGCGGGCGATTCCGGATTCGGCGATGGCCTTGCCCACGCCCTCCTCGTTGCCGTAGATCGCGGCCGTGTCGATGTGGCGGTAGCCCACATCAAGGGCGTCCCGAACGATTCGGGTCGTCTCTCCCGGATCGACCTTGAACACGCCAAAACCGAGCTGCGGAATCGTGTGACCGTCATTAAGAGTGAGGGTGGCTGCTGGCTTCGTCATGCCCACAGCCTAAGGCTGAGCGCTGATCACTGCCTGCAGACCGGGCCGCGTGCCCCAGGGCTGCAGGAAACTGGCCCGACAAGGTCGCCCGCACCGCCAAACCGCCTTCGGTACAGGAGCGCCCGACCGCGGCGAAGTACGATAGGAGATCCATGGAAAACGTTGAGATCACCTTCCCGCCCGAACTGCCGGTCAGCCAGCGCCGCGACGATATCGCCCGCGCCATCCGTGACAACCAGGTGGTCATCGTTGCCGGCGCCACAGGCTCGGGCAAAACCACCCAGCTGCCCAAGATCTGCCTCGAGCTCGGCCGCAAGAACATCGGCCACACCCAGCCACGTCGCCTCGCCGCACGCACGATCGCCGAGCGCATCGCCGAGGAACTGGGCCAGGAGGTGGGCGGCATCGTCGGCTACCAGGTGCGGTTCACCGACCACGTTGGCCCCGATACCCGCGTCAAGCTCATGACCGATGGGATCCTGCTCAACGAGATCCACCGCGACCGCATGCTGCGCAAGTACGACACGATCATCATTGACGAGGCGCACGAGCGCAGCCTCAACATCGACTTTCTGCTCGGTTACCTGCGCCAGCTGCTACCCAAACGCCCCGACCTCAAGCTCATCATCACCTCGGCCACGATCGACCCGGCGAGTTTTGCGAAACATTTCGCCGCCGCCGACGGCACTCCCGCACCCGTCGTCGAGGTGTCCGGTCGAACGTTCCCGGTGGAGATCCGCTACCGCCCCCTCGTGGCGGAACCCGGAGTCGACGACGATGACGACACGACGGATGCCGCCCCGAGCGTCGACCGCGATTACATCGAAGGCATCACCGCGGCCCTCGACGAACTCGAACGTGAGTCGAGCGGCGACGTGCTCGTCTTCCTCAGTGGAGAGACCGAGATCCGCGATGCAGCGGATGCTCTGCAGGGCAAGTTTGCCTCGAGCGCCTCGACGAATCCCACCGAGGTGCTGCCGCTGTATGGCCGTCTGTCCTCAAGCGATCAGCACAAGGTCTTCCAGCCGTCGAAGGTGGCCGGGGTGCGGCGCCGCATCGTGCTCGCGACGAACGTGGCGGAGACCAGCCTGACGGTTCCGGGCATCCGCTATGTGATCGATGCCGGAACGGCCCGCATCAGCCGCTACAGCGTGCGATCGAAGGTGCAGCGGCTGCCCATCGAAGCAATCTCGCAGGCCTCCGGCAACCAGCGGTCCGGTCGAAGTGGGCGCACGAGCGATGGCATTGCCATTCGGTTATATTCCGAAGAAGACTTCACGCGCCGACCGGAATATACCGAGCCGGAGATTCTCCGCACCAACCTCGCCGCCGTGATTCTGCAGATGATTTCGCTGGGCCTCGGCGACATCGCCTCGTTCCCGTTCCTCACGCCACCGGACTCACGCAATATCAAGGACGGCCTCGACCTGCTCGCCGAGCTCGGCGCAGTCGAGGCATCCGGTGCCGGGCGCACCAAGAGCTCACGCGGTCGCCGCGACGACGCCAGGGGCCAGACTGCTTCCGGAGGGCCAGCGCTTGAGGCTGCGGCCGTGACGCCGACGGTGACACCGAAAGCTGATGCCGGGCCGCGCCTGACGCGCATCGGCCAACAGCTCGCGCAGCTCCCGATCGACCCGCGATTCGGCCGCATGGTGATCGAGTCGAAGAAGCAGGGCACGAGCCGCGAGGTGATGGCCATCGTGGCCGGCCTCACCATTCAGGACCCGCGCGAGCGGCCACTCGAACGACGAGCCCAGGCCGACCAGCTTCACGCGCGCTTCGCCGACCCCACGAGCGACTTCCTCACGCTGCTCAACCTCTGGAACTATCTTGAGAAGCAGCAGAGCGAGCTCGGGTCGAGCGCGTTCCGTCGCCTCTGCAAGAACGAATATCTGAACTACCTGCGGGTACGCGAGTGGCAGGACGTGCTGCGCCAGCTGCGCCAACTCGCCAAACCCCTCGGCCTGCACCTCGGGGACCCGAGCACGAACCCCGACGGGGTGCATCGCTCGCTACTGGCCGGCCTGCTCTCCCACATCGGGTTGAAAGACGTCGCCAAGAAGGATTACGTGGGCGCCCGGCAGCAGCGCTTCGTGCTGTTCCCCGGGTCGACCCTCGCCAAAAAGCAACCACAGGCCGTGATGAGTGCCGAGCTCGTGGAGACCAGCCGGCTGTTCGCACGCATGAACGCGGTCGTCGATCCCACGTGGGCCGAACCGCTCGCAGGGGACCTCTGCAAGCGCAGCTACTCCGAGCCGCACTGGGAGATGAAGCAGGGCGCGGCTGTGGTCTACGAGCGCGTCACTCTGTACGGCGTGCCGATCGTGGCACGCCGCCGCGTGCAGTTCTCGCGCATCGACCCCGCGTACGCTCGCGAGCTGTTCATCCGGCACGCGCTCGTCGAGGGCGAGTGGGACC
Organism: Cryobacterium psychrophilum; assembly: GCF_004365915.1. Lineage (NCBI taxonomy): Bacteria > Bacillati > Actinomycetota > Actinomycetes > Micrococcales > Microbacteriaceae > Cryobacterium > Cryobacterium psychrophilum. The sequence goes on from NZ_SODI01000001.1 coordinate 1,112,662, forward strand.
GCGCGTCCGGCGCTCGCCCCTCCTCCTCGCTGGTCGAGCCTGTCGAGTCCGAGGCGGACCGTGGAGGACGCGGACCCTCGCGCAACGAACGCGTGGGCATTTCGGTCGACGGCGGCGTAGCATCCGCCGGCCGCGGCCAGGGCGCCGCTGCCGCTGCCCGGGGCGGCAGGCCGGGGCAGACCGGCGACCCCGGAATGTGGGCCTTCGAACGCGCCAACGCGCAGCTGCGCGCGGAGCTCGCCGAGCTTGAGGAACGCACCCGCCGCCGCGATATCCTCTTCGACGACGAGGCCGTGTTCGAGTTCTACCAGCGGCGCATTCCCGCCGACGTCTCCTCGACGAAGAGCTTCGAGGGCTGGTGGCGCAAGGCCCGGCTCGAGACCCCGCAGCTGCTCACCATGACCGCGGATGCGCTCGTGGCCGACGACTCCCCCGAAATCGACGAGGGCCTCTTTCCCCCGAGCTGGCAGCAGGGCGACCAGCGGCTCTCCCTCGGCTATCGCTTCGAACCGGGCGCGGAAGATGACGGCGTGACCGTGCGCCTTCCTCTGGCGCTGCTCGCGCGGCTCTCGCCGAATGGCTTCGACTGGCAGGTGCCCGGGTTGCGGGCGGAACTCGTGACGGCACTGCTCAAGTCGCTCCCCAAGAACATTCGTCGCAATGTGGTGCCCGCAGCGGACTGGGCGGCTCGGTTGCTCGCCGAGCTGCCGCCGCAGCCAGGAATCGTGCAGACCCTGCCGACCGAGGTTCCCGACACGACGTTCACCGCAACGCTCGCGGCACTCATCCAGAAGCTCACCTACGTTCCCGTCACCGAGCGGGACTTTGAACTCGACCGGGTTCCCTCGCACCTGCGAGTGACGTTCGTAATCACCGACGAGCGCGGGCGCACCGTCGCTGCCGACAAGGACCTCGGCGATCTGCAGCGCCGGCTGGGCACGCGGGTGCGCGAGAGCGTCGCCAAAGCCACGAGCGCGGCGACGCCGTCGAATGCCATCGAACGCCAGGGCCTCACCACGTGGGACTTCGTGGAACTGCCCCGATTCCTGGACACGAAGCAGGGCGACACCACGATTCGGGGGTACCCGACGCTGATTGATGACGGTGACTCGGTCTCCATCCGCATGATGAGCACCGAGATCGAGCAGGCCAGGGCGCTGCCTCGTGGCGTGCGACGCCTGCTGCTCCTCGCAACGCCGTCCCCGTCGGCGTATGTGCAGCAGCATCTCACCGCCACCGAGAAACTCAGCCTCGCGACGAGCCCGTACAAGAACACGCCGGCACTGTTCGAGGATTGCCTCTCCGCTGCGATCGACGACGTCCTCTACCGGGTGCGCCCCGACGGCCAGGTCTTCATGAAGGCCGAGTTCACCACTATTCGCGATCGGGTCTCGGGCGTCGTGATGGATTCGATGTTTGAGACGGTCGGCCTCGTCGCCCGTATTCTCGCCGCGAGTCGCACCGCCGACAAGGCCCTCAAGGCCGCCACGAGCATGGCGCTGCTGCCGGGCATCAGTGATGGGCGCGGGCAGCTCGCGGCGCTCGTCTACCCGGGCTTCGTGAGCCAGACCGGGCTCGCCCAGTTGCGCCACCTGCCGCGGTATCTTGGCGGCATCAGCGCGCGCATCCCGAAGCTCGTCGACAACCCAGGCCGCGACCGGGTCTGGATGAATGAGGCCCAGGCGGCCACGACCCGGTTCGAGAAGGCCGGCGGCGCCATGCCGCTGGCCCCGGATGCCGCGGCGCACCTCGTGCGGGCCCGGTGGATGATCGAGGAGCTGCGCATCAGCCTGTTCGCCCAGGAGCTCAGGGCCGCCGAGTCCGTGTCGCTGCAGCGCATCCAGAAGGTCCTCGCCGGCTGACCTGCGCCCACTCCACGCCGCCCGCGCCCCCAAAATCGGTGGCCGCTACGGTAAGCGGCGTAGCGACCACCGAGAACGGGCGTGGCGACGCCCCTCGGGGTTAGAGCACCTTGGAGAGGAACGCCTGCGTGCGGGCGTGCTGCGGGTTACTGAGCACCTCGGTGGGGTCACCGGATTCCACGACCACGCCGCCGTCCATGAACACGAGCGAGTCGGCGACCTCTTTGGCAAAGCCCATCTCGTGGGTGACCACGATCATGGTCATGCCCTCACGAGCGAGGTTCTGCATCACGTCAAGAACCTCACCGACGAGCTCGGGGTCGAGCGCACTGGTTGGCTCATCGAAGAGCATGAGCTTGGGCTGCATGGCGAGCGCCCGGGCAATCGCCACCCGCTGCTGCTGCCCGCCGGACAGGTGCGCCGGGTAGTAGTCGGCACGGTTGGCCAGACCGACCCGTGCCAACAGGGCACGCGCATTGGTCTCAACGGCGGCCTTGTTCAGGCCCTTGACCCGAATCGGCGCCTCCATCACGTTCTGCAGCGCGGTCATGTGCGGAAACAGGTTGAAACGCTGGAAGACCATGCCGATGTTGCGACGCTGCAGCGCGGCGGCCTTCGGATGCATCTCGTAGAGCTTGCCCCTGCTCTCCGTGTACCCGATGAGTTCACCGTCGACGCTGAGCCGACCCGCTGACACCACCTCCAGATGGTTGATGCAGCGCAGGAACGTGGACTTGCCCGAACCACTCGGCCCGACGAGGCACATCACCTCGCCCCGCTTCACCTCGAGCGAAATGCTCTTGAGCACCTCGTTCGAGCCGAAGCTCTTGGAGACCGCCTCGGCGACCACCATGGGAACGTCTTCGGTCGATGGTGGCCCTGCCGTGGCGGTCATCGCACGTCTCCGTTGTTGTTGTTGTTGTTGTTGGGCGGGTTCTCTGGCATCTTCGGCGGGAGGACCACTGTTGCCTGTCCGCCACCGACGACCGGCACTATTCCGGTGAGGGCGCCCGTGGCCTCATCTGCCTTGCGATCGGGACGCCGGTCCCCGATGCCGCGCGCGAAGCGCTTCTCCAGGAAATACTGACCGACCATGAGGATCGAGGTGAAGAACAGGTACCAGATCGACGCCACAATGAGTAGCGGAACCGGGTTGAACGTGACCGCCGATATGTCCCGCGATCGCGTGTACAGCTCAAGCGTGAACGGAATGGCCGTCACGAGCGACGTGGTCTTGAGCATCGAAATGACTTCGTTGCCGGCGGGGGGAATGATGACGCGCATCGACTGCGGAATGACAACGCGTGTCATGGTCTGCGCCCAGCTCATGCCGAGGGCGGTCGCGGCTTCTTCCTGGCCGCTGTCGACAGCCAGCAGGCCAGCGCGCACGATCTCCGCCATGTAGGCCGCTTCGTTGAGCGCCAGTCCGATGATGGCGAGCACAAAAGCACTCATCGCGACCCGGGTGGGGTACGACGCCCACGGTTCCGTGAACGGCAGGCCAATGTCAATGGTCTGGTAAATCGTTCCAACCAGGCCCCAGAACGTGAGTTGCACGTAGACCGGGGTACCGCGGAAGACCCAGAGGTATATCCAGGCGATGCTATTCACGACGGGGTTCGGCGAGAGGCGCATCACCGCGAGGGTCACACCCAGGATGATGGCGATCACCATGCTGTAGACGGTGAGCTGCAGGGTGACGAATGCGGCCTGCGAGATGCGCTGGTCGAACAGGAACTTGCCGACGGACGGCCAGTCGTAGGCGGGCCGCTGCGCCGCGTCGATCACGAAGAGGGCCACGAGTAGCAGCAGGACGACGGCGAAGACGTTTCGCCACGGATGCCGAAGGCGGATCGCCTTGATTCCGGGCGTAGGTTCTGCGCCGTTCGGCGGGGTCCCCGCCGAACGGTTCACGACTGTGTCAGACATCGATTAGCCGTTGGCCGCGGCGTTGATCGTGATGGTGTCGAGGCCGCCGTCGGTGACGCCCCAGGCGTCAAGGATCTTGGCGTACGAACCGTCATCGACCATGGACTGTAGCGCGGCCTGCACGGCCTTGGTCAGCTCAGAATCCTTGTTGACCACGATGCCATAGGGGGCAACATCGAAGCTCTCTCCAGCAGCCTCCAGCTTGCCCTCGGTCTTGGAGATGGCGTAGAGCGTCACCGGGGAGTCGGCACTGAGCGCATCCGCTTTGCCCAGAACGACGGCGTTGGTCGCCTCGTCCTGTGAGGTGTAGGGCAAGACGTCGATGGCGGGCTTACCGGCCGCGGCGCAGGCCGCATTCTTGGCGGGCAGCTCGTCGGTGTCTTCCACCGTGTTCGACTGCACGGCAACGGTGAGGCCACAGGCATTATTGGGGTCGACATCACTGCCGGCCTTGGCCGCCCACAGGATTCCGGCGTTGAAGTAGTTGACGAAGTCAACCTGCTTCTCGCGCTCCAGATTGTCGGTGAACGACGACTCGCCAATGTCGACGGTGCCTCCGGTGATGCTGGGGATGATGTTGTCGAAGTCGGCGATCTGGTACTTCGGTTCGAGGCCCAGCTTGCCGGCAATGGCATTGGCGAGGTCAATGCCCCAGCCGATGGGCGCGCCGGCATCATCCTTGAACTCGTTGGGCGGGTAGGCCGCGTCCGTTCCGATCCGAAGGGTGCCTGAGCTCTTGATGTCGGCGGGCAGCAGCGCAACGGCGGCGGCGTCGGGAGCGACGGTCGCGGCCTCCGTTGATCCGCCGGCGCTCGGCGTCGAGTTGTCAACACAACCGGTGAGCAGGAGGGCGGCCACGGCAGCAAAAGCCGGGATTACGTATCTGGCACGCATTAGGAGTCCTTCGTTGTGATCTGGAGATGGGTTTCGTCATTGAAGCCGTGACAAGATGCGACAGGGACGAGCCTATAACACCGCTGTACGGCGATTTCGTGCGTCAGGAGCGGGTATACACCCATTTTGAAGCGTCATGACGAATGTGTTGCGCAAATTTGAGCGTTTCATGAAGAACAGACGGATTTGACCGCACCGTAGAGGAGCGTGATCTGCCCACGCACATCACGATGCCGTACCGCCTCATTTTGACACTCTTTGCCCCTTTCCCCACTTCTCCCTCTGGAAACGATGCAGTTTTCGACTGAAACGCACGTTTCCACGCGTAAACGTGCGTTCTTCGCCGCGATCTCCGTCGCCGGCGACGTGCGCTCCGGGTAGTCCGCGACCGCTGCGGACAGCAGGTCGCGTGGTACTGACGACCCCCCGTGAGCGGCAGGCTGGCGGGCGGGGATACTGTCGGCCGTGCGCGCGATGCTGTCCCGGTTTCGGGCGACCCGGGCGCGTGTGCCCGCGTCGAGGAACGTCCCGTGCGGTGCTGTGCTGCGAGGTAGCCAGGTGAGCTCGCAGCCGGGCGACAGCGTGCCAGTGGCGGTATCCGTTCCGCTCGAAGGCACGGCGAGCGTGACCTGCGAATGACCGGGCTGAGGCAGTGGGATGCCGCGACGGGGCAATCGTTCGCCCGGGGAAACGCCATCGCGTCTGCGCCCGCGAACCGGGCGGCTACCCGCTTAGACTCAGGTGGTGAGCAGCTACATAAGTCTTCTGAAAACGCCGGGCGTGGCCCGCCTGATCGGCGCCCAGCTGACAGCTCGATTCCCGTTCGGGATGCTCTCCCTCGCCTTCCTCATTCACATCGAGCGACTGTTTGACTCCTACACGGCCGCCGGACTGGTACTCGGCGCCATGAGCATCGGCCAGGCCGTCGCCGGCCCGCTCACCAGCCGGCTCATGGGTCGCTGGGGTATTCGCCCGGTGATCATCGTGACGCTCGTCGTCTGCGCCATCTCGATCATTGCCATGGCCGTCGTGCCCATGGGTATTCCCCTCCTGATGATCATCGGCCTCGTGTCTGGTCTCGCAACCCCGCCCATCCAGCCGGCGGTGCGCACCATCTACCCCAAAATTGTCAACTCCCGCCAGCTGACGCCACTCTTCTCGCTGGATGCTTCGGCGCAGGAGATCATCTGGGTACTCGGCCCGGTGATCGCCACGTTCGTCGCCATTCAGGTGAGCACCGTCGCCGGGATCCTGCTCGCGGCCGTCTTCCTCATCGGTGGCGGCATCTGGTTCCTCGTGCTGCCCGAAGTCGGACGCGTTCGCGTCCCCCGCAGCCGACGCAAGCTCGGCGTCGTACTCAAACGGCCTGCCGTTCTGCTGAGCACCGTCGTGGGGTTCATGCTCGTGGCCGCGTGCGCGGCCCTGGAGGCGGGCATCGTGGCCGCATTCGGGCACGGCAGCATCAACTCGGGTTGGATTCTCTGCATCTTCGGCGTGGGTTCGCTCATCGGTGGACTCGCACTCGGGCACCTGCCGATCGGCCCGTGGGCACTCGCGAGCCGCATGCTCATCGTGACCCTTGGCATGGGCCTCGCCGGCCTGTGGCTGAATTTCGGCTGGCTCGCCGGCACCCTGCTGCTCGCCGGAATCGGCGTCGCCCCCGCCTTCGCGGTGCTGTTTGGAATCGTCTCGGCGAGCGTGAAGTTCAGCGACACGGCGGAGGCCTACGGCTGGATCGGCACCGGCCAGCTGATCGGAGCCGCCATGGGTTCGGCCTTCGCCGGCTTCGCAATCGATCAGTCCGGAGCCGCCGCGGCGATATTTCTCGCCGCTGGTTTCGCGGGCGTGGGCTGCGTTATCCCGGCGCTCGGGCGCCGCTGGCACCCCGATCTGCGCGGCCGGGACCCGAGCCCGATCCCCGACACCGAACCGATCCAGGTTCAGGTCTCCTAGCGTTCCGACCCGGGTAACCTGCGACGATAGAGGATGACCTCTTCCCCGCTCCTGACGCTCAACGATGGCCGTTCAATCCCGCAGCTGGGACTCGGCGTGTACAAGGTCGCCGATGACCTCGCCGCGGACACGGTGCGGGTCGCCCTTGAGGCCGGGTACCGGCACGTGGACACGGCAGCGCTCTATGAGAACGAAGTTGGCGTGGGGCAGGGCATTGCCCGGGCGGGGCTCCCCCGCGACGACGTGTTCGTGACGACAAAGGTCTGGAACGACCGCCACGGCTACGACGAGACGCTGCGCGCCTTCGACGAGAGCCTGGACAAACTCGGCCTGGACTACGTGGACCTGTACCTCATCCATTGGCCCGCTCCCCGGCAGGACCGCTATATCGACACCTACTGGGCGCTCGAAACCCTCCGCGCCGACGGGCGCGCACGCTCCATCGGCGTCTCCAATTTTCACACCCACCACCTTGACCGGCTGCTTGCCGAGACCGAGGTCGTGCCGGTGATCAACCAGGTGGAGTTGCACCCGTGGCTGCCGCAGGCGGACGTGCGCAGCTATGACGCGGCCCACGGCATCCTGACCGAGGCCTGGTCGCCGCTGGCCCGCGGCCGTGCCGTCGGCAACGACACCCTCGATCGCATCGGCGCGAAGTATGGAAAGTCGGCCGCTCAGGTCGTGATTCGCTGGCATCTCGAGCTGGGCAACGTGGTCATTCCCAAGTCGGTGACGCCGCAGCGCATTCGCGACAACCTCAACGTGTTCGACTTCGCGCTCGATGCGGACGATCTCGCCGCGATTGCCGCGTTCGATTCCGGCGAACGCACCGGGAAAGACCCGGATCTGCTCGACTAGGCCCGAAAACTACCAGCGCGGGTGGATCGCCTCGCGCAGCAGGCGGTCATAGATGTCTTGAACGCCCTCGTTGAACTCGTGAGCGAGCGGCTCGGCGACCCCGACGGCGGCGTTTCCCAGCGCTTGTGCCACCGAGCGGGCACCCGGGATGACGGCACTCACGCCGTCGATCTGCGCCACCCACGCGAGCGCGGCCTGGGCGGCCGTGCTCCCGACCGGCGCGAGCGCCGCGAACTCGGTGGCCGCCTGTAGCCCCACCTCGAAGTCCACGCCGGAGAACGTCTCCCCCACGTCGAAGTGACTTCCATCACGGTTGAAGTTGCGGTGGTCAGATTCGGGGAACACCGTCGCCTCGGTGTACGTGCCGGTGAGGAGTCCGCTCGCAAGCGGCACCCGGGCAATGATGCCAACGCCAGCCTCGCGCGCGGCCGGGACGACGGCGTCAAGCGGTTTGAGCCGGAAGGCATTCAAAATGATCTGGACCGTAGCGACCCCGGGCCGCTTGATGGCGGCAAGCGCCTGCTCGCAGGTCTCAACGCTCACGCCGTAGCCGGCGATGACCTGCTCGGCAACGAGCGTATCGAGGGCGTCGTACACCTCGTCGGATGCGATCACGGCCGACGGCGGGCAGTGCAACTGCACGAGGTCGAGGGTGTCAGTGCCGAGGTTGCGGCGCGATCGGTCGGTCCACTCGCGAAAGTTCGCGAGCACGTAGTTTTCCGGCACCTGATCGAGGCGCCGACCCATCTTGGTGGCCACGGTAACCTCGTCACCCGGTGCGTCGGTGGCAAGAAAATGCCCGATCAGGCGTTCACTGCGCCCGTCGCCGTAGACATCGGCCGTATCGAAAAAGGTGACACCGGCGTCAACGGATGCCGCAAGCACGCCGAGCGCATCGGCATCCGCTACCGCGCCCCAATCCCCGCCCAACTGCCAGGTGCCGAGGCCGATGACGGATACTTCACGACCGGTTCGTCCCAGAATTCGTGTGTGCATGACTCAAGCCTATTCGGACCGTGTCCGTCGGCGCTGCAGTAATTTTCTGCGGTTTCGGGCCATCACGAGTCGCCGCATGCTGAAGATGCCGCGCTAGTGAGACGTGCCCGGCGAGAGTCAGGCCAGCAGCGGAGTCAACTCGAGGGCGCCGCCATGCAGTAACGCGACGAGGTCGACCGGTTGTTGGATGCGCGAGTGCGGTGCCGAGCCACACAGCCCGCCGATGAGCAGCCCCGCGCTGTCCCGTATCGGCACTGCGATGCACGTGTAGCCCACGCGCATCCCGTCACTCTGACGTGCGTAGCCGAGTTCGGCGATTTCGGCGAGCGCTTCCGGTCCGCCCCACTCATCGCGAGAGCCACGAGCCGGAGTCGCTCGGCATCGATCGCGTTCAAACAAGAGCAGCCGCCCCATGGCCGAGGCCGGCATACTGCCCGAATGGTGCGCCTGATCGCTCGGTGGAAAATCCGGGTCACCGTCGATAATGCGCACGCAGTCGTTCTCATAACGCACGAGGTGGATTCCCCCGCGTATTCCACCGCGCAGCCGCTCCATGATCACCCGCACGGCCTCGGGCGGAAGAGAAACGGTCGGGGTCACGAGCCGGGCGAATTCGACGACCCTGCGACCCAGGGCAAAACCGCTCAGGTCGGGGGTGCGTACGAGGTATTCGTCTTCCACGAGCACGTTCAGCAAGCGATATGCGGTCGCGCGGGCCAGAGTGAGGTTATCGGAAATCTGCCGAGCGGTGACCCCGGCCCCGCAACGCGCCACTTCTTCGAGAACGGTTAAGGCATTGTGGATGGCTTTCGGTTGCCGAGGATGCAGCCCCAGCGATTCAGGCCGCACGATCACGATCCGCCGAGTACGTCGGCCCCAACCGGCTCATCGTAGAGTCCCACCGTGTGCCGCCGCCACGGCCGGCCGCCGTGCCGCACGGCAAAAAGCGCCCCGCCGAACATCATTACCCCGATAAAGACCCAGACGCCCGCCCGGCGCTCCGTCGCCAACTCAACGACGAGAAAGGTGACGAGTACCACTGTCAGCAAGAGGACGGCGGCACCAGCGCGCAGGCACGGACCGACCGTCAGCTCTCCGATCCGCCACAGGAACACGACTGCTGCAATGCTTGCCAGAATGTACGCGACGATATAGCCGCCCGCCGCAACGACGAGCAGAATCTCCATCGCATGCCACACACTTCCAGCGAGCCAGATGGCACCGACGAGAACGCCGCTCAGCAGCGGCACCACCGCGACGAGGGCGACCACGGGCGTGCGGAACCGGGGGTGGGTGCGTCCGAACGCGCTGGGCAGCATCCCCTCACGCCCCATCGAGAAAATCACCCGTGTCAGGGCGGTGATCGAAGCCAGGGCGCAGGCAAAGAACGAGGTCGCAATACTGACGTCGAGCAGGAGCCCGATGCCGTCGATGCCGAAGGCCGCCGCCAGGTCGTTCACCGGAGAACCACTCGATTGGAGGTCACGTCCGAGGGCCGCAAAGCCAACGAGCTGACTGAACGAGGCCACCAGGTAGAGCAGGCCCGACGCGATCACCGTGCGCAGGATCGCGCGTGGAATGTGGGCGAGTGGCCGTCGCGCTTCAGCACCGAGTGTTGAGGCGCTCTCGAAACCAACGAAGGCGGTGAGAGCGAGAGCGGAACCCACCGCGAACATTCCCGGTGACGTTTCACCGAGGCTCAACACGGACCAGTCGATGCCCGGGCCGACCTGGTAAAGCAGCGCGCCGATCAGAAACAGAATGATCACGACCGAGAATGATTCGATCACGAGTGTCACCCGGCTGGAGAGACGGATGCCGCGCCGTAACACGAGGAGGCACAGCCCGGCCATTCCGACGACGATGCCGGCGACGAAAAAATGCGATTCAGCCAGGTTCGGCCACAATCGGCCGACCAAGATCTGCAGGTAGTAGCCGGCCCCGGCGAGCGCGAACATCGCGATGAAGCCATAGCCCACGAGTAACGCGAGACCGGTGACGAAGGATGCCGTGCGCCCGAGGCCGCGGGAGACAACGGTATAGAGGGACCCGGTCGATGCGACCCTCCGGGTGAACTGGTTGACCGTGGTGGCCACGAGCAGTGACAGCAGCATCGCTCCGGCCAGTGCCCACACGGGGGCACCGCCGGTAGAGGCGATGAGCAGGGGAATCGTCGTGGCGGCCGCCGATGGCGCGACGGCCGAAACCGACTGCGCGAAGACATCCAGAAAGCCGACACTCCGACGATCAAGACCGTAAACCGGTGAGCGAGAACCAAACCCCGTCACGCGCTCGGGGTCTTGAATCGCCCGCGCGAGTGCAGTCATCCAGCCACACCTGCCCATCGCGGTCCCCGCACGGGAGCGGGTACCACTCACAGTAGCCGCGTCGCATTGCGTGTCTGATTCCGTCATGTTTCGAACGTGTGCAGCCAACTGAGACACCGAAGACTGTGGTGTCTCAGTAGGCGGCGCAGAGGTTTTACCGCGCTGAGATGGCGACGCAACAGCGGCTCGGCAGGATGAGTTCAACCTGTTCCCCGCACCCTGAACCTCGGAGATGCTATGACCGCTTTGTCACAAGCCCCCACCCGCGCGGACTCCCCCGCCGCCGAACGGTCGCTGACCGGATCGCTCGGCACCGCAGCCATTGTCATGATGGTGGTCGCCGCCGCCGCGCCGCTCACCGTTGTCGGTGGAGCCGCCCCGCTGGGCATTCTGCTCGGCAACGGTGTTGGTTTTCCGGCGATGTACGCAATCTCAGCAGTCGTGCTGTTTCTGTTCGCTGTCGGCCTCTCGGCGATGACCCGGCATGTTCCGAAGCCGGGCGCATTCTTCACCTTTGTCGGCTACGGTCTGGGGCGACCGGCCGGCCTCGCCACGGCATTTCTTGCCCTGCTCACCTACACCGCCATCCAGGTCTCGGTGCACGGCTACGTCGGCTACATTCTCTCGGTCACCGTGACAGGGCTGGGCGGCCCCGATCTGCCCTGGTATCTGTACTCCCTCGCAACGATTCTGCTGGTCGGTATTCTCGGGTACCGTCACATCGATCTGAGCTCGAAGGTTCTCGGGGTGCTTTTGGTCGCCGAGGTCGCGATTGTTCTGGCCCTGGTTGCCGCCGTGACTTTTTCGGGTGGCCCTGAGGGGCTCTCGCTCGCTCCATTCGAGCCAAACAACGTACTGTCCGGTTCGCCCGGCATCGGCCTGATGTTCGCCATCGCCGCTTTCATCGGCTTCGAAGCGACCGCAATCTTTCGCGACGAGGCCAAGGACCCGGCGCGCACGATTCCCCGCGCCACGTACATCGCCGTGATCGGTATCGGCGTCTTCTATACTCTTGCCTCGTGGTCACTGGTCATGGCGTGGGGTCCGAGCGGTGTTCTCGCCCAGGCAGCAGAAGACCCGGGGGCGATGATCCTGATCACGACGCTCAAATTCCTCGGCCCGATCGGCGAGGTGATTATGAACGTGCTTCTGATCACGAGCATGTTCGCCTGCGTCCTGTCGTTTCACAACGTCATCACCCGCTACCAGCACTCCATGTCAAACGCGAAGGTGCTCCCCGACGTGCTCGGTTCCGTGCACCACAAGCACTTCGCCCCCCACGTGTCGTCGGTCGTGCAGACCACGACGGCGGCCGTACTCGTCGCCATTTTCGCTGTGCTCGGCCTCGACCCGGTACTTGAAGTCTTCACCTGGTTCGCCGGCGTCGCCACCCTCGCCATCGCCATCCTGATGGCCATCACGAGCCTCGCCGTGATCGTGTTCTTCGCCCGTACCGGCACCGACAAACGCATCTGGAACACCAAGATTGCTCCGGCACTCGGGCTGATCGGGCTTGCCGGTTCGGCCGTCGTCATCGCCGTGAACTTTCCGATGCTCGTCAGCGATGTGAATGCCGACGGCGCTCCCGCCTTCGGAATGGTCAGCGCTGTGCTTCTCGGGATCATCGTGCTCTTCCCTGCGATCGGCCTCGTTCAGGCCGCTGTGCTCAAGCGCACCGACCGGGTTGCCTACGACAACATGACGGAGGCGATCAGCGGATAGCCGACAACCGCCCAGACCACCTGCACTCGCTCATCCGCACCATTTCAGGAGAACGCATGACCATCACCGATCTTGACCTGTCCACACACGCGCCGACGCCCGGCGACCCGACGCATCCGCTGTCGAGCCTGAACGCGGCCGAGTTCACGGCCGTTCGCGACATCATCACCAGCTCAACCAGCTTCACCGAGACCACCCGCTTCGTTTACGTTGGCCTCGAAGAGCCGCACAAACGCGACGTGCTCGCCTGGCAGGCGAAAACCGCTCCGCGACCGGAGCGCCGGGTGCGGGTTATGTTGCTCGACATGACCACGGGGCATTCCACGGACAATGTCGTGTCGCTCGCCACCGGTACGATCGTTTCAACTGCGGTGCTCGATGGTTCGACCGGTCAGTTGCCGGTGCTGATCGCGGAATTCGACGCCATCGCCGACATCGTCGCCGAAGACCCTCGCTGGGTTGCCGCCCTCGAGGCCCGTGGAACGAGCATCACCGAGGTCGTCGTGGTGCCCTTGTCTGCGGGATACTACGACTACCCCGAAGAAATCGGCCGACGCATCGTGCGCGTGCTCGCGTTTCGTCAGGGCTACCCCGAAGATCACCCGTGGGCGCACCCGGTCGACGGGCTCAGCGCGTACGTTGACACGGCCCGTCGCACGATCACCCGACTGATCGACTCGGCCGTGCTCGAGATTCCCGCCGAAAGCGGCAACTTCGACGACCCGGCCGTGCAGGGTGCCCCTCTGACCACCCTCAAACCGATCGTTATCACCCAGCCGGAGGGGCCGAGCTTCACCGTGGACGGCGAGTGGGTCAGCTGGGCGAACTGGAAGTTCCAGGTGGGCTTCGATACCCGAGAAGGCCTCGTGCTACGTCAGCTCTCCTTCACCGATGCCGGCGAAGAACGGCCCATCATCTACCGAGCCTCGATCAACGAAATGCTCGTTCCCTATGGCGACCCGTCACCCGTGCGGTTCTGGCAGAACTATTTCGACACCGGAGAATATCTCTACGGTCGGTTCACGAACTCTCTCGCGCTCGGCTGCGACTGCGTCGGGGAGATCAAATACTTCGACGCCGTGCTCGCCGATGAACTGGGCAATCCGTTCACGATCAAGAACGGCATCTGCATGCACGAGGAGGACGTGGGCACCCTCTGGAAGCACGGCGATATGTTCACCGGTTCCAACGAGGTCCGGCGCCAGCGCCGCCTGGTGATCAGCTTCTTCACCACCGTCGGCAACTACGACTATGGCTTCTACTGGTATCTCAGCCTCGACGGAACGATCGAGTGCGAGGCCAAACTCACCGGCGTGCTTTTCACCTCGGCTTACCCCGGCGTGGCGAGCCCGACTGCGACGGATGAGCCCGGCACCGACTACCCGTATGCCAGCGAGGTTGCACCCGGCCTCGGCGCGCCGTACCACCAGCACCTGTTCAGCGCCCGCCTCGACATGATGGTCGACGGGATCTCGAATGCCGTCGATGAGGTCGATGCGCAACGACTGCCCATGGGCCCAGGAAACGAGCACGGCAACGCGTTCACCAAGAAAGTGACGCGGCTGGGCAGCGAGCTGGAGTCTGGGCGGGTGGCCGACGCATCCGTTGCCCGGGCCTGGCACATTGTGAACACCGAGAAGACCAACCGTCTCGGCCGTCCGACCGGTTATGTACTCTACCCCGAGGCGGCGCCGACGCTTATGGCCGACGCTGGCTCGAGCATCGCCACGCGTGCCGAGTTCGCCACGAAACACCTGTTCGTCAGCCAGTACGATCCGGCCGAGCAGTATGCGGCGGGCGACTTCGTGCACCAGAATCCGGGCGGGGACGGCGTCACGAAGTACATCGCCGGTGACCGTTCGATCGACGGCGAAGACATCGTGTTGTGGCACACGTTCGGTCCGACGCACTTTCCCCGGATCGAGGACTGGCCGGTCATGCCGGTGGACTATGCCAGGTTCACTCTCAAGCCGTACGGCTTCTTCGGAAAGAACCCGGCCATGAACATTCCGGCGAATGAGCCCACCGAGCACTGTTCCACCGGGGGTGCCGTTCACGCGTGCGCTGGCGACCAGTAGACCGGTAAGGCGATGACCCTCGACCTGCTTCGCGGGCTCATGCTCGCCGCGGTCGGGGTGAATGCCTGCTGCCTCCTCGGCAGCAGGCATTCTCGCAACACCGTGACGATCGTATCGACAGTGCTGATGACTGCGGCGATGATCGACGTGAGTTTTGCCCTCCTGGGCATTCCACCACTTGCATGGACGTGCCTGCTCCTGGCCTGGAGCATGCTCTGCGCCGCAGCGCTGCGGCGTCGGACGGCAAATACGGCCACGCCAACGTCAACACACGCCGGTAACCACCAGCTGCACCACCTGCTCGGCCTCATTGTGCTGGGCGGGCAGTTGGCGGGACATCCCGCAGCAGCGACTGCGGTACGTACCGGGGCGCATTCCCACTCGTCATCCCTATTGCTGGCAGTTGTCGTTGCCGGAGCAGCGGCCTACACCCTCTGGTCGCTCGCCTTGCTGCTGCACACGCGGCAGCCCCGCTCGGAGCGGGGCGCCCTCGCGAGCATGTCCGCCATGACCGTCTGCATGGGGCTGATGCCCTTTCTGTGAATGACGGGCGCCACCCAAACCCCCAATCTGCTCCCGCTTCGCGGCCGTCAATCGTTTTCCGGGACTCAAACGGGTTAGATGGATTAAACGACAAATTGAGGGAGCACTCATGGCACACGTCTACCCGATCGTGACCGTGCCCGACCTCACCGGGACCCTGACCGTGATCACCGGCGCGAACAGCGGTCTCGGCTTCGGACTCACCTCCCGGGTCGCTGCGGCCGGCGGCGAGGTGATCCTCGCCGTACGCAACCTCGAGAAGGGTGAAGCGGCGATCGCTCGGATTCGCGAGCAGACTCCGACGGCAAGCCTCAGCCTGCGTCGCCTTGACCTGGCCAGCCTCGCCAGCGTCGCCGAATTCGGCGCCCAGTTATCCAGCGAAGGCCGCCCGATCAACGTGCTCATCAACAACGCCGGCATCATGATGGCGCCCCAGCGAAACACGACCGAAGACGGTCTGGAACTGCAGTTCGGCACCAATCACCTCGGTCATTTCGCTCTCACCGCGCACCTGATGCCTCTGCTGCGCTCCGCCGGAACCAGCCGCGTTGTGAGTCTCTCGAGCCTCATCGCCCGTTCGGGGCGCCTCGACTTCAACGACCTGCAGGGCATTCGCTACTCGCCGACGCGCGCCTACGGGCTCTCGAAGCTGGCCACGCTCATGTTTGCGCGAGAGCTCAACCGCCGCAGCGTCGCTGCCGGGTGGGGAATCCGCAGTATTGCCGCCCACCCGGGCGCAACGCTGACGAACCTGCAGGTGACCGGGCCCACCCATGGCGGGGCCTCCGCACGCCTCATGCGGGGCTTCATCGGGGCGACGCGGGGCGTTGGCTGGATGTGGCAGCACATTCCAGAGGGCATCCTCCCCGCCCTCTACGCCGCGACCGACCCGCACGCGGCCGGCGGAGGCTTCTACGGACCCGATGGTTTCGGCGAGCTGACCGGCGGCCCGGCCCCCGCACGCATTCCCGCACGCGCACTCAACGACGCCGACGCCGAGCGGCTGTGGCGCGCCTCGGAGCACCTCACCCGCATGGAGTTTCCGCACAACGTTCCCGTCTGACCCGAGCCTCGGGGCGTGGGCTCCCCGGCACGATTCAGCTGCTGCCGGTCGCCGGTTCCGCAGCACGGTCGGGGTCTGCGGTATCCGCTTCGATGACGCGCACGAGAACCCGCGCGAGGCCCCGGCGAATGATGTGGTCGTTCGCCTCGACGCGGTGCATGGTGACATGGCGCATGCGCTCGATCACGGTGAGACTGCCGGGGGCGATGAACTGGTCGAGCGCGCCGTAGACCACGTCGACGGGCAAGTGCAGGCTCGCGACGTCGCTCACGACGGTCTGCGACTCGATGCAGTGCTCGAGCGATTTGACGAACGGCGTCCACGTCTTCGTGGTGATCTGGAAGACGCCCCTGGGCAGCAGGCGCGAGATGATCGCGGCGTTGGCGAGCGTGAAATCCCGGTTGGTTCGCAGATAGTCGTAGGCACGCAGGTAGGCCGCGACCCTGGCGCGTACGCGCGCATCACCGATGTCTTGCGGAGACGTGTAGACCGGAGGTCCGACGAGCACGAGCCGGCGTACCGGCCCCTGGCGAGCGAGCCGATTCCAGAGGGATCTCCCGGTGCCGCGCCGGTTCAGAGCGGCGTAGCGGGTGCCGATGAGGCTTCCAAGCGAGTGCCCGACCAACAGGAAGGGCTCGTGAATCTTCAGTGAGCGGATGGTCGCGGCCAGCGCTCGCACATGATCCTCAAGCCGATACTCACACCCGTCCGGTGCCGGCGACTCCCCGAAACCCAGGATATCGATGGCGATAACCCGATGTTGTGTCACGAGAAGCGGGATCACGTCTTGAAATGTCACCGACGAGGAGGCGATCCCGTGAACGAGGATAACGACGGGGCCGGAACCCTGATCCGCCGCAATGTGCAGGATCGGCGTACGGCGGAAGGATGGACGGAAGGGCCGATCCTGCCGGCTACCCACCGTCCACCTCTTCATGTATTAAGTATCGTTGCGAAGTTCATTTTTGTAGTCATTCTTCGCCTTGGTGGCGTCGCGTTCGGCCTCGGCCTGCTTCACCTTGGCGTCGGCCTTGCCCTCCTCGACCCTGTCTTCAACCGTGTCGCGAGCGTCGTCGACCGCACGACCAATCCTCTTACCGGTGGCGTCGAGCGCATCCTTGGCGTCGTCTACGATTCCCATGGGTTCCTCCCAGATATACGAGTTGCAGTGGACAGTGGTGCTGCCGTCTACGCGTGAGCGTGGCCGACCCAATGACCATACTTCGAGACACCCAATCGAGTCTGAATTGTGATGCGTCTCCCAGAAATCGGGCAGACACGGGCGCTCCCAAGGGGAATACTTTAAATATGAGACGATCCTGGACACGCACCGGAGCACTGACCGCGGTCGTTCTCACGGCGCTTCTCCTAGCCGGCTGCACCGCCAATGGCGGCGGCTCCAGCAGCCCCAGTGAAGGCGGCGCGCCAAATGTGGGCGTGATCGAGCCGGGGGTCAGAGACGAAACCACAGGCTTCGCCGCTGACGGAATGACCAGCGAGGTGAAGACGTCCAATCGCGACGTTGTGACGACCGGGTCGGTGTCGATAACCGTGCCGGACCCGATCAAGTCCGCCCAGTCGGCTGTGACCCTCACCGAGCAGGCCGGCGGCCGGGTGGATTCCCGAAACGAGATGCCCGCGACCGACAACCAGGCGGCGAGCGCAACACTGAGGCTGCGCATCCCCGCGGATGCCCTCGATCACACGCTCATCGAGCTCAAGGCGCTCGGCACGGTGAATTACGTGTCACTCAATGCCACCGACGTGACCCAACAGACCAAAGACCTCGACGCGCGGATCACCGCGCTGCAGACGTCGGTTGACCGGCTCCTCTCCCTCATGAGCGCCGCAAGCGACACCACCGACCTGATTACAATCGAGGACGCACTGTCCAGCCGGCAGGCAGACCTGGAGAGCCTGATCTCGCAGCGCAACCTGCTCGCGGACCAGATCGACTACTCCACGATCACGCTGGATCTCTATGAGGACGGCATCGTGGCCCCCGGTGCCCCCGGCGATTTCTGGAGCGGGGTCGTCGCGGGCTGGCTCGCCCTCGTCAACACGGTCGGGGCGGTCGTCGTGGCCCTCGGCGTGGCTCTTCCCTGGATCGGCGCGATCGTGATTGTGGGGCTGATTGTGCTCCTGATCGTGCGCTTGTTCACGCGGAGGCGCAACGCTGCGTAGGCTTGGCTAGTGCTTGAGTTTTCCTTATCTGTACCCCTGCCCGCGGCGAGTCGCGCGCACACTGATCTTGTCGGTTCCGCCGTGGCGTTCAGCCACTCGGGCGCTGCCCGATGAACGACCTCACCGGGGCCATTCCGCTCGATCACGCGGCCTACACGCGAGCGGTCCTCGACCTCACTATGCGCCTCGCCGAGGTGATCTTCACCGCCGGTGCTGGTGCGGAAGACGCGACCGCTGCGATGGAAGCACTCACCCGGGCCTACGGCCTCAAGGGCACGGACGCGAACATCACGCACACGATCATCACGCTCACGATGGAAGACCAGTCCACCCACGAGTCCATCACCCGCAGCCGAAACGTGAAGTACCGCACGCTCGACTACACCAAGCTCACTCTCACGTCTGAGTTGATCGCCGAGCTCATCGAGCACCCGGTGGACATCGCAGAGGCCCGCAAACGCCTCGCCATCATCGTCAGTTCGAAGCCGCAGGTCACCGTGCGCTACCGCCGCCTCGGCTGGAGCATCGTCGGTTTCGGCGCCGCAGCGCTGATCGGTGGTGGCCCGGTCGTGATGATCGCGGCCTTCATCGCAACCTATTTCATCGACCTCATCACGTCGACCCTCGCGAACCGTCAGGTTCCCCTGTTCTATCAGACGGTCGCCGGCGGGGCCATCGGCCCCCTGTCCGCCGGGGTCGTGCATTTCATCGAGCCCACGGCCAATTCCTCGATCGTCGTGGTCGCGACGATCATCATGCTCCTGGCCGGGGTCACGACGTTCGGCGCCGTACACGACACCCTCTCGGGCTTCTACCTCACGGGAACCGCTCGAATGGTGGAGGCCGTACTCATCACCGGCGGGCTCGTCACCGGTGTGGCCGGAGCATCGTTGTTCGTGAGCCGCTTCGGACTCGACCTCAGTGTGGAGTCGCGCTGGCAGCCGACGTTCCTTGACCTGCCCCTGCTGCTGGCGGCATCCGTCGTGATCGTCATCGGATTCGCTCTTGCGGTTCAGGTGCCGTGGCGTGCCTTCTGGGTCGTGTGCCTGCTCGGCGCCCTCGCGGAATTCCTCTACCTGCTCGGCGCCCTCGCGGGTTTCGGCCTGGTGTGGGCCTCGGGGATCAGCGCGATCGGCGTGGGCCTCGCGGCCTCGGTCGCCGCGCGCCTGGTGCGGACGCCGCCGCTCGTCATCGTGGTCACGGCCCTCGTGCCGCTCGTTCCAGGACTGATTCTATTTCGGGGGCTGCTCCAGCTCTCCAACGGCGATATCAACGGACTGCTGAACCTGTTGACAGCCGCCGCGGTGGCGCTCGCCCTCGCAGCCGGCGCCATCCTGGCCCAGTACGTCGTTCAATACGTGTGGGGCCCCGCACGGCGCCTGCAACGACGGTTCGTGGGACCGCTCATGGCCCTGCCGGTTCGTTTGAGTCGTACCGGCGCCAAGCGCATCTAGCCGGGTCAGTTCGGAACGTCGGGTTCGGGGTCGGCCTCGACGTCGGTCTCCTCGTGGAACCGGTACGGAACCGGCTCCTCGGTCTCGTGACCGCGCCGGTAGCTGCGCATGATCACGTTGCCGTCATCCACGGCCTCAAGAACGACGGAATCCTGATACTCGCCGTCCACGTATTCGAGGTCGAGTTCCAGGCCGCCCGCGATGGGGTTGGGGCCGTACAGAACGGCCCTGTAGGTGGCGATACCAGTCATGGTCCCTCTTCCTTCTCGTGCGCCCTGTGCTGATCAGGGGCGCCGCGTGCACCGCCAGCATACGACGACGACAAGCGGATGCACAGGGTCATTTTCAGCCACTTCGGGATTCAGTGCCTTTCATCAGTGTTTTCCTTGGAATGCAGTGGTGTCGGCCAGGTCGTTTCCGCGTATTCTTCATGTGACGGGTCCGCAAGGCTCACTGCGAAGGAGTGCACATGGCTGACAAATCACCAAAGAAAGATGCGACCAAGAAGGTCGCTGACAAGTCGCTGAAGGAGAAGAGGGCCGACAAGAAGGCCAAGTCTGAAGAGACCGCCTCCCGGGCTCGTAAGAGCTAGGTTCTTTCTCCCTGACATAGCATCGAAGGTGTCGCCACGCTTGTGGCGGCACCTTTTTGTTGTCCTGCCCCACTGAAAGGCCCGTCATGCTCCCCGTTGAAGACACGCTCGTCACCTATCCCTCGGGCGCTGTCGAGACCGCCGCAACCGTCGCGCACGTGCGAGACCTCACCGATGGGCGACGCGCGGTTCTGCTCGATGTGACCAGCGTGCACCCGGTCGATGCCGGTTGGCCTGACCAGGGCGCCGACCGTGCCGTGCTCCGCTCCGGCACCGACGAGATCATCGTGCTTGACTGCGTCGTGGGTGCCACCGACGGGGCGGACCTGTACCTTGGGCGCGACATCCCCGTGGGCAAGGGCACCGAGGGCTGGGCCTTCGTGGTGGTGCACATCGTCGTCGGCGACTGCGCCCTGGCCGAGGGCGATTCGGTTGCCACCAGCGTCGACGTGGGATTCCGTGCGCGCACATCAGCCGGACACACGGCCTGCCACCTCGCGTCGCTCGCTCTCAACCTCGCGGTCGCCGACCGCTGGAAGAAGGAGCCGCGCTCCGACGCGCTCGGCACCCCCGACTTCGACGGCACCGCCATCGACGTCTCGCTGATCACCGAGAACACGTCCACCGATACGTATCGGCTCGGCAAGTCGCTGCGTAAAAAAGGGTTCGTGACCGGGGGACTCGAAGAGGCCCTCCCCACGATCGAGCGTTTCATCAACGCAACACTCGCCACATGGGTCGCAACGGATGCCGCGGTGCACATCGATCGCGACGGCGACCGTCTCACGGACCGTCGTTACTGGGCCTTGGACCTTCCGGGCCAGACCCTCCGCATTCCATGCGGGGGCACGCACGTGAGCGCACTCAGCGAACTCGGCTCCCTGCGCGTGATCCTTTCAATGCAGGACGTGGAGGGCACGAACGTGCTCACGATGGTGACACGCGTCGGCTGAGGCCCCCGGTACACCTGCACCCGAGGCGGCTCGGCGAGCCGGGCTCAGATGCAATCGCGCGGGATCGTGGTGTTCCACGTCTTGGACATCACCCGCCGTCCACCCTCGAAGGCGTCGAGTTCGGCGTAGAGGTGAAAATCGGTGGGCGTCGAGCTGAGCACCGTTCTCGTTCTCGTATGCACCTTCCAATCGCCGCGCTCGAACTGCATGGTCCAGTTGGTCTCGCCGCGAACGGAGTTGAAATCCGCCCCGACAAAGCTGTACCGTTCGTCCACCCGGCGCGTGACGAGCAGGTCGATGTCGCGGAAGTGCACCACGCCGAGGTCTTTGACCACGGTCAGGGCCGCCGACAGGTCGACGAGGTTCCGGGAGACGTGCCAGACCTGCTCGCCGGGTTGCTTCTGGGTCACGGCAATCGGCGCGGCCCCTTCCGCCTCGTCGAAGCGCGGCACCGGGTCCGCGGCGTCGACGCCGACCGGGCGTACAGGCAGTATCAGGCAGCTCTGGCCGGGGTCGACCGTCAGCCGCACCGATTCCGGCGGCGGCCAGACCAACGGCCAATACGACGTCGAGAGCGAGATCCGCAGCCGATGCCCCGCGGGGAACGCCTGCGCCATTCCGTTGAGTTGCACCGTGACCCTGTGGCGTTCACCTGGTTCCAGCGGCTGGGGGGCATCCGAGCCGCCGTAGTGGTTCAGGTTGCGCATGCCATAGCTGACCCGGGTCGCCTCGCCGTCTGGTGCGACATCGGACAGCCGCACGGCCACCATGGCGACCGGACGATCGGCGGAGAGCACGAGCTCCACGAGGGGCGCTCCGAGCACCTCCAGGCGTTCGGACAGCGGGTCGCTGTCGAAGACCATCGAGCCGCCGTCCTCCTCGCGCTGGTCGTATGGCATGTCCGGAGGGGCGTTGTAGGAACACCATTTTCCCGCGAACTGCCCCACCGACAGCGGCGACTGCACCGTCAGCTCCGTGCTGGGCTCCGGGGACTCCCCCGGCCCGGCGATCCGGTGAAGTCCGAGCGGGTAAAACGTCTCAACGATGCGCGGGCTGGGCCAGCTCGGCTCGCCCACCCAGCGCCCCGGGCGATGTTTGTAGCTGGTCGCGGGGCGTACCGTGTCCTGCATCCAGATGGTCAGCGCCGGGCCGTCCATCGCGCCGTTGTCACGCTTATCCTTCAGCCAGTGGTCCCACCAGATGACGGCCTCCTGCAGGAACCCGATCGGCGGGCCGGGTTGGCCCTGGTGCGGGTATTTGTGACTCCAGGGGCCGATTAGGCCCCGGACCGGGCTGTGGAGTCCCGAGAGCAGTCGGAACACCGCGTTGGAGTACCCGTCGGCCCAGCCGCTCACGGCGAGCACCGGGCATTCGATCGCGGAGTAGTCCTCTTTGACAGAACCGCGCCGCCAGTACGCGTCGCGGCGTTGGTGTCGCAGCCACGGCTCGAGCCACAGCCCGCTGTGCCGGAGCCGACCCAACCAGATTTCGCGCCAGCGATCACCGACGATTACCGGATCGGGCGGGCAGGAGGTGTAGGCGAACATCGTCGAGGCCCAGGACAGGTTGTCGCTGAGCAGACAGCCGCCCATGTAGTGCACGTCGTCGGCGTACCGGTCGTCGGAGGAACAGACGGTGATGATGGCGCCCAGCCCCGGCGGCCGACGCGCGGCGACTTGCAGGGCGTTGAACCCTCCCCACGAGATCCCCATCATCCCGGTACGCCCTGTGCACCACGGCTGCGCCGCCATCCACGCCAGCACTTCCTCGGCGTCGCAGAGCTCCCGCTCGAGGTATTCGTCGGTGAGCACCCCCTCGGAGTCGCCGCTGCCGCGCAGGTCGACGCGTAGGCAGGCGTAGCCATGGCCGGCCATGTACGGATGGTTGATGGAGTCCCGCTGCGCGGTGAGGTCGCGTTTGCGGTACGGAATCATCTCCAGCACCCCGGGCACGGGCTCGCGCCCCGAGAGAACGGGGCGCCACAGGCGTGCGGAAAGCCGGACGCCGTCGGACATGGGAATCCACAGGTGTTCGATTTCCTCGACCTCGTGGGGCAAGGTGGTGACGGTACGCATCCGGCTCCTCCTGGTTAGTCATCAATCGTGAAGTTGAGTGCCTCGACGCACTGGGTGTATTTGTCGCTCAATTCCTGCTCGTCGCGTCCGCCGGTGTAGATTTCCGCCAGAACGTAGCTGTAGCTGTCTTCGCCATCGAGCTCCGAGAGCCTCGTCCCCTCCGGAGCGGTGACGCAAACCGTAGTGCCCATAATGCGGCCCTCGATCTCGGCGACCTCCTCACGTGTCGGTACGCGGCGCACCAGACCGTTGGAGAAACGCCGCAGGAACCATTTCGCCGCCAAGGGGAACGCCCCCTTCCCCAGTTCGACGCGGCGCGGGTCACGATCCAGGGCCAGGTCGAGCATGTACGCATGATTGGCCACACCGTCGACGAGCTCGAACAGCAGGGCGTGCGACTGGGAATGCCGGGCGTTGATCTCAAGCAGACTGATCCGCTCGGTTACCCGGTCCCAGAAGTACTCGATGTTGAACGTGCTGTTGTTCAGCCCGAGGGCTGTGATCACGCGGCGAGACACCTCGCCCATATAATCCAGGGTGTGCTCCGGGACGAGCCGCGAAGGGTACTGATAGCGCAGGAAGCTGGACTCACCGCTGTAACTGACCGAGTCGACCACCCCGTAGATTTCGACTCGGCCGCCGCGACTGAAACCCTCGACGGTGACCTGTTGGCCGGTGGCGGCCTCCTCGACCAGGCAGGTCTGGACGCCGACCGCGGCGATCTCCGCGGGCAGGTCGACCAGGGCGAGGACCTCGGCGAAGGGGCCTCCAATCCGATCAACCACCTGGCGCTCCTCATCCAGGGAGTCCCGGAGCTGCTCATCGTTCTCGACATAGAGGGCGCCCTGGGATGCGGTGGACTTGATCGGCTTGATCCAGACCGGGTAGGAGAGCGGCGCCGGAAGGGTGGGGTTATCGTCAGTCAGGTCGAGGAGGCCGAAGGGCACGTATTCGTCGATCACCTTGCGTTGTTCCAGCCGGCTCCAGTATTTGTGCTCGCATTTCAGGACGGCTTCGAGGCCCGCCGAAGGCAATCCGTAGTGCGTGCACAATATGGGGACCATCATGCTCACCGGGAAGTCCCAGTAGCCCATGATGGCGTCGATGGAACCATCGAAGGAATCCAGTTGGCGCCGGGCCTTGTCCAGCAGCTCCGGAACAGAGACGGTCCCGGTCTGGAGTTCTCGGCGCGTGAGTAGCTGATGAAAATCGTACTGATCGGCATCCGCCAGCCGGAGCAGCGTCGAGAGGTTGAGCTCGTCAAGCCCGAGGACGAAAATGTTCCGGCTCATCGGTGGCCTTTCCCCGTGGCGAGCGATACCTCGCCGGTGAACTTTGGAGCACGAACCGACTGGCCCGCGGTGTGATTGTATCCGGACCGGCCACCTCGCCTAGGGGTAATTTTTCCGGCATGGTGCAGGCGATGGAGGGCGGTCGACCTCGGCAGTGCGCACGAGCCGAAACCAGCCGAAGGCGGCACGGTCGAGTCCTGGGAACGTTCGGGAGCCAACCCGGTCGGAGGCTGGTACGGTCTGAAGAAGGGTCTGCGCGGACGGTTCGGCATGTACCTCCCGCCTCTTCTGGAGGCTGTCGGTCTCGCCATCCTCGAGCAGAATCCCCTGAAACAACCGCATGCGCGCGCTCTAACGTTTGGCCCCACTCCTCATGATCAAGCTGCTCTCCCACCTCTCGCACGTTCGGCTGGCGGCGGCGGACGTCGAGGCATCCGTTCTCTTCTACAGCGGGCAGCTGGGCCTGCGCGAGGTCTACCGCGACCATGGTTCGGTCTACCTGCGCACGAGCGACGACTTCTACCTGTTCAGCCTCGTGGTCGAGCCTGGACCCGAACCCGCGCTGGTGAGCCTGGGCTGGCGCACGGTGAGCGAGGCTGCGCTCGACGAGGCGGCGGAGCGAGTGCAGTCGTCCGGGGTGGAGGGGCAGTGGCGACAGCCTGCGTTCGGGCGCGGCCGCTCCTTCGTGTTCACGGGGCCGTGGGGGCACACGATGGAGTTGTTCGCCCACGCCGAAAAGTTTCGACCGCCACAACACGCCGCAGAGGCGGAGGCCGGCACGGCAGACGTGCGAGCGCTCGACCATGTGACGATCGCGACGACCGAGGTGACCGCCTGCGTCACGTGGCACAGCGACGTTCTCGGACTGCAGCTCCAACCGGAGACCCAGCTCGACAGTTCCGACATCACCGTCTACGCCGTTCTCGGTACCAACGCCGCATCGCGCGAGCTCGGCGTGGTGCTCGACAGCTCTTCCAGGCCCGGCCGAATCAATCACGTTGCGTACCGACTCGACACTCGGCAGGCTCTCCTCGATGCCGCCCCGGCCCTTACTGCCGGCGGAGTGCGCATTGAGCACGGTCCGAGCACCCACCTCGAATACGGTCCGAGCATCCATGTGCTCGGCGAACAGAACTACCTCTACGTTCGCGAACCGAGCGGCCTGCGCGTGGAGCTGACCACCGGCGGGTTTCTTCCGGCGGTGCCTGACCGCACCCCTGCCCTCTGGCGGCCTTCCCCCGGCCCCGGCAACTTCTACCTGAATGCCCGCATGCCGCTGTCTATGACTGAGGGTTTTCCACCGGATGGCTCCCCCACCGCAACCGAGGAGGGACTGGTTCCCGGCACGGAGACGCGCCTTGTGCCTCCGATCATCCCCCGCCGAATGCACTGACCGTCCCCCCCGCTTCTCCCGACACTGTCCGGCGTTGTGTGTCGAACGGATTACGTTTACGGGCTATTTCGCCCAATCAGACCGTTGTGCTTGCGCTGATTGTTCAACAATCGTAGGCTTTCAGAAACCCAACGGCCTCCGGCGCTGGGGCCCGCCCCAACGAAGTGAGCGCAGCACATGGTCACCACGGTTCCTCCCGTCCAGGAAAAGCGACGCAAGCCCCGCAGCCAGCACCGCGGTGCGCTACTCGGCGCCATGTTCCTCATGGCAACGAGCGCCGTCGGTCCCGGCTTCATCGTGCAGACCACGAACTTCACGGTTCAGCTCGGCGCCGCGTTCGCATTCGCCATCCTGGTATCGATCCTCGTCGACATCGCCGTGCAGCTCAACGTGTGGCGGGTCATCGGAGTGAGCGGGAAGCGCGCACAGGAGCTGGCCAACACGGTCCTGCCCGGTGCCGGCTGGTTCCTCGCCGCACTCATCTGCCTCGGCGGGCTCGTCTTCAATGTTGGCAACATCGCCGGAGCCGGCCTCGGCCTCAACGTGCTGCTGGGCATCGACGCGCGTCTCGGCGGAATCCTCTCGGCCGTCGTCGCCATTGCCATCTTCCTCAGCAAGCGCGCCGGCCTCGCCCTCGACAAGATCGTCGTCGTGCTCGGCGCCGTGATGATCATCCTGGTTGCCTACGTGGCCATCGTGTCGCAGCCGCCACTGGGTGAAGCGATCAAGAATGCGGTCATTCCCGAGAACATCGACTTTCTCATCATCACCACCCTGATCGGTGGCACGATCGGCGGGTACATCACCTACGCCGGTGCACACCGCATGATCGACACGGGTATTTCCGGCAAGGAAAACGTTCGCGAAATCACGCGCAGCTCCATTCTCGGCATCATCATCACCGGTGTCATCCGCGTTCTGCTCTTCCTCGCCATCCTCGGCGTGGTCGCCGGCGGCGTGGCGCTCACGAGCGATAACCTCGCGGCCGAAGCCTTCCAGTCCGCAGCGGGCGACCTCGGCTTCCGGCTGTTTGGAGTCATCCTCTGGGCAGCGTCGATCACCTCGGTGATCGGTGCCGCATATACGTCGATCTCCTTTGTCACCACCTCGAAGACCTCGCCGCGCGTGCGCAGTCTCGCGACGTGCGCATTCATCGCCGTCTCGACCGTCATCTACTCCTTCATCGGCCAGGCACCGGCAACGCTGCTCATCATGGCTGGCGCAGTCAACGGTCTGATCCTGCCCGTGGGCTTCGCCGTCATCCTCTGGGTGGCGTGGCGCCGGCGCGATCTGCTCGGCGGGTACGTGTATCCCAAGGGGCTCCTGATCATCGGCGTGCTCGCCTGGCTGCTCACGCTCTTCCTCGGCTACCAGTCCCTCGGTGGCCTCGCAAAGCTCTGGGTCTAGCACCAATGACGATGCGTGCGGACGGTTCGGCGGGGCCGGCCGACATGAGGCTGCCCGGGATCCCGAGTGCTCCCGAGCGGGCGGCGCTCACGCCCGCCGAGGCGCGAGCGCTGTTCCGGGACGGCCTGGCCACACCGACCGCGGGCTGGTCCAGCGGGTTCACGCAGGCCAACCTCATCATCGTGCCGCGCGAGCAGGCCTTCGACGTGCTGCTCTTTGCCCAGCGGAATCCGAAGTCCTGCCCCATCCTCGGCGTGATCGAGGCCGGTGCGACGAGCGGTCCCCTGCTCGCGGACGGCGATATCCGCACCGATGTGGGTCGCTACATGGTGTACGAGAACGGTGTTCTCGTGGCGGAGCCGACGGACCTTCACGACTGGTGGCGCCCCGATCTCGTGACCTTCATCGTGGGCTGCAGCTTCACCTTTGAGGCGGCTCTCCAGCACGAGGGCATCCCCATCGCGCACATCGAGGAGGGCAGCAACGTGCCCATGTACCGCACCAATGTGCGTTGCGCGCCGGCCGGAGAAATGTCCGGCCCGCTCGTCGTCTCCATGCGGCCGATCGCCGCTGATCGGATAGCCGATGCCGTGCGGATCACCGCGCAGTACCCCGCGGTTCATGGCGACCCCGTGCACGTGGGTGACCCGGCCGCGCTGGGCATCCGTGACCTGGCGCGCCCAGACTTCGGCGACGCCGTGACGGTGCCGGCTGGGCACGTGCCCGTCTTCTGGGCGTGCGGGGTCACCCCGCAGGCGGCCGTCATGGAATCGCGTCCGCCGCTGGCGATCGGCCACGCCCCCGGTCACATGCTCATCACGGACGCGCGCGACTCTGACTACCTCGTTCCTTAGCCCGCCGGCGGCCCGCGGAACGGCTCTGGTGGCGCCCTGTGCATACTCCTGACGGCGACGTTGCCAGCCTAGAGTAGGCGACCACAGTGGCGGCCACAGTGCCGGTCACAGCGGCGCTGTCAGCCGTGGGCGCGAGCAGCAAGGAGCTGCTCTTCGGCGCGGTGCAGATAGCTGACCATCAGTGCCGCAGACTCGGCCCGGTCGCCGGCCTCAAAGCGCTCGAGAATGCGGGCATTCTCTTCGATATACGGCGCGTGGAAACCCGGATCGGCGACCATGGAGTGGAACACGAGTCGCATCTCCGCGAGCACCTGTGCCATCTGTCCGTTGAGGCGCTCGCTGCGGGCGAGGGCGACGACACCGGCGTGGAATTCCTGGTTGGCGCCGGCCATCCCCGGCACGGAGCCCTTGGCGCGTGCGACGCGAGCACGAGCGATGGCCGAGTGGAGGGCATCCGTTCTCTCATCGGTGCACCACATGAGCGCGGCCGGCTCGAGAAAACGGCGCACCCGATAGATCTCGCGAACGTCATCGACCGAGGGCAGCGTGACGAAAACGCCACGGTTGGGAATGCGGGTGACCACATGTTCGCCGGCGAGTGTGGCGAACGCCTCGCGCAAGGTGTTGCGGGAAACACCCAGCACGTCGCACAGGACGTGCTCGGAAAGCTTCGCGCCCGGCGCCAACTGCCCGGCGGAGATCCGCTCGCGCAGCACCGACGCCGCCCATATTCCCGTTTCGGCATGTCGATCATCGGCGGTCGCCCGACGCAGGTCGGGGAGGATCTCGTCGAGGGTCATAGCCCCACAGTATCTACTCAGGCCTCGATGGCGGCGACCACGACGTTGACGGCAACGGAATCGCCGGCCACGACGTGCAGGACGGACAACGTGCCGGAGCGGTGGGCGAGCACCGTTGATTCCATTTTCATGGCCTCCAGGATGAGCAGCGGTTCGCCCTCGGCCACGGTCGCGCCCTCGTCGGCCAGCCATTTCACTACGGTTCCGGCCATCGTCGAGCGCAGCTCGGCCGGACTGGCCTCTTCGGCCACGGGTGCGGCCGCTGCGGTGCCGCCGCCGGCGAGCCCGGCGAGCAGGGTCTCCGGCAGCCCGAGGGCCAGCCGCTTACCGTCGACCTCGATCGTGATGGTGCGCCGGGCAGCCGACGGGGTGGCCGGCGTGAGGTCGGGGTCGATGGCGAGCTGTGCGGCGAACTCGGTTTCAATCCAACTCGTGTGCACCCCCAGCCGGTCGAGGCCCGTGAACGCCGGCGTGGCGACGACGGCACGGTGGAAGGGCAGAACGGTCGGCAGTCCCGTGATCTCGAATTCGGCGAGCGCCCGTCGTGCACGCCGCAGCGCCTGCTGGCGGTCGGCGCCGGTCACGATCAGTTTCCCGAGCAGCGAGTCGAACTGTGCCGGCACCGTTCCACCGGCACGCACGCCGGCATCAACGCGAACACCCGGTCCTGTCGGCACGACGAAGGTCGCCACGGTTCCGGGGGCGGGCAGGAAACCACGGCCCGGGTCTTCGGCGTTGATCCGAAATTCGAACGCATGCCCGCGCGGCAGCGGGTCTTCCAGCACCGGAAGCGGGCCGCCCGCCGCGATCTGCAGCTGTGCGAGCACCAGGTCGACGCCGGACGTCTCCTCCGTGATGGGGTGTTCCACCTGCAACCGGGTGTTCACCTCGAGGAAGGAGATCGTGCCGTCGTCGGCAAGCAGGTATTCCACCGTGCCAGCGCCGACATAGTTGGCCTCGAGGCAGATGGCCTTCGCCGATGTGTAAATCTGGTCACGCTGGGCGGGGGTCAGGAAGGGGGCTGGTGCCTCCTCGACGAGCTTCTGGTTGCGGCGCTGCAGCGAGCAGTCCCGGGTACCGACGACGACGACGGTGCCGCGCCCGTCGGCGAGGATCTGCGCCTCCACGTGCCGTGGCTTGTGCAGGAACCGTTCCACGTAGCATTCGCCACGACCGAAGGCGGCGACGCTTTCGCGCACGGCCGCGTCGAAGGCCTCCTCAATCGCATCCATTTCCCAGACGACCTTCATGCCACGGCCACCGCCGCCGAACGCCGCCTTGATGGCCAGGGGCAGTCCGTGCTCCTCGGCGAAGGTGCGCACCTCCGCCGCAGTCTTGAGGTGACCCTCCGAGCCGGCCACGAGGGGGGCACCCACGCGCACCGCAATTTCGCGTGCCGACACCTTGTTGCCGAGAATCCGGATACTCTCGGGGCTCGGCCCAATCCAGATCAGCCCGGCATCGACGACCGCCTGCGCGAACTCGGCATTTTCGGAGAGAAAACCGTAGCCGGGGTGAAGCGCGTCAGCCCCGGCACGCGCGGCGATCGCGAGGAGCTTCTCCACATTGAGGTAGCTGTCGGCGGGGCTGTCGCCGCCCAGGGCGTATGCCGCCGTGGCGAGGCCCACGTGCAGAGCGTCGGCGTCGACGTCGGCGTAGACGGCCACGGACGACAGGCCAGCGTCATCGCAGGCCCGGATGATGCGCACGGCGATCTCGCCGCGGTTGGCAATCAGTACTTTCTGCACGATTCAGCTCTCGTTCGGGGTGGTGGTAGCGGATGCGATGGTGCCGGACGCCGTATCGGCGGCTGGGGTGATTCTCGTGGCGGGTGGCACCGGGGAGTCGGCGCCGGCCGGAGATGAAGAGGACGAGGTGACGGGCAGGGAAACAGGCACGAAGCGGATCTGGGCTCCGGTTCCGAGCTGGGCGGCGAGGTCAAGATCGGCGTGCAGCACGACACCGAGCACGGGGTAACCTCCGGTCACCGGGTGATCAGCAAGAAACAGCACCGGTAGTCCCGAAGCCGGAAGCTGAATCGCCCCGGACACGGTTCCCTCGCTGGGCAGCTCCCCCGCACGTGACCGGGTGAGGGACAGCCCGTCGAGTCGCAGGCCAATGCGGTTGGACTGCGCCGTGACCGTGTAGGTACCCGCGGTGAAGGCGGCGAGCGTCTCCGAACTGAACCAATCGTCGCGCGGGCCGAGGACGAAGCGCAGATCGGTCACCTCGGCGGGCGGCTGCGGTGTCGGCTCGGGAGCCCCAACCACGCTCGTGGGCGGCGCGAGCGCAACGCTCAGCTCGGTGCCGGCGCGCAGCGGAACGGGTCCGAGTCCCGACATGGAGTCGGTGGACCTGCTGCCGAGCACTTCGGGCACGTCGAAGCCGCCGCGCACCGCGACGTAGCTGCGCACGCCCCACTCCGGCGTGCCCAGTGTCATCCGTTCTCCGGCGTGCAGGGCGAAGGGGGCGTCGGTCGGCACCCGGCGCGCGAGGTGTGTACCGCCGGTGACCTCGACCGACACGCTCGCCCCGGTGACCGCGAGCACCTGGTCGCTCCGCGCCTCGAGCACGAGTCCTCCGAGGGCATTTTCCAGGACGGCGGCCGTGGCCGGGTTTCCGGCGAGTCTGTTGGAGCGCCGCACGGCGCCACGGTCGAGCGCGCCCGCGCCGGCGACACCGAGGTTGGCCAGGCCAGGGCGTCCGAGGTCCTGCACGGTGGTCTGCAACCCCGGCTGCACCACGACGAGACCGGCGGTTCCTGCGGCCGAGTCGGAGGACGTGCCGCTCAGCGTCGGTGTCGACACTGCGGTGTCGGCAGCGACGACGTCACGAACGGCGCGAAACTGCACCCGGTTTCCCGGCTGCACAAGCGCCGGCTGCTCACGGTCGAGGCTCCACATCTCGGCATCCGTGCGTCCGATGAGCTGCCAACCACCCGGCGAGACACGCGGATACACCGCCGAGTACGCGTCGGCGAGGGCGACAGACCCCGCGGGAACCGCGTGCCGCGGCGTGCGTCGCCGAGGCACGAGCAGTCGGTCATCACCGACGAGGTACGCGAACCCCGGGGCGAAGCCGCCGAACGCGGCGGTCCAGTGTTGCGAGGTGTGGGCAGCAATCACGCCGTCCCGGCCGAGTCCGGTGAGCTCGGCGACCTCGTCGAGGTCTTCACCGTCGTAGACGACGTCGATCGTGACGAGCATGTCGTCACCGGTCGTGGGGCGGCTCGCGTCGATGGCCCGCAGCAGGGCAGGCCACCGGCGCGCCGCGGCGGCCGAATTCGCCGTCACGAGCACAGTCTCGGCCGCCGCCACCACGTCTACCTGACCCTCAAGCGGATGCTCCACCAGGGCCTCATACATGCTCAATACTTCGCCGAGCGTGGCGAACTGCACAAGAAAAGCGCGGTCGCCGACGGGACGGACGGATCGACTCGGTGACAACATCCGCTACACGAAGCTTTCGATGGTGATGCCGGAGCCAACGATGGCGGAACGCACAGCTGCGGCGAGAACCACGGAATCGGGGGTATCACCGTGCAAGCAGATACTTTCGACCTCCATGTCGATGAGGGTGCCGTCGATGGCCAACACCTGGTGGTCACCCGCCAGTCGCAATACCTGCTCGGTGACGGCGGCAACGGAGTGCAGCACGGCGCCGGGGAGCCTGCGCGACACGAGCGTGCCGTCGGGGTTGTAGGCGCGATCGGCGAAGCCCTCGGCCACGGTGCGCAGGCCAGCGGCGCGCGCGGCGCGCTCGATCTCCGAGTTCGGCAACACCATCACCGGCAGGGACGGGTCCACGGCGAGCACGGCCTCGACCACGGCGAGAGCCTGCTCGGGGTGGTGCACAATGGCGTTGTAGAGGGCGCCGTGCGGCTTCACATACCGCACCTCGGTACCGGCGGCCCTGGCGAGGGCCTGCATGGCACCGACCTGGTAGACCACATCGTTGCTGAGGTCGACGGCATTCATTTCGATGAAGCGCCGACCAAAACCGGACAGGTCCCGGTAGCCCGGGTGGGCGCCCACCGTGACGCGGGCGGTGGCCGCCGCCGCGCACGTGGCACGGATGGTGCTCGGGTCGCCGGCGTGGAATCCGCAGGCCACGTTAATACTCGACACCGACGCGATAATCGCGGCGTCGTCGCCAAAGGTCCAGATGCCGAAGGATTCCCCGACGTCGCTGTTCAGGTCAATGCTGGGCATCAGTGTCCCGTCTCAAGAAAAATTGTTCTCTCTAGACTGCCTTACTTATGCACATTGTTCAACAATCTGCCTAAAACTGGGAATAACCGTGGCTACACCGCCTCCAGAACACTCACGTAGTTGGCCACTCCCACGCCGCCCATATTCTGCACGGCAGCACGGCGGGCACGGGGCAGCTGCATCTCGCCCGCGGTTCCGGTGAGCTGCATCGCAGAGATCACGTGCTGCGACACCCCGGTCGCCCCCACCGGATGCCCCTTGGCCTTGAGCCCGCCGGACACGTTGATCGGGAGCCTGCCGCCGATATAGGCCCAGCCCTCATCAATCGCCCGTCGCCCGTCGCCGCGCCCGGTCAGGCCGATCACCTCATACATGATCAGTTCGGCAATCGTGAAGCAGTCGTGGACCTCGACGAAGTCCAGGTCGTCGAGCCCCACCCCGGCCATCGTCATCGCTCGCTCGAACGAGACCCGCGTCGAGGCGAACTCGGTCGGGTCCCGGCGCCCGGCGGGCAAGAAATCGTTGGCCTGCCCGAAACCGGCCAGGCGCACCGGGCCGGTCGCCGCTGCGCCCGAGCAGTACGGCTCGGTCGTGAGAACCAGCGCGGCAGCGCCGTCGGAGACGGGAGAGCAGTCGGTGCGGCGCAGAGGCTCGGCGACCATCGGATTGCGATCAGATACGGTTTGGCAGAAGTCCTCGCCGAGGTCCTTGCGCAACTGCGCGTAGGGGTTCTCCACGCCGTTGCGGTGATTCTTCGCGGCAATCGAGCCGAGCACGTCACCGATGGCCCCATAGCGCGCCTCATAGGCCGCAGCCACCGTGGCGAACAGCCCGGTGAACCCGGTCGTCGACGGCATTCCGGCCATGTCGTAATCTGCGCCGAGCAGCGCCGACCCGACCAGTTCGGCCGGGGCGTGCGTCATCTTCTCAGCGCCGATCACGAGCACGGTGCGCGCGGTACCGGCGAGGATCGACTTCACGCCCTGTTGCACGGCAGCCGAACCCGACGCGCAGGCGTTCTCGACGCGGGTCGCGGGCACGTGTCGCAGACCGGCATCCGTCTGCAGGGCCAACGACGAGGGAAAAGCAAGCGGGGTCAGGCCCGAGTTGAACTGGCCCACGAAGATCTCGTCGACCTGGCTCGCGTCAATGCCGGCGTGGGCGAGGGCCTCCGTTGCCACCTGAACGATGAGGGTCTCGAGGGTCTCGTCGACAAGCTTGCCGAAACGGCTGTGCCCCCAACCAGTGAGGAGCACGTCGCGGCCGAACCGCTCCTTCAGGCTCATACGAGTACGTCCGAGAGTTCGGGAGCCACAACGAAATCGGCCTCGGTCTTCTCCCGAATCTCGGCCACGGTCACGCCGGGCGCGAGGCGCCGCAGCAGCAGGCCATCCGGCGTCACGTCGAAGACCGCGAGATCCGAGATGATGCGGTCAACCACGGCGAGGCCGGTGAGGGGAAGGGTGCATGTGTGCACGATCTTGGCCGAGCCATCCCTGGCCACGTGCTCGGTGAGTACGACCACGCGCGGGGTACCGGCCACGAGGTCCATGGCGCCGCCCATGCCCTTGACCATCTTGCCCGGGATGGTCCAGTTGGCGAGGTCGCCGTTACCGGCCACCTGCATGGCACCAAGAATGGCGACCTTCACATGCCCGCCGCGGATCATGCCGAAGGAGGCGGCGGAGTCGAAGATCGAGCCGCCGGGCAGCACGGTGACCGTCTGCTTGCCGGCGTTGATCAGGTCGGCGTCTTCCTCGCCCTCGTAGGGGAACGGCCCCATGCCCAGCAGGCCGTTCTCGCTCTGCAAGGTCACGGAGATTCCCGCGGGCAGGTTGTTGGCCACGAGCGTCGGAATTCCGATGCCGAGGTTCACGTAGTCGCCGTCGACCAGCTCTTCGGCCGCGATCGCGGCCATTTCGTCGCGTGTCCAGGTCATTATCTTCTCCTTGGGTCTCTAGAAATCAGGCTGCGACGGCGTCGCGGGGGCGCACCGTGCGTTGTTCGATGTCTTTGGCACGGTTCAGCGAGTGCACGATCCGCTGGATGTAGACCCCGGGAGTCACCACGTGGTCTGGCTCGATCTCCCCCGGCTGCACGATGTGCTCCGCCTCCGCAATCGTCACGAGACCCGCCGTGGCCACGACGGGGTTGAAGTTTCGTGCGGTGTAGCGGTAGACGAGGTTGCCGCGCGTGTCGGCCATGTACGCCTTCACGAGGGCGACATCCGCCACGATCCCGCGCTCCTGCACATAGGTGACGCCGTCGAACTCGGCGAGAGGCTTGCCCTCGGCAATGAGCGTGCCCACGCCCGTCTTCGTGTAAAACGCGGGGATTCCCGCGCCGCCGGCCCGCAACCGTTCGGCGAGGGTGCCCTGGGGGCTGAACTCCACGTCGAGCGCTCCGGCCAGGAACTGCTCGGCGAAGAGCTTGTTCTCTCCCACGTACGAGGCAATCACCTTGCGCACCTGCCCCGTCTCGAGCAGCACACCCAGACCCTTGCCGTCGACGCCCATGTTGTTGGAGACCACGGTGAGGTTCGTGACACCGGATGCGCGCACCGCGTCGATGAGATCGGCCGGAATGCCGCTGAGACCGAAGCCTCCCACGGCGAGCGTCATGTCGTCCCTGAGCACGTCGCCGAGAGCTTCTGCCGCACTTGTCTGCACCTTGGTCACTGGATCTCCTCGTTGAGTCAACTACCGATCGGCTGTCGTCCACTTTGTGGACGGATCGGACACTACCCAGCCAACCGTGATCACGGGCCTCCTGTCAACGGATGCGGCCCGTCAATCCCCTGAGGTATCCATGCCGTGACCACGCGAAGAGTTCTTGTCCATATAATGGACATGAAGCAACCTCTGAGGAGAAACGGGCACCAATGCCAGGCCACAGCACCAGCCGCACTCCCGCCCCGGTGCAGGGTGCTCAGGTCGTGAGCCGGGTCGCCCTGCTGCTGCGAATCGTCGGGCAGGCCCCCCGCGGCCTGCCGCTCGCCCAGATTGTGCGCGAGAGCGGACTCACCAGGCCCACCGTGCATCGGTTGCTCAGTTCGTTGCTCGGCGAGGGCCTTGTGGACCACGACCCGGTCGCCGGCACCTGGCGGTTCGGGCCGGAGATCTTTGTGATGGGCACCGTGGCTGCACAGTCCTATCCGATCGAGGATCTCGCCCGCCCGAGCCTGCACCGGCTCGCCGAGGAGACCGGGGAGAGCGCGTTTCTTTCCATCCGTCGCGGCGCCGAAACCGTCTGCCTGCTGCGCGAGGAGGGCAGTTTCCCCATTCGCTCATTCGTTCTCCATGAGGGCGTGCGTTTTCCACTCGGCGTCGCATCCGCCGGCCTCGCCATCCTCGCCTACCTGTCGACCGACGAAGTGGACCGGCTCCTCGTGCAGGACGAGGCCTTCCGGGAACACTGGGGAGAGCAGCACTCCCCCGCAGCCATACGGCAACACCTGGAGCAGACGCGGGCCACGGGCTATGCGGTGAACCCCGAGCTGATTCTCGAAGGAAGCTGGGGAATGGGGGCGGCCGTCTTCGACCAGGCCGGACGGCCCACGTGGGCGCTCTCGCTCACCGGCATCGAACCGCGTTTTCGGGCCGGCCGGCAACCTTATCTCGGCCAGCTATTGCTCGATGAGGCGCACAAGATCACCCAGAAACTGCAGCACGCACGCTAGACGTCGCAACGATTTGGGACGTACGGCCCTAGATCCGGCCATTCGGGTACATCATCGTTGAGACCACCCGCTGATCACTTTCCGAGGATGCCTGAGGTATTGCGCATGAGCACAACAACGGCCGCATCATCAGCAACACCCACTCGGCCCGGGGGCGGGCGTCGGGCGCTCCTGCTCATCCTCGTCATCCTCGGTTCCCTCATTGCATCGTCCGGGCTCGCAACGGTGCTCGGCGGATCGGCGTTGGCCTGGGTGAATGCGCAACAGGGTGCAGCGGGCTACTTGAGCACGCCGACGGAAACACTCTCCGTCAACACCTACGCGGTGACGTCCCCGTCGCTCGACCTCGGCAACCAGCAGGGACTGACCGTAATCGCTGGCGACCTCGGCAACATTCGACTGCAGGCCACCTCGACGCAAACGAACGTCCCGCTGTTCCTCGGAATCGCCCCCACCGCCGACGTTGAACGGTACCTCGCTTCCGCCGCACACTCCGAAATCACCAGCATGGAGATGTATCCGTTCGCGGCTCGCTTTCGCCAGTTGACTGGCACCGAACAGCCCGCACCGCCCGGCACCCAGGATTTCTGGGCCGCATCGACAACCGGCACGGGAACGCAGGAGCTCGTTGTCGCCCTGGAGTCCGGCAAGGAGATACCCTCCGGACGCTGGACCGTCGTGATCATGAACGTCGACGCGAGCCAGGGCGTGTCTGCCGACGTGTCGGTGGGCGCGCGGGTGGGCTTCCTGGGCCCGCTCGGCGTCCTCCTCATCCTCGGAGGGATCCTCTCGCTGCTCGTGGGGATCGCCCTGATCCTGGTCGGCGCGATCATGCTCGGTCGCGAGCAGGAGCGAGGCGGCGCATCCGCCTCGGGCGCGGATGGTCAGCCGATGCAGAATGTCGCCGGCCCGGGGAACGCCGGGTTCGTCGCCGGCCCCGCACCCACGGCGGGCCTACCGCCCGCCTCGCTCTACCCTTCGCGGGTGCGCGGCGCACTCGACCTGAACCTGTCGAACTGGCTCTGGCTCTTCAAGTGGGTACTCATCGTCCCGCACGTGATCATTCTTTTCTTCCTGGGGTTCGCCTTCGCGGTCGTCACGGTCATCGCGTGGTTCGCCATTTTGTTCACGGCCCGGTACCCGCGTGTCCTGTTCGCCTTCAACGTGGGCGTCATCCGTTGGGGCTGGCGGGTGGCCTACTATTCCTATTCCGCCCTCGGCACCGACCGGTATCCGCCGTTCACACTGGACAAGACCGACTACCCGGCCGATTTTGACGTGGACTACCCCGAACGCCTCTCGCGCGGCCTCATCTTTGTGAAGTCGTGGCTGCTGGCCATCCCGCACCTGCTGATTATTGCCGCGTTCACGGGTGCCGCGACCGGTGGAACGTGGATGCCCAGCTGGCCGATGACCGGGCGGATACCGACGGGCGTCTCCGCGGGAGCCTCCCTGCTGGGACTGCTCGTGCTCGTGGCGGCCGTGATCTTGTTGTTCAGCGGCCGCTACCAGCAGCCGCTGTTCGATCTGATTCTCGGTCTCAACCGCTGGGTGCTGCGCGTGCTGACCTACACGGGGCTCTTCCGGGACGAGTACCCACCCTTCCGCCTCGATCAGGGCGCCGAAGAACCGGAACCCGCGTCCGTGGGCACCCGCTCCGCCTCCGGCTCACCTCAGTAGCCCGGACGGTCAGGCCGGTGGCCATCGTGCCCACCAGCAGGGACAGGCCCGTTCGGGTGCTGAGTGTCGTCCTGAGGCGTCCTTGTCTCGACGTGCAGGGACAATGTGTCAACGGGAAGAATATGCGTTTGAGGCAAGAGAACTGGATCTTATAAGGCCACCCCGTACCCATGCTGCGGGGCATTTGACAGTGATACCACGTAGCGATTCAGTATCGGGCTAGGGGGCGGGCGTCAGTACCCACAGCACTTCGCATTCCTCGCTATCCGAGGTATTGCGCCAGGTGTGCGGGTCGCGTCCGCGAAAGGTCATGGCGTCGCCGTGGCCGAGCACAAAGGCATTCTCACCGATGGTGAGGTCGAGTGAGCCGCGCATGACGAACACGAACTCGACATCGATGTCGAGCACGTACATGTCAACACCGGCGGTACCTCCGGGCTCGATCACCGATTGGATGACCTCGACCTGGCTCTGCGTTCCGGGCGTCATGAGGTATTCGGCCGCGCCCCGTCCGCCGAAGTTGATCGGCGAACCCTGGCCGGCGCGCACGATCTGCGCGGTTGGCGGCTCGAACAGCTCACCCACCCGGAGCCCGACGGCATCGCAGATGGCCACGAGGGTGGCCACCGACGGTGAAACCTGGTCACGTTCGAGCTTGCTCACGAACCCCTGCGTGATGCCGGCGGTCGTTGCGACCGCCTCCAGGGTGAGGCCCTTGCTTAGACGCGCGGCACGCAGTCGCAGACCGATGGGAACCTGACGGGTCACGCTGTTCTCCTAGGATTCGAGGTTGAGGGCGACCGCGCGAACGGGGGCGCCATCGGCGGCTTCGAAGGCGATCGGCAGTAGGGAGATGAGCGGCTCCCCGAAGTCAATCGCGGCCACATTGGTGAGGTTTTCGCTGATCACACCGCCGACGTCGGCGATGAGGTGGTGCACCGGAAAGCCGACCCCCGGATGCTCATCATCGGGGGTCTCGTCAATGTTAATGGCGTCAATCCCGAAGGTACGCACCCCGAGCGCGATCATGCGTCGGCAGGCGTCGGCATCGAGATACGGATTCTCGAAGTACGTCGGGGTTCCGTAGTGCTCGCTCCACCCGGTGTGCAGCAGCACGATCACGCCCGGTTCGAGCTGGTCGGCAAGGGGCGAAATGTGCTCCCACGTGATGACACCGCGTGCGCCGAGGCCCCGCGCGTCAACAATGACGCCACGGCCGACGAACCGGTCAAGCGGGATCTCATCAATCTTCGGGGCTGCCTCATCGAAGTGGTACGGGGCGTCAACGTGGGTTCCCGTTTGCGAGCCCATGCTCACGCTCAGCAGATTGAACCCATCGCGCTCAATCGTGCTGTGCACAAGAAAGCGAGCCTCGGGGTCGCCGGGGTAGGTCTGGGTTTCGGCGTTGATGACCAGTGACAGATCAACAACCTTGTTTATCCTCATAGTCAAGAACTATTGCACATTGGTCAAGTTCGGCGCTAGTGTCACTTTCAGCTTGTTTTACAACTGATCTCACCAACCCGAAGGCAGCAGCATGAGTATCAACAGCGACGTTGTTCCCAGCACCGAAACGATCGTGCTGAACGACCGGCCCAAGGTGACCGAGGTCGAGCAACACGGCATCGACACCATCCCCGACGCGGACCGCACCTCAACCTGGGTCGACCTGCTGCGTATTCAGTTCGGTGGGGCGAACACCTTCGCGACCGTGCTGCTCGGGACGTTCCCGATCGTGCTCGGTCTCTCCTTCTGGCAGGCCGTCATCGCAACACTGTGCGGGGTGCTCGTGGGCTCCCTGTTTCTCATGCCGATGGGCCTGTTCGGTCCGAAGACCGGCACAAACAATGCAGTGTCCTCTGGCGCCTTGTTCGGTGTGCGCGGCCGGGTCGTAGGATCGTTTCTTTCTCTGCTGACCGCGATAGCGTTCTACTCGATCTCGGTCTGGGTCAGCGGCGATGCCCTCGTCGGCGCGCTCACCCGACTGGTCGGCGTGCCCGACTCGATCGGGCTGCGCACCGTCGTCTACGGTGTGATCGGCATCATCGTCATCGTCGTTGTCGTATTCGGGTTCCAGTTCATGCTTCTCGTGAACAAGACCGCCGCCATCGCGAATACGGCCCTCATCCTGCTCGCGATCGTTGCCTTCTCGGGCACCTTCGACGCCGGGTACAACCCGGGGGTGGATGCCTACGCCCTCGGCGGATTCTGGCCCACCTTCGTCGCCGCGGCACTCATCGTCATGAGTAATCCGATCTCCTTCGGCCCCTTCCTCGGCGATTGGGCCCGGTATATTCCGAAAAGCACACCACCTCGCAAGCTGTTTCTGGGAACGTTTCTCGGCCAGCTGCTGACCCTCATCCCGTTCCTGTTCGGCGTCGCCACCGCGACGATCGTGGCCGGCCAGGGGGACTATGTATTCGCCCTGATTCAGGCCTCACCCATCTGGTACGCCCTGTTGCTCATGTTCGTCGCGTTTATCGGGGGACTCTCGACAGGAACCACCTCGCTCTACGGAACCGGGCTCGATTTCTCCTCGGTGTTCCCCAGGTTCAACCGGGTGCAGGCCACGATCGGCATCGGCGTGGTCGCCTTCGGATTCATCCTGACCGGGCGGTTGTTCTTCGACCTGCTCGGCGCCGTGAATGCGTTCGTCGGAGCGATCATCGTGACCACGACCCCGTGGATCGTCATCATGGCCATTGGTTATTTCGTGCGCCGCGGCCACTTCGACGCGCGGAACCTGCAAGTCTTCAACAAGGGCG
Source organism: Cryobacterium psychrophilum (assembly GCF_004365915.1). Lineage (NCBI taxonomy): Bacteria > Bacillati > Actinomycetota > Actinomycetes > Micrococcales > Microbacteriaceae > Cryobacterium > Cryobacterium psychrophilum. The sequence goes on from NZ_SODI01000001.1 coordinate 1,154,226, forward strand.
AGATCGGAGGCCTCTACTGGTTCAACGACGGAGTGAACTGGCGCGGCATGGTCGCCTGGATCGGTGCGGCGGTGCTCGGACTGCTGTTCGCCAACTATCCGCCAGTAATCGTCGGACCGTTCAGCAGCCTTGGCGGCGGCATGGACCTGAGCCTCGTCGTCGCGGTCACGGCCGGAGCCGTGCTGTACCTCGGCGCCCTGTGGATCTTTCCCGAACCACGCTATGTGTTCGGCCCGGACGGTGCGCGCATCGTCCCGACCCTGCCCGGCACCCCCCATGTCATTGAAATGGATCATAATTCGACGGCGGCGAAGATGGTCGTGCTGCGGAGCCGCAGGCCGTGAGCGCAGCGCCCGCCGCTCCCGCTTCCACGACCGTTCCGGGTAGCGCCGAAGCCAACGCCCTCGCCGCCGTCGACGCGATCATCGACAACTTCCGCAGCCACCGCAAGGCCGCCTACTTCGCCGGCTTTGCGGAAGATGCGACCTTCCTGTTTCACACCACACCGCACCGCATCGACGGTCGCGCCGGCTATGAAGCACTCTGGACCGAGTGGGAGACAAACGACGGTTTTCGCGTGCACGACGCCACGTCCACGAATCGCCGTATTCAGGTCTTCGGTTCAACGGCCGTGTTCAGCCACGACGTTGAAACAACCCTGGAAACGAACGGCGACATCCTGACCGTCAACGAACGGGAGTCGATCATTCTGGAGCGCAGCGACGACGCCTGGCTGTGCGTGCACGAGCATCTCTCCATCGCCTCACCCGACATGATTGAGACCGAAAAATGACTCCCACACCCGATTCCGGTGTCGCGATCGTGACCGGTGCCGCCAGCGGTCTCGGCGCCGCCGTCGCCGTGGCACTGCGCACGGCCGGCTGGCGCGTGGCCGGCTTCGATCTGCGCTCCTCCGACACGGCGCTGAGCGTCGAGGTCGACGTGACGGATGCCGCGGCCCTCTCTGCCGCAGCCGCCCGCGTGACGCAGGAGCTCGGCCCGGCCGATGCCCTCGTCACGGTGGCCGGCATCTACGAGGAACTCCCCCTCGAATCGATCACCGACGAACGGTGGGATCGCATGCTCGCCGTGAACATCGGCGGAACGGTCAAGACCTGCGCCGCCGTTCTGCCGCAGATGCTCGAACGCCGGAGCGGGGCGATCGTGACCATTTCCTCTGATCTCGGCCTCGGTGGAAGCCAGGGCGATGCCCACTATGCCGCAACGAAGGGAGCCATCGTGGGCTTCAGCCGCAGTCTCGCCCTCGAGCTTGAGGGCAGTGGGGTATTCGTGAACACCGTCGCCCCCGGGGCGGCCGACACCCCCATGCTGGCAGCGGATTCGCCGTGGAGGGCCGAGTCATTCCTGGCGACCCTGCCAGCGGGGCGCCTCGTGCGCCCCGCCGAGATTGCCGCCGCCGTGCTGTTTTTCCTTGAGGTGGGCAGCGCCTGCGTCGGCCAGGTCGTCTCCCCCAACGCCGGAGCAACAATCTAATGGGCGAGCACGGTGTACTGAACGAGCACGGTCTCGTGAACGAGCAGAGAGTCGCCCTGGTTGCGCTCGATAACGAAGCGGAGCGTTCCGCTGTGGTGGCGGCGCTCGCCCGAACCGGCGTGCGGGTCGCGGTGCTCGGCTCCGTGGTCGCGGGGGCGCAGCTCGCCCTGCCGCTCGGAAACGATGCGGCTGCGGTCGCCGCGGTCGAGCAGGACTTCGGCTGCATCAACATCCTGGTGGTGGGCGCAGCGAACCCGGCTCCAGCGCGGTTCATCGATACCGACGTGACGCAGTGGTTCCAGGCCGTGCACGAGGCGATGTCGACACCGTTCCGATTAATGCGGGCGACCGTCGACGCGTTGCGCCGGGCCGATGACAGCCGCATCGTTCTGGTCGGTGCCGGCTGGGGTGCGGCGGGCGTTCCGAACGCCACCGCCGGCGCATCCGTTCACGGTGCACTGATCGCCCTCACGAAGACCCTGGCCCGGGACCTCGGACCGGACGGCGTGATCGTGAACGAGATCGCCGTGCAGCCGGGCGCCGCAGCGGATACTCGCGCGCTCGCATCCGCTGTCGTCTATTTGGCGAGCCCGGCCGGGTCCGCCATGGTCGGCCAGGTTGTCGCCCTCGGCCGCGGCGGAGAGGTGCGCCCGTAATCACGGCCACACCTGCCGTGCCGGGGCGCCCCGGCACACCCTGAGCAGTGCGCCTACCCGCGGCGTTGCACGAGCCCGCGGATGAAGGCGGCCTGGCCGGCATGTTCGAGGTCGTCGCTGATCACGCTGACCAGTCGCACCCCGCGGGTGACCGCCGGGATCCACCGGCGGTCAATCACCTCGTCGAGGTCTGCGTCGGTCAAGGCCTGAAGGTAGGCGAGCGTCTGGGCGTGCACGGCGTCGTAGTAGCCGCCGAGAAGCTCGGCGTCGACACGCACGGCGGCGACCTCGCTGCTCGAGTGCCCGTAGCCGGTCGCCGCCGGTTCAAAGGGCAGGGAGAACTTCTGCGCCCAGCCGTCACGCGTCCAGGTCTGCTCGCGTCCGGCCAGCTCGGCCACGTGGTCGTCCTGCACGCGGGTGAGGTGCCAGACGAGCCAGGCGATGGTGTTGGCATCGGCATCCGCTCGAAAAGTGAGGGCCTTCGCGGATCCCCCGGCCAGCGCCCCATGTACGGCACCGTGGACGCGCCCAAAGGCTTCGATGAGCAGGTCAGTCGAGTTCATGGGTCTCCTTCGTGAGGCCGGGGTCGTACGTGTGATCCCACGATACTGGCCAACGTTGCCACCGAAGAAACAAAAAAGGCCGCCTTGTCAGGCGGCCTTTCTCGTGCATGCGGTGGAGCTAAGGAGATTCGAACTCCTGACCTTCTCATTGCGAACGAGACGCGCTACCAACTGCGCCATAGCCCCCGACTGCTTATGCAGAATATCACGAGCGGGAGGGGTCCGCGTGCACGGGCGCACCCAATTCGGGGTTAGCCGACGGCGCGGCGCAGACGAAGTACGGCGTCAAGGTCGGTCATACCGGGCTCCGTCTCACCCACGATCCCCATCGCGGCGAAGCGACTGTCGGTGGACGGTTTCGCCGAAGCCACACGCGCCGGCGCCGACACCGGGGCCGGCAGGGGGCGCGCAAGGGGCGCGGCGGAAGCGGTGATCCGGGAGGCACGACGCTCGATCTCGGCTTCCTGGGCGACGCGACGCAGCTCGGCCGCGGCATCCACTGAGGCCATCGCCGTCTGCGCGATCGAGCCGCGGGAGAGGTGCAGGGGGCGCGGCAGGGGCTGCGGAGTCCAGGTGGGGGCGACGACGGGAGTCGTCTCGAGGTGCACGGGCTCAAACGGCTGTCCGGTGAGAGGTGCACGCGCGGGAGCCGCGACGTGCACAATGCGCGCCGTGCGCGCCACTTTGGCCAGGCGGGACAGGGTCAGGAACGCTGCGGCGACCGTGACGACGCCCATGCCGAAGAGCAGCCAGGAGCCGGTAGCCACGATCGGCGCGACGCCACCGAGGGCGCAGATCAGTCCGGTGAGGAGCACGATCGAGCTGAGGGCACGCCCGCGGCGCAGGCGTCGGAGAATTCGTGCCGGCGAGACGGGGAGGGGAGTTCGGTTAGCCGCCTCAATGGCGGCTGCCACTCCGTGTGCCGCGGCTGCGGCATCCGCTTCGGCCTGGTCTGCTGCTGCAACCTGCATCTTTGCCTGTTCCTTCGTTGCGGCACGCGCAGCGGAACGAGCCGTTCCTTCGGTGCGCGCGAGAATCTTTTGTTGTTCGGCCACGGTACGTGCGTTCGCCTCGAGGCGCACCTGCGCCGGGACCTCGGCCGTTTCAGCCAGAATGCGCAGCGTCTGTTGCAGGCGCACGGCGTTTCGCTCGGTCGCGAGATACTCCCGTCGGCGGGACCAGGTGGGCATCAAATAGGCCATCCAGAGCACAGCAGCCACCGCTACCATCACTCCACCGCCGAGGGCCTCACCATTCATATTCACAACGGTAAGAGTCGGTGGGCAGTCCGGTCATGATTACGGATGGTGTGTCATCGAAATTCGTCACTATTTTGTAGCCCTACAACACCGAACGGGATTTGACCGGGAGCGGCCGCACGGACGCCTCGAAATCGGCGGCGTTGACTTTGGCCGCATCCGCCGGGACACGACCGTCTTTCCACCGCCGCATCACGCCTTGGTCGAGCTCTTCGGCAACGAGTCCGAAACAGAAGTGATCGCGCCAGTCACCATTGATGTGAATGAATCGCCGCCTGAGCCCCTCGTAGCGAAAACCGAGCTTTTCGACCACACGCAAGGAGGCGGCATTCTCCGGGCGAATGCAGATCTCCATGCGGTGCAACCCGAGCTGGTAGAAGCAGTAATCCACGGCGAGGGCCACCGCGGTGGGGGTGACCGACCTCCCGGCGAACCGCTCCCCCACCCAGTACCCCATCGTCGCCGACGAGAGAGAGCCCCAGGTGATCGACGACACGTTCAGCTGCCCCGCGAGCTGGCCGTCGTACTCCACGATGAAGGGCAGCCCATTGCCCGCACGAGAATGCGCGAGCAGACCACGGATGCTGGCCCTCGAGTCGAAAGACGCAGGCGCGTACGGGTTGGTCGCCTCCCATTTGCGCAACCACACCCGATTAGCGAGAAGTTCCCCCTCGAGCACCTTGGCGTCGCGCAGGCGCACCGGACGCAGCGTGACGAGGCCCTCCCTGAGGGTGGGAATGGCGAGTGGCACGTGTGACCTGTCTTTTCGTGGGCCGCGCGAGCACGACGCCCGGCTACCCCAACGGTGTGGGGAGTACTTGCTATGGGCCAGTCTGCCCTAGTCCATCTGCTTCACGAAGTCCCGAAGCCACGGACGCAGGTCCCTGCCGAGGTCTTCACGGTCAACGGCCAGCTGCACGATGGCCTTGATGTAGTCGAGGCGGTCCCCGGTGTCATATCGGCGCCCGCGGAAGATGACGCCGTACACGCCGCCGGTCTCCTCGGGATTGACAGCCATCTCCTGCAACGCGTCGGTGAGCTGGATCTCGTTGCCTTTGCCCGGTGCGGTGTGCTCGAGAATATCGAAGACCTCCGGGCGCAGCACGTAGCGACCGATGATGGCCAGGTTGGAGGGGGCCTCCGCTGCACTCGGCTTTTCGACAAGTCCGGTGATGCGCACCACATCAGGGTCGTCGGTGGGCTCGATCGCGGCGGCGCCGTACATGTGGATCTGCGAGGGGGCGACCTCCATGAGGGCGACGATGCTCGTGTTGCGCTTCACCTGCTCGTCGATCATCTGGGTGAGCAGGATATCGCGCGAGTCAATAATGTCGTCACCCAGCAGAACGGCGAAGGGCTCGTGGTTCACGTGCATGCGGGCGCGGAGCACGGCGTGACCGAGGCCACGCGGGTTGCCCTGGCGCACATAGTGAATATCGGCAAGCTCGTTCGACTCGCGCACCCTGGCGAGGCGGGCGTGGTCGCCCTTGCGCTCCAGCATGGCCTCCAGCTCGGTCATGCGGTCGAAGTGGTTCTCGAGCGCGTTCTTGTTGCGCCCGGTGACCATGAGGATGTCGCTCAGACCAGAGGCCACGGCCTCCTCCACCACGTACTGGATCGCCGGCTTGTCGACGACAGGGAGCATCTCCTTGGGCATTGCTTTGGTGGCCGGCAGAAAGCGTGTGCCCAGTCCTGCTGCCGGAATGACGGCCTTGGTGATTTTGGTTCCCATGGCCCCTACGTTAGCGGCATCTAGAATGTCACGTATGGACTCAGACATCGCTCACCACAAGCGGGCGCTCCGTGCTGAGTTACGGGAACGCCGCCAGAACCTGACCTCGCGCGAACGCGAGGCCGCAACGGCCGGTTTCACCGAGAACCTGCAGAGCCTCGTCATTGATCTTTCCGCTCGTTCACTGGCCTGTTACCTCTCAGCGCGCAGCGAACCGAATACCCGACCTTTTCTCAACTGGGCGCAGACGCAGGGCCTGAGAGTGCTGTTGCCCATTTCACGGGACGACGGCCTTCTTGACTGGACCGTTGGAGACAATGAGGAAGAGATTGAGGGCCTCTCCGGCGTGCCGGAGGCCGTGGGCGAACTCCTTGGCCCCATCGCCATCAATGACGTCGACCTGATCATCGTTCCGGCCGCTGCCGTGGATGCCAGCGGGTTGCGGATGGGCTGGGGCCGCGGTTATTTCGACAAGACCCTCGGTTCCATGGAAAAATGTCCCCCGGTATACGCTGTCGTCTTCGACAATGAGTATCTGGAGAAAGTACCCCGCGAGGTGCATGACCAGCCCGTCAACGGCCTGGTCACCCCCACGCGCATCATCGCGTTCTAGTTCTACCCGGTAGGCAAAAGCCTGCCGTGCCTTACCAGCTGGAGATTTAGTGCCTACCTATTCCTACCGTTGCACCGAGTGTGACACCGCCTTCGATATCCAGCAGGCGTTCACCGACCACTCACTCACGGTGTGCCCCACGTGCCAGGGAAAGCTGCGCAAGGTCTTCTCGTCCATTGGCGTGACATTCAGCGGCTCTGGCTTCTACAGCAACGATTCGAAGAGTGACTCCAACCGGTCCAACTCGAACCTCGACCGCAAGCCGAGCGAGAAGTCCGAGACCAAGTCGGAATCGAAGCCGGCCGAGTCTTCGAGCACGCCGGCCAAGAAGGACAGCGCTCCCGCGGCTTCCTCGTCGTCGTCCTCAAGCTCCTCGACCCCCGCGCCGAAGGCCTCCTAGGGCCTCCCACGGCCTCCTGGGACTTCCTGGGGCCTCTGCCTGTGCACCTTCCCCGATAAGTCATATTCAGGAGCATCCTGTGTTCAAGGGTTTCAAAGAGTTCATCATGCGCGGCAACGTCATTGACCTTGCCGTCGCCGTTGTCATCGGAGCGGCGTTCACCGCCGTTGTCACTGCTCTGGTCACCAACATCTTCAATCCGCTGATCGCCGCGATATTCAACGTGGAGACGCTCAGCACGGCGATGACGATCCCGCTGCGCAGCGGGGAGAATCCGCCGGTGCTGGCACTCGGAGCCGTGCTCGCCGCCCTCATCAACTTCGTTCTGATCGCCGCCGTGGTCTACTTCGTCTTCGTGCTGCCGATCAACCGGCTCAAGAAGGCGCAGGCGCGCCGACGCGACGAGGGCGTTCCCGCCGCCGTCGTCGACGATCCCACGACCGAACTCGACATGCTCACCGAGATCCGTGACCTGCTCGCCAAGAACGCGATCGCCCCGGCGCAGGGCACCCCAGCACTAAGCACTAAGCACTAAGCACCGCCGCATCCGCTCGCCGTGTTGTTGCTACTTCAGGAGATCCGGCTGCGCGCATCCGTTCACCCCGGCAATCACGTGGGGGCCCGACGAGGCGCACCGGCTTCGTCCTGAAGTAGCGACCGGCACCCCGCAACCTCGCCGCGCGGCGCCGCGCCTCCGCACGGTGGGGCGAGACGCGATGTCGTGTGTACGTCGAGGGCGTCAGGCGCGCTCGAGCTCGTGCGCGAGTGCTTCGAGCTCGGCGCCGCCAGCCATGAGCCTCGTGAGCTCGGCGATCTCAATGTCCTTCTTCGCGAACTCGCCGAGGCTCATGCCGCGCTTGAGCAGCAGGAATTTGTCCCCCACCGGGTAGGCGTGGTGCGGGTTGTGTGTGATGAAAACCACGCCGAGGCCACGATCACGGGCCTGCGCCACGTATCGCAACACCACCCCGGCCTGCTTCACACCGAGCGCGGATGTGGGCTCGTCGAGAATGACGACCTTGGCGCCGAAGTACACGGCCCGCGCAATCGCCACGGACTGGCGCTCACCGCCGGAGAGCGTACCAATGGGCTGATCGACGTCGCGCAGGTCAATGCCCATTTTTCGCAGCTCGCGCTTGGTGATGGCCCTCATCTCGCGCACCTTGAGGCTGCTGAATGGTCCGAAACCCGCGTACAACTCCGCTCCCAGAAAGAAATTGCGCCACACCGGCATGAGCGGCACAACGGCGAGGTCCTGGTAGACGGTGGCGATGCCCGCGTCGAGCGCGTCGCGGGGCCCGGTGAATCGTTTCTCCGTGCCGTTGAGCAGAAGCGAGCCGGACGTGTAGTCGTGAGCCCCAGCCAGGATCTTAATAAACGTGGACTTACCGGCACCGTTGTCGCCGAGCACGCAGACGACTTCGCCGAATCCGACCGACGTGGAGATATCGGTCAAGGCGATAATCGACCCGTAGCTCTTGCCGATGTTGCGCACCTCAAGTATTGGCGGTACGGATTGCTCAGCACTCATTCTCTGGCTCCTGCCTGGCGACGAACATAAAGGTTGACAAGCACAGCGAGCAGCAGCATCCCGCCGAGGAACGCCTTGAGCCAGTTGTTATCCCACTGGGCGAACACAATCCCCTGCAGCGTCATGCCGTAGATGAGCGCGCCAATGGCCGCACCGATCGCGGAGCCGAAGCCTCCGGTGAGCAGGCACCCGCCCACCACCGCGCAGATGATGTAGATGAACTCCTGGCCGATGCCGGTTGTGGCCTGCACCGTCGAGACGTCGAAGAGCGAGAGCATTCCCACAAGCCAGCCGGCGCCGGCCGTGGTCATGAAGAGTCCCACCTTGGTTTTCACCACGGGCACGCCGGTCTGGCGGGCGCTCTGCACCTGTCCACCAGAGGCAAAGATCCAGTTGCCGTACTTCGTGCGCAGCAGAATCCACGTGGCGATGGCCGTGATCGCGATCCACCAGAAAATCGAAATCTTGAGGTTGAGCCCGAAGATCTGCACCGTCGATCCGAATATGCTCTTCACGGTATCGAATCCGGGAACCGAAGACATGCCCTGGATAGCGACCTGCCCGGTGATGAGTTTCGTGCCGGCGAGGTTGACACCCTGCAGGATGAAGAAGGTTCCCAGGGTGACAATGAAGCTCGGCAGCCCGGTCTTCATGACGACGAATCCATTGAACGCCCCCACCGAGAGGGCCACTCCCAGGGCCATCAGCATGGCGACCCAGATGTTCATGCCGTACTGCGTGGTGAACGCGCCCACGACGAGTCCCGTGGTTCCGGTCATGGCGCCCGCGGAGAGGTCGAATTCCCCGCCAATCATGAGCATCGCCACGGCAACGGCCATGATGCCGAAGAGCGAGGCCGAGAACAGCCATGTGGAGACCCCGGCCGGGGAGAGGAATGAATTGGTGAACACGGAGAAGAACACGAAGATTCCCAGGGCTGCCACGAGCGCGCCGATCTCGGGGCGGCGAAGCAGCAGAACGATCGGTCCGGTGCGAGCCAGCCGTTCGTCCTGCACGTCCTTGGCTGGCGAGGCAAGGGTGGTACTCATGGGGTTCCGTTCTTCGCGAGGATCGCGAGCCGTGCGGATGGGGTGATCGTCGGCAGCTGCTGTCGCCCTAGCGGGTCCCGTTTACAGCATATTCGGCTACCTGTGCGGCGTTCTCCTTGGTGATGAAGCCGGGGCCCGAGTAGACCGGAGCTCCACCGCCGACGACGTTTCCGTTGCTCCAGTAGAGGCCGAAGAAGGTCACGGGCAGGTAGCCCTGCAGGTAGGGCTGCTGGTCGATCGCGAAGAGAATCTTACCCTCTTCGATGAGGCTCGTGACGTCGGAGGAGACATCGAAGGTGCCCACCTGGGCAGTGCTCGCGGCCTCGGCGACGGCCTGTGAGGCCGCGACGGCGATGGCCGGGTTGAGCGTCAGGACGCTGTCAATGCTCGGGTCGGCCAGAAGCGCACTCTTGATCGTGTTCTGGGCATCGGCAATGTTTGCGACGTCCACCTGAATGTTCTTGACCGTTCCGCCGAAGCTGTCGGTCGCGCCGGCGCAGCGGTCTTCGAGGCCCTTGTTACCGGCCTCGTGCACGATGCAGATGAGATTCTGGACGCCCGCATCGTTGAATTGCTTTCCGGCGCCCTGCCCGGCGGGGAATTCGCTCTGGCCCACGTGGGTCATGGCGCCGAACGCGGCGGACTGTTCGGAGCCCGAGTTGATGGTGATGACCGGGATCTTGGCGGCCACGGCGTCGGCAATCGCACCCTGCACTCCCTCGGGGTTGGCCATGGAGACGATGATGCCGTCGACCTTGTCGGCGATTGCGGTCTCGATCAGCTGACTCTGTTTCTGCGGGTCGGGGTTGCCCTGGTAGGTGATCGTGGCGCCATCGGACGTGGCTGCGGCCTCGGCCCCTGACTTCACGACGTCCCAGAACGGGTCGCCGGGCACGGAGTGCACGACAAGAGCGTACGTGCGATCGCCAGCATCGGCGGCTTTGCCGGACGTGGTCCCCGCCGTGGGCGTGCATCCGCTCAACACAAGCGGCACGGTGACGGCGACGGCGACGGCGACGAGCAGGCCGCGGCGGAGACGGCGGGTGGGGGCACCGAAATATCGTGACATGGGAAAATATGCTCCTTTGAATATTTGCGAGGGCTGTATATAACGCAGCGGTTATGGGGAAAGAAAAGTGGACGCGCTGGCTTAGCCGGCACTCGGGAGCTCGGTTGGAACCGAGCTGGCGGCGTCGTAGCCCCGAACGCCGGTGGCCTCGGCGAGTACGAGCTGGTGACCCCACCCGGGGACCTCGCGCAGGCCCCAGGAGATCGGTGCTCCGGCAATCTTCACGGCGGAGGCTGCAGCGCTCATCGGGCCACGCTCGCTGTCTCACGGATCGCGGCCGTGCTTCCGGTCATCTCGGGGATCGTGACCCGGACGCCGGACTCGACCGACGTGTCGGTGGCCCTGATAACACGGGCCGAGGCGACCGCGTCATGGATGTTGGGGTTCTCGGCGGTCCCGCCGATGCAGGCCTGTAGGAACTTCTTTGCCTCGATCACTTTCAAATCATCGTATCCCATGCCTGTTCGGCGCCGGGCTGGAACCGGTCAAAGTCACCGGGCTCGGGCCTCGCATGGATGGTGGCGTGGCCCACATGCGAGTCGATTCGACCGACGGCCAACCGCAGCCTCCGGAAAGCTGCAGCGGTGCTACTGCATCTTTCCGTTTCTCGGCTACCAGTGCGGCGGGCGGTCCTGTCGCAGGCGTGCGTCGTTTGCACTCGGGGCCGCACCGCCGTCGGCGATACCGCCCTCTTCCCGCAACACCGGCGGATGCGGGTTCGGATCGGTATCGGGTGCGGGCAGAAGCTTCGCGCGGCGCGCCTTCCCCGTCTGCCGCATGATGGGCTGGCGTTCCGTGCCCGGGTTGTCCGTCGTCATCGGATCGCCATCACTCGGTGGGTCGTTGGGGATCGATCTGAGCGGTCGGGCCGGTTGCGGCGCTCGTCGGCTGCAGGCCCGCGATGGACGCCACACGGGCGGCGACGGCATCGGGATTGCTGAACAGCTCGAAGCTGTGCACACGCAGGTAGTGCCAGCCGAGGCGACGCAGCACCTCAGGCCGAAGCCTCAGGGACTCACGCAGGCTGGCGCGGCCGACCACGGCATCCGTTTCAACAACGATGGCACGACCGTTGTGGGAGGCCGCGAGGGCGAGCTTGCCACGGTGGCCGAGGGTCACCGTGAGGCCGAGACGTTCGAGGCGGCCGGCGAGGTCGACGAGCATGGATTCACTCGCATCGGGCACCTGTACCTCGACGCCACGCGCCTCGGTTTCACTGAGCACTTGGGCCAGGGCCAGAATACCGTGACGCTGGCGGTCCGCCTCGATGTCTGAGGGGCGGAAGCACGACACGATGTCCATGGACCGACGGGCGCGCGTCATGCCGATCGCGAGCAGGCGTTCGCCACCCGGCTCGCCGAGCGAACCGAAGTTGGACAGGAGTCGCCCGTGCGGCGTGCGGCCGTAGCCGATAGAGAAGATGACCCGGTCACGGCTCTGCGCGACCGCCTGTTCCAGGGTGAGCACCGTGAACGGCTCGGCACGGTCCTTCAGGATGAAGTCGGAGAGGTCGGTGCGCTTGGCGAAAGCGGCGAGCACGGCCTGGTGAACGCGCACCGAGTGCCGCGCGCTCGCCGTGATGACCATGAGCGATTCGCGTGGGCGTTTGACGGCGTGGTCGAGCACGAGTTCGACGACCTTCACCACCTCGGCATCGACACTCTCAATGGCGCCGCTGTCAGCATCGGGCATCCCGCGACCGCCGGCCACATAGTTGATGCTCAGGCTTCCGTGCCCGAGATAGCTGCCCGCCCACGGGAGCGAGTCAATGCGCCCCCCGTAGAAACGGTGGTTCACGAGTTCGGCGAGGTCCTCTCCCCCGGCCCGGTAGCTGCGGGTGAGGGTGAGCGTGGGCAGCAGCTCACCGAGGCGAGCGAGCGCAGAGTCGGCGTGCATCGCGTCGACAGTGAAGGCTGGTTCGGAGCCGGGTTCAGCCAGGTCCCGGATGCCGGTCTCAAACAGCGAAGGGGTTTGGGTGACCGGGTCGCCGAATGCCACAATCTGCTTGCCCCGGCGAATTGCACCCACATTCTCGGCAAGGGTCGTCGCACCGGCATCCACGAGCAGCACGGTATCGAAGTTGATGAGATCGGAGATTCCCGCCATCTCGTACGGCGAGGCCAGCCACACCGGCGCAAGCACGCTACCGAGGTGCGGCGCCACATCGTTCAGGCGCGCGGGGGTGGCGCGGTCGGCGCGCAGCAAGCGACGCAGCTGGTCGGCTTCTTCCGGCCAGTCCACGACGCCGATTTTCCAGGTTTCGGCCAGCAGCCAGGCCAGGAGCTGACCGGTAGCGGATGCATGTGCCTCGTCCACGAGCTTGAAATCGGCCTCGAGGCGGTCGAGTACTCCGGTGTTCGCGTTCAGCAGGGCGCGGTCCCCCGAGAGCATGATCTCAAGCACGGACTGCCACCAGGCGAGTTCGAGTTCGGCGGCCACGTTCTGCTCGGACACGTGTCGCTGCGACAGGTCCGTCATAAGCGGGTCGAGGTTGTTCTCGCGCAGGGTCGCAAGCAGCGCGGTGCGCTCGTGCAGATTCGCGAGCACCTCGCTGTCCGCGGCGAGACCAGTGACCGTATAAATCAGCTCTTTGATCGGGCGGGACACGAGCGCACGCGTCGTGCCGGTGGCGCCGAGCGGAACGTCGAGCAGGCCGAGGTCTTCGGAGACGCGCTGGTAGGCGACGTGCACGTCATTGATACCCACCGGAACCTCCGGCGTAACGCCAGCCGCCGCATACCGCTGCCACAGGGTGCGCTGCTGCTGAATGCGATGCAGGCTTTCGTTCATGTCACTGACGCGCACGCCGGGACGCAGATACTCGTCGGCCAGCTTGCGCAGCCGGCGCCGGTTGGCCGAGGTCATCTCGGACGACTCGCGGCGGGACGAGGTGGCGGTAATCAGCTCCGTGAGCGAACGGTCGTAGACCGCCGGCTGGAATTTGTCGAGCGTCTCCCGAATATCGAGCAGCAGACGCAGATAGACACCGAGCTCCGCGATGGATTCGAAGGGGCGCAGACGCGTCTGGCCCACGAGGCCAGCGGCACGTTCGAGTAGGCGCGGCAGCTCTGTCTGGTCGATGCGCTTGGCGAGCTGGTGCGCGTTCGACGCATCCGCTGTGGAGGTGAAGGACGCGCCGTACCAGGGCGAGTCTCCGGGGCCGTAGCGGAATTCACCGAGGGCGGCAGCCTTGATGAGCGTCGCGGCGGCTGCCGGACGCGAGTGTGCGAGCAGCTCCAACGCGTTCCGGTCGAGGCGCGCGGTGGTGGCGGGCGGAGGGGAAAGCTGGGCGAGGCGAGCGAGCTCGCCGAGCGCGTCCAGTACCGACACGCCGAGAGCGGAGTCGCGCCGGGTCAGCGCCGAACGGTAGTCGAGCAGCACCTTACGCAGGCGTACCAGGGCGTCGTCAACGTCGCTGACGCGCGGCTGGGTGGCCTTCTCGTTGCGCGTGATGGACTGAATCAGGTCACGCTTGAGGGTACGCGGAGTGACGGCCACTCCGGGCAGGCCAACCTGCACGAGGCGGTGGGCGATGCCGTCGAGGCTTGATCGGCGGGCGCTCACCACGAGCACACGCTTGTGCTGGGCGATGAGGGAGCCGATCGCGTTCACGATCGTCTGGGTTCCGCCGGTGCCCGGCAGGGTCTTCACCACGAGGGAATTGCCGGCGGCGATCTGCGCCACCACGTTCTCCTGCTCGGGGTCGGCGTCGAGCAGCAACACGTCGGTGGCGGGCGGGCGGGCGTCCTGGCCGATCGGTACGACGGGGTTATACGCGGTTTCAACGTTCTGGCGAGCGTTGTGATTGCCGGCCATGGCATCGAGCAGCGGGTGCTCAAGCTTGCGGGCATCGGCTGCGAGGGCGCGTCCCACGTCGGCAAACGATGACACCACGAGGCGTGGCACGACTTGGAACCATGGCAGGTGCGAGGTCAACCCGCGCAGCCGGTCGATCACCGGTTGCGGTTTGAAGGCCCCATTCGTCACAGCGAGGGCCACGAAGGCGTCCGCGTCGAGGGTGATCTGGAACTGGTCGTGCAGGGCCCTGGCGAGCTCGGGGTTCAGGAAGGGCTGACCCTTGAGCTTGAGTTCATAGTCGCGACCGTAGCGACGGATGGCGAGCGGACGCAGCAGCACCGGCGCGAGAAAGTCCACGTCGTTGAAGCGCCACTCGGCGAGACCGATTCCCAGATTGACCGACTCAATGCCGCGCATCGAGCGCAGCTCAATGCCCTTTTGGGTGATTTCGTTGGCGGCGAGGCGTGCGTTGCGAAGCGCCAGCTCGTCACGAATGAGGTTGGACAACAGCGTGGTCTTGCCGGATATGAATTGCGGAAGACCACCGGGGTGGGTTGCGCTCAACTCGATGCGCGTGCGCGGGCTGTCGCTGAAGTGCAACAGCGGGGAACGACCGCCGAGCTGCCCGAGTTCGTCGCGCCAGCGTTGCCAGGCCGGCTCAGCGATATTGCCGGCCACGAGCGAGGGATCACCCAGGCTCAGCGCGTGCGGGCTGGTCGAGTTTTGCGGGTCGGGTGAGGGGACGTCCGCGTACTTCGACAGCACATCGTCGTCGTCTTGTTTTCTATCGAGGTGCCACACAGGGATACCCTAAGTGCCGAACATGGCAATCGTCGTCAAGCGGCCGGGGTTTCGTGCGTTTTCAACGGGATTTGTCAAGCCGCGCGCCCGATTGGCCCAAACTCGCGCCGCAGGCCTACAGCCAATTGCGCTTCTTGAAGGCGCGGTAGAGCACGACGCCAAGCACAGTCATGAGGCCGAGGGCCAGCGGGTACCCGTACGTCCAGTCGAGTTCTGGCATATTCCGAAAGTTCATGCCGTAGATGGTTCCCACGAGGGCCGGGGCGAAGAGAATCGCTGCCCAACTGGAGATCTTCTTCACCTCCTCGCTCTGCGCGAGACCCGTTTCGCCCAGCTTGCGCATCTCGTCGTTCTGCGCCTGGGCAACGAGGGTGCTGTGCACGGTGAGGGCGCTCTGCAGGAGCTGACGGAAGGCATCCGCTCTCTCGACCACCCGCAGGGCGTGATCGAGTACGTCGCGCAGGTGGCGGTGTAGCTCGAGGTCAACGTTGTATTTGTCGAATCCGCGCTGCACGGACTCAAAGATGGCCACAAGAGGCTGGGTCGCCCGCTGGAACTCGATCACTTCACGCGACAGGGCGTAAATGCGCAGCGACACCGCGGGATCACCGTCGAAGAGCTGATCCTCGATCTCGTCAATATCGTTCTGGAGCCCCGCGACGACGGGGGCGTATTCGTCGACGACCTGGTCGAGGATTGCGTACAACACGGCCTCCGGGCCGAGCGCGAGCAGGTGCGGTGTCTCCTCCATGCGCTTGCGAACCCTGGCCAGGTCAGGCGACTCCGCGTGACGCACGGTCACCACGAAATCGGGGCCAACGAAAATGTGCAGTTCACCGAACTCCACGCGCTCGTCAGCGTCGACATATCGGGCCGGTCGCAGCACGATGAACAACGTGTCGGTGTAGCGCTCGATCTTCGCGCGTTGATGGCCGGCCAGCGTGTCGTCGACCGCGAGCCCGTGCAGGTTGAATTCGGCGGCGACCGATCGGATCTCCTCCTCGCTCGGTCGGTACAGGCCGATCCAGGCGAAGCCGTCGTGCGCCTTCATGGCCGCGAAGGTGTCGTGCAGCGTGTCGTGGGTCGCGACCCGCTGCCCCTCCACATAGACCGCGTTGTCGATCAGTGCCATTCTTCTCCCTTATATGGCTGTCATTCTGCCACCAGTCGCTCGGTCGACCGGCATAGGCTCTGGCTGTGCAGAACAACTACCCAACGGATGTCACGGTGCGCGTTCGCGCGCGCGGCACCACCAAGGCTGCCGATTATGCCCTATTGGCCGAGGCGGTCGCCGACGCGGCAATGCTGCAGCGGGCCGGAATCGAGATCACGCAGCACTGTGCGTATTGCGGAGCCACCGAGCACGGTCGCCCGTTCGTCACCGCTCCCCCGGACCTCGCCGATACCGTTCACGTCAGCCTGAGCCGCGCGGGCGGCCTTACCGCCATGGCCGTGTCATTCGACGGCCCCGTGGGAATCGACATCGAGGACATTGCCGCCGTGCGCCGCGCCGGCTTCGATGAGGTGGCTTTCAACGCGGCGGAACGCTCCGAACTGGCTCACCTCGCTGCCGCCGAGGGCGATCACGCCCGTGCCGTGCTCTGGACGCGGAAAGAGGCCATTCTCAAGCTCACCGGCGACGGCCTGCGGGTGGACCCGCGCGAACTCAACCCTTCGGTCGCCGGACTCACCCCCCTCTCTTGGCCCGGTGCGCGCGTCGACATGACCCACGTTCGCCTGACGCCCATCACCCTCGGGCACGCGGGCCTCGTCGGAACACTCGCTCATCTGCCGAAGGAGGATCCCGCGCCCTGAAACCGCCCCCGAAATCGGTGGTCGCTACGGTAACCGGTGTAGCGACCACCGAAACCGGGCGCGGCCGCGCATCCGGGCGCGGGTCAGAGGATGGGGAGGGCGGCCTGGCGGATCCACCGGTCAATGGACGTGCCGATAACGCGGCTGCCGGTGTGCTCGGCGAAGAACGTGATGAAGGCATCCGTTGTGACGTGGCCGTGTCGAAAGGCCAATGTGTACGCCCGAAGTGCGGAGAAGAACGCCTCGTCGCCAAGCGACACGCGAATGGCATGCAGTGCCAGCGCCCCGCGCTTGTAGACCCGGTCGTCGAACATGTCGCGCGGACCGGCGTCTCCCACGACGAGGTCTTTGGGCAGCTTGTTGAGCTCGTTGCGGTACGCGCGGGCGTTCTGGTCGGCGGTCAGCCCCCCGCGCTGCTCCTCCCAGAGCCATTCGGCGTAGCAGGCAAAGCCTTCCTGCAGCCAGATGTCCCGCCAGTGCGACACCGTGAGGCTGTTGCCGTACCACTGGTGTGCGAGTTCGTGGGCGATAAGCCGATCGCTGCCGTGCTCACCGTCGGCGTGATTGCGCCCGAACACGGCGAGGCCGTGGGCCTCCAGAGGAATCTCAAGCTCGTCGTCGGTCACCACGACGGAGTAGGACGAGAACGGGTACGGCCCGAACTTCTCGGAGAAGAACGTGATCATCTCGCCGAGGCGCCCAAAGTCGGTCGCCACCTTGCTCGTGTGGTTCGCGGGGAAGAAGATGCTCTGCGCCACCGGTGCGGCGGCCAGGTCCCGGCGGCGGTAGCGCCCGATGGACACGGCGGCGAGGTAGGTGGCCACCGGTTCGTTCACGGCGAAGGTCCAGGTCGTACGACCCGACCGAGCCGACTGCGACACGAGCGGCCCGTTGGAGATGACGGTGTAGCCCGATTCGCACGTCACGCTGATGCGATAGGTGGCCTTGTTACTCGGATGGTCATTGCAGGGAAACCAGGTTTGCGCGCCGATGGGCTGTCCGGAGACGAGCACGCCGTCGTCGAGCTCTTCCCAGCCCACCTCGCCCCACGCGCTGCGCACCGGGTGGGGCGCGCCGCGGTATCGCACGAGAACCTCGAAGGATTCCCCCGGCTCGAGCGTCGTCGCGGTCGTGATCACCAGTTTGCGTGAGGCCTGGGAGATCTTCCGCGCCGCCACCCCGTTCACGGTCACCTTGTCTACCGTGAGCCCCGCGCAATCGAGGCTGAAGCGATCGAGCCGGCTCGTGGCCCGTGCCGTGATGGTTGCGGTGGCGTTGAGTCGATTCGTGGCCACCCGGTAATCGAGGGCGAGGTCGTAGTGCTCAGCGAGATAGCCGCCGTTGCCGCTCGTTGGAGTGTACGGGTCTCCGGCCGATGCGGAGCCGTAGTTGGGCGGGGTCGTCGAAGGCATAAACGTCCAACTATTTCATGGCCGGCTGGGCACCGGCGAATTGCTCGTCCCACGGCGGATTGTGCCACGGTGAAATGGGGTTGCCCGACCACACGGAACCGGTCGGTACACGTTCGCCGCGCATCACGAGGGAGGAGGGTCCCACGGTCGATCCCTCATCCACCGAAGCGGCGGGCAGGATCACGCTGTGCGGGCCGAGCGTCGACCCTGCGCCCATGGCCACCGTGTCGAGCTGCATGATGCGGTCGTGAAACAGGTGCGTTTGCACGACGCACCCGCGGTTCACGGTCACGCCATCCTCAAGGGTCACGAGGTCTGCTTCCGGCAGCCAGTACGACTCGCACCACACACCTCGGCCCACCTTCGCGCCGAGGGTGCGCAGCCACACGGCGAGCGCGGGCGTTCCCGCGGCCTTCGCCGCAAACCACGGCCGGGCCACGATCTCCACAAAACTGTCCGACACCTCGTTGCGCCAGATGAACGATGACCACAACGGATGCTCCGTGGCGGTGATCCGCCCCACGAGCAGCCACTTGGCCACCGTCGTCGCGGCGGCGGCCACCGCCCCCGCCGCGAGCAGAACCACGCCGGACAGCGTGATCGCCCAGCCGAGACCGAGGGTGATCCACAGCCACTCGAGGCCGCCGAGCACGCCGAGGCCCACCCAGGCGGTAACGATCGCGGGGACCAGCCGCAGGATCTCCCACAGTGTCCTCGCCACCTTGAGCTGCACGGGCGGGTCGAACGTGCGGGCTTCGTCGGCATCCGTTGTCGTGCGTCGCAGCCGTGCCGCGGGGTTGCCGAGCCAGCTGGAGCCGCGCTTGGCCTTGCGCGGTGTGGACGAGAGCACGGCCACGAGGCCGTTGCGGGGCACGGTACGGCCCGGGCCCGCCATGCCGCTGTTGCCGAGGAACGCCCGTCGACCGACCTTGGCCGGGCCGATGTGCAACCATCCGCCGCCGAGTTCGTAACACGCCACCATGGTGTCGTCGGCGAGGAAGGCGTACGGCGCGATGGTCGTGAGTGAGGGGATCAGCAGAACGGTGCTCGCTTCGACGCCCGGTCCCACTTTGGCTCCGAGCAGCCGCAGCCACGCGGGTGTGAACAGGCTCGCGAAGAGGGGGAACAGCACGTCGCGGGTGCCGTCGAGCAGTCGCTCGGTCATCCAGACCTGCCAGCCAATGCGACTGCGCACCGGGTAATAGCCTTCCCGGAGCCCGATGCTGAGGGACCGCACCGCGCCGATCACGAGCAGCGCGTAGAACACGCCGCCCACGACAACGGCGACAGGCATCATGGCGGCGGCGCGCAGCAGTGCAGAGCCCAGCGAGTCGGCGTTGCCGATGGCGAGGCCGAGAAGCAGCGCCCCGAGCCCGATCGCGAGCGCCGGGATACCGGTCAGGGTGATCGATCCGGCCGCGAACAGGGCGAGCCAGCGGCGGCCGGCGCTCGGGCGGGCGGCTGGCCAGGACGACTTTGCCGAGCCCACGCGGCGGGCCGGCGATCCGGCCCAGCGTTCCCCGGCCGGTACGGCGTCGCTCACGGCCGCGCCCGGTTCGATCTGGGCGCCGTTTCCGATGTGAGCGCCGCCGAGCAGGGTGCTGCGGGAGCCGATCTTCGCATCGGCGCCGATGTGCACGTGGCCGATGCGCAGAATGTCGCCGTCAATCCAGTACCCGGCGAGGTCGCTCTCCGGTTCGATGGCGGCCTGCGACCCGATCGAGAGCATCCCGGTGACGGGTGGAAGCGTGTGCAGGTCAACATCGCGGCCGATCTGGGCGCCGAGGGCGCGGGCGTAGTAGCTGATCCATGGCGCCCCGGCCAGGCTCTGTGCGTCGACAAGAAGTGCGACCTGCTCGGCGAGCCACAACCGCAGGTGTATGGAACCGCCTCGGGGATAGTTACCGGGTTTCAGGCCATGCAGCAGCATCCGCGCGGCAACGACCGAGATCGCCATCTTTCCGGGAGGAGTGACGAAGAGAATGAACCCGGCCAGCACGCCCCACCATGACGCCGTAGGCACAACGGTGGATGCGCCCCAGGCCGCGAGCAGGTTGTTCGCCACGGCCAGGTAGACCAGCCAGCGGATGCCGACGAGCGCGTGCAACGGGATCCCCAGCAGCGTCTGGGCGAACTGGCTGCCGCGCGGCGTGGGAAGCACCTGTCGAGTGACAACAGGAACGCCGGGTGTGCGGGCGTCGAGCTCCTCCGCGAGGGAACCGATGCGCGGGTAGTCATAGATGTCGGCGACCGTGGTTTCGGAGAAACGCTCGCGCACCGCGGAGACGAATTGGGCGGCGGAGAGCGAGCCACCGCCGTGGGCGAAGAAGTCGTCGTCGGGGCCGGAGACGGCAACACCGAGAATGGCGGCCCACTTCTCGGCGAGCCACCCGGCCGTGGGGCTGAGCTCGCTCGCGCCGCCCTCATCGATTGTCACGGGAAGCGGCCAGGGCAGGGCCGCGCGGTCGACCTTGCCGGACGTGCGGGTGGGCAGTTCGGGAACGATCGCGAGCAGGGGCACGAGGGCGGCCGGAAGTTCTTCGCGGAGTCGGTCCATGGCGCGGCCGCGGTCGAAGCCGTGCGGGGCATCCGCGTGACCGGCAGCGGTCAGCGCGATGTAGCCGACGAGAACGTGGTTGCCGGCCGGGGTGGTCTGCACGACGGCGACGCCGCCGGCGACCCCGGCGAGCGACTGCAGTGCGGCGTCGACCTCGCCGAGTTCAATACGGCGACCGCCGAGTTTCACCTGGTCGTCGGCGCGCCCCACGAACACGAGCCCGGCCGCTTCGAAGCGCACCAGGTCGCCGCTGCGGTAGGCGCGTTCCCAGCCGAGCCCGGCGTGCGCGGCGTATTTCTCGGCGTCTTTTGCCGGGTCGAGGTAGCGGGCGAGTCCGACACCGCCGATGATGAGCTCGCCGGTTTCACCTTCGGCCACGCGCCGGCCCGACGCATCAACGACGGCGAGGTTCCAGCCGTCGAGCGGCAGACCGATGCGCACGAGGTTTTCGGTGCCGAGCAGTGCCCCGCACGCCACGACGGTGGCCTCGGTGGGGCCGTAGGTGTTCCACACCTCACGATCGCGATCGGTGATGCGGGCCACGAGGTCGGGCGGGCAGGCCTCACCACCAAAGATGACGAGGCGCACGCGTTCGAGCGCGTCCTGCGGCCACAGCGCGGCGAGGGTGGGCACGGTGGAGACGACGGTGATGCCGTGGGCGATGATCCAGGGTCCGAGGTCTGCCCCGGAGCGCACGAGGGAGCGCGGGGCGGGAACGAGGCAGGCACCGTTGCGCCAGGCGAGCCACATCTCTTCGCAGCTCGCGTCGAAGGCCACCGAGAGGCCCGCGAGCACGCGGTCGCCGGTCCCGATCGGTTCGTTGCGCAGGAAGAGGCCGGCCTCGGCGTCGACGAACGCCGCTGCGGAGCGGTGGGTGACGGCCACGCCCTTGGGCACGCCGGTTGAGCCGGACGTGAAGATCACCCAGGCGTCATCGTCGGGTGTGGGAATCATGCCCGTGGGAAGGACGAGGCCCGGGTCTTCGTTGGCGGGCAGGCCACGGGCGGCGAGGGCGGCGCCGTCGACGACGTCCCGCACCTCGAACACGGCCCTGGGGCCGATGATGCCCACAACTCCGGCCTCGGTGAAGACGAGCCGCGCGCGTTCCTCCGGGTCATCGGCGTCGACGGGCACGTAGGCGGCGCCCACGAGCAGGGTCGCGAGGATGGAGACGTAGAGGTCACGGGTTCCCGAGGGGATGCGAATGCCTACGTTGTCACCGCGACGCACGCCACTGCGGCTGAGGCGGATGGCCTGGTCGTTCACGAGCAGCATCAGCCCGCGGTAGCTGATGCCGCCGGCCGCGTCTTCGAGCGCGAGCACCTCGGGGTGCAGCTCGGCGGTCGCGGCGAGGATGTCGGCGAGGGTGCGTGCAGGCGTGACCCGCGACCCGGCTTCGAGCACCCGCTGCGCGTGTCCGCTTCGGTTGCGATGCTTCTCGTCTGTGGTGCTCTGGTTCACGGGGGCTCCCCTATATCGCTCGCCCTCATCGGCCGCGCAAGGCCCCAGTTTAGAGGTTGGAGGTGTCACCCGGGCGCGCTGGCGTACCATCAGCCCGTGGCACCCGGTGACCGAGTCGTCCGCGATCTCCTAAAGCAGGCGGCGCTCACGCCAGAGCGTGGTGACCACGGCGGCGGCCGGGCCGCACTGTGCCGCACGAAATCCGGTGCCCGCCCACAGGGCGAGGCCGTCGGGGTCGGCGCGACGGGCGGCATCCGCTCGAAGAGGCGCCGTCAGGTGATGCACCTGCGGGTAGGCGCGCGGGGCCCCGGCGTCGTGCTCGGCAATGAACGCATTGAGCAGGCCCCGGGCCGCGCGCCCCGAGAACGCGCGCGTGATCACGGTGCGGTCAAACCGTGCCGCCGCGAGTGCGTCTTTATGCGCCGCATTCGCGCCGCTCTCATCGGTGCGCAGGAACGCCGTTCCGAGCTGAACCGCGGTGGCACCGGCCGCGAGCAGCGCCACGATCTGCTCGCCCGCATGGATGCCCCCGGCCGCGACAAGAGGCAGGCCACACTCGGCATGAATCGCGGCCACGAGCTCTGGCAGCGGAATCGTCTCGGGTTCGTTCTCGGTGACGAACGTGCCGCGGTGTCCCCCGGCTTCCGGGCCCTGCACGCAGAGCGCGTCGACGCCGAGCGCCTCGGCCTGCCGGGCCTCGGCCACCGACGTCACGGTGGCGACAACGATCGAGCCTGCGACCTGAAGCGCCGCGACGACGTGGGTGGGCGGTAGCCCGAACGTGAAGGACACCACAGCCACCCGCAGCTCGCACAGCAGGGCGATCTTCTCGTCGAACCCGTCGTCGTCCGTGATCCTGGTCGGCGGCAGGTCAATACCGGCCGCTGCCGCCCGGAGCTCGAGCTCACGCCGGTAGCGCTCCACGCCGGCGAGGTCGCTCGCGGGGGCCTGCGGCACGAAGACGTTGACCCCGAACGGATGCGCCGAATGGCTTCGTACCGCGCGGATCTGCTGTGCGAGCAGCTCGGGTGTCTTGTATCCGGCCGCGAGAAAACCCAGTCCGCCGCCCTCCGCCACGCTGGCGACAAGCGCCGGCGTTGACGCGCCACCCGCCATCGGCGCCGCAATGATGGGTATCTCAAGCTCTGCCAGGATGAACACGTGCTCTCCTTTGTGGGGTGCGCGGGCACGACCCCACTGCCAGTGTGGCGCACCGCTAACTGCGGGCTCTCCCGTTTCTACGCGGTGAGTCCTCCGAAGTAACGGGCAAGGGCCTGCGGGGCGGAGCGTGGTGCCGCCGCCTCGACGACCGCGTTGTAGTTGGTGTTCGTGTTCACGTCGTAGGTGAGAACACGGCCGTCCTCCGCCTCGATGAACTCGATCCCGAACACCTCAAGTCCCGCCCGGCGTCCGAACTCGAGGTACTTCTCGATGATCGTGTGGTCAAAATCGTCCCGCAGGCTGAACAGCTGCTGCCCGGCCACGGGGGCGATGGTGGCCCCGGCCGGCATAATCAGTTCGCGCGTGATCGGGTCGATGGCGCAGGCATCCGCTGGGCACAGCTGAAAACCACCGCGCGCGGTGTCGGCCTTCACCGCATAGATGAATTCGCCGCCCACGATCTCGGCCCGGGTGATAAACGGTTCGGCCGCCCGAATGTATTCCTGCACGAGCGTGATGCCGTCTTGTGACTGCTCGAAGTCGGGCCCGTTCACGTACTCGGCGAGTTCGTCGTGGCTGTCGATCTTGCGCACTCCGAGCCCCTTGCCGCCCTGGTTGTGCTTGATGATGAACGGCGCCGAGAACCCGCGGGCTGCGTCGAGAATCTGCGACCGGCCCACGGCGGCGACCGTGCGCGGGGTGTCGATGCCGGCGGCCTTGAGCGCCACATGCTGCTCGACCTTGCTCATCTCAAGCTCGAGAACGCGGCGCCCGTTCACGGTGCGGCGCCCGTGGGCCTCGAGCCAGGCCAGAACGGCCCGCGCGTAATCCTTTGACAACCCGTGGTCACGAGTGTGAGCGGATGCGCTGATGCGCGACCAGAAAACACCCTCCGGTGGCACCGAATCGAGGTCCAGAACCCCGTCAGTGAGCAGCCACTCCTCGACCTCCATGCCCTCGGCCTCGAAGGCGCGGGCGAACGGCCCGAACCATTCCGGGTTCTCGTGCAGGGCGTAGATCTTCGGCTGGCTCGGTCTCATGGAGAAATCCTTTCGCAAAACGTGCG
Source organism: Cryobacterium psychrophilum (assembly GCF_004365915.1). Classification (NCBI taxonomy): domain Bacteria; kingdom Bacillati; phylum Actinomycetota; class Actinomycetes; order Micrococcales; family Microbacteriaceae; genus Cryobacterium; species Cryobacterium psychrophilum. Next base: position 1,178,663 of record NZ_SODI01000001.1, read on the forward strand.
TGCTTCAAACCTAAGGCAGCCATGCAGCGCAGTATTCCGGCGCCGGTCAGGCGCCGCTGTCGCCAACAGGGATCGGCCCTAAACGAGTGCTGCGCAGAGCAGGAGGGCGGGCCACGCCACGACCAGAACAACGCCGAGGTAGACGAGGTTCTGCCTCGTGAGAGCGAGGCTCTCGATCCCGTAGCGAGAATTCAACAGCATGGTCAGGCCGGTGATCGGGCCAACGGCCGTGCCCGTCCCCCATCCGATGCACGCAGCCAGTGTGAACAGGGTGGGGTCGGGGTGCAGGGGGATCACGAGGGCGGCGACGATGGCCACCGACACAACCGGGTGAACTCCAACGAGGGCGAGCAGGATCATGACGAGCATGGAGGCCCAGGCGACCGCGACGGTGAACGTCGACAGGGGCAGCTCCAGGTCGAGCAGGGGGAAGAGCACGCGCAGGCCGACAGCCAGAACGCCCGCCGAAGCGAAGAGGGTGACCTCGCCGCGGAGGGTGGGCAGGTCGTGGCGCGCGTGCCTGGCCAGCGCGCGCAGAGCCGTGCGCCGGTTGACGATGATCAGCCCGACGAGCGTCACGAGCAGGCCAGACACCAGAACAATTCGGGGCACCGACGCGAGCGGAAAGATCCGGTGGACCACAATGACGAGGGCCACGAGGGCCAGGGGAATGCGCATCAGCGCCCAGCTGAGTGCGTAGCCACGATACCCCCGAAGGTCCTCCCCGAGCAGGTGAAAAACGTCCCACAGGCTCAGCAGAACCGCCACGGTCGCCATCGAGAGTCCCACCACAATGAGCACGAGCGCGTTCGCACCGGGAACCAGCGCGGTCGCGGCCGCCCCGGCGGCCCAAAACGGCGACCAGAAGGCCGCCGCGGAGAACGACCTCGACAGCAGTGCCGCGTCGGCGAGGCGCAGCGGCCCCCGCCCCCGAAGGTTGTCCCCCACGATGCTGACGACTCCAATGTTGATGACGGAGCCCAGGAGGTGCGTCGTGAGCGCCGTGCGGGCCACCGCCATCCGCCCGTGCAGCCGCGTGAGGGTGGGCGGCGAAACGGGTGTGATCAGTCGCAGGAACGACACGGCAGTGAGCATTCCGATGAGGTCCTGATTGACCGACAGCACGTCGCCGGCATCAACCCTGCCACCGAGACCGATGGCCACCAGCAGTGCCGCGACACCGATCGACATCAAAACGGAGGCGATGATGCGTTGGTTTCGGCCCACGAGAAAAAGACCGACGACGGCCAGTGCCAGGGTCAGCACCCCCGCCAGCAGCGTCGCCTGCGGCACGATGGCGGAGAGCCCAACGGCCATGATCACACCGCTCAGCAGCGAGGCGTAGATCAGAGTCACGCCAATCTCCTTTTTCCGCCAGTGAGACTCAGGCTATCGGGGTCAGCGTGGCGAGCAGTCCTTCCGGCCGATGCCCCCCCCCCCCCCCCCCCGCACCCGGGGCGCACCCGGGATCGTGAACAAGCCCACACGATGCCCGGGTGTCCTGTTAATTGCGCTCAAACCGCACGACCGCGACACGCCTGCCTCACCGGCGAAGCATCCGACATCGAATACAGCCAGAACCTGCAGCTCCCCATTGATCTCCCGCTGCAGCCCCACGTCCGAGAGCGGCATGAGCTGGCGGTCGACCCCCCCGCAAAATCAGAGAAGCCCCCATCGTGTGACGGGGGCTTCTCTGGTGCTACCTCGAGGAGGCTATCGACTTAGTGGCTGCTGAGAGCCGGTTCGTCGAACTGGTTGCTCGTGTTGTTCACGCCGCCGGCCTTCAGCGCGGCTTCACCGGCGAAGTATTCCTTGTGGTTGTCGCCCAGGTCGGATCCCGACATGTTCTGGTGCTTGACCGTGGCGATTCCCTCGCGGATCTCGCGACGCTGCACGCCCTTGACGTAGGCGAGCATGCCCTGGTCAGCGAAGTAGCCCTTGGCCAGGTCATCGGTGGACAGCGCCGCCGTGTGGTACGTCGGCAGGGTGATGAGGTGGTGGAAGATACCCGCCTCGGCTGAGCTGTCGCGCTGGAAGGTGCGAATCTTCTCATCGGCGTTCTGTGCAAGCTCGGTCTCGTCGTAGTCGACGCTCATGAGCTTGGCGCGGTCGTAAGCCGACACGTCCTTGCCCTCTGCGAGCAGTGCGTCGTACGCCTGCTGGCGGAAGTTGAGCGTCCAGTTGAACGACGGGCTGTTGTTGTACACCAGCTTGGCGTTCGGGATCTCCTTGCGAACTTCGTTCATCATCGCGGCGATCTGGCCGATGTGCGGCTTCTCGGTCTCGATCCAGAGCAGGTCCGCACCGTTGCGCAGCGAGGTGATGCTGTCGAGCACGCAACGGGCCTCACCGGTTCCGGGACGGAACTGGAAGAGGTTGCTGGCCAGACGCTTCGGGCGAAGCAGCTTGCCGTCGCGCTTGATGACAACATCGCCGTTGCCCAGGTCGGCCTCGGTGATCTCGTCAACGTCGAGGAAAGAGTTGTACTGGTCGCCCAAGTCGCCGGGCTCGTTGGTCACGGCGAGCTTCTGCGTGAGGCCGGCACCGAGAGAGTCGGTGCGCGAGACGATGATGCCGTTCTCAATTCCGAGCTCAAGGAACGCGTAACGCACGGCGTTGATCTTGGCGATGAAGTCCTCGTGAGGAACGGTGACCTTGCCGTCCTGGTGGCCGCATTGCTTCTCGTCCGAGACCTGGTTCTCGATCTGGATGGCGCAGGCGCCAGCCTCGATCATCTTCTTGGCCAGCAGGTACGTGGCCTCGGGGTTACCGAATCCTGCGTCGATGTCGGCGATGATCGGCACAACGTGCGTCTCGAAGTTATCGATCTGCGTCTGGATCGTAGCAACCTTGGCGTCATCGCCGACGATGCGGGCATTGTCGAGGCCGGTGAACAGCAGGTCGAGTTCACGAGCGTCAGCCTGGCGGAGGAACGTGTAGAGCTCCTCGACCAGCGCAGGAACGGCCGTCTTCTCGTGCATGGACTGGTCAGGGAGCGGGCCGAACTCGCTGCGGAGCGCGGCGACCATCCAGCCGGAGAGGTACAGGTAACGCTTGTTGGTCGTCTTGAGGTGCTTCTTGATGGAAATCATCTTCTGCTGGCCGATGAATCCGTGCCAGACGCCAAGGGACTGCGTGTAGATGGAGGAGTCTCCGTCGTACTCCGCCATGTCCTTGCGCATGATGTCGGCCGTGTACTGGGCGATCTCGAGGCCGGTCTTGAAACGGTTCTGGGCACGCATGCGGGCTACCGACTCGGGGTTGATCGCGTCCCAGCTGCTGCCGATCTGCTGCTTGAGGGCTTCGATGGCCTCGGTGTCGTCCTGATAAGTGGTCATGTGCATTCCTTCGACTGGTGAGGTGCGGTGAGCCTGGACAAAAAATGTGGCGGCCTCTATCGGCTGCTGATTACAGACTCTCGTAGAACAAGTCCTGATGTTCGTTCTTCTCGGCAGAACTTTCTCGTTTCTTCTGCGTTTGAGAAAAAAACCACGGACCGACAGCTCACGAAGCCGGAAAAAGTACCACAAATGCCCTCGACGGGGCATCGACGATTCGCGCCCGACGGCCTGGATCCCAGGGTTGCGGCCAGCTGGTGTCCCGGTTCATGTCCAGCCAGCCGTGGTTGCATGATGCAACACATATGCCCGTCGTACCGGGCGAGGAGAGAGTTGTCATGGCGAACGAGGCACTCGGCATCGCCGTCCCTCGCCTGTCGTTGGTCACTGATCGCAGTGCGGCAGTGCGGAAGGTGTCGGTGCTCGGCCGGGGCCGGCGATTCGCGCAGCTCATGGGCATCGCTCGCAAGAACGGCCTGCTCCCGATTCGCACGCTTGACTTCAGTACAGCACCGAGCGGTGCCGCAAAACGCCTGGTGCAGGCCGAGGGACTGCGCCGTGCGCTGGAGGAGGCCGGCGGCGCCTTCGTGAAGATGGGCCAGCTCATGTCCACCCGAACGGATGCCCTCCCCGAAGAATTCGTATCGGCGCTCTCCCAGCTGCAGCATTCCGTCACACCCGCTCCGTGGCAGGACGTCGAAACCCTGCTCGTCGCGGAGTTCGGCGCACCACTGGAGAGTCTCTTCTCGTCGTTTGACCGCGAACCCGTCGCCGCGGCATCCATTGGTCAGGTGCATCGCGCCACACTGAAGTCGGGCCGGGTGGTGGCCGTCAAGGTTCAGCGCCCCGGGATCGTGCCAGAGGTGCGGCGCGATGTCGACATCGCCCTGCGCATGGTGAACGCGCTCAGCCTGTCATCACCGCAGGCGCGGGCACTCGGCATCAAGGCCGCCGCCGCACAGTATGGCGCCGACCTGATACGGCAACTGGACTTCCGGCTTGAGGCGCGCAACCTCATGGCGCTGCGCGCGTTGCAGACCCGCTGCGCACGTTCCGGGGAGCTGCGACTTCCGGAACTCGTCGAGGCATTGTCAACCGATCGCGTCATTCTCATGGAGTTTCTCGAGGGCGATACCTTCGCTTCTCTCAATGAGAGAACGGATGCGGCACCCGCCGAGCTCACCGCCGCCATGCGTGTGATCCTGAGTGCTTTTGTACGCCAGATCGTCTTCGATGGGGTCTATCACGCGGACCTGCACCCCGGAAATATAATGCTGCTCGCCGACGGACAGCCGGCCCTGGTCGACTTCGGGTCAGTCGGCCGGCTGGATCTGCAGTTGCGGGAGGCGGTGCAGGAATTACTCATCGCGTTCCTGCAATCCGACACCCAGCTCATTGCCGACGGTCTCCTCGCCCTCGCCCCCCTGAGGGACGGGGCCGACGAGCGCGGTTTTCGCCGCGACCTGAGCGTCTTCATCACCTTTGAGCTCGGCCCGGGGGCGCGCGTCGACGTGACGACCGTGGATGCTCTCGTCGCGATCCTCGTCCAATACTCGCTGGCGGTGCCCGCGGAATTCATCGCGGCGGCCCGCGCCCTGGCCGTCCTCGAGGGCACCCTGCGCTCCACCCTGCCCGAGTTCGACCTGTTGGAGGAAGCGCGCGCCCTCGCCGCGGGCCAAATTCGAGATCAGATGGCCCCGGCCAACCTGCGTGAAATCGGAACAACAGAGCTGCTAGCCCTGTTGCCCAGCATCCGCCGGCTACCGCGCCGCTTCGATCAGATCGGCCTCGCGCTCGAGACCGGCAAGCTCAACGTCAATGTGCGACTCCTCGCCGATCGGCGGGACCGCAGGCTGCTCTCGCACCGCCGCGAGTGACCGCCAGCCGGGCGGACCGAGCCGCGGCGGCGATCCCGCTGCACAGCGAGGTGCCCCGATACCCACCGATCTGCTGTGACGCATTCACGAGTGATCGGAGCGGGGCCCCGAAAAGGAAGAGTGGCATCCAGGAGACGGCGACGAAGACGGCGCTCGGAGCGGAAGCGCTCAGGCTCGTGAGATTCACGGTGCCGCTTTTCTGGTGGATAGACCGACACGGCGACTTCACGCGTAACGTGTAATACGTAATCGGTTGTCGATAACTAACATCACAAGAGTGAACGGTGCGTGGTTGTCAAGCATTTCTCGTCCTGATTCACGCAACATTCGTCCGCTATCGACACGCTCACGGCGACAGGCAGGCACGGACAGCGCGTTGACCTCGTCCTAAATTTCCCGAGTTGAGGAGCACAATGTCCAAGTCCCCGCATCCCGTCATTGGCCTGTCCGGAGTGGGGCTTGACCGCAGTACGAAGAAAGATGAGGCCATGTCCATCGTCCGCCGAGCGCTGATGACAGGTGACATGGAACCGGGCAAGATCTACTCAGCGAACGCGCTGGCCAGCCAGCTGGGCGTGTCAAACAGCCCCGTGCGCGAGGCGATGATGGCCCTCGCCGCCAAGGGGCTCCTTGAACTCGTTCGAAACCGCGGCTTTCGAGTCGTCGAGATGACGGTGCCGGACCAACGCGAGGTCTATGACCTTCGGCGACTCATCGAGGTGACCGCTGTCGGCCGAGTCGCCGAACTCGCCATCTCTACTGCTGACAAAGCCTGGCTACAAGAACTTGAGCGAGCGGTGGCCACCGCTTCCCGTCCGGATAATCTCGCCGAGTATTTGGAACGTGACCAACAGTTTCACCTCGGGATGGTGGGCCTGCTCGGCAGCCGCCGGCTGGTCGAGATAATCGAGAACCTCCGCGACCAAAGCCGAATCAGCCACACTTATCGACTGATTGAACGGGGGCAGCTCGCCCACAGCGCCGCCGAACACGGCCCCCTGTTGGACGCAGTCTTGGCCGGAGACCGAGTTAGGGCTGAAGCCTTGATGACCGCGCACCTTAATCACTCCAACCCCTGATGATGCAATCGGTCGATGGAAGATCTTTGACTGACCAGGTCAGCAGGCTGATCACGCAGGCCATCCACGATGGGACATTGGCACCGGCGACGATGTACTCGATTGTGCAGCTCGCCGACGAGCTGGGGGTGTCCCGCAGCCCGGTACGGGAAGCCCTGCTCCGGATGGCCGAAGCCGGCATTGTGAGAATCGAGCGAAACCGTGGTTTCAGCATCGTGCGCCCTCTTGCCAGGGACGTGGTCGAAATCTTCGCGATCCGCCTCGCACTCGAGGTTTACGCTGTGGGGCGAGTCTCTCGCACCGCCAATTCCGGGCTAGCGAGCACGCTTCGGGACGATCTTCGGGCGGCTCACCAGCGCGCAGCGGAGTGCGATGAGGAAGGGTTTTTTCGTCACGACTTCAATTTTCACGACCATATCCTCGAAGCCGCCGGCAACGACCGGGCACGCAACACCGTACTCCGGCTTCGAGAAACCATGCGCATCCTGGGGCCGGCGACCACTGCCGCGGGCCGATCGCTCGCCGCGATTGAGGCGGAACACGAGCCGATCATCACCGGCATCACCGACGGAAACGCGGCCGCTGCCATGCAGGCCATGATGGAACACCTTACCCATACCGGCCTCCTGCTCACCCAACACGCGCTGCGCCTTGAGCGGGGCACGACGGCAGAAGGCTCCACTGACGACGATAGCGACGACGTCGCTGGCGCCCTCGTGATTTGGCACTCACTCATCGGCTGACAACCGGCAGTCTCAACGCGCGGCGAAAACTGGTACTTGACGTGGACGTATTCTTGCCCGAATCTGGTTGTATATAACACGTTACCGATCGTCAGGCCTTGAATTGCCTGACCTGACGAAGGAGTGCAGATGACGAGCCAGGTCATTTCGCTGGAGCTCGCACACGGGGCGTGCCAGCCGGCAGCAGCAGAGGTCGTCATCATCGGCGGCGGCATCATGGGAACGAGTATTGCCTTTCACCTGGCCCAGGCCGGGGTTCGCAATATCGTTCTCGTCGAGCAGGCCGAACTCGGTTCCGGGTCCTCGGCCAAGCCCCTGGGCGGGGTCCGCGCCACTTTTTCAGATCCGGCGAACATCCTCCTCGGGCAGAGAAGCCTGCGGGCCTATGAGCGTTTCGCGGCCGAGTTCTCGACCGACATCGGGCTGCGCAAGGTGGGCTACCTATTCCTCTGTCGCAGCGGCGCCGAGGTCTCCGACTGCGAACGCAGCACCTCCATTCAAAACGAACTCGGCAGCACCAGTCGCATGATCTCTCCGCGCGAAGCCACCGAGATCAACCCATTTGTGCAGCAGGACTGCCTGATCGGAGCCTCCTATTCGCCGAATGATGGCTTCGCCGAGCCCGGCAGGGTCGTCGACGCCTATGCCGCAGCAGCCCGGCGCCTGGGCGTCACCATCCTGAATCGCACGGAGGTCATGGACGTCGGAACGGCCAACGGTCAAATCGATTCCGTCACCACGAACCGTGGCGTCATTCGCGCAGGCTCCGTCATCTGCTGTGCAGGCGCGTGGTCTCGTCGGGTGGGGGATATGGTCGGCGTGCCACTGCCCGTGACTCCGGTACGGCGGCAAATCGGTATGACTCGCCAGCACGCCAGCCCTTTTCCGGCGGTGCCCTTCACCCTGGACCTCTCCACGACGCTCTACTTTCACAATTACTACAACGGCATGCTCCTCGGCATCTCCAACACCAATCAGTCCCCGGGCTTCAGCCGAGAGTTCTCCTACGGCTGGCTGCCCGAGTTCAATGCGGCGGCCCGTGTGTGTGCGCCGAGTCTGGAAAACCCCGACCTCGAATTTGGGTGGGCTGGCCTCTACGAGAACACGCCAGATCACAACGCGCTTATTGGGGGTTCCGACCGCGTCTCCGGGTTCTTCTACGCGACTGGTTTCTCGGGGCACGGGTTTTTGCAGGGGCCCGCTGTTGGAGAGCTCATGCGGGACCTCTATCTGGGGCAGGAACCTTTCATGGATGCGGGCGTGTTCTCTGCAGACCGGTTTCGCAATGCGAATCAGCTGCTGCATGAAGTACACATCATCTAAACGACCGAACTTTCCATTTGTCGCGACGCAGCGAAGGGACAGCATGAAATATCTGGAATCGTGGGAACTGAGGGCAGAATTCGCCCGACGACTGTCGGTGATGTACGGCGCCGAGGTGCCGGCCTACAACACTCTCGTCGGCGTGTCCACCGAGGTCAACCGTGACTTCTTTGAGCGGCACGGAGCCAGCGCAGAACGGTTCGGCAGCATCTCCAGGGTCACCGCCGAACGGCACGGGGCCATACGAGTAGGCTCACCGCGGGAAATGGCGCAGGTCGCCCGTGTCTTTGCCGCCTTCGGCATGTACCCCGTGGGCTTCTACGACCTGCGTGATGCCTCATCGAGTGCGGTCCCCGTGGTCTCCACGGCCTTCCGCCCCGTTGACCCCGAGGAGCTGGCCCGCAATCCCTTTCGCGTATTCACATCGATGCTCGCGGCTGAAGATCCTCGCTTTTTCACTCCGACGTTGCAGGAGGAGCTGGCTGCCTTCATCGGCGCGCGCAAGCTGTTTGGCGAGGAGTTACTCACTCTCGCCGACCGCGCAGCGGCCGAGAAATCTCTGGGTGAAGCGGATGCGGAGCGGCTCCTGACCCTCGCCACAGCTGTTTTCGAGCTCTCGGACGAACCCGTCGATCTCGAGTGGTATCGAAGGCTCGAAGCCGTCTCCGCCGTGGCCGCCGATATTGGTGGCGTCACGACGACCCACATCAATCACCTCACCCCGCGCGTGCTGGATATCGACGGCCTCTATGAGCGCATGCAATCGCGTGGTATCACCATGATCGACGAGATTCAGGGCCCACCCCGCTGGCCGGGACCGGATGTGCTGCTACGCCAAACCTCGTTTCGTGCCTTGGGTGAGAACCGGGTGTTCCGTCACTCCGATGGCACGGTGCACGACGGGGAGCTGCGGGTTCGGTTCGGTGAGGTTGAGGCCCGTGGGATCGCCCTCACTGCGGCCGGCCGGGTTCTCTACGACGACATGGTGGCAGAGACCGACCGGCTGCTTGCGGACCATCCTCATGAAACTCGAGTCGATCTTGCGAGAACCGTGTGGGAGCGGCACCTGCCCCACACGGAGCAGGATTTGGCAGAACAGGGCCTGGCTTTTTTCACCTTCACCATAAACGAGGAGGCGCTGTCAGCGGACCCCGTTGTGTGTGCCGTGACGCTGCAGTCGCTCATCGCGGCCGGAATAGTCACACCGGAACCCATCGTCTATGAGGATTTTCTCCCCCGGTCGGCGGCGGGAATCTTTCAGTCCAACCTCACCGAAAAGGGTTCCAAGGACGAAGGACAGACCGGAACCGACTACGACATCGATCGCATGTCGCTAATCGTCGGTGCGACCGTGCTCGACCCGACCGATCTCTACCAGCGCCAGCAGGACGCATCCGTTACCGCACTCGCCCAGCGCCTCGGCGTGGACGTCACGTACTAAACAACAGCAGCATTCAGAACAGGAGCCAATTCTCATGACAAATCTTTTGACCCAGTCCATGCCCGAGGCCGCCCAGGTCGCATCTCTGGTGCGCACGTCCCTCGAAGCCTGCGGTGTCGATATCGACAGTCTGCAGGGCGAGCAGGAGGCACGATCCCCGCTCACAGGCACGGTGCTCACCATGGTCGCATCGAGTTCGTTCGACGACATCGACAGGATGATCGGCGAGGCGGCCGAGGCTTTTACCAGCTGGCGAGACGTACCAGCCCCGGTTCGTGGAGGCCTGGTCAAGAGGTGGGGCGAGCTGCTGACCGAGCACAAAGACGACCTGGCGAATATCATCACCGCCGAGGCCGGCAAGATCACCTCGGAAGCCCTCGGCGAGGTGCAGGAAATGATTGACATCTGTGACTTCGCCGTCGGACAGTCTCGGCAGTTGTACGGCAAGACCATGCCGTCTGAGCGCCCAGGCCACCGGCTGATGGAGACCTGGCACCCACTCGGTGTGGTGGGTATCATCTCGGCATTCAATTTTCCGGTGGCCGTCTACTCCTGGAACACCGCCCTCGCTCTGATCTGTGGCGATACGGTCATCTGGAAGCCCTCCGAGACGACGGTGCTGTCGGCCCTCGCCGTCGACGCGCTACTGGGCCAGGCCGTGAAAGACGTCGGCGCGCCGGCAAATCTGCACAAACTCGCCATCACTGACCGCGTCGGCGGGGAACGTCTCGTAGACGATCCGCGAGTCGCGCTGATCTCGGCCACAGGCTCGGTACGTATGGGACGCGAAGTCGCCCCTCGGGTCGCCGCACGCTTCGGCCGGGCGCTGCTGGAGCTCGGGGGCAACAACGCGGCTATCGTTGCGCCCTCGGCCGACCTGGACCTCGCGCTCACTGGCATCGTGTTCGCGGCCGTGGGCACCGCCGGGCAGCGTTGCACTTCGATGCGCCGCCTGATCGTGCATGAGTCCATCGTCACCGAACTGACCGACAAACTCGTCGCGGCCTACGGCACTCTCCGCATCGGTAGCCCCCTGCAGAGTGAGAACCTCGTGGGACCGCTCATAAACCAGGGCAGCTTCGACGCCATGCAGGCTACGCTCACGGCGGCGCGCGCGCAAGGGGGAACGGTGCTGTGTGGCGGTGACAGAGTGCTGGCAGCCGAGGCGCCTGGAGCCTATTACGTGCAGCCTGCGGTGGTACGCATGCCTGGCCACACACCGGTCGTGGCTGACGAAACGTTCGCCCCGCTGTTGTACGTGATGACCTACCGCGACCTGAATGAGGCTCTCACCCTGCAAAACGGGGTGCCACAGGGGCTGTCGTCGGCGATATTCACAAACGACCAGATCGAAGCCGAACGATTCCTATCGGCGAGCGGTTCGGACTGCGGAATTGCCAATGTCAACATCGGCACCTCCGGCGCTGAAATCGGCGGTGCGTTCGGTGGCGAGAAGGAAACCGGCGGCGGGCGCGAGTCTGGGTCGGACTCCTGGAAGAACTACATGCGCCAGGCCACCAACACCATCAACTACTCGGGAATGCTTCCGCTTGCACAGGGCGTCAAGTTTCTCTAGACCTCCCACACCACCCTCCACGACGAAGGAGTCACAATGCCCGGTCTGTTCAACGTGATGGATGAGGGGGACCGGAAAGAATAGTCACGGTCAATAACGTCAAGACGGGCCTGAACGGGGTGCTCGTAATCGACAACACCGCGCAAGGAATCGGTAGGGGCGGCACTCGCATGCCGCCCACGGTGAGAATCATAGAGATCACCCACCTGGCACGCGTTATAACGGGGAAGTAGGCCGGCGTGGATCTATTCCGCCTCCCCCTGCAAAGAGGAGGTTCTGCGCTCGTCCACAAGCGAGATCTTCACGACGCGGCCCGAAACCTGGTGCAAGACACGGGATACAGGCCGAATGAGAAAGGACACTTCATACAGATGAGCATCGATCCGACAGTCAATATCGACGCCGTCGTTCGTGAGCTGAGCGCAGCGGTGCGGGGAATCGTTGACAGCAGCACTCGGCGACGCGCGGAATACTCCGCTGACGCTTCGAACTACCGGGTGGTCCCCCAGGTTGTCGTCATGCCCCGGGATGAGGCAGATGTGCTGGCCGCCGTCACCGTTGCCCGCCGCCATCTACTGGCGGTGACCGTGCGTGGCGGCGGAACCTCCTGCGCCGGCAACGCGGTGGGTCCGGGCATGATTCTTGACTTCAGCCGGTTCATGAACAAGATCGTCAGTATCGACGCGGCGAATCGCACAGCGATTGTGCAACCGGGGGTGGTGCTGAGCGATCTGCAGAAAGCAGCGGCCGTTCACGGGCTGCGCTTCGGACCGGACCCGTCAACATCCACTCGCTGCACTGTCGGCGGAATGATTGGCAACAATGCCTGCGGACCGCACGGCCTGGCCTACGGCCGCACGGCCGACAACGTGGTTCGGCTGCGCTGGCTCACCGGGACGGGAACAGCGCTTGAGCTGAGCGCGGGTAGCGGGTCGGTCGCTGCCATTCCCGGGCTGGAAGCCTTTATCCAGGCCAATCTTGAGCTGTTACGCACGGAACTGGGCCGGTTCGGTCGGCAAATTTCCGGGTACAGCCTCGAGCACCTCCTGCCCGAGAACGGCCGCAACCTGGTTGCTGCACTCACAGGCACCGAGGGCACCTGCGGCGTCATCCTTGAGGCTGAAGTGAATCTCGTCGTACTCGCGCCGGCGCCCGTCCTCGTTATCCTGGGGTACGCCGACATGCCGTCGGCAGCTGATGCGGTGCCGGCACTCTTGCCTCACCGACCCTTGGCCCTGGAAGGCATCGACGCCCAACTCGTGAAAGTGGTCCGGTCAGTGCGGGGAAGCACATCGATGCCGTCCCTGCCGAACGGCAACGGCTGGCTCATGGTCGAGGTAGGAGGTGACACAGCCGAGCTGGCCGTGAGCGCGGCGCATGCCCTCGTCGCCGACGCTGGCGCTCTCGATTCGCTGGTGCTGCCGGCCGGTCCCGACGCGCGACGATTGTGGCAGATTCGAGCCGACGGCGCCGGCCTGGCAGGTCGCACAGCGTCCGGAAATCAGGCCTGGCCCGGGTGGGAGGACGCGGCCGTGCCGCCGCAGCACCTCGGCGCCTACCTGCGTGATTTCCAGTCCCTGATGCAGGGTGAAGGACTCTCGGGCCTGGCCTATGGGCACTTTGGTGACGGATGCGTGCACGTCCGAATCGATTTTCCGCTCGAGTACAGCGCCGACACAATGAAGCGTTTTCTCACGGCCGCCGCCCACCTCGTCGCGTCCTACGGCGGATCACTCTCGGGAGAGCACGGTGATGGCCGGGCTCGAGGCGAACTACTGCCGATCATGTATTCGCCGCGAGCAATAGCTGCGTTCGCCGGGTTCAAGACCCTCCTCGACCCTCAGAACCTGTTCAACCCGGGCGTCATCGTCGACCCCGATCCGATCGACGCGTCGCTGCGGCGGCCGCAGGCGCTCAACCTCCTGGCCACGGACGGTTTCGCCTTCACGCACGACAGCGGCAACATCACCAATGCTCTGCACCGGTGCGTGGGCGTAGGCAAGTGCCGTGCTGATCTGCGCGAGCAGGGTGGTTTCATGTGCCCGTCGTACCTCGCCTCCGCCGACGAGAAGGATTCGACGCGCGGCCGTGCCCGAGTGTTGCAGGAAATGCTTAATGGTGGGGTCGTGGATACGTCGTGGAGCTCCCCCGAGGTGCACGACGCCCTCGATCTGTGCCTGAGCTGCAAAGCCTGCGCGAACGACTGCCCGACGGGCATCGACATGGCCATGTACAAGTCTGAGGCTCTCTTCCAGACCTATCGCGGGCGCATTCGCCCCATCAGCCATTACACGCTGGGCCGACTGCCCACCTGGCTTCGACTCGTGGGGTCGCTGGGCCCGCTGCTGAACGTGGTCGGTTCCGTCGCAATCCTTCGACGCAGCCTCCTGTGGCTCGCCAGTGCCGATCCGCGGCGTTCCCTGCCCACCTTCGCGCGGGTCCCATTCCGCATGATGCAGAAGCCTGTGCCAGTCCCCGCGACGGGAACACACCGCGTGCTGCTCTGGGTGGATTCCTTCACCGACAGCATGACCCCCGAGGTCGCTGTCGCAGCCGTGCAGGTTTTGACCTCGGCCGGCTGCGACGTTCAGGTTGCGGGACCGGGGGCGTGCTGTGGCCTCACGCTCATCACTACCGGCCAGCTCACGGCTGCCCGGGCCACGTTACAGAAGACCGTCGCCATCCTCGCACCACACGTGGATAGCGGGCGCACGATTATCGGCCTCGAACCTTCATGCACGGCAGTTCTCCGCTCCGACCTACTCGAGCTGCTGCCGGGAGACCTGGCAGCCCAGCGCGTGTCCGCAAGTGTGAAGACGGTAGCGGAGTTTTTGGGGTCCATCGCGTGGAAGCCTCCCGCCAGCACGGAGCTGATCCTGGCTCAGCCGCACTGCCACCAGCACGCCGTCATGGGGTACGACGCCGACCTCAAGATCATGAATGCCATGGGCTGTGACGTGCAGATATCAGGCGGATGTTGTGGGCTGGCTGGCAACTTTGGAATGGAAAAGGGCCACTACGACATTTCGGTAGCGATCGCGCGGCAAGGCATCCTCGGCAAGATCGAGGCCGAGCCCGCGCGGCACATCCTGGCCGACGGGTTCTCTTGCCGAACACAGGTGTCCGACCTGGCCGGCCGAGACTCCCGGCACCTGGTGCAAGTGATCGCGGACGCACTCCAGGAAGGCCAGTGAGAATTCACACGTGTCGGATGGCACTCGCATCCGCTACAGCACCGATCTTCCGTGCCATGCGCTCCTGTTGTGGTGGAGATTTAGCACCGAATTCGTTCTCCCTTCGGGTCGAACGCCGGTTCCGCCCGAACGGTAGCGGGGATTAGCCGATTGAAGTAACCGATTTGCACGCTGGTCCCGGGTTCACAGAGTTCGATGGGAAGCCACGCGTACGCCAACGGGGTACCCAGCGTGTAGGCGTAGGCGGCCGAAGTGACGTAGCCCACCGCTTCGCCGTGGGCGTAGACCGGCTCAGAACCGAGAACAATCCCGTTCGGTTCATCGATGATGAGCAGGCTGAGTTTCTTGCTCGGCGGCGTTGATGTCGAGAGCGCCTCGCGGCCGAGGAAATGTGGTTTGGCCATTCTCACGGCGAATTCGACCCCGGCCTCTGCCGGCGTGTGGTCGTTGTTCATGTCAGAGCCAAACGAGCGGTAGCCCTTCTCCAGCCTCAACGAGTTGAACGCGCCCCGACCTGCCGCGATGATTCCGTGCTCCTGGCCGGCCGCCATGAGCGTGTCCCAGAGAGCGAGACCAACATCCGCAGTGCAATACAGTTCCCAGCCCAGTTCACCCACATAGGACAGGCGCATCGCAGTCACCTCGATCAGGCCCAGGTAAGCGGTCTTGGCCTTGAAATATCCAAAACCCTCGTGCGAGAAATCCTCGTCGGTCAGCGACTGCACGACCGCGCGCGCCCTCGGTCCCCAGATACCGATGCAGCAGGTTCCTGCCGTGGTGTCACGCACCTGGACGGCTGACCCCTCTGGTAGTTGCCGCCGGAGCCAGTTCAGGTCGATAACGCCGTTCGCACCGACCTGATAGAGTTCCTCGCCGAGCCTGGCCACCGTCACGTCGGAGCGGATGGTGCCGTTCTCTCCCAGCATGAGGCAATAGGTCACGGACCCCACCGACCGGCCCACATTTCCGGTGACGATCCCCTGGAGAAAGTCGGTGGCACCGTGACCGCTGACCTCAAGGCGTTTGAGTGCCGTCATGTCGTAGAGCGCAACATCCGTCCTGGTGATAGCGGCTTCGGCCGCGATCGTGGGAGACCAATACTGCGACGCCCACTCGTCCGGCTGGGGAATGTTCCATCCGGTGTTTCGATCGCTCGTGACAAGCGCATCGTTGGCGCTGTACCAATGCGGCCTCTCCCAGCCGCCCGCCTCGAGGAACATCCCGCCGAGTTCCTGCTGTCGCGGATAGAACGGGGAGGTGCGCAGCGGACGCGAATGCTCGCGCGGCTGAAGCGGATGCATGATGTCGTAGACCTCAACGAAGTTCTGCAGGTTCGTCGCCTCGACGAACTGAGGACCAAGCTGGTATTTCTCGAACCGGTTGACGTCGCACGCGTGCAGGTCGAAAGTCGACGAATACCCATCGACGATCCACTCGGCCATCGCTCGGCCGACGCCAGCGGAGTGGGTTACCCAGACCGCTTCAGCAAACCAGAAACCGTCCACGCTCGCATGCGGACCAAGAAGTGGCATGTTGTCGACGGTGAACGAGAAGACACCGTTGATCGCCTCGCTGAGTCGTGCACCGGCGGTGGCCGGAAGAATGCGGGCGCTCTCCGCCACGGCGAACTCGAAGTCCTCCGGGGTGAACGGCTGAACGGACGGCATGATCTCCGCGCCCCAGCGGCCGAAGTCCTCGACCCTGGTAGGCATCGGGCGATGGCGATACGAGCCGATGCCGATGCCGTTTCCATTCTCGCGGTAGTAGAGATCGGCATCCTGGTGTCGCAGCACCGGCCGGGTGGCCTCGGCGCGATGACCTGCAAGGGCCGGGATTGGCGCCGTCCAGGCGAGCTGGTGTGCCAGAGGCGTGAGCGCGAGCGCCTGACCGACCATGGCGGCGATCTTCGGACCCCAGATTCCCGCGCAGCAAACCACGATGTCTGCGTCGAGATGGCCGAGGTCGGTGTCGACGCCGGTCACCTTCCCGCCCGTCGTGGTGATTCCGATTACCTCATGCCCGTCGAGGATCCGTGCGCCACGGGAGACCGCTCGGTCCAATTGAGCGGCGATTGCCCTGACCGATTTGGCAATGCCGTCGCTGGGCACATAGAGGCCCCCGTAGATGTGTTCGGGATCGAGCAGGTCCCACGTCGCCACCGTCTCAGCGGGGTCCAGTAGGCGAGCCCCGGCGACCCCCCAGGACTGCGAGTAGCCAAAGCGACGCTTGAGTTCCTCCGCTCGTTCCGGAGTTGTGGCGATTTCGAGGCCGCCGACGGACAGGAAGCATGGCTCGTCGCGCCAGCTGAGGGAGCTGAGCTTGTCGACGGTGTACTTTGCCAGCTCAGTCATGACCTGAGAACCATTGGTTTGGAAAACAACCCCGGGAGCGTGCGAACTGGACCCCCCGGCATCGGGAAGACGTCCGGCGTCCACGACCGTGACGTTGGTCCAACCCTTTGCGGTGATTTCGTCCGCAAGAGAGGCTCCCACAACACCGCCCCCAATAATTACGACAGTCGGCTGGATCATCGACGCTCCCATTTCAAATCGCACGAATTGATGTACATGAATTGATCGTTTCGCAACGTTTTGGGGGCGCAGGCCCTTCTCCCCCGACCAAAGGCACGGGGCCCACTGCCACAACGGACCCGCTTACGGACATCAGAGGCTCATGCCGGCAATTTCGCGCAAGATCGAGTCCCTGTCGACGACACCGACGTAGAGACTTTCACGCACTCGTGCTGCGTCATGCACGCTGGTCGTCGTATTTCTCACGGCCATCCCTCCTCTTCCGAGTGGGCGGCACGACGCTCGATCGCGTCTTGCCGCAAAAAAGCACCGTCTGCTGGTTGCGTATTGCGCAGCGCTGCGCTTCTCTTGCAACATGTTCCGACGTTGGGGGCTCCGCGTCAAGCGATTCCGACGATTTGCACCCAACCGAAACAGAATCACTTCAGTTCCTCCCCCTCCCCGCCCACAACATGTGAAAGTCTGCTGGCGCTGAGGACGTCGTCTACGCTCATGCTCGAGCGGATCAGTCCGTGGACATGAAGGCGTGGTGGCCCATACGGGTCGAGACCTCGGCTGCGGCAGCGAGCAGCGCAGGGATCGCCTCAGCGAGGCGATCGGGGTTGAGCCGGAAACTCGGCCCGGACACGGACAGCGACGCGATCACCGTTCCAGCGTCGCCGCGGATCGGCGCTGCGATCGCCGTCAAACCGAGCTCAAGCTCGTCGACGGCGACATCGTAGCCCCGGTCTCGCACGGATGCCAGGATGCCTCGCAGCACCCCCGGATCAGTGACCGTCTGCTCGGTGTGCCGCTCGAAGGCACCGTTGGATTCGACGAGCCGGTCGATGACCTGATCGATTTCCGTCGGCGGCAGCCACGCCAGGAGCACCCGGCCATTCGCGGTCGCGTAAACAGGGTTGCGCTTGCCCAGCCAGTTTTGGATTTGCACGGCAGAGGGGCTGGAGACCTGGTCGAGATAGAGAGTTTCCAGGTCGGTCAGAATCGCCACGTTCACGGTTTCGCCAGTCCGGGCGGCCAGCCCCCTGCTGATCTGGCGGCATTCGGTCACGATGTCAAGACGTCCCCGTGCGGCACCGGCCAGGCGCACGATACCCAGAGCGAGCCGGTACTGGCCGCGGTCAGAGATCTGCTCCACCAGTCCGTGCTCCTCCAGGGTCGCCACGAGGCGCGACACGGTGGACTTGTGCACGTCGAGAGTCTTCGCCATCTCGGTCACCCCGAGCTCCCCACCCACCGCCAGCAGTTCGAGGATGGTGAGGGCCCGGTCGACGGACTGCACCAGTCCATTCCCCACAACCTCCGACTCTGCGTGCATCCCGTGGCGGTCGGATGCAGCGAAAACGTTATTGGGCTCAAAGGAAGGCATGGCCGGATAATAGCGCTGTTGCGCCTTCGGCTCCTCTCGCCCGTGTTTTTTGTTGCGCTTTCTGCTACAGGTTGCGTAACATGCATCTCATTCCGCCGTGATTGAAGAGTGAGGAACATCATGTCGCCGAATCGCAAACCGGGCCGAGAGTACATCCTGACTCTCTCCTGCCAGGACGGCCCTGGCCTCGTCCACGAGGTCGCCGGGTTCCTCGTTCGGCACCACGCGAACATAATCAGCAGCCAACAACTCGACGACCGACGCACTGGCCAGTTCTTCATGCGCGTGCAGTTCGACTTCACCGGCAGCGTTCCCCCCGTTGACGAGCTCTCAGCCGCCTTCACCGAGGTCGCGGATCGTCGCGGCATGGCCTTCAACCTGGTCGACAGCGCCACCCCTACGCGTACTCTCATCATGGTCAGCCGCTTCGGCCACTGCCTCAACGATTTGCTGTATCGCTATCGACTGGGCACCCTCAACATCGAAATTCCCGTCATCGTCTCAAACCACCCGGATTTCGCTTCGCTCGCGGCCTCCTACGACGTCGAGTACCGGCACCTCCCCGTCACTCCGGAGACAAAGGCGGAGATGGAAGCCACTCTGCTCAACCTGATCGACCTCCATGAGATCGACCTCGTCGTGCTCGCTCGGTACATGCAGATCCTGTCGCCGGAGACCAGTCACGAGCTCTCGGGACGGGCCATAAACATCCATCACTCGTTCCTCCCCAGCTTCAAGGGCGCCAAGCCCTACCATCAGGCGCACGAACGCGGTGTGAAATTGATCGGCGCGACCGCGCATTACGTCAACGACGATCTCGATGAAGGCCCCATCATCGAACAGGATGTGGTTCGCGTCGACCACGGTTTCGGCCCGGAGGACCTGGTCGCCGCGGGACGCGACGTTGAGACGCAGGTGCTCTCCCGCGCCGTGCAGTGGCACAGCGAGCGCCGCGTTTTCCCCAACGGCAGTCGTACCGTCGTATTCCGCTGAGCCCGGTCTCCGTTATCAGGGTTCGGCTCTCTCAAGTGGCATGTGGTGTGCTGGCGTATGCGGTTAGATTGCAGCATGAGCACTACGAGCGGTGAGAACAGCGGGCCCCAGTCCGTCGACCGTGCGGTGACGGTTCTGGAAATCATTGCCAGGAAGGGCGAAGCAAGCGTCTCCGATGTGGCGACCGAGGTAGGGGTGCATCGCTCGACGATCTCGCGCCTGCTCGCCGTACTGCGGTCGCGGGGCATGGTCGAGGTCGCCGGTTCCAGCGGACACTACCGGCTCGGACCGAACCTCCTGCGGCTGGCTGGCGCCGTGCGAGCGAACCTCGAAGTGAGGATACAGGGTGCCGAAACCAGCCGCGCGCTCGCGTCGCTCCTCGGTGAAACCGTCAACATCGCGATCACGCAGGGTGACAGCGCCGTCAACGTCTACCAGGCCGAGGGTCCCAGCACGATCACAGTCGACAACTGGGTGGGACACCCAACGCCGCTGCACGCCACCAGCTCCGGCAAGATTCTCCTGGCCTGGCTCCCGGCGCAGGCGGCCGATGCACTGCTCGGAGCGACTCTCGCCCGTTACACGCCCGAGACCACGACTGACCGAGTGACGCTGGCCCAGCAACTCGCGCTTGCCCGCGCGGAAGGTTTCGCGATCACCCTTGGCGAGCTCGAGGAAGGTCTCAACGCGATCGCGGCCCCGATTCGCGGGCCGGGAGGGCACGTGATCGCTGCGCTGTCGGTGTCCGGTCCGGGTTTTCGCCTGCCGCGGGAACTCCTTCTCGGGCAGGCCGGCGAGGTCATCGCCGCCGCCGCCAGGATTAGCGACCTGATGGGGCATCTGGGTTAGACGCGCGGCCCCCGGTCACGAGGCCAACATCGCGCCGTGCCACGCATGGAACTCCGTGATGTGGTGCTCGGCCGGCACCAGCACGCCGCCGCCGGTGTACATCCGGGAGGACATGGACGGCTGCGTACGCTCGCAGACGTCAAAGTCCTGACGGTTGACCCGATCGAAGAGCTCGACTGAGTTGGTGAGGTCAGCGCCGTTCTCGACCACGCTCGGCAAGTAGAGCCAGTCACACTCCACGATGGTGAGGTCTTCGGAGATGGGGAACATTCGGTGGAAGATGATGTGGTCGGGAACCATATTGATAAAGATCTGCGGTTTCACCGTGATCGCGTAGTACTTGCGGTCCTGGTCCGGGTTCACGCCGGGAAGGAGATCGACGCCGGCGGAACCATCCACCGTGAAACCCTTGATGTCCTCACCGAACGCGGCGCCGTGGTTGACGAACAGCTGGGCCGCGAGACCGTCGGCGAACTCCGGCAGAACCTCGGTGAGCTCCGGATGAATCGTGGCGCAGTGGTAGCACTCCATGAAGTTCTCGATGATGAGTTTCCAGTTTGCTTTGACGTTATAGACGATTCTCTTACCGACCACGAGGGTGTCCACCGCATAGCGATCGAGATTCGAAACTTCACCGAGCCGGTCGACGACTTCCCCGAGCACCGTCTCTTCGAACGACGGCGCCTCATCGGCGACGCACACCCAGAGGTAACCGAGCCATTCCCGCACGTGAACCCTTTTTAACCCGTAGTCCTGGCGGTCGAGGTCCGGCATCCTGGTCAGATTTGGAGCCGCGATGAGTTTTCCGTCGAGGTCGTAGGTCCAGGCGTGGTAGCCGCAACGGAAGTTCCGCTGGCCGTCGCTGTCCTCGCCCGAACACACCTGCATCCCCCGGTGGCGACAGACGTTGAAGAAGGCACGGGGCTCACCCTTGCGATTACGGCTGACAATGATCGACTCACGGCCAACCTGCACGGTCTTGAATGCTCCGGGCGCAGCGACGTCGCTGCCGCGGACAGCGCAGAACCACATCCGTTCGAAAATTTTCTCTTGCTCCAGGGCGAAGACGTTCGCATCGGTATAAGCAGAGCCGGGCAGCGTCTGCATGAGCGAGCCGGCCACCGGCTTGTCGAGTTGCTCGATGATCATGGGTTCATACTCCTACTGGTGTCTCGTCGGATGGGGAGGGTGCTGCGGGCCGTACGGATGCTGGCGGGCTGGATCCCTACCCTGTTTCGAGAGAGGCCAGTCGTTTGCGCCATTGGGCGACCAGCCGCGGTTGGTTGATTCCGACCACCGCGACCGGCCGTTCCGCTTGCCGATAGACCATCAAGAGATCGCCGCTATCAATGTCGCCAGCTTCGATCGCGATTGTTTCATCGCCCATCACGCGGCCAGCGAATTGAATCTTTGCCCCGCACTGGTCAGACCACAGGTAGCTGGGACGGACACCGCGAGCGGGCGGGCGGCCGGAGAGGAGGGCCGCGACTGCGGTTGCAGGGCGTTCCCGGGAGTCGGACCAGTGTTCGACTCGATGGTGACGACCACGAACCGGGTCGAACCACGCTGAACAATCACCGACGCCGATAACTCCGTCCGCTGCGGTCGCGCCGACCTCGTCACACATGAGACCACCTCGAATGTCGAGTCCGGAATTCGAGAGCCATTCAATTGCGGGCAGAGAACCGATGCCCATGACCACGACATCCGCGGGGATCATCTCCCCGGTGGATAGACGAACTCCAATAACTCGCTCCGAGCCGAGTACAGCCTCGACGACAGTGTTGTTCCTGACAACGATTCCGTTTGCTTCGTGCAGCCGCTGTACGGCGGTGCCGACCTCGACGCCCAAGGAGCGGGAGAGTGGATTGCCTGATGAGCCAAGCACGGTCACCTCAAGGCCGAGAGACCGGGCCGTAGATGCCACTTCGAGGCCGATGAACCCTGAGCCGACGACCACCAGGAGCGCGCCGGAGACCAGCTCAGCCCTGAGCGCGATGGCGTCATCCAGAGTTCGAAGTGTGTGAACTCCGGCTGGAACCCCGGGAAGACACCTGGCGAATGATCCGGACGCGATGATGACTACGTCAGAGCGGACGATGCCGCCGTCTGTCAATGTGATCTGGCGGTCCCCCGGGTCCAGGGACGCCGCTCGAGCCCCCAGCAACCATTCAGCCTGCAAGTCTTCACCCTCGGCCTCAAGGGTGAGTTCGTCAGCCTGCGCCGCGCCCGCGAGGAAATCCTTGGACAACGGCGGCCGGTCGTATGGGCGGTGTATTTCGTCGCCGATGATCGTCACTCTGCCGTCGAATCCCTGGAGGCGCAGTGCCTTCGCGCTGGCGTGTCCGGCGAGTCCCGCTCCCACGATGGTCACTGATTTCACAGCGCGCCGTTTCTGAACCTAGTAGGTAATTCCGGGAGGCAGGTTGGGCGCTGCCACGCTCATCACCACGTGGATGTCGCCGTCTATGATCGTGACGGCGTGGGTGCGCACGCCCCGCTTCGCGGGGGGCGCATCGACCCTGCCGGTGCGTAGGTCGAACCGGGAGGCGTGCAACGGGCACTCCACCTCGCAGCCATCCACCCACCCGTCGGCCAAGGAAGCATCCTGGTGGCTGCACGTGTCGTCGAGAGCAAATACCTCGCCGTCCTCGGTATGGAAGATTGCCAGTGGCGGTGATATCGCATCGAATCGAATCGCCTCCCCGGGGGCGATGTTGGCCAGAGGACATATCCACATATCGAATCCCCACATTCGCAGTTAGAACAACAAGATTCTTATTACGCAACAGGATCGCGCCTGGAAGACCTAGTGTCAAGGGGTCGCGAGCCATTTCGGCACAGAATGGCATTCCACCCCGAGGAGACTCGCTAAACGTCCTTGTCGACCGAGAAGTGGATAGGACGTGTACCGCCAAGGACCAGCGTGAGGTTGTCGCGCGTTTCAACTCGAGAGTCGACGCTGATGCTCACGCCGCTCAGCTCCCCTTCCGGCGTGTCACGGCGTCGCGAGCGGATCGCTCGCCGCATCCAGGAGCCAATCGGCGAGGTACCGGGCAAATGAACTGCGGACGAGAATTTCAATCTCCGTGGCGCTGTCATTCCGTGCGAGCAACACGACGATGGTTTGGCCCAGGAAGCTCTGAACCGCAGTCCCCGCGGGGAATGCCGCGGGGTGCAGGTCGATGGATGTTCCCTTGGTCAGGAGCCCCGCAGCATCCCCGGTGACGAGGAACGAGACTCGTTGTCCGGATTGCTCCACTACGGCTCCGTCATTTTCGATGACGGCGTTCCGCAGCCGTCCCTCGAGGCCTACCTGACCGATTCCCTCGACGACAAGCCATTCGTCGGGGCCGAGCCAGATGACCGTTCCAACGCTGGTCTCAATCCAGGTTGACGCCATCGTCGGCAGTGCGGATCCGAGAAGCGCAACCAGCAGCGTTCCTCCCACCGCGTCGGCGGCGACGCGAACGTTGTAGTGACGGGCAAGAGGGAGCACCTCAACGCCAACGAGCGCCGATGCGATCGACGTGAAGGCGTCCCGATATCGGTCAAGGGCGCCGCAAGCCTGCAGCGATCTGACGAGCGTGCTATCCGTCACGACGAGCTCCTTCGGGGTCGAACAGTACGTGGCTGGTGAGGATGACGGGAACGAGCCGGCCGTCGACGACGGCGTTGAGTGATTCGCCCAGCCGGGAGTGCCCTCCCTTGATCAGGGCGAGGGCAAAGGTTCGCTCGAGGGCCGCGCTGCGGTAACTGGACGTGACAAATCCGTGCATCGGGACCGGCGTCTCAGCGAGAGAGTCGACGGAGACGAGTTGTGTGCCCTCGGGGAGGAGCGTGGTGTGGTCGATCGGAAGGACTCCGACCAGCTGTCGCCGGGTGGCCTCGTTGTTGGCGGAGCGCGCGAATGACCGCTTGCCCACGAAATCGAGTTTCTTCTTGGACACAACCCAGGACATACCGAGGTCTTGAGGGGTCACTGTGCCGTCAGTGTCCTGCCCGATGATCGGATAACCCTTTTCGGCGCGTAACACGTGCATGGTCTCGGTGCCGTAGGTGGTGATTCCGTACCGTTGCCCCGCGGCATGGATACGCTTCCACAAGTCAAGGCCGAACCAGCTCACAACATTGACTTCGTACGCGAGTTCTCCCGAGAAGCTCACGCGAGAGAGTCGAACGGGAACGCCGTCCAGTTCCGTATCGCGCCAGGTCATGAACGGGAACGCCTCGTTGGAGACGTCCACGTCGGGGAATAGCTCCCCAATCAGGGCCCGCGATTTCGGTCCGACCACAGGGAAGGTCGACCAGTGCTCCGTGACCGACGCCAGCCACACCCGGAAATGCGGCCACTCCGTTTGTAACCACTCTTCCAGCCAGTCAAGGATTTTCGCCGCCCCGCCCGTGGTGGTGAAGATGAGGAATCTCTCCTCGTCGATGCGCAGGACCGTGCCGTCATCGAGCACCATCCCGTCAACCCCGCACATCACGCCGTAGCGGATTGACCCGACCTTCAGCGTGCTCATGAGGTTCGTGTACATGAGGTCGAGGAATTCACCGGCGTCTTTTCCCTGGACGTCGATCTTGCCCAGCGTCGTACCATCCAGCATGCCCACGCCGGTTCGCACGGCAGCGCACTCCCGATGAACGGCGGCATGGATGTCTTCGCCGGGCTGCGGGTAATACCAGGGCCTTTTCCACTGCCCGACGTCCTCGAACAGCGCGCCGTTCTCAACATGCCAGTCGTGGACGCTTGTGACCCGCACGGGGTCGAAGAGGTCGCCACGGTTTCGTCCCGCCAGGGTCGCGAAGGCGACGGGCGTGTAGGGAGGCCGGAATTTTGTCGTTCCCAGATCGGAAATGCCGACGCCCGAGAGTTCAGCGGTGATCCCCGAGGAGATGATTCCCGACGTCTTGCCCTGGTCGTGTGCGGTACCGATTGTGGTGTACCGCTTGACGTGCTCGACAGAACGAAGGCCGGCGCCAACGGCACGTGCGATGTCGGCGACTGTGGCGTCTCGTTGGAGGTCAACGAAGTGCGTGTGGAGGGTGGGCGGATCGCCGGTGGGGACGTACCAGAGCACCATCCCCGGGTTCGAGTCGGCATCCTTGTCTGCGGATGGCGTGAGGGGGTCGCCTTCCCTGCCACCGAGCTTGTGCAGGGTCGCGATGGCGACTTCGCGGCCGTGAGACAGGACCTCGTTGAGCGAAAAGACGCCTGCCGCCGATCCGGCCACGGCTATGCCGTCAATCCGGGCATCCGGAACGAAGGCTCCCAGACGGTCGTCATAGGCCAACGTGCCACCAGCCTGGCTGTACAGGTGCACGGCCGGGTTCCAACCGCCGCTCACCAGCAGCGAGTCGGCCTCGAACGAAGCGGATGGCCCCACAACGTCGGCGTCGCAGGTGGCGTGGGAAATGCGGGTGAGGCGATCAGGGCCGTCCGTTCCCGTCACCACGCTGCCCGGATGGACGGCGATGCCCCGGTCGGCGGCCGCGTCGAGCCATTCCGTCCCGACAAGCGGCCGGGAGTCGATGATCCCCGTGATCGCGACACCCGCGTCGTGAAGTTCAAACGCGGCGGTGTACGCGCTGTCATTCGTGGTGAAGACGGCAACCGCATTGCCAATTCGAACGGCGTACCGATTGAGATACGTACGCGCTGAATTGGCCAGGATGATCCCCGGCCGGTCGTTGTCCGCGAAGACGACGGGACGCTCATGCGCGCCGGCGGCCACGATGGTCTGTCGGGCACGGATCCGCCACACCCGCTGGCGAAGAGCGTCGGCGGGCGAAGCGGTGCCGAGGTGGTCGGTTCGCCGTTGCACGGCGAGGGCGAGACCATCGTCGTAGACGCCGAAGATTGTCGTCCGTTGCAGGTGTGTCACTCGAGGGTTCTCACTGATCTCGTCGACGATGCCGCTGATCCAGTCCGGGGCCGGGAGCCCGTCGATTTCTTGCAGCGTGCTGAGCAGGCTGCCTCCCGCCTCTGGTTGCTCGTCGACGATGGCAACCCGCAGGTTGGCCCTGGCCGCGGTGACTGCCGCCACGAGTCCCGCAGGGCCCGAGCCAACGACCAGTACGTCCACATGTAGATGGACGGCGTCGTACCGCGCCGGGTCTTTGGTGTCGGCCAGTTTGCCCTGCCCCGGAACGCCGTGGGCTACGAGGCCTGGCGCCAGCTCAATCGTGGTGGCAAGCTGCATCGGATCGGGGAAGGGTTCATCAACCTGCACGATCCCACTGGGATCTTCTGCTCCGGCGGCTGCGATTCCGCGGGCGCGCCCAAACTTGATGCTGCTGGTGACGGTATGCACGCCGTTGGCCAGAAGCGCGGAGGCCAGGGTGTCACCAACGTATCCCTGCAGTTCCGTTCCGTTGTAGCGGAACGTTACGGGCTGTGAGCGATCAACGCGGCCTCCGGCCACGGTGCGGAAGGGCTGGGTCACGGAATCACCGGCGCTTTCTCATTCAGTTCGTAGACGGCCAGGAACTTGTATGTTCCGGTGTCCCTGAGCGCGTTGAACCACCGACGGCATCCGGCGGAGTGCACCCATCGCTCAGCGAACGGGCCTTGCGGGTTATCCCGGAAGAAGATGTAATGCGCCCACGCCTCATCGCTGAGTTCTGCGGGCTTTTCCGGATACGCGATATGGGCCTGGCCGCCGTATGTGAAGTCGATCTCTTCGCGGGGCCCGCACCGTGGGCATTCAATGAGTTGCATCGGATTCCTTCAGTATGTCTAGTGGGCCACTGCTGCGGCGCCGTGCTCGTCCACGAGCCGGCCGTTGACGAAGCGATCAAGATTGAACGGGGCGATCAGTTCGTGCGGCGTACCGGTGGCGATGGTGTGTGCCAGCACGTGTCCGAGGCCTGGCGTGGCCTTAAAGCCGCCCGTTCCCCACCCGCAGTTGAGGTAGAGATTCTCATACGGCGTGAGCCCGACGATGGGTGACGCGTCTGGAGTGACATCAACGATGCCGCCCCAGCTGCGCAGCAGGTGAGCCCGAGCAAAGATCGGAAACAACTCGACGGCCGCGGCCATCTGCCTCTCGATGATGTGGAAGGACCCCCGCTGGCCGAAGCCGTTGTAGGTATCGACGCCCGCGCCCATTACCAGCTCGCCTTTGTGTGCCTGGGAGACATAGACGTGGACAGCGTTGGACATGACGATCGTGGGGTGGACCGGTTCGAGCAGCTCCGACACGAGCGCCTGGAGTGGGTGGCTCTGGATCGGCACCCGGATGCCCAACGTCTCGGTCAGTGTCGACGTGTGCCCGGCCGCGGTGAGGGCGACGCTTCCCGCCCCGATGTCGCCCTTGTTCGTGCGCACACCGACCACACGGTCTCCGTCGGTCAGGAATCCCGTCACCTGTGTGTCCTGGATAAGGTGCACGCCTGCCTGGCTGACTCGACGGGCAAAGCCCCACCCGACGTAGTCATGCTTGGCGATGCCCGCGCGGGCCTGATACGTCGCTCCGAGCACCGGGTAACGAATGTCCGATGACGTGTTGACGATGGGGCAGAGTTCCTTCACCCCGTCGGCGTCGACCCACTCGGCATCGACCCCATTGAGTTTGTTGGCCTCGACGCGTCGCCGCGAGTCGCGAACGTCCTGGAGCGAGTGCGCGAGATTCAGCACACCGCGCTGGCTGAACAGAATCGGGTAATCGAGGTCTTCCTCGAGACCCTCCCACAGTTTGAGGGAGTGCTCGTAGATCGCCGTGCTTTCGTCCCAGAGATAGTTCGAACGGATGAGGGTGGTATTTCGGGCCATGTTGCCGCCGGCCAGCCAGCCGCGTTCGATTACGGCGACGTTTGTGATCCCGTGGTTCTTGACCAGGTAGTGCGCCGTCGCGAGACCGTGGCCTCCCCCACCCACGATGACCACGTCATAGTTGCGTTTGGCGATGGGGTTTTCCCAGAGGAAGTCGGGGTGTTCCGGGAGGTCCGCCCCCGGAGTGCGCGGCATTTCCGGAGTTGAGATGCTCATGACAGCATCTCAGGTTCGGCGAGTTGCCGAGTGAGATCATTCGCGATCAGGCCCTGGCCTGCCAGGCCTCTCTCAGTGGCTATGTGAGTCAACGCTGGCTCCTCAGGTCCGTCTGTCATCCAACTGGTATATCAGCCGTTTCACGAATAGTATGTGCGTATGAGCGCAGAGTCAACACACCCGTGATTCGGGGCCGAGAATGACGTCCACGACGCAGTCTTCATCGACGCAGAGGTCCGAATCCCTCGCAGAGTACGCATACAACGAGCTCCGGGACCGCCTGATTGTGCTCGCTATCGCTCCCGGGTCTCCGATCAACGATGATCAGATGGGCAAGGAGCTTGGCGTGGGTCGCACACCCGTCCGGGAGGCATTGAAACGCCTGGAAGTGGATCACTTGGTGAACGTCTACCCTCGCCGCGGCACCTTTGCCGCAACCGTCGACATCACCGACCTTGCCGAGATATCCGAGATTCGCGCACGGCTCGAACCGCTCGCAGCGGGCCGGGCGGCACGGCTGTCCAACGCCGGCACCCGAGCGGAACTCGAATCGCTGGCATCCACGTTGGAAAGCCTGCAACCCGGCGACCCCAGCCAGCGTGACGTCATGCGCTACGACATTCAGGTTCACCGCAGCATCTATCGAGCAGCCGGCAGCCGGCACCTTGAGGACACGCTCGTGCGATACGACAACCTCGCCACACGAATCTGGTGCCTGGTTCTCGACCGACTCCCCCCGGTCAGCGACCACGTGATGGAACACGTCGAACTGTTGCGCCACATCGTCGCGGGGAGGGCCGATGAAGCCGAAAAACTGGCCCTGCATCACGTCACCGCGTTCGAACGGCTTGTGCGAAGCGTGCTCTAACCGTCGCCCCGAACCCCGGCCCCACACCTGTGTGAATGTCGTTGGCCGCCTCACGCCTCAGCGGCCACGTTCGGGGCGAGTTCTTACCGGTTTGATTGCCCGAGCGCGGCTCGCGCGATCGCCACGTAGCGGTGCGCGAGTTCCTCAGGACTCAGTGCGCCGTCGCGGCGATACCACTGGGCGACCCCCGTACACATGGTGACGATGGCCCGGCTGGTTTCTCGCGGATACTCGGTGGTAAAAAGCCCCTCGGCGGTTCCGCGGTAAATGATGTCATCCACCATGCGCTGCTGCTCGTCCCGCGACGCGATGTGCGCCGCCCGGGCGTCCTCTTCCAGGCTTCTGATTTCACTCGCGGCGATGAAGGCCACCTCGCTGCGGTGCGCATGAAAGAGCACCAGGCACTCCACCAACAGGTGCAACCTCTCCTCGGCGGAGGTGCCCGCCTCGGTCAGGGCCGCGTGACTCCGGCGCAGCAGATCCTCCATCGCAAACTGCGCGATGGAGACCAGCAGGGCCTGCTTCGACGGATAGTGGTGATAGAGGCCGGGCACGGAAAGCCCGGTTCGCTGCGCCACGGTGCGGATGGTCGTGCCGTGATAGCCGTGCTCGACGAAACAGTCCAGCGCCACCTGCAGGAGCGGCGGCAGGGCCGAGGACTCGTACTGTCGCCACGGCACCACCACACTGTTCTCGATCGCCCTTGAGCGATGTTCCATGGCTGCTCCTCGATCTCAGTTTCACTCACCCTACGGTCACGCTTGACACGGCGCGTGCAGTGGCTACAGACTAACCCTACCGAGCGCTCGCTCGGTAGTATAGCTCGGGCAACAGTTCCCCGCGATGAGGCGGGGAGGGAAGGCGTGACCATCATCGACGTCATGACCGAGAACAGCACAGACGAGTCCGCGGTGCAGGCGCATCGGCTCCGCGGCACGGTCGCCATCGTCACCGGGGCCAGCCGCGGTATCGGCCTGGCCATCGCCCGGCGGCTCGTCGCCGAAGGCGCCCGGGTGGCGATCACGGCGCGCCATGCCATACCGCTAGCGGATGCCGCGGCGACCTTTCCCGAAGGGTCCGTGATCGCCATCGCGGGCAAAGCAGATGACGGCGATCACCGCCGCGAGGTGTTCGACACCGTCGCCGGAGAATTCGGCCCCCTCGACATCCTCGTCAACAACGCCGGAATCAATCCGGTCTACGGCCCCCTCATGGACATGGACGCGGATGCCGGACGCAAGATCATGGAGGTCAACCTGTTCGCCACCCTCGCCTGGATCCAGGACGCCTACCGCCACGAGGGCCTTAATTTTTCCCGTGGCGGCGGCTCCGTCATCAACCTGTCCTCGGTGAGCGGGCAGACCCCCAGCCCGGGAATCGGGTTCTACGGAATCAGCAAGGCCGCCATCTCGCACCTCACTCGCACCCTCGCCGGGGAGCTCGGACCCAGCATCCGGGTCAACGCGGTGGCACCCGCAGTGGTCAAAACACAGTTCGCCCAGGCCCTCTATGAGGGCAGAGAAGACGAAGTTGCCGCGCAGTACCCGTTGAAACGGCTCGGCACCCCCGAAGACATCGCCGGCGCCGTGGCCTTTCTGGCCTCCACGGATGCGTCTTGGATCACCGGCCAGACCCTCACCCTCGACGGCGGGCTGCTGAGCGTCGGCGGCACTGCCTGACATTTCGGCACGCTCCGCGCCCACCCACGCGTCCTCTCACCCGCTCCATCGACTACCCGCCGCGCCAGTTCCCTCCGGGCGCAAAAAAGGACAGATCATATGCCGCACCACACCCTCCCCGCAGAGTATGAAGACCTGCGGATGCGCACGCGCGCTTTTATCCGCGACGTCGTGATACCGGCCGAACCCCGTTCCGGCGAGCGCCTCAACGACGTGACCCGCGATCAGTTGCAGGCCGCGGCCAAAGCGGCGGGCGTGTTCGCCCCCCACGTGCCCCGTGAATACGGCGGCCAGGGCCTGCCCCTCGAGTATTGGTCCCCGATCTTTCAGGAGTGCGGCTATTCGCCCATTGGAGCGTCAATTCTCAACTGCATGGCACCCGATGAAGGAAACATGCACATGCTGGGCCTCATCGCCTCGGAGGCCCAGAAACAGCGCTATCTGCTTCCTCTGGCGGCCGGAACGTCCCGGTCATGTTTCGCCATGACGGAGCCGCACCCGGGTGCGGGCTCTGATCCGGCTGCACTCCAGACCCGTGCGACGAAGATTGACGGCGGCTGGTCGATCACCGGCCATAAGCGCTTCACGAGCGGCGCAGAGGATGCCGCCTTCTGCATCGTCATGGCACGTACCCAGGGCCACGGCGACTCCCCCGCCGGCGCCACCATGTTCCTCGTCGACATGACCAACCCCGGTGTGCGGCTCGGAAGAATGATCCACACCACAGACCGCGCGATCAGCGGCGGGCATCCGCATGTGCACTTCGACGACTGCGTTGTGGCCGACGACGCTGTGCTGGGAGAGGTGGGCCTCGGTTTCCGATACGCCCAGGTGCGCCTCGGTCCCGCGCGGCTCACGCACTGCATGCGGTGGTTGGGTCTGGCCAGACGGTCGCTCGATATCGCCCTCGATCGAGCCGAACGCCGCGAGATCTTCGGGTCGCCGCTGAAAGACCTGGGACTCGCCCAGGAACTGATCGCGCAGTGCGTCATCGACATTGAAACCTCCGATGCCATCATCGAGACGACCGGCACGCTGCTCGCGTCGGATCCCAAAGCGGGGTCCGCACTGTCGTCTGTGGCCAAGGTGCACTGCTCCGAGGCGATCTACCGGGTGATCGACCGGGCCATCCAGATCTGCGGCGGCGACGGCGTGTCTGACGCACTGCCGCTCGCCGGGTATCTCAACGAAGTGCGGCCGTTTCGCATCTACGACGGTTCCAACGAGACCCACAAATGGGCCATTTCCCGTCGCGCGTCGGCGCATCGTGCCCGAGAGGTCGCTGCCGGCGCTCCCTACCTGGCCGACGTGGATGCCGAGTTCGAATTCGACCGTGATGCCGCAGTCGTGGGGCGAGGGCTGTAATGCCTGCCATGCAGCGCGCCCCGGATGGCGTCGAGGTTGTGGCCACCCGCGAGGCCGCGGCCGCGCTGTCCTCACCGCCGCTGCTGATTGTGGATGCGGTCACTGAGTTCTTGGATTCCCACGGCCTCGGCAGCGGGCCCATCTCCTGGTGTCGCATCGGCGACGGGCAGTCCAACGTGACCTATCGCATCCATCGCGGCCGTGATGTCTTCGTCCTGCGGCGCGGCCCCCGCCCACCGCTGCCCAAATCAACGCACGACATGGTGCGGGAAGCCCGAATCCAGCAGCTCGTGGCCGCGCAGGGTTTCCCGGTGCCCGAGATTCTCGCCGTCTGCCCGGACGAGTCGATTCTCGGTGTTCCGTTCTATGTCATGTCGTTCATACCGGGCACCATCATCACCGACCGGATTCCACCCGCTCTGATTGCCCCCGGGCAGCGCGCCGCCACCAGTGCCGCGGTCGTCGACACGCTCGTGCAGCTGCACCAGATCGACGTTAATTCAAGCCCGCTGGCCGCCTTCGGTCGGCCCGACGGGTACGTGCAGCGGCAGGTCGAGCGCTTCGGGGCGCTGTGGGACGTCAACGCCACGAGGAACCTGCCCGATGTCGCGCGCATCGGCAGCTGGCTGCAACAGAATATTCCCGAGAGCCAGTCGGCCGCCGTCATCCATGGGGATTTTCGCACCGGTAATCTCATGTTCGCAGCGGATGCCCCGCCGCGGGTCACAGCGGTGCTCGACTGGGAAATGGCCACAGTGGGCGATCCGCTCGCCGACCTCGGCTACCTCACGGCAACCTACGCCGAGCCGGGGAGCCTGCCCACGCTGATGGAGCTCACGCCCGTCACCCGAGAAGCCGGATACCTCAGCCGGGACCAGCTCATCACCCGGTACCGCGAGCGGATGATGCTCGATACCGAGGCACTGCCGTGGTATCAGACCCTGGCGTTGTGGAAGGCCTCGATCTTCTGCGAGGCGATTTACGCTCGCTGGTTGAAGGGTGAGCGCCCCGACGACGTTCACTTCGGCCCGTCGCTCGAGGCGGGCATCCCGTTCCTGCTCGACTCCGCCCGCGAGTTCATCGGGCTGGCGCCGAGCGCCGCCCCGACGAGGCTCAGGTAGCGACTACGACGGCGAGAGTTCGCGCCCTGCAAGAACAGTGGGACCGCCCACCGCCGCTTGACGAGAATTGGAGCGTCCACGGTCCGCGCTCACATGCGCCGCGGCGGGTTCCTCCCCCGCCGCTCCGGAAGGACGTCCACACGGCCGGAATAACAATTCGATGCCATAGAGCGAGAAATGAGCGTGACTCACGTAGCGTTGATAGTCAATCAAACAGCCGCTCCGGTACCCGGGTCTCCCGAACACTCGAGCGGAGTGACACAAAGCCCGTAGCCCAGCTACGAGCACGAAGAGCCTCATCGCAACCGAACACGTTCGATCCACTGCTCGCCAGATTATCGGCGGGGGCAGCACGCTGGGTCGAGTGAGAAACATTGCACTCATGACCGACGACGACCTGCTCCGTGAAACCGACTACACAAGTTATTGCGACTCGTGCCGCGACCCACACATCACCCCCGCGGACGACCTCGTGGAATGCCGGCGGCAGAATGGCCACGCCGACACCCACGCGACAAGGGCGGGCCTGCGCGCCATCCGGTGGAACACGGGCTGGCGCGATGCCCCCCTCCTCGGCTGAGAGACATCGGCAAGCCACGAGGAACCGGCAACGAGACCACGATTAGAGACCCCCGGAAGCCTGTTCCTGCTCCCCAAAACGCGACTCGTTCCGGGGCTTTGAATCCCGAATGACCAGTTCTGGCTTTGACGGGAACGAACGGGAGCGCTGATCGGGTTCACCGAACATTTCGGCGCACTCCAACGGAACAACTCTCGACGACACGACGTCAACCCCCGCATCCGCGGACCGACGGTGCCCTCTCTATTCGGGCCATACTGGCATGACACGATTCGCTTGGGTGGAAAACAAGAACATGTCGGCCTGTCAGCACGCGAGCGGAACGTGAACGGCCCTGAATCCACAGCCCATGAGGGCCGTGGAGCCAAGGACCTACGACAAAGGAGCAACGATGCAGATCCTGGTAAACACCGATAGCAACATCGAAGGCACGGACGATATGGTTCGCGAGGTCGAAGCTTCGGTGAACACGCTACTGGCACGGTTCACGCCCCGTTTGACTCGGATTGAAGTTCACCTCAGGGATGAGAGCGCCGGCAAAACGACACCTGATGACATCACGTGCACGCTTGAGGCCCGCCCTGCCGGCGGAAATCCCCTGGTGGTAACCGACAACGCCTCGACCCCAACCGCGGCCGTCACGGGAGCCCTTCACAAGTTGGCCAGCATGCTCGACAGCACGTTCGGTCGACTCGACAACCACAAGGGCGCATCGGCCATGGGAGACGAACAACCGTACTGACGTCATGAAGGCAGCAACTCATAGCGTTCAGGCCGGTTCCCGCTTGACCGGCTTCGACATCTTTGCCTCAGAGCCCTGCTGCACTTCGCATCTTGAAGCACCGGAGCCCAGCCGAGTCCTGGATCGTACGTTCCAGGGAATGCACGAAGGGCACCGCATCTCGGCTGGTGCCCTCCGGTGATCCACGCGTAGACGTGGGCATTCTCTACGGGTGCGACGGACTCCTCAGCGCTGCTGTGGGATCGTGCCCCAGCAGGACGTTGCTGGGAAATACAGTGGTGCCCCTGGAGGGATTCGAACCCCCAACCTTTTCCTTAGGCCGGAGAGGGGAAACTACAGCCTACAAAGTCCCAGATACCAGTCAATCTCTGCACCCTCACCGGGATGCATGGACGATGGCTACCTTAGTTGCCCCTGCATGACCTTCGACGTTCCGACGTTAATGTCGGGTAAACGTTGGGAAGCAGCGACCTGAAATGATGATATCTCATGTGCTGATTCGCGTACGAAAGAGTTAGGGGTTATGGAAATTTAGAAACTTCGCTGGGAGTTTACTCGCGACCGGACGGTTGCCTCACCTGACACAACATCATCCCCGAAGTCGGGCAATACTATGGAGTTCGTCGCCGCCGAACCAGTTCACTCAGCGCCCCGCCACCAATGAGGGCCACGGTCAAAGCCCGAGCGGGGGCCTTGCCGAACTCAACGACATCCTTCTCCGCGACCTACTCGAGGGGCATACCTATTCGGTGATCTGAGTACGATACTCCCAGCCGGCACCACGCTGGATGAGTGCGAAATGGCGGTAGTTCAGGTTTTGAACGCGTCGCTGCGCGGCAGGGCCGATATCTACGACACCTTTCGCACCCCAGTGCTTGATCGCTTACCAGGAGGGCTATTTCAGAGCGCGTCCAACCGCTCTCGCGTAATCACGCGATGACTTGTCCACAGAAGAATGGTCGCAAGAACCATTAGTGCGGTTGCAACCCACATCAAAGGATGAACTCCAGAGCCAAGGAGATAAATGAGCGACATGCCGATCATCGCGAATCGCGAATCGCGAATCGCGAATCGCGAATCGCGTCCATGTTCGCCCCCGACGCGAATGCCACGCGCAAAGCACTGTAGCGGACAAAAAACGCTCCCATGAAGACGGAAGTCACTTGCAGAACTACGACCAGATTGACAATGCCCGGACCAGTTTTGGGACTGATTCTTGTCGAGGTGTTGCCTCGACTCGGTGAGGATATTAGCTGCCCGTTCGATTTCCGAGGGGTGGCATTAAAGACTGCGTTGCAGGCCTCCGAGCCACAGTCTTGGCGTTCTCC
The DNA here is from genome assembly GCF_004365915.1 of Cryobacterium psychrophilum. NCBI lineage: Bacteria > Bacillati > Actinomycetota > Actinomycetes > Micrococcales > Microbacteriaceae > Cryobacterium > Cryobacterium psychrophilum. The sequence goes on from NZ_SODI01000001.1 coordinate 1,214,652, forward strand.
ACTCAGGTCCAATTTGTTGATCGGGTCTAAAGGATAGTCGTAGTTGCTTGTCACGCCGTCCTCGACCGGGTCCACTGAGAGGAAGCGACCAAGAGCTGGAACATACTGCGTAGCACCCATCTCGATCGTGGCGATACTACTTGCGTGCTCAGTGAGTTTGCCCGCTCTTCCTACCCACCCGAGGTCGGCGTCGGCGCCGGGAATATTCTCCGGCAGGGCATCGTCGGCAACGGCGGTACCGATCTTGTCTGTGGCGGAGTCAATTGACTGCCCGAACGGGTCGTACCGAAATGCTGCGCTGCGAGCACCCACAGCGTCGGCTGTCCCGCTCTCTGAACATGGAGGGCATCGCGTGCCGCGGTACACACGGCTGCGGAGGCGGTGAGGTCCCGGCGGTCATCGGGCGGCACAGTGGTGTGGCGGTCCACGTTCCGGCAACAGCAAACAAGAATTTAATCAGGGGCCCGGGCCAGTATCCGGGCGAAGAGGGAGCGACGCAGCGGGAGCGCAGAGGCAGCCACAGGCACCGTTCCGAACACGACATCGCTTGCTGTGCGGCATCCTGCACCAGCTTTCCGCCCTCGGGTCGGATCAGGTGGGATTACCTACCGCAATGCGGGCATCGGCGATGTCGAGCACCTCGTCGATGATGTCGAGCCCGAGTTGGGCATCCGCCCTGGTGATGTTGCACGGCGGGACCACGTGAATGCGGTTGAAATTCGCGAACGGCAGCAGACCTCGCTGTTTGCAGGCTGCGATCAATTCATTCATGACGGGGCTCGAGCTGCCGTACGGCGCGAGGGGTTCCCGAGTCGCCCGGTCGGTCACCAGCTCAATGGCCCAGAACACACCGGTGCCGCGCACCTCACCGACGGAGGCGTGCCGCTGCGAGAAATCTCGCAGCGCCGGTCCGATGACTGTCTCGCCGATCGTTGCCGCGTTCTCCACGATGCCCTCGTCGCGCATGGTAGTTATCGTGGAGACGACGGCCGCGCTCGCAAGCGGATGCCCGGAGTACGTCAGCCCACCGGGAAAGGCCTTCGTCGCGAATGTCGCGGCAATGTGCGGCGATATAGCCACTCCCCCGAGCGGCACGTAGCCGGAGTTGACTCCTTTGGCGAAGGTAATCAGGTCGGGGACCACAACCGAGTGCTCGATGGCGAACCATTTTCCACTACGGCCGAACCCGCTCATTACCTCATCGGCGATGAAGACGATTCCGTATTTGGTCGCCAGTTCGCGCACGCCCACCAGGTATCCGGGCGGTGGCATCATGATGCCTGCGGTGCCGGGGATCGACTCGAGCACAATCGCCGCGATGCTTGCCGGGCCTTCGAAACAGATCATCTGCTCGAGGTGTTCGAGCGCCCGATCGGATTCCTCCTTCTCGGTGGTCGAGTGGAAGGTCGTGCGGTACAGGAAGGGTGCGAAGAAGTGCACCGCTCCGGAATCGCTGCGGTCGTTAGGCCACCGCCGCGGGTCACCCGTGAGGTTGACGGCGAGCGTGGACCCTCCGTGGTAGGACCGAAATGCGGTGAGGACCTTGTGCCGGCCGGTGTGAAGCCGGGCCATCCGAACCGCGTACTCATTGGCCTCCGCCCCGGCATTGGTGAAGAAGATCTGGTCGAGGTCCCCGGGAGTGACCTCGGCGATCAGACGAGCCGCCTCCGAGCGGGCATCGTTCACGTACTGCGGCGCGATCGTGCAGAGCCGTCCGGCCTGCTCCTGAATCGCCTGAACGACCCGGGGGTGCTGGTGGCCGATGTTGGTGTTCACGAGCTGGGACGAGAAGTCGAGAAGCTTGTTCCCCTCCCCGTCCCAGACCCATGACCCCGACGCGGCGGAGATGGTCATCGGGTCGATCAGCGTCTGCGCTGACCAGGAGTGGAAGACGTGCTTCCGATCCAGTTCGTAGGCTCGCCGCGCGGTGGCACGTGCCTCCTCGTCGAACCGAACCGGGCTGTCGATGGTGTTCGTCATGGAAATTTCCTCTTTCCGGAATCAGGAGTTCTGCGGGAAGCCGAGATTGATGCCACCATGGCTGGGTTCCTGCCAGCGACTGGTCACGACCTTGCCGCGAGTGTAGAAGTTGACTCCCTCCATGCCGTGGGCATGGCTGTCTCCAAAGAGGGAGTTCTTCCAGCCGCCGAAAGAGTAGTACGCCATCGGCACCGGAACCGGCACGTTGATGCCGACCATGCCCACCTCAACCTCGTTTTCGAAGCGTCGCGCCGCACCGCCGTCGTTCGTGAAGATGGCGGTGCCATTGCCGAACTCGTTGGAGTTGATGAGGGTGAGCGCCTCGTCGTAAGTGTCCACACGGATGACAGCCAGAACAGGACCGAATATCTCGTCGGTGTAGATGCTCATGTCCGGCGTGACGTGGTCGAACAGCGTCGGGCCCAAGAAGAAGCCGTTCGCGTCGGCGTCAGCCGTAACGCCGCGTCCGTCGACCACGATGGTCGCGCCCGCCGCTTCGCCAGCGTCGATGTATCCAGCGACCTTGTCACGGTGTGCCGCGGTCACGAGCGGTCCCATGTCACAGCCGCGAACGCCATCTCCGACTCTGAGAGTGCTCGTTCGACTGGCGATCCGCTCAACGAGACCATCGGCGATGTCCCCCACTGCGACGAGAGCCGAAATGGCCATGCAACGTTCACCGGCGGAGCCGAAGCCAGCGTTCACTGCCGCGTCCGCTGCAAGGTCGAGGTCGGCGTCAGGCAGCACGACCATGTGGTTCTTCGCTCCGCCGAGGGCCTGCACGCGTTTCCCGTGCGCTGTTCCCGTGCGGTAGACGTATTGCGCAATCGGTGTCGATCCTACAAAGGAAACGGCTTTGATATCGGGATGCGTCAGCAGGGCATCCACGGCAACCTTGTCTCCGTGCAGAACGTTGAAGACTCCGTCGGGCAGCCCTGCCTCTTTCCACAGCTCGGCCACCCAGTTCAGCGCCGATGGGTCCTTTTCGCTCGGTTTTACGACGACGGTGTTGCCAGCCGCGATGGCGATGGGGAAGAACCACATGGGAACCATGGCTGGAAAATTGAATGGGCTGATGATGGCTACGGGGCCGAGTGACTGGCGCTTGGAATGCACGTCCACGTTGGTCGAGGCGTTCTCGGTGTACGCGCCTTTCAGCAGGTGAGGCATGCCGCAGGCGAATTCGACGACCTCCTGGCCGCGGGTGATTTCACCCAGGGCGTCGTCGAGCACCTTGCCGTGCTCAGCGGTCACAATCGCGGCCAGTTCGGGTCGGCGAGCGTTCAGTAGCTCCCGAAAGGCGAAGAGGATCTGGGTGCGCCGTGCCAGTGATGTGTCTCGCCAGGCCGGAAAGGCGGCCGCAGCGGCCGCGACGGCCGCGTTGCTTTCGTCAACGGACGCCAGGGAAACCGCACCGGTGACAACGCCGGTTGCCGGGTTGGTCACGTCGGCGGTTCGTTCGCCGATCGGCGCATACGTTCCATTGATCCAGTGCGGGATGGTCTTCATCGTGGTCTCCTCGAAAAGCAGCTGCCCCGTCGTTCGGGCTTATCCCGAGTCTGCCTCCCGGAAGGGCGCCCGTCAGGCGCAGTGTGTAATGAATCTGGCGGTATGGATTACACTCTGTAAATGCTCCCCAGTATTCGAACCATCCTCGATTTGGCCATCGTGCAGACGGCAGAGCCCGTGGTGCTGAGCGGGCTCGACCGTTTACAGCATGAGGTTCGCTGGGTACACGTGAGCGAAACCCGAAATATGACGGGCTTGCTGCGCGGCGGGGAAATGGTGCTCGGCACCGGCCTGGCCATTGGCCACGGAGTCGGCGCCATTACGGCCTACCTGTCCCACCTCGAGCGCGCCGGCGCAGTGGCTCTGCTCGTCGAGCTGACCAACGCCCTTGAGCAGCAGGCGACAGACCTGAGGGTCGCCGCCGGCGCTGTCACGATGCCCGTCATCACGGTGGCCAGGCGTGTTCGATTCGTGGAGATCACCGAAACGGTGCACCGGATGATAGTGGCCGACCAGCTGGACAAGCTCGAACGAGCTAGGGGCGTACACGAAACCTTCACGACGCTGAGCCTCGAAAGCGCGGGGGCCGCCGACATCGTTCGACGGGCGGCCGAGCTGATCGATGCCCCCGTGGTACTTGAAGACCTCGCTCATCTGGTGGTCGCCCACTCTGCGCAAGGCCGATCGGCCCCTGAGCTCCTGCTCGATTGGGAGGGTCGCTCACGTTCCACGCATCTGCGAGACCGTACAGAACGCGCGGGCCCGGAGGCATGGTTGCAGACCCCCGTGGGCACTCGTACGCAGCGTTGGGGACGGCTGATCGTCCCCGTGCTGACAAAGGACGACGACGACGCCAAGATGATTCTCGAGCGAGCCAGCCAAGCACTCTCTATCAACCGGCTCGCCGAGAAAGACCAGTGGGAGCTGTCCCATCAGGCTCAGGCCGGGCTGCTCCACGAGCTCCGCCAGCCGCACGCGATCAGCCTCCAGGATGTCGAGGCGAGAGCTCAGGCCCTGGGCCTCAAAGCCGCTTCCACCTACGCACCCGTGGTGATTTGCGTCGAGGATGGTCTCGGGGAGGTGACGGATGCGCTCGCTTCGCTCCATGAGGACCGAGTGATTCTTGAGGCCGTCGCATTTGCCGTGCGGGCCAGCCGGAGTTCTGCTCTCGTGGCCACGTTACAAGCGGGCAACATCGGCGTGGTCCTGGCCATCCCCGACGGCGCAGCCGAGGCTGCGCTCCTTGAGCGCTTCTGCCATACACTGAACACCCAGCTGTCCGGTGCCCGTGTGGTCCTAGGAGTCAGCGCGAGCCGCGGAAACATCATCGACGCCGCAGCGGGACTCGACGAGGCCCTCCACGTGGCGCGCACCGCAGCCACGCTCCCCGGAGAGCGGAAGGCCTTGTATAGATCCTCTGACGTGCGCCTGCGCGGCCTGCTCGCGCTGTTCCGCGACGATCCGCGGGCGCAGGTTTTTGCGGAATCCGAGCTCGCCGGAATTCTCGGGTCCCACGACGCCGCGGATCTCGCCCTGCTGCGACGATTCCTCAATTCTGGAGGCAACAAGGCCGCCCTCGCCCGCACCGGATACGTCAGCCGCCCCACCCTCTACGCGCGCCTTGCCCGGCTGGAAGAACAACTCGGCGTCGACCTGGCCGACGCCGAGTCCCGAACCAGCCTGCACGTCGCCTTGCTCCTGCACGACCTGCGCCTTCTTCGATGAGACCGGAAACCTGATGCGAAACTTCACCCTCACCCAACTCCGCTACTTCGCTGTGGTCGCCGAGCTCGAGAGCATGACCAGAGCGGCAGCTCGCCTCCTGGTGACGCAGTCGGCCGTCTCGACCGCAATGGCGGAGCTCGAGCGTATTCTCGGCGCCCAACTCTTTCTCCGCAACCGGTCGACAGGACTCAAACTCACCTCAACCGGTCGTGCTTTTGCGATGGAGGTGAAGTCCTTTCTGGACCACGCTGATGCTCTGTTCGAGTCCACCTCGGACTCAGGCGAGGCCCTGAGCGGGCAACTGACGGTGGGAGTGTTCTCGCCGCTGGCATCCTTCCGACTGCCGGTGCTTCTCCGGGCCTTCGAATCCCAACATCCCGGAGTCGACGTGACGTTTCTTGAGGCCGATCTGGCGACACTGCATACCGCGCTTCGGGACGGACGATGCGACCTGGCCCTGACGTACGGGCACGGCCTTGGCAGTGAATTCTCAAGCCAGGTTCTCGAGAGGGTGCCGCCGCACGTGATCGTTTCGGCCGACCACCCGCTCGCGAACAGCCCCGGCCACGAGGTCGCGCTCCGCGACTTGGAAGGCGAGCCCCTGATTCTTCTGGATCTTCCACACAGCCGGGAATACTACGAAAGCCTGTTTGCGCTGTCAGGCCTGACCCCCAACATCCGTCACAGGTTTTCGGGTTACGAGACTGTGCGGTCTTTTGTCGCCCGCGGCCACGGCTACGCCCTGCTCAATCAGCGAGTGCACAACGATGTGCCGTATTCCGGCGGGCGAGTTGTCCCGCTGCGTCTCATTGACGAGTTCCCTCCGAGCGAGGTCATGATCGTGCACCTCAGTGATGCCGTGCCTACGCGGCGCGCGCTGGCCTTTACAAATTCGTGCCGGCGTTTGTACGGCGCATCACCGCCCTAGCTCATAAACAGAATCGATGCGTTCGGCGAAGAGAATCAATTGGACAGAAGCACGGTGCCGGACGCAAGCTTGACCACAATCAGGCTCGGATGCCCCGGTACGACCGCTGCCGACTGGGAGCCCGCTGATTATTGATCAAGGAGGATCAGTGTTCGAACACAACAGAATTGTGTCGCCCCGGTTACGTCGAGGTCGGATTCAGGCAATATGCCCGACACACGGGCCTCGTCGAATTCACGGGCCCGAAACGAAGCGACGATCGCCCGTATTCTGCCGTCCCTAACGTGGAAGTCATGACCATGAGCAATGTCACAGCCGATATCCAGACCACGCCGACGACGACCGAACCACCTCGGAAGGCATCGTCCGATCTTCAACGACGGGTCCTGCTCGGGGGCAGCATCGGGCAGTTCATCGAGTTCTACGACTTCACCCTGTACGGGTTGACGGCCGTCATCTTCTCGCAGCTGTTCTTCCCCAACTCGGATCCCGTCTTCGCGCTCTTGGCGACGTTCGCGACGTTCGGCTTCGCCTTCGTCATTCGTCCGCTCGGCGGGCTCTTCTTCGGTTCTTTGGGAGACAGGATCGGTCGCCGCAAGGTGCTCGCGATCACCCTGCTCTCGATCGGTGGCGCGACCGCCGCAATGGGCCTCCTGCCGACCTTCGATCAGATCGGGCTCTGGGCTCCCGCGCTCCTGCTGATCTTGCGGCTCGTGCAAGGCTTCTCGGCAGGCGGCGAATCGGTGGGCGCCCCGTCCTTCGTTTTCGAGCACGCTCCCGTCAACCGACGAGGCCTGTGGCTCAACCTCACGATCGCCGCGACAGCCCTCCCCTCGGTGTTCGCCGGCACCATGATCCTCATTCTCAGCCAGAGCATGTCCGATGACTCCTTCATGGCCTGGGGCTGGCGCCTGCCCTTCCTGCTCGCCCTCCCCCTTGCACTGTTCGGCGTCTGGATCCGCACCCGCACGGAGGAAAGCAAGTCCTTCACCGATGCCCAGGCCACCAAGACGAAGGAATTCAGCCCGGTTCGGGAGTCATTCCGTCAGAACAAGCTCCGGATGGTGCAGGTCATCTTCGTGATGGGCCTCACCGCCATGGGCTTCTACTTCTTGTCCGCGTACTTCGTGTCCTATGTACAGACCACCGGCAACCTCAGCCGTGAACAATCACTGCTGGCCAATGCTGCGGCTCTGGCCCTGTACGCGGTGCTGCTCCCCCTCGGAGGACGCCTCAGCGACAAGGTCGGCCGTAAACCGATGCTCATCGCCGGTTCGGCCGCCATCGCGATCTTCTCTGTCCCCTGCTTCATGCTGGTGACCAGCGGCAGCCTGCCACTCGCCCTCCTCGGGCAGGCACTGTTCGTCATCCCGCTGTGCATCTACGGCGGCGGCTGCTACACCTTCTTCGTCGAGATCTTCACGACCAAAACGAGATTCACCAGCGCAGCGGTGAGCTACAACGTGGCCTATGCGGTCTTCGGCGGAACGGCACCCCTGATCGGCACGGCCCTCGTCGCTGGTACAGGGGTCCCGGCGGCCCCTGGCTATTACATGGCGGCAGCCGCTGTGACCGTGCTGCTGCTCGTGACCCTCACGAAGGTACCGGAAACACACGGCCGCGTCGGCTAAGTAGCGCGCCCCCAACCCTCTCACTGCAACCAAGGAGCCTGTGCCTATGCCTGCAAACGACTTTCTCACCGACTTTCACCACGTCGCCACGATCGGCGCCACCCCACGAAACGGCGTCGACCGTCAGGCGGCCACCGCCGAAGACGCGCTGACCCGGGACTGGTTCGCCGCCTGGATCCACGATGCCGGCTACACGCTGCACGTGGACGGAATCGGCAACATGTTCGGACTGATCGACTGGACGCCGGGCGCACCGTACGTTCTCGTCGGCTCCCACCTCGACAGCCAGCCGCTCGGTGGCCGCTTCGACGGTGCCTACGGGGTGCTGGCGGCCCTCCACGCGGCCCGCAACGTGGACCAATTGGTTACCGAGAGCGGACAGGCTCCCCCCTTCAACCTCGCGGTGGTCAACTGGTTCAACGAAGAGGGGGGACGTTTCCCGCCGAGCGTCATGGGCAGCTCCGTGTTCGCCGGGCTCTTTGACGAGGACAGGATGCTCGACACCACCGACCTCGCGGGGATCACCGCTCGGGCGGCCCTCTCCGAAATCGGCTATCTCGGCACCGACCCCCGGCCAGCGACCGTCAGCTACGCCGAGATCCACATCGAGCAGGGGCGCATCCTGGAGCGTGAAGAGATTGCGATCGGGGTGGTCGACCGCAGCTGGTACACGCAGAAGCTCGACATCGAAGTGCTCGGCGAACAGTCTCATACCGGAGCGACGGCCATGGCCGACCGACACGATGCCCTGATCGCCGCCGCCAAGATCGTGCTCATGGTGAATGACGTGACCACGCAGTTCGAGGAGGAATCCTTGGTCTCCTCCGTGGGCCAGCTGACGCTCGAGCCCAACTCCCCGATCGTCGTCCCTCGCCGGGTCCGCCTGATCGCAGATTTGCGCTCCGGCGATCCCCAGATCGTGCAGGCCGCCCGCACTACGCTCCTCACGAAGATCGCGGCCCTCGCCGAAGAACACGATATCCAAATCAACGTGACCGATTTCGACATCCGACCCATCCGCTACTTCCCCGAGGACGGACTCCAACTGGCTGAAGCTGCGGTAGCCAACTTGGGACTGTCCTCGCGGCGCATCCGGACCATGGCCGGCCATGACTCGGTGGCCATGAACAACATCGTTCCTTCGATCATGCTCTTCATCCCGAGCATCGATGGCGTGTCGCACTGCGAACGGGAGTTCAGCACGGATTCCGACATGGTCACCGGCCTCAGGTTGCTCACTGAAGTCGCCCGGCAACTTGTAAACGGCGCGCTCGTAACAACCGCGTCGACGCCGGTTTACGCCGAGGTCTGAGCCGTGGGCAGGAGCAACGCTGTCAGGAGCACGGCAGTCGCGAACGGCGGCACGGTCGCCGAGACTGAACTCCACTATCTCGACGCCACGACGGCACGGGCGTTGTTTCGCTCCGGGGATCTGTCGCCTGTCGAACTTCTGCGGGCCGTGATGGAGAGAACGGATGCCCTCAACCCACAGGTCAACGCCCTCACCGAGCGACTGGTCGGCGAGGCCATGGCCGGCGCGAAAGATGCCGAACGCCAATTTCGCACCGGCGGGGAGCTGCCGCCTCTCCTGGGTATCCCCGTAGCCACGAAGGAGAAGCACGCACTGGCGGGTCGCGTGCTCAGCAACGGGCTCGTCGCGCAGCAGGAGGTCATCGCAGACTCCGATCATCCCGTAGTCGATCGCATCCGTCGGGCTGGGGGAATTATTCACGAACGCACGACGACCCCAGAGTTCTGCTGCGCGACCGTGACGCACAGCCCGCTCTGGGGAGTGACGCGCAACCCGTGGAACCTCGGGCTGTCACCAGGCGGGTCGTCGGGCGGATCCGGTGCGGCCCTCGCGGCGGGTTTCGCTCCACTGGCGACTGGTTCGGATATCGCCGGTTCAACCCGCCTTCCTGCGGCGTTCACGGGCACTGTCGGTTTCAAGGCCCCCTACGGCCGAGTCCCGGGTTCACCCCCTCTCTCGGCCGACCACTACAGGGGCGATGGGCCGATGGCCCGAACGGTGGCCGATACCGCGCTGCTTGCCAATGTGATGGCCGGGCCGCACCGCGACGATCACTCGTCGCTGGCGAGCGCGCCGCAGCTGCCCGCCGAGTGGCCGTCTGTGGCCGGGCTGCACATCGCCCTATGCGTGCGGCTCGGCGATTACGTCGTCGACGTCGATGTGGAGGCCAACACACGCGCCGTCGCGGACGCGCTCCGAAGCGCGGGAGCGTTGGTCGAGGAGATCGAGCTACCGTGGTCGACCGCGGAAATCCACCAGACGGCCTTCACCCACTTCGGCCACATCCTCGGGCCGGCCATGGAGGACGAAACCGCCGGCGGCGAACACCTGCTCGCTCCATACACTCGGCAGTTCATGGCCGACGCTCGCACGGCCGCGCGGGGCAGCCGATACCTCGACGGGTTACGCGTCGAATCGCGAATGCAGGGCGAGCTCGCACGGGGCATGGATGGGTTCGATGCCTTGATCTGCCCGACATCGGCGGTCGCCTCGCTGAGGGCCGACGGCGAATACCTTGACGGACTATCCGCGAGCGGTGTTCACCTGCGGCACTATTGGCAGGGCCACATGACGGTGCCGTTCAATATCGCAAACCGTTACCCGGTGCTCGCTGTACCGAGCGGTATGGCCACCTGCGGGATCCCGACCGGCGTGCAGATCGTCGGGCATCCGTTCGACGACGACATGGTGTTCCGCGTGGGGGCGGCCGTCGAGACGTTACGCCCCTGGGCCCAGCGCTACGCCCTCGTCACTTCCCGAACGAGGGCGTAGGGCCCGTTCCTCTGGTCGAGACGGTCCAGTCCCGTCCAAGACACGGCACCTTGCGTGACCTGATCAAATCGGACGATTGTGCGGAGGTCCGCTGACCTGCACGGCGCTGGCAGAATCCAGTGCTTGTGACAGCTTCATTGGATACCACTCGGACCAGCACTCATATTCGGACTGCCGCCGGTCTTGATTGGATGACGCCGCACCACTTGCGAAAGACTGCAGTCACGCGCGTCGCCGAGGTTTTCGGGGCGGACACGGCGTCAAAATACGTAGACCACGAAACACTGGAAATCACCGTTAAGGTTTACATTGACAAGCCGGAGGGAACGGGCCCGGACGTCCGCTCGGACTTCGACAGTCTGGCACCAAAACCGCAGTCTTAGAGTATCCGTGGAACTGCATGGGTTCAGGTTTCCCGCAATTCACGTCGGGTAAACGTCGGATGGGCCGGAAATTGGAGGAATCCAGACCGGCCCTTCACCGTATCTATCGTGCCCCTGGAGGGATTCGAACCCCCAACCGTTTCCTTAGGACGGAACTGCTCTTCCGTTGAGCTACAGAGGCTGGTCTGGCAAGTTTAGCCGCTCCCGGCAGGCTTCGAGGCCGCCACGACCGGACGGCGTCTCGACACGCCTGAATCGAGCCTGTCGATATTTAGAACAGCGCGGGGCGTTCCTGAGGTCGGGTTGCGGGGTGTCGACAAGCTGTGTATCGAGCGCGCCGAGATGTCTACCAACGAGTGGGGCGTTGTCGAGAGTGGGGCGACGGGCAGTTAGGCGGCTGCTGCGGGGGCCAGGTAGGCGTCCCATTGCGAGAGGGGGTGCTCGACTCCGCGCACGACCCACGTGGTTCCCGATGGCATCCGGGGCGTGAAACGTAGACTCCAGCCCATTTCCGCTGGCGTGTGGTCGCTTTTTGAGTTGTTGCATTTGAGGCAACACGCCGCCAGGTTGTCCCACGTGTCCCGCCCGCCACGTGAACGCGGCAGCACGTGATCGATGGTGGCGGCCGATTTTCCGCAGTAGCAGCACCGATGGTCGTCACGCCGCAGCACGCCGCGCCGGCTGACCGGAACGATCCTCCCCCGCGGCAAGCGCACGTAACGCACGAGCAGAATCACGCTCGGCCGCTCCCACATGCCAGAGGTGGCGAAGACCGGATGCCCCAGGTCGGATTGCACGATGGTGGCCTTCTGGTTCATCACCAGAATCATCGCTCGTTTGTATGTGACCACGGCGAGGGGCTCGTACCCCGCGTTGAGGACCAATGTTCGCATGCGCTCCCTTTCGAAGGAGACTGGACGGCTTCCAGCCATTCGAACTGCTTTTCTGACGTAAGCAGGAGGAAACGAGCGATCAAACAAAAAAGGACGCTGTCACGAATGACAACGCCCATCAGGCCACGACGTGGCTCACTGTCTGACAGCTATGACGACGCACAGAATGTACGCGCTCATCCATGGTGTGGATTGTGCGTACCTCGTGCATTCGGCTCTCCCTAACCCGTAAACAACAGAACATTAGGTTAACCCACAAGTGGCGCCTACGCGAAACGCGAGACGCCACTTCTGTGATACGTGTTACACAATGTTCACCGGCCAGCCATCAAAAACGACGAATTCACCGGAACATCAAGTGGGAATTTAGATCCCGATACGAACGATGTAGTAGTCACTGGTCCAGATGGGCTGGATGCGCACGTTCTGACCGGTGTACGGCGCGTGCAGGATGTTGCCGTTCCCGGCATAGAAGCCGTCGTGGCCGGGCATGATGACGAGGTCACCGGGAACCGCGTCTTCAATGGAGATGCGCGTACCCATGGCGCCCTGGCTGGTGGACGAGTGCGGCAGGTTGACGCCGAACTGGGCGTAGACATACTTGATCAAGCCGGAGCAGTCGAAGCCGGCCGGAGTTGCTCCGCCGTAGACATAGGGAACGCCCTGGTACTCCGCGGCCTTGTTGAACACGGCCTGCAGATCGAAGGAGGGGTGGTTCGGGCTGGCGAGGTAGTCAGCCGCTGACGGGCCGGTGTAGGCGTTCGCATAGCTCACGCGCTGCGAGGCGACCTCGACGCGACGGGCCTCAGCAGCCGCAACAGCCTCAGCAGCCGCGGTTGCCGCAGCGGCTGCCGCGATTTCCTCGGGGGTCGTGGCGGAGAAGCCTTCGCGGGCGACGGTCACGGTGTTGGCCTGTGCGTCCACTTCAACGGCTTGGGCGCCGGACTTGGTGGCCTCGTTCGACGCGGTCGACTCGAACGTGGCATCCCGTGAGCCGGGAGCGAACGCGTAGGCCGGAAGGGCCATCGTGGCGACGAGGCCAGAGGTGAGAGTCATGATGACGATGTTGCTGATGCCGCCACGGCGTGAGCGCTTGGGTGCGGCCCGGTGGGTGGCAGTCTGACGATTGACCGACGTTTCCACCTGTGCCAGTGAATCGGATGTGGGTTTTGTCCCACGTCGGAGCCTACTCATTCCTAATGCAGCCAAAGTTATCCTCCGACGCCTTGACAACACTAGGTAGTTGCCCCGTCCACTTCGCTCGTCGCGGGTGTGTACCGCAGCAAGAGACGGGTGATTCTGGCGTCTTGCCGAGGGTCCTTCGACCTTCATCTGGTCTGTGGGACAGCTAAGAGATTACGTGACAGCGGTCGGTTTGTCACTCTGAATGGCACATTTCTAACGAATTGGTAACGAACCGTCAGGTTCGAACGAACGCATGACGCCGGTCGAGCGCGGCATCCGCCACCCGTCTATATGTGACGGATCGCCGTGATTACGCGGAAGTTTCGGGTGTCGTGACGAAGATGTGACCTGCAACATCGTTGGGCAGCTCGAGGCCGTTTCCGAATCCTTCGACCTTTACCAGAACGTACGACCCGGCGGCCGAAAACATTGCCGTTGCTCCGGGAAACGCTCCGGACTGCTTGAGCTGCAGCAGAAGTTCGGGGTCAAACTGCACGGGTTCACCGAGGCGACGGATGACCGCGCTCACCGGCTCGGGCGAGCTGGCCACGAGCGACAGCAGGTTCGTGACCCCGGCCATGAACGCGACGGCCGGCGAATCGCCGAACTCATCGAGCCCGGGAATGGGGTTGCCATAGGGAGACTCCGTGGGGTGCCCGAGGATCTCGAGGATTTTGCGCTCAACCTGCTCGCTCATCACGTGTTCCCAGCGGCAGGCTTCGTCGTGCACGAACTCCCACTCAAGACCGATCACGTCGCTCAGCAACCGCTCGGCAAGACGGTGCTTGCGCATCACATGAACGGCCTTACTGCGCCCTTCTTCGGTGAGTTCGAGATGGCGATCACCGGACACAACAACAAGGCCGTCGCGTTCCATGCGCGCCACGGTCTGGGAAACGGTGGGCCCGGACTGACCGAGGCGCTCCGAAATACGGGCGCGGAGGGGCACGATCTGCTCCTCCTCCAGATCAAGAATCGTCCGGAGGTACATCTCGGTCGTATCAATCAAATCAGTCATCCGCAGCCTCTCTCTGGGCCGCTGCACGGCCTTGCATTCGATGTAACAAGACTACCCGCCACCGAAGGGGCAACTAGAATCGCCGTATGCCGGACCTGATGATTCCCACTGAAATGCTGCCCCTTGACGGACGATTCGGCTGCGGCCCATCGAAAATCCGTCGCGAACAACTCGATCATCTGATCGGATTCGCGACCGGGATTCTCGGTACGAGTCACCGCCAGCCCCCTGTGAAAGAGCTTGTCGGCCGCGTGCGCGCTGGCCTCGCCGAGCTCTTCGACATTCCTGAAGGCTACGAAGTTGTGCTCGGCAACGGCGGTTCCACCGCGTTCTGGGACGCCGCCGTCTTCTCCCTAATCGAGAAGCGCAGCCAGCACCTCGTATTCGGCGAATTCGGCGGAAAGTTCGCCAAGGCCGCCGCCGCCCCCTTCCTCGACGCCCCCGACGTGGTGTCGGCCCCGACCGGTTCACGCAGTGAATTCGTGCCCCTGGAAGGCATCGACGTGTACGCGTGGCCGCAGAACGAGACGTCGACCGGCGTCATGGCTCCGGTCACACGCGTCGTCGGCGACGAGGGTGCCCTCACCGTGATTGACGCCACGAGCGCGGCCGCCGGCATCGACTTCGCGGCCGATCAGGCGGATGTCTACTACTTCGCCCCGCAGAAGAACCTCGCCTCCGACGGTGGCCTCTGGCTCGCCCTCTTCTCCCCCGCCGCGATTGAGCGGGTCGAACGCATCCACGCGAGCGGACGCTACATCCCCGAGTTCCTCAGCCTCAAAAACGCGATCGACAACTCGCGCCTCAACCAGACCCTCAACACGCCGGCGCTCAGCACTCTCCTGCTGATGGAGAACCAGATCGACTGGATCAACGGGAACGGCGGACTCGCCTGGGCTTCTGCGCGAACGCAGGAATCGTCATCCGTTCTCTACGACTGGGCCGAGAGCGTCGACTACGCCACCCCGTTCGTGACCGACAAGGCGCACCGCTCGCAGGTCGTCGCGACGATCGACTTCGCAGACTCCGTCGACGCCTCGGCCGTCAGCCGCATCCTGCGCGCCAACGGGATTCTGGACACCGAGCCGTACCGCAAGCTCGGCCGCAACCAGCTGCGCGTGGCCACATTCACGGCTATCGACCCGAACGATGTGCGTCGGCTCGTGCAGTCCATCGAGCACGTCGTCGGTCACCTCGGCGACTAAAACAGAGACAGGGGCAGGCCAATGAGGTTGTGGTTGAAAGACAGCGAACGTCGGCCTGACCCCCTGCCCGCCAGAACGGATGCCCGCGCGGCGCTGCTCACCGGCACCGTGGCGTGGCTGCTCGCCCTCACGGCCACGTTGATCTGGCGCGACCAGATCACCGCCGCCGGCTTGGGGTGGTGGGTCTGGTGCGCCATGATCGGCGTGGTGTTGGGACTACTCGCGCTGCTTTGGGTGCAGCTTCGACGGCGCCGCTAGCCGTTCCCACGCCGGTTGCGCGCAGCACAGCGGCCCACAACTACGGACATTTTCGCGACACGCCGCACCCCAGCTTCGGGGAATGCGGCGTGTCGTAATGTTCTCCGCGGTTAGCTGCGGTGCTAGCGGTCCTCGCCGTCAGAATCGTCGTGGTCGTCGTCATCATCGTCGTCAGGCTCGTCGTCGTCAGGCCCGTCTGCGTCGTCCGTCTCGTCGTCGGAGTCGCCTTCGCCGTCCATCAAACGGTCAGACCAAGGGACCCAATCGGGCGCAGTCAAGGCGAATTCGCCGGGCATGAGCTCGGTCTCCAGCACGGTGGGCTCGGCGTTCTCGTTGGTGCGCGCGAGCGACACGGTCCAGTGCCAGCCCGGGTATCCGCTCAGTGTGCAGTCGAAGAGCAGCGAGACGACGCGTTCCCCCTCGACCTCATGCCCGAGCATTTCGCCGATCGACTCTGCTGGTGTGATCTCCTGCAGCGCGGTACGCGCCAGGTCGACGGCGGCGAGAAGAACCTCATCGGCAACGATCGCCCGAGTGGTGGGGGTTTCGGGCTCGGCGAGCTCACTCATCGGGGGCAGGGTGGCGTCGTCGTCAGGCATCCAGTTCTTCTGCAACTTTCCGCAGCATCGCTGCAATCTTGTGGCTGTGCGAGCTTTCCGGGTAGCGACCGCGACGCAGGTTCGCGCCGATCCCGTCAAGCAACTTCACGAGGTCTTCGACAATGATGGCCATGTCGTCGGCCGATTTGCGATTGATTTTGGAAAGGCTCGGGGACGCCTCGATCACGCGAACGGAGAGGGCCTGGGCGCCGCGCTTGCCATCGGCGATGCCGAATTCCAGTTTCGTACCGGCTTTCACCGTCACGCCGGAGGGCAGCGCAGAAGCGTGCAGAAAGACCTCGTGGCCATCGTCAGATGCAATGAAGCCAAAACCCTTTTCCTCGTCGTAGAACTTGACCTTGCCGGTGGGCATCTGGACCTCGCTGGAGTTAGGGGTGTGTGGGCCGCGCGAAACCGCGCTACGTGCGGGTCCAGCATATTGCGTTCCAGCTGGTCGCGCCCCGTATCCTTGCAGTGTGACCAATCATAATTCAGCCTCCACCGGCCGGCTCGAACGCATCTTGGCGTACATGGTCGCGGGGGTGGTGGGACTCTCGATCTTGTCGTTCATCGCCGTCATCGCCGGCACGGCCGCCGGTGCCGGCGCCAACGACGGCTTCAGCACGGGTCTGTGGCCGTTCATCTTCGTACTCCCGCTGTATGGTCTGCCACTCGCCTTCCTGTTGACCATCAGTCTCATCGTGTTCGTCGGCATTCGTCGCCGCCGCGAGTCCAGGGCGAACGAGTAACCGGATGCTGTCACTCGCCACCCGCCTGCGCGCCCTTGACGACGCCACCCTTCGACGTGCCCTTGAGGTGCGCCTGGTCGCTCCAGCGGGCATCCGGGATTTTTTTGATCTTGCCGACGCCCTGCTTGAGCCCGGCGCGGTGCAGAAAACCCTGGCTCATCTGGACAGAGCCACCCTTGCCGTTCTCGCCGGCACCGGTGAGCTCGTTCGAAACGGTGCCGCCGAGGCCGCCCGGCTGAGCGCCATCGACCCGGCCGCCGCCACGACGGGCGCCGTTCCTGCACCAACGCTCACCGAGGTCGCCGCGCACCTCAGCGAACTGAGCGGCGCCGTTGTCCCCGACGAGCATGTGGCCGCCCGGGCGACCGAGCTCGATTCGCTGCTTCTGTGCCGCGTCGTCGATGGCAGGATCACCCCCTACGACGCCGTGTCGGCCCAGCTCTTCGTCTGGCCGGCCCAGGGCCTTCCAAGCGCGAGCGACCTGGTCACCGTGGCGGCCCCCGCCGCCCTCGCCCCGACCGCGGGACTCGACATCGCCTTCACCAACCAGCTTGCCGCCGAGCGAGCCTTCGCCTGTGTGTCATCCCTCGCCGAGCTGGTCAGCGAACTGGCTCGGGATCCGGCCCGCGAGCTCAGCCGCGGGGGCCTCGGCCTGCCCGATACCAAGCGTCTCGCCCTCGTGATGAGCGTCGAGATTGAGAATGTCGCCATTCTCGTGACCATCGCGGCCCGCGCCGACCTGATCGCTCACTCTGAGGGCTACTGGATGGAGACCGAGGTCGGGGAGGCGTGGCTGCTCAACACCACCCCCGAGCGTTGGGCCGTCCTCGCGCAGGCGTGGCTCACGACCGTGCCGGCCTCGGTGCGCGACATCCTTCCTCGGGAACCCGGGGTCGTCTGGGGCGCAGGGCTGCACGGCTTCATCGACTGGCTGTATCCGGCCGGTGGCGAGTGGATGGCGGCCCAGGTTGCCGAGTTCGCCCGCGATGCCGAAATCCTGGGCCTCACGGTACAGGAGACGACGAGCCTGGCCGGCGCGCAGGTGCTCAGCGGCGACCTCGAGTTGGCCCGCGCCACGATGACCGAGTCCCTGCCCGCCGAGGTGGGCGCCGTGTACCTGCAGCACGATCTCTCGATCGTGGCGCCCGGACCGCTGGCCCCCTCCATCGATGGGCGGCTCCGGTGCCTCGCCGATGTGGAAGGGCGGGAACTGGCCTCGAGCTATCGCATCACCGCAGCATCCGTTAACCGTGCCCTCGCCGCTGGCGAGAACGCAGAGACCCTGCTCACGTTCCTCGGCGCGATTTCTCTCACCGGAATTCCGCAGCCGGTGCAATACCTCATCGAGGAATCGGCCTCACGGTATGGTCGGGTTCGGGTGGGCAGCCTGCCGCCCGGCTCCGCCCCCATACACAGTTACGTGCGGTCCGACGACGCCGCGCTTCTGGGCACCATCGCGGTCGACCAGACGCTGTCCGCGCTGGGGCTCGAACGCGACGGTGACCGGCTGACCACCCGGTTTGCGGCCGACCTGGTCTTCTGGGCGCTCAGCGACGCCCGTTACCCTGTGGCGGCCGAGAACTCCGAAAATGAGATCGTTCACCTGCGGCGTCACCAGGTGGCGCGCGTTATCCCGCCGACCCCGGTCGACCCGGCCCAGACCCTCGTCGACAAGTTACGGGCGAGCGACGGTGGCGAAGTGATGGCAGCGGATGCCTGGTTCGCACGCCAGCTGGACACCGCCATCCGTTCAAAGGCAACGGTGACGGTGAGCATCAGCATGCCGGGCGGCGCCATCGTGGACTACCTGCTGGAGCCGGCGAGCGTCGGCGGTGGGCGCTTTCGGGCGCGGGACCGCCGCGCCGACATTGAGCGCACGCTGCCCATTTCGAGCATTATCAGCATCACCCCGGCCCCGTAGCTGTACGGGTTGTTAACCCAACGGGCGTAGGCTTGCTGGCTATGTCTGATGGCCCACTGATCGTCCAAAGTGACCGCACGGTTTTGCTCGAGGTCGCGCACCCTCTCGCCGAGGATGCGCGGCACGATCTTGCCGTATTCGCCGAACTCGAACGCGCACCGGAACACATCCACACGTACCGCATTACACGGCTGGGTCTGTGGAACGCCCGAGCCGCGGGACACGATGCCCCTGACATGCTCGCCACGCTTGAGAAGTACTCCAAATTCGCCATACCTCAAACGGTGGCCGTGGACATCACCGAAACCGTTGGTCGCTACGGTCGCCTTGTGATCGAACGTGACGCCGAGGGCAGCCTCGTGCTGCAGAGCAATGACCAGGCCGTGCTCACCGAAATTGCCGGTGCCAAACGCATCGCACCGCTGCTGATCGGCCGCCCGTCCACCGACACGTACCTGGTGGAGCCCTGGGCGCGTGGTCAGCTCAAACAGGAGCTCGTGAAGCTCGGCTGGCCCGCCGAGGACCTCGCCGGATATACGCCAGGCACCCCGCACGATATTGCCCTGCGCGAAGACGGCTGGGCGCTGCGCGACTACCAGAACAAGGCCGTGTCGAGCTTCTTCGACGGTGGCTCCGGCGTGGTCGTGCTGCCCTGCGGTGCCGGTAAAACCCTCGTGGGTGCCGGGGCGATGGCCACCGCTAAGACCAACACGCTCATTCTCGTCACCAACACGGTCTCCGCGCGCCAGTGGCGCGATGAGCTGCTCAAACGCACGACGCTGACAGCGGATGAGATCGGCGAGTACTCGGGGCAGGTGAAAGAGGTCAAGCCGGTCACCATCGCCACGTACCAGATTCTTACAGCCAAGAGAAAGGGCGAGTACGCGCACCTTGAGCTGCTGGATGCCATGGACTGGGGCCTCGTGATCTACGACGAGGTTCACCTCCTGCCGGCGCCGGTGTTCAAACTCACCGCCGAGCTGCAGGCCCGCCGTCGACTCGGACTCACAGCCACCCTCGTGCGCGAAGACGGCAGGGAGGGCGACGTATTCTCGCTCATCGGACCCAAACGCTTCGACGCACCATGGAAGGAGATCGAGGCTCAGGGCTTCATCTCCCCCGCCTCCTGCTACGAGGTGCGCATTGACCTGCCACAGTCTGAGCGTCTCACCTACGCCGCCGCGGCCGATGATGAACGTTACCGCCTCGCCGCCACGGCACCCGCCAAACTCGGCGTCGTGCAGGCGCTCATCGCGAAGCATGACGGGGAACGCATCCTCGTGATCGGGCAGTACCTCGACCAGATCGAAGAACTCGCCGCGGTCCTGAACGCGCCGCAGCTCACCGGGGCGACCCCGATCGACGAACGCGAACGGCTGTACCAGGCCTTCCGAGTGGGCGAGGTGAAGGTGCTCGTCGTGTCGAAGGTCGCGAACTTCTCCGTTGACCTGCCCGAGGCAACCGTCGCCATCCAAGTGTCGGGTTCCTATGGTTCGCGCCAGGAAGAAGCCCAGCGCCTCGGGCGACTGTTGCGTCCCAAGGAGTCGGGTCTCTCGGCAAACTTCTACACGCTCGTCGCCCGCGACACCGTGGACCAGGACTTCGCGCAGAACCGCCAGCGGTTCCTCGCCGAGCAGGGCTACAGCTACACCATCCTCGACTCGCAGAGCCTCAAGGCCGCCGTCTAACGCCCGGCGGGCGGGCCGCGCACGGCAAGTGGCGTCGATGACACCTGGGCTCAGGACGGCGTAACCGGCGCCGACCAACGCCAGCCGAGGCTTACTGCGCGGCTGGCTCCGCACGGTGCCGACGCACGTAGCGCAGAAAGACCATGTCCCCGGCGGTGAACACATGCCACAGGATCATGGGCTGGGTGGCCTGGGCGTGGCCGCGCGAAATGCGGTCGGCGGAGCCGCCCTCGAGCACAGGACTCACGCTCAGGCACACTTCGTCCACGCAGTCGGCCTCAAGGAGCGCACCGAACAGGCTCGGCCCGCCCTCACACAAAATCTGCGGGTAACCGCGCACCGCGAGGGCGAGAACCATGGCCACAGGGTCCACGGCGTCCTCGCCGCACACGAGCACATCGGCGACCCGGCTGAGCGCCTTCCGCGCGCCAACGGGCGCCTTGGCGTGTGTCACGACGAGGGGCCGCACGACCGCCTCGGTGAACACCGGATGCCCCGGGTCCAGGTCGAGCCGTCCCGACACGATCGCGATGGGCGGTTGCGGCGGGATTCCATGCTCGACTCGCCAGGCGGCATCCGCTGGCGAGAGGCGCACCCCACCGTATCCCTCGGCTCGCACGGTTCCGGCGCCGACCAGAATCACGTCGGTGAGCATGCGCAGGGTATCGAAGACGAGCTTGTCGTCGGCGTTGTTGAGTGCGCCGCTCAGCCCATCATGTGTGGACGCGCCGTCAATGCTCGCAATGAAGTTGACGCGTACGAGTGGCACTGTCCGATCCGCGACCCGGTGACGCTGGATGAGTTCCGGGCGGGAGAGCATCACTGGTTGTGCCGCAGGTAGGCGGGCCGACGCATGCCGAGAATGGCTTCCGTCATGCGCACGGCATCGACGGTGGCAGCAACGTTATGCATGCGCACGATGCGCGCGCCCTGCAGGATGCACGCGACCATCGCGGCGACGGAACCCTCCACGCGTTCTCCGCGCTCTCGGTCGAGGGTCTCCCCGATAAAGTCCTTGTTGGACACGGCCACGAGCGTGGGCAGCCCGAGCGAGGTGATCTCGTGCAGGCGTCGGGTGAGCTCGAGCGAGTGCAGGGTGTTCTTGTTGAGGTCGTGGCCCGGGTCGACCACGAGCCGCTCGAGCGGCACGCCGTTGTCGACCGCCCGCTCCACCCTGGCCCGCAAGAAGTCGACGACATCGCGCACAACATCGCCATAGGTGGGCGAGGGGCAGGGCATCCGCGGAGCGGCCAGGCTGTGTGTGATCACGAGCGTCGCGTCGCTTTCTGCCACCACTCGGGCCATGTCCGGGTCATGAAGACCCGTCGTATCGTTGATCACGTGGGCACCGGCCCCGAGCGCCGCGAGCGCGACCGTCGGGTGGAAGGTGTCCACGGAAATCACGGCCCCGGAGCCGTGCAGCGCCTCAACGACCGGAACCACCCGGTTGATCTCCTCCCCAATGGGCACCGGCGGGCCCGGAGCGAACTTGGCCCCGCCGATATCAACCCAGTCGGCGCCGTCGTCGATGGCCCGCCGAGCGGCGGCAACGGATGCGTCGAGAGCAAATGTGGCCCCGCGGTCGTAGAACGAATCGGGCGTGCGATTGATGATGGCCATGACCGCCACCTCACGCGAGAAGTCGAACAAACGCCCGTTCATGCGGCGTTCGGGCTCGTCGATCGTCGGCAGACGCAGTCCCGTCTCGGTCACATCGGCGCTCATGGGCTGGCCTCCAGTGTCAATCGTGCCGTTCATTTCGTGGCCCCGTTCTCCACGGTCAGGGCGACAAGATCGTACCCTGCAATGTTCTCATTCACGAGGTTTCCCGGAGAAAACGTTGATGCAGAGCGAATGAGATCCGGTGCGAGTTCCCTCCCTCCCCACATGCGCCAAACCTCTCACGCACCGCCTACTATCAGGAATAGTTCAGCTAACGCGCAGAGAATGGGGTCATGACTGATGGCCCTCGCATTCTTATTGTTGATGACGAACCGAATATCCGCGACCTGCTCACGACCAGCCTGCGCTTCGCCGGCTTCGCCGTGCGGGCCGTCGGCAACGGCGCCCAGGCGATTTCTGCCGTACTTGAGGAAGAACCCGACCTCATCATCCTCGACGTGATGTTGCCCGATATGAACGGCTTCGGGGTGACGAAGCGTCTGCGCAGCGCCGGCTACACGGCCCCGATCCTCTTCCTCACCGCGAAGGACGACACGGAGGACAAGATCACCGGTCTCACCGTCGGCGGTGACGACTACGTGACCAAGCCCTTCAGCCTCGACGAGATCGTGGCGCGCATCAAGGCGATTCTGCGCCGCACGATGCAGGCCGACGAAGACGCCGTCATCCGCGCCGGAGAACTCACCATGGACCAGGACACGCACGAGGTTCTCGTGGGCACCGAAGCGATTGAGCTGAGCCCCACCGAGTTCAAGCTTCTGCGTTACCTCATGCTCAACCCCAACCGGGTGCTGTCGAAGGCGCAGATCCTCGACCACGTGTGGGAATACGATTTCAACGGCGATGCCGGAATCGTGGAGTCGTACATCTCCTATCTGCGACGCAAAGTAGACGTGCACTCGAGCGAGCCGCTCATTCAAACCAAACGTGGGTTCGGGTACATGCTCAAGGCGGCCAAGGCGTAGTCCCAGACTCGGTTCTCTAGACTGGAACCCTCATGCATCAGTCACTGGCCGAACGATGGAGCCGCACATCGTTGCGGTCCAAGATCACTGGCGTGACCGTGCTCATGCTCACGCTCGGCCTGCTTGTTTCGGGCGTCGGCACGATGGCGATGCTCAGGCAATACGTTGTCGACCAGGTCGACACCCAGTTGCGCGCCGAGATTCAGACCACGCTCACGTCGTCTTCGTCGTCCGCGCTCTCCCAGGGCGGCGCGGAGCTCGTGCCCTCCAACTATTACGCCGCCCTGTATGACGCCGATGGCCAGCTGATGACGCGCACGTGGCGCGATCACGATCACGCCGAGTTGCCCGTCGTGGGGATGCCGCTCAACCTTGCGCAGACCGCGCAGCTCGACGGGCGCACGCAGACCCTCTACAACGCCTCACACGACACTGCCTTTCTGGCCGTCGCCGTTCCCGTGGTGATCTCGCCGAACGGAACATACGGAACACTGCTCATGGCCGCGTCCCTGCGACCCACCGAGAACACCATGGCCACCTACCTCACCATCTTTCTGGGCTTCGGCGCAGGAGTCGTGCTCATCGGAGCAATGCTCACTCGCCTGCTCGTCACGACCACCTTCGCCCCCCTGCGCCAGGTTGAACGTACCGCCGCGGACATCGCCAACGGCGACTTCAGCCAGCGGCTCAGCGGCGCCACGCCCAACACCGAGGTGGGTCGGCTCAGCCGTTCCCTCAACACCATGCTGAACCGCATCGACAGGGCCTTCAAAGACCGTGCCCGCACAATCGATCAGATGCGTCGTTTCGTCGGCGATGCCAGCCATGAGCTGCGCACTCCGCTCGTCTCCGTACGCGGCTATGCGGAGCTCTACCGCATGGGCGCCCTTCAGACGCCCGACGACGTGGCCCAGGCCATGCAGCGCATTGAGAAGGAAGCGATCCGCATGGGCGGGCTCGTCGAAGACCTGCTGGAACTGGCGCGTCTGGACGAGACCAAGCCGCTCGCCCTCGCTCCGGTAGACCTTGTACCGCTCGCCCGCGACGCGGCCCTCGATGCCATGGCCTCGTCTCCGGCTCGCCGGGTGACCGTTCTGACACCCGTACCGATGGCGTCCGCGCCCACGGCATCCGCTGACGGCACGCTGGCTGACAGTGCCGCGGTCGAATCTGTCGACCCCGACGCCGCTCAAGCGACGGGGTCGCTCTCGTTCGCCGCCACGCTCGCACGGCTGCGCCCCCGCAAGCCTCGCCGAACGGATGCCCCCGCGCCGCTCATCGAGGACGCCGTCGATACCGTTGACGTTGAGACTCCCGCGATCGTCATGGCGGAGGAGAACAAGATCCGCCAGGTGATCACGAACCTGATGGGCAACGCGGCGCGCTTCACCGCAGCCGACAGCCCGATCGAACTCGAGGTGTCCGTCGACCCGGTGAACCAGCGTGCATCGATTGCGGTCATCGACCACGGCGAGGGAATCCCGCCTCAGGTTCGTGAGAAGATCTTCCAGCGCTTCTGGCGCGCCGACTCGTCGCGTACCAGGGAGACCGGCGGCAGCGGACTCGGCCTTGCCATCGTGGCGGCAATCGTGTCCTCGCACAACGGCACTGTCGACGTCGTCGAGACCTCGGGCGGCGGCGCCACCTTCCGTGTCTCCCTGCCCCTCGCCGGCAGCCCGAGCGCCCCCCAGCGCCCAGAAACCGTCGTCCCTAACGGCCGCCACTGGCCTGCGCCCGACCCTCCACCGCACACGGTGGTGGAGGAGTCCGCACAGATTGACCAGCCGGATGCGCGACGCGGAGCGCCGGCTCCTACAGTCGAGGGAAACACCTCAACGGAAGGGCTCCTCATGACCAGCTACCAGGTAGACAGCGAGGTACTCGTCGCTGCAGCGAACGCAACACGCGGCACGATCGGTCGCATCGAGGCCGACGTCATCGGGCTGCACGGCCAGCTCGTAGGAGTCGAAGCAGCCTGGTCCGGGCAGGCGTCTGCGGCGTTCCAGGGCGCGGTCGCCAATTGGAAGTCCGTACAGCAACAAGTCGAAGAGTGCCTCGCGGGGCTCAACCAGGCGCTCGGACTGGCCGGCCAACAGTACGCCGAGATCGAGCAGGCCAACACCCGGCTCTTCGCGCGCTGACCGCGCCACGATTATGCGGGCGCGAGATCGAGATCGAGCGCATTCACCTCGATGTAGTCGAGCGCGAGGCGAACGGCACCCACGGCCACGATCGTGTCCCCCAACGTCGAGACAGCCACCCGCGGCGGTGTGGCCGTCCAACGGGGCAGCTCCCGCTCGATGGTGGCAACGAGCGTGCCAGCGGATGCCGCGACCGCGCCCCCGATAACAACGAGCGTCGGATTCAACATGGTCCCGAGCATCGCGACCACCCGGGCCATGCGGAGGGCGATGCGTTCCAGGATCGCGGACGCGACGGCGTCTCCCCCGGCTGCCGCCTGGAACACCATTTCGGCCGTCACCGTACCGCCCGGGCCACCCCGCGCGGTCAGCGCGGTGGAGGGAGACCCATCGGCCAACGCCGCGGTACCCCAGATTCGGGCCAGGCGGGCGATGCCGTCGGCTGTTCCCACGCCGGCAATGAGTTCGAGGCTCCCCGCCTCGCCCGCACCACCCGCGCTCCCATGCAGGAGCCGCCCGTTCTCCACCAGGCCCGTCCCGATGCGCTCACCGGCGAGCATCACGGCCAGGTCATCCACCCCGGCGCCCACGCCGCACCATCGCTCCGCGAGGGCTGCGAGGTTCGCGTCATTGTCGATCCGCACGGTCCACCCGTACCGCTGCCACAGCTCGGCCTGCAACCCCATATCGAAGGCCTCCCAGAACCCCTGACCGTGCGAGATGGTCCCGTCGCGACTCACAGCCGCGGCCACCCCCACCCCCACGGCAAGGATCATCGACGGTGTGAGTCCAGCCGATTCGAGGGCCTCGGACAGGGCCCGGTCAATCGTGGCCACGCGTTCCGCCGTCGACGCCTCGAAGGCGCCGAATGTCTCCATTGCCTTGCCGAGGGGACGTCCCATGAGATCAGCCACGAGAACCGTCGTCTTCGCTGCGCCCACATCGATGCCCACGACGGCACCGGCGGCGTGGTTGAACTGGAACCGCCGGGCCGGGCGGCCCCTGATGTTGTCCGAACTGAAGCGGTGGCTCTCGATTTCCTGAACCCAGCCCAAACGGATCAAGTCGTCGCAGACGGCGATCACGGTCGCACGGGTCAATCCGGTGTGCCCCATCAGGTCGGATCCGGTCACCACACCCGTTCCGCGCATGTGTCGGAGGATCGCGGTCATATTCGTGCGCCGGAGCAGCTGGGGACCGGTGGCCGTCAGTTCCATGGTGTCCTTCTTGACGCGGGAAGTCTGTGGTCCGCATAATGACATTGCACTATAAATTTAGACCCTATCTCAAAGCCGAGCACGACGCACCGCACAAGGGACTTCGCAATGACCACCACCGAGCGCGCGCTCGTCACCCGTCCACGAGACACCGACCGCATGTCCGATCCGAATTGGTGGAGGCAGGCCACGGTTTACCAGATTTACCCGCGCAGCTTCGCCGACGCCAACGGTGACGGTATTGGCGATGTACAGGGCATCACCGCCAAGGTTCCGTACATCGCGAGCCTCGGCGTCGACGCGGTATGGCTCAGCCCCTTCTACCCCTCCGCACTGGCCGATGGCGGATACGACGTAGACGATTACCGCGACGTGGACCCGAAGCTCGGCACCCTTGCCGACTTCGACGAGATGACGGCTGCCCTACACGCGAACGGCATCAAACTCATCGTCGACATCGTGCCCAATCATTCCTCCAACCTGCACGTGTGGTTCCAGGAAGCGCTCGCATCCCCCCGGGGGTCTGCGGCACGCGCCCGGTACATATTCCGCGACGGCCGCGGCCCCAATGGCGACCTGCCGCCTTCGGACTGGACCGCGATGTTCGGCGGAAGCGCCTGGGACCGAGTCGAAGAACCCGACGACACGCCCGGCCAGTGGTACCTGCACCTCTTCACCCCCGAGCAGCCCGACTGGAACTGGGACAACCGCGAGGTGCGCGACGACTTCCTGAAGACCCTGCGCTTCTGGTCCGACCGCGGCGTCGACGGCTTCCGAGTAGATGTGGCGCACGCTCTCGCCAAGAACCTCATCGAACCGCTGCCATCAAGCATCGACCTCACCCGGGAGGGCGAACAGATTGACGGCTCGCATCCGTTCTGGGACCGCGACGAGGTGCACGACATCTACACCGAATGGCGCGCCGTGTTCAACGAGTACACCCCTCCGCGTACCGCGGTCGCCGAGGCGTGGGTGCACCCCACCCGGCGCGCGCGCTACGCGAGCACTGACGGACTCGGTCAGGCCTTCAACTTCGACCTGCTGCTGGCCAACTTCGACGCCGCCCAATTCCAGAACATCATCACGCTCAACCTTGCGGAGGCTGCGGCGTCCGGCGCCTCATCCACCTGGGTGTTGTCCAATCACGACGTCGTGCGCCATGCCACCCGCTACGGCCTGCCGATCGGCGAGGGCCGCCAGGATGGCAAGGCCTGGGTACTCGCGGGGGGCGAGACGCCGGCGCTCGACCGCGACCTGGGGACGCGCCGCGCCCGCGCGGCAACGCAGCTCATGCTCGCGCTTCCCGGATCCGCCTACCTCTACCAGGGCGAGGAGCTGGGCCTGCACGAGGTCGTCGAGATCCCCGACGCCGACCGCCAGGACCCGGCGTTCTTCCGCAACACGGGCGTCGAGAAGGGGAGAGACGGATGCCGCGTGCCGCTCCCTTGGGCCGCCACCGGCGCCTCCTTCGGTTTCGGCGCGGCGGGAGCACACCTGCCACAGCCCGCGTGGTTCGCCGGTTTCAGCGTTGAGGTGCAGGAGCAGGAACCGGAGTCGACGCTGCTCTTCTACCGCCGGGCTCTCGCCCTGCGCCACGAGTTGCAGTGCGCGGAGGAACTCGAGTGGATCCCCACGGGCAACCCTGGAGTACGCCACTTCCGGCGCCCGGGTGGATGGCACACCATCACCAACTTCGGCGGGGCGCCCGTCGCGCTGCCGCCTGGCGAGGTTGTGCTCACGAGCGCTCCCCTGCAGGCAAGCCTGCTCCCCGAGAATGCCACCGCCTGGGTGCTCGCCCCCTGACCCGGGTGCGCTCGCCCGCAGCGGGCGCAGCTCCGGGGGCCGGCAGGCGCGACCAGCAGACACCAAAAATGGGCGTCTCCCAGCGGAGACGCCCATTCTGTCGTGCGGTACTACATGGTGCTGCGGCGGACTTAGAAGTCCATGCCACCGGTGGGGTCGCCGGCCGGAGCCGCGTTCTTCTCCGGCTTGTCAGCGACAACGGCCTCGGTGGTGAGGAACAGGCCCGCGATCGACGCTGCGTTGAGCAGCGCGGAGCGGGTGACCTTCACCGGGTCATTGATGCCGGCAGCGAGCATGTCAACGTACTCACCGGTCGCGGCGTTGAGGCCCCAACCGATCGGCAGGTTGCGAACCTTGTCGGCGACAACGCCCGGCTCCATGCCGGCGTTGAGGGCGATCTGCTTAAGCGGAGCATCGATGGCGACGCGCACGATGTTCGCACCCGTTGCCTCGTCGCCCGTGAGCTCCAGCTTCTCGAATGCGGTCTTGCCGGCCTGGATGAGCGCAACGCCACCACCGGCGACGATGCCCTCTTCGACGGCGGCCTTCGCGTTACGAACGGCGTCCTCAATGCGGTGCTTGCGCTCCTTGAGCTCAACCTCCGTTGCGGCGCCGGCCTTGATGACGGCAACTCCGCCAGCAAGCTTGGCGAGACGCTCCTGGAGCTTCTCACGGTCGTAGTCGCTGTCGGTGTTCTCGATCTCGCTGCGGATCTGCTGAACGCGTCCGGCAATCGCCTCGACGTCGCCGGCACCCTCAACGATCGTGGTCTCGTCCTTGGTGATAACGATCTTGCGAGCGTTACCGAGCAGGTCGAGGGTCACGTTCTCGAGCTTGAGGCCGACCTCTTCAGAGATGACCTGTCCACCCGTGAGGATGGCGATGTCCTGAAGCTGAGCCTTGCGACGGTCTCCGAAGCCCGGAGCCTTGACGGCAACCGACTTGAAGATGCCACGGATCTTGTTCACAACGAGCGTGGCCAGGGCCTCGCCGTCGACGTCCTCGGCAATGATGAGGAGCTGCTTGCCAGTCTGGATGACCTTGTCCACGATGGGGAGCAGGTCCTTGATGTTCGAGACCTTGGAGTTGACGATCAGGATGTAGCAGTCTTCGAAGACCACTTCCTGACGGTCGGCGTCGGTCACGAAGTACGCGGAGAGGAAGCCCTTGTCGAAGCGCATGCCCTCGGTCAGCTCAAGCTCGGTGCCGAATGTGTTCGACTCCTCAACGGTGACAACACCTTCCTTGCCGACCTTGTCGATGGCCTCGGCGATGATGGCGCCGATCTCGGGGTCGCCGGCAGAGATGGATGCGGTTGCCGCGATCTCTTCCTTGGTCTCAACCTCTTTCGCGTTGGCGATGAGCTCGACGATGACGGCAGCAGTTGCCTTCTCGATGCCGCGCTTGAGGCTGATGGGGTCGGCGCCGGCTGCGACGTTACGCAGGCCTTCGCGGACGAGTGCCTGGGCGAGCACGGTCGCGGTGGTGGTACCGTCGCCGGCTACGTCGTCAGTCTTCTTGGCGACCTCTTTGACGAGCTCCGCACCGATCTTCTCGTACGGGTCGTCGAGCTCGATCTCCTTGGCGATGGAGACGCCGTCGTTGGTGATCGTGGGGGCGCCCCACTTCTTCTCCAGAACGACGTTACGGCCGCGCGGGCCGAGGGTGACCTTGACGGTGTCGGCGAGAATGTTCAAGCCGCGCTCAAGCCCACGACGGGCCTCTTCATTGAATGCAATGATTTTTGCCATATGTGTAACTCGTCCCTCCCGGACGTTCCAAAAACGATGATGGGTTAGCACTCAAAACCTCAGAGTGCCAAGTCGATTCTGGCACTCTAGGGTCGAGAGTGCAAGCGAACAGCTTGCGGCGACGGCTCAGCTCACGGCAACAGCTCGACCGATCCCTGATCGATGGGCACGAGCTCGATCCAGGTGTTTCCCGGCGCGAGTCGAATGGTGACCCCGTTGGCGTCGGCGAAACGAATGGGATCGTCCCGCGAGTCCTTCGCCCAGGTAGCGCTGAGCGTCTGGCCCCCGGTCGAAACGGATGCCTCCCCCGAGCCGATCATCGTCGTCTTGGGGATGGCGCCATACGTGTTGTCGATCGCCACGCGCAGGGTGAGGACGTTCGTCGACTTCAGCTGCGCACCGTTACCGTCGAGGTCGGGGGCACCCTCCTGGGAACGCAGGTAGGACTGGCCCGCGGCATCCCAGCTCCAACTCGGCCAGCGCACCGGGGAGAATCGCATGTTAATGGCCGAGATGGGGGTGCCGTCCACCATCGCTGAGGAAGCCGCGACGGACGGCGCGTAGCCGAACTGTCGCGCCGGCGCGGGAAGGTCACCGTGACGACTCACCATTTCACTCGCCTTGAGCACCACGTTGTGCGGCGCAGACTTAGTACTGATGCGTGAGAACAGTCCGGTCGTGTCCTCGTCAAAGCTGGCATTGAACACGGGCGCGACCCTGATCATGTCCAGAAAGGCTGGCGCTCCTCCGGAGTACGCTCCGATACCGCCGAACGGCGACATGATGTCGGGGTCCATCGGCCGGATGGACCGCACCGGGCCGATCTCGTCGGGTACATCTGACTGCCATACGGCCACGTACCGGGTAATGCCGCCCTCGACGAGTTCTTCGAAGACGATGTCAGTGCGCTCGAGTCCGATTTGGGGCCGAGCAGCTACGTGATTGTCGATCTTGGCCGCGAGTGACGGATGCGCGAGGGTTCCGGCGGTGACCTCAGTCCCGCGCAATGGCGCCAGTTCAATGGGCGCTGGCTCGGCATAGGTCGATTCCCAACCGGATGCGGTGGGAGTTGGTGCCACCGGGGCTGCACTCGAGCACGCGCTGAGGAGCAATGCCGGAATAATTACCGCGACGATGCGGCCGAATCTGCGGGGACAAACGACCCGATTATTTATTGCGTTCACCTCGACACACTAACGCCGCCCGTTGCGGCGGGCGGCGTCAGCGGGGGTGCGCCTTGAAATTGGACCCTAGTTCGGACGAACCGATTCAGCCTGGGGACCCTTGGCTCCTGCGCCGACCTCGAAGATAACGTGCTGGCCTTCTTCGAGTACCTTATATCCGCTCATGTCGATGGCGGAGTAGTGGACGAAAACGTCTTGTCCTCCTCCATCCACGGTGATGAAGCCGAAGCCCTTTTCAGCGTTGAACCACTTCACGGTTCCGTTCGCCATGTGTTACTCCTTGGTGCTGTGATTGCGTCGGCAACTGCCCATTGGCCGTACCGGGCCTGCCGCAGAACCTGCGATCGTTTCGCCTGCACGCCAAGCCCTCACTCACAAGGGCGCATTGCACGGACAAAACGTTTGACCACCCAGATCGTAGCGAAGCAGCGCGAGAAGAACAGGGGGTTGACGCAAGGCGCGGAGGCCGCTAGTAGACGGATCGTTCTGCGCGCTACGGAATGACGTAATCGTTGCCGACGACGACGGTCAGGTCCCCGCCGGAATCGACGAAATCATTCGCCAGCAGAACCTGCGCCCCCGGGATCGACTGCGCGATCCCGAGCGCGGCTCCCTCGAGCGAGGCGTCGGCGTAGTAGACGATTGTGGTCGGCTGGTCCTGGACGTTGGCATTGCTCGTGGCACCCACATTCCAGCCGGCATCCGTCAGGGTCTGTGAAGCGGACGCCGCCACACCGTTCGACGAGGAGCCGTTGAGCACCGTCACCGAGAGTTCGGGGGCCACCGTCGCGACAGCGGTCGGTGCCGGTGTCTCCGACGGCGTTGCGGTCTCGGTGGAGGTCGCCGACGGGGAGGAGCCGGGGACGGTGAAGCTGAGGCGGTCGTTCAACGACAGGATACCGACGACGCCGACGCCGATGAGCACGATGGTCGCTGCGAGTGCCCACCAGAACGCCACCCAACCGCGCCCCTTGCGGCCGGGGGCTCGATGAGCGCCCACCCTGTGAAGGTCATGCGGAACGTGGTCGAAGCGGTCTTTTACGTCATGAGTGGGCATTGTGGGTCTGCTTCGGTCCTCGTTTGGGGGTACTGACTACTGATCGTAAGCGCTGAGGGAACGACCAGCTCGTGCTGACGCGCGAGCCTCACGCATCCGCCGCAATCGTTTGACGAGCATCGGATCCTGGGCAAGGGCCCATGGTGAATCGATCACGACGGCCAAAAGTTGGTAGTACCGGGCAGCCGACAGCGCAAATTCGGCCCGGATGGCTTCTTCCTTGGCGCCGGCGCTTCGCCACCATTTTTTCTCGAAGACAAGAATGGCCAGGTCTCGTTCGGTCCGGCCGGCCACGGCGGGGGCCGGTTCAAGCACACCCTCCACCTGCCACCTCCGACCCGTACGTGCCCCTGTGGCACGGAACGCGTGCGACACGGCAATCCTATTCATCGGTGCTGGTTGTTGTCCAAGTCACCTCGGCCTGCCGCATTTCGGCGAAGATTCACCGCAACCTGACCGAATGCGGAATGTCACCGCCGGTCGTCGAGTTTAGTCTTGGGGAAGAGGTCGCCGGCAGGCGCCTGAGGCAACGAAGGGATTCACCATGGACCACGAAGTCACGAAGTCAGACGCACAATGGCGCGAAGAACTCACCCCCGAGAAGTACGCGGTACTTCGTGAAGCCGGAACCGAGCGCCCGTGGACCGGTGAGCTGCTCGACGAAGGCCGCTCCGGCATCTACACCTGCGGCGCCTGCAACGCCGAACTGTTCAAGAGCGGCACCAAGTTCGATTCAGGATGCGGCTGGCCCAGCTTCTACGAATCCGTGCGGCCGGAAGCGGTTGAGCTCATTGAAGATCGTTCACTCGGCACCGTTCGCACCGAGGTGCGCTGCGCCGCCTGTGGTTCGCATCTCGGACACGTTTTCGACGACGGATTCGGCACCCCCACCGGTGACCGCTACTGCATGAACTCCGTCTCGCTCAACTTCACGCCCGCCGAATAACCTTGCCAAGCGCCGACTCAACGCCGTCTAAAATCGAAAGTGCGGTTCATCCCGTGCTGGAGGCCGTGCGGACTCGACGGTCGCACTCCCAGGTCACCGCGATCGCGCCCAGCCACGCCGAGCTCCTGCCGCTCGTGGCCGCGGCCGCGAGAGCGGCCGATCATGCCTCACTGCGCCCCTGGCGGTTGATCGAGCTGCGCGGCGACGCCCGCGACCGTCTCGGTCAGGCGTTCGTGCAAGCCGCCGGGCTGACCGGCGATGCGGCGCTCAAACAGGCGGGCAAGCCTTTGCGCGCCGGGCTTCTGCTCGCCATCGTGGCCTGTCGGCAGCCGAGCGAGAAGGTCGAGGAGTGGGAGCAGGAGGCCGCGGCCGCCGGGGTCGCACATCTGCTGACGCTGCTGCTCAGTGAAGCGGGCTGGGGTGTCATGTGGCGCAGCGGCCCGTACACCAGGGCCGACGCCGTGCGCCGCATGCATGGGCTCCGTGACTCAGAGCAGTTGCTCGGCTGGCTCTATGTTGGCGCCGTGCCCGCCGATTGCAAGCCGGCCCACCGCACTCCGATCGACCCGAACGAGTACCTGAGCGCGCTCTAGCACCCGCCACCCCGACCGAACCTCGACACGTTGCGGTTACCCGATGGTCCCCGCACCGTTACCACGTGCTCGTAGTCTGCCCTCGTGAGCGAAAAACTGAACGCAGTCCCGGTTCGATCCAACGCCGTCACCGTGCGGGCCGCGCGGTTGCCGGTGTCGGCTGCCGATCTCACTCTGCGTGGCCTGTGGCAGCTCGTTGGCGTCTATGTCTGGGTGGTTCTCCTGTTCAAGCGGCGCGTCCCCGCCCGGCGCTACGACTAGGCCGGCGGCGCGGGTCGGCGGCCCAGGAGCTGCCAGCGAAAGCCCACGATCACCACGGCGGCCAGAGCAAGCATCGATCCCCCAACGGTTTCGACGTTGAGCGGATGCCCCGACGTGGGCGCAATCAGATCAATGGCCAGCGCGCAGAGCAGCTGTCCAGCGACGATGGAGAGTCCGAGGAGCAGCACCCCGGTCGTGCGCACGACCACGGCCGCGCCCGCGATGAAGATGCACCCGATGGCGCCGCCGAGGTAGAGCCACGGGGCGGTCGGGAGCGACGTCGGAAAGTCGCCGACGAAACCGTGTACCACCGCGGCGATGACGAGCGCGATGGTCCCGGTCAGAAAGTTGAGAAATGTCGCGGTGAGGGCGCTGCGGGCACGGATGCGCACGTGCCCGTTCACGGCCTGCTGCCACCCCTGTGCGATTCCGGCCGCGAGCGGGAGCCAGAGCATCCACAGCGGCACGTCGCCTTTCAGCTGGCCGGATACGGTCCAGGCCACGGCGACCAGCGCAACGACCACGCCGATTATCTTGGTCGCGGTGAGCGGGCGCCGTCCACCGGGCCCAATGCCGAAACGATCCATGAGCAGGCCGCTCACCGTCTGGCCGGCAACGATCGCCACTGTGAAGAGGGCAATACCGAGCAACGAAGCGGTGAGGCCCTGCGACAGCACGAAGAACGCGCCGGAGACACCGCCGAACAGCTGCCACCAGGACAGGTCCCTGGAGCGCACGGCCTCCCCGACCCTGGTGAGTCCGCGCCGCCCCGCGGGCCAGAGCAGCATGCAGACACACAGGATCACCAGCCCGGAGCCGAAGGAGATCGCGGCGGCGGAGAATCCGTCGCCGATCTGCACCCCCAGCTCGCCATTGACGCGGGACTGCACCGCGTAGAGTGCGCCGATAAGCACCGAAAAGACCACGGCGAGCCACACCGGAAGAACCGGCCGGGTCGCTGTAACCTGATCACGCAGAATGGGGCGCGGCTTGAGTTCGGTCACACTGTAATCTTAGGCGGCCAGCGGATGCGCCAGCGCAGGCCGGTGCGCAGGCACACGGTTCCGCCGGCAAACCGGCGCTCGTCGAGCGACATGGTGCCCGAGCAGATCAGGAGGGCCACCTCATACTCACGTTCGTCAGGCGCTGAGCGTGCGCACACCCGCTTCAGCGACGGCCGGAGTGCGCGGGGAACGCGACTCCAGGTGGATACCTGCGATCATACAACGCACGGATCCGCCGGCAAGCTCGATCGTGGGCACATCGAGCGGTACGACCTGCGCCGACTTTTCGATGATGGCCAGTTGCTCGGGAGCCAGGGCGGTGAATGCCCGCTTGGACAGTGCCAGGATGCGTCCCTCCGAGCCGTGGAGCTCAATCGCGTTGCCCACAAAGTTGCGAATCTGAGCCTGGCTGAGGCTGATGACGGTACGGCCTGGAGCAGCCAACCGCGACTCGATCTCCCGCCGCCGGCTGGCGGAGGTGATCATGTCAAGACCGATGAACGCGAAATCCGTGCCAATGCACATCATGACATTCGTGTGGTAGCAGGCCACGCCCGCTTCGTCCACGGCGTCAAAGACCATGGGCTCGTAACCGAAGTTCGTGCAGAACCGCTCGAGGGCGATGGGGTCTGCCCGGTGTGAGCGTGCCACATAGGCCACTCGGCTCACATGGTCGAGCACCATGGCACCGGTGCCTTCGAGGTAGATGCCGTCGTGCTCAAGCCCGGAATAGTCGATGACGTCTTGAACGCGGTAGCGCTCCTTGAGCAGCTCGATCACGTCGGGCCGGCGTTCGGTGCGCCGGTTCGGCGCGTACATGGGGTACAGAGCCACGTGCCCGCCCGCGTGCGTGGAGAACCAGTTGTTGGGGAAGACACTGTCCGGCGACGCGTCGTGAGCGTCGTCGAAGAGGTGCACGGTCACCCCATGCTCCTGCAGCGTCGCGGCCACGAGCGAGACTTCGTCGTAGGCGCGGCCGGCCAGGGACAGGTCTGTCCCTGGCACGGCGGCGCTCTGAAAGGAATTGTCGGCCTGCGTCTGCGGGTTGGGGTGAAAGTGGTGCGGGCGAACGAGGAGGACGGCGCTGGGCGCCTGAGCGGACATGACCGTCGTCTTAGACGAGGACGGGCGCTGCTGCAGTCACGAGCCCGAAGAGGTCCTTCGGGTCCGCGGGGTTGGCGATGAGGTCGACCTCGTCATAGAACCCCGTGCCATCAACGGCATCACGCACGTAGCGCAGCGCCGAGAAGTCTTCGATCGCGAAGCCCACGGAATCGAAAACCGTCACCTGTTCGGCCGAGGTGCGTCCGGCGGCACGTCCGGCCATGACCTGCCAGAGCTCGGTGATGGGTGAGTCCGCGTCGAGCTGCTGAATCTCACCCTCGACGCGAGTCTGCGGCGGGAACTCAACAAACACGGTTGCTCGGCGCAGAATCTCGGCGTCGAGTTCTGTTTTGCCCGGGCAGTCGCCCCCAATGGCATTGAGGTGCATGCCGGGTTCGATCATGTCATTCGTGACGATGGTGGCGTTTGCCTTGTCCGCCGTGCACGTGGTGACGATGTCGGCTCCGCGAACAGCTTCACGGGCGCTCGTGGCCACAACAATGTCGAATCCGAGCGGCGCCATGTTGCGCGCGAACTTCTCCATCGCGGCGGGGTCGGTGTCCCAGATTCGAATCTCGGTGATGCCGAGAATGGCGCGGAACGCCAGGGCCTGGAACTCGGACTGCGTTCCGGCGCCGATGAGGGCCAACGTGCTCGAATCGGGGCGCGCCAGGAGCCTGGCAACCATGGCACTCGTGGCGCCCGTGCGCAGCGCCGTCAGGAGTGTCATCTCCGACCAGAAGGTGGGGTAACCGTTGGAAACGTTCGCGAGGACACCGAAAGCGGTCACGGTCTGAAAACCGCGACTCGGGTTGAGCGGGTGACCGTTGACGTACTTGAAGGCGTACGTGTCACCATCGCTCGTGGGCATGAGTTCGATCACACCGGAATCCGAGTGGCTCGGCACGCGCGAGGTCTTGTCAAAGAGTTCCCAGCGCAGAAAGTCCTGTTCAAGATAGTCGACCATGCCGGTGATGATCGGTTCGACGCCATCCTGGGCGATCCACTTGGTCATATTTGCCACATCTACGAAGCGCACCATCAGCGCCTCCTTTCCTCGTTAAGTCAACGGTATTACTAGGCGATGTGTAGCGACCATGGCTCTTGAGCATCATTTTGCCCACCAAAACGCGCAATCCGTTTGGCCTCGCTATACACTTAGTGCCATGTCGACCCTTGATGATCTGGACCGCCGCCTGCTCGCGCTCCTCCGGGTGAACGCGCGGGAGTCCGTGGCGAGCCTTGCCCGCCACCTCGAGGTGACCCGGTCGACCGTGACCGCACGCCTCGACCGCCTCCAGCACTCGGGAACGGTCGTCGGCTTCTCCGTTCGAGTCCGAGAAGACCGGGACCCGTCCTCCATCCGCGCCATCACGCTCCTCGAAGTCGAGGGCCGAAGCACCGACGCCGTCATTCGCAAGCTGCGCGGGTTCTCCGAGGTGCACGCCCTGCACACCACAAACGGCGGCTGGGACCTCGTGGCGGAACTACGAACCGACACCCTCGGCAACTTCGACAGCCTGCTGGGTCGCATCCGCTCGGTCGAAGGCATCGTCAACAGCGAGACGAGCCTGCTGCTCAGCTCTGTGCTCGTATGAGCAGCACCGCCGGTCAGGCCAGGATCGCCGGATCCGGCGCACCGGCTTCGAGCGCGGGGGCAGGGCGCCCGAGCAGGTAACCCTGGGCGTAGCAACAGCCGGCTTCACGCAGCACGTGCAGCTGCTCAATGGTCTCCACACCCTCGGCAATCACGCCAATCTTGAGCTTCTGGGCGAGGGCGAGCAACGCCTGAACGAGGGCGACGGATGCCGCATCCGGCAGGTCCATGATGAACGAACGATCGATTTTTATTTGGTCAACAGGCAGCGCCTTGAGCCAGGCCAGCGTGGAGAACCCGGTGCCAAAATCGTCGAGGGAAATGCGCACGCCGAACTGGCGGAGCTGGGTGAGCTGCTCGATCGTGCCGGGAACGTCAATGAGCGCCCGGCTCTCGATCACCTCAAGAATCAACCGATCCGGTGACAACTGGCTCCGGTGCACGGCCGCTCGCACCGTGGGCAACAGCCGCTCATCGACCAGGGTCGCACTCGACAGGTTGACCGCCACGTGCACGGGTCGGCGGCCGTTATCCGGCCAGTTCGCCAGAGCCTCACAGGCAACTCCGAGCGACCAGAGGTCCAGCTCGGCGATCAGCCCGGTCTCTTCCGCGAGGGGCAGGAATGCGCCAGGGGCGAGGAGCCCGAGCCGCGGATGCGCCCACCGGATGAGGGCCTCCACGCCCACGACGTCACCCGTGTCCGTCACGGACATGTCGACGATCGGCTGAAAATGTAGTCGCATCTCGTTGCGCTCAAGCGCCAAGGCCAGCTCTTCGTGTTGCAGCGGTGAGGGCCCGGTGGCGGATATCTCATTCGACACGGATACTTGGTTGCGCCCGAGTCGCTTGGCCGCATACATGGCGGTGTCAGCGGCGACCAGCAGCTGCTCACCCCGCCCATTGGTACCCCCGTGCAGGGCAACGCCCACGCTCGCCGTGATCCGCAGACCTTGGCCGGCCACCCGGAAGGGCACGTTGAGGCACTCCACAATTCGCTTCGCCTGGTCGACGGCCCACGCTTCCCCCGGCACTTCACGGAATACCATGGCGAACTCGTCGCCGCTCAGGCGGCCAATCGTTCCACCCTCACTGATCTCGACGCGCAAACGCTCGGCGATTTGACGCAGGAGCTCGTCCCCCGTGCCATGCCCCAGCTTGTCGTTCACCCGCTTGAAATTGTCGAGGTCACAAAAGAGCACGGCCGTGGTGGATTCCGGCCCGCTCTCCGCGAGCGCCGTCTCAAGCGCCCCGGTGAACAGCACTCGATTCGGCAGGCCGGTCAGGGAATCGTGCAGGGCTTGGTGCCGTACGGTGGCGAGCAGGCGTGCGTTCTCCAGGGCCTTGGCTCCCTGTTGGCTGACTCCCTCTATGCGCGCAAGCAGCCCACACTCGCGTTCGAGCGGTACCGGTGTGCACCAGCCGGCGACGGCAATGCCCATGAGCTTGTCACCGGCAAGGAGAGGCACAGCAATCACACTCGGCACTCCGATGGCGCCAAGGAGCATTGCAAGGGGAGGGCTTACAGCGTCAATGCTGAGGAGGACCGACCTGTGGTTCGCAAGGATCTCCGTGATCTCCGGAGTCTCTGAGGCACGAAGCGGGTTCTGCAGCAGAAGGCTGCGTTCCTTTTCACCAAATTGGGAGGTCGCGACGGTCTTCAAGACTCCGAGGTGCTGGTCCCACATCAACACCGCGGACAGGTCGCAGCCGACAATCTTCGGCACGGCCGTGGCGATCGCTTCTGACACCTGTTGAACACTGTCAACGACGGCGAGTTCATGGGCGAGACCGAGGAGCGCCGACGAACGGCGTGCCTCGCGGTTGCTGCCGTCGAGCGCGGTGAACAGATCGAGTGCGGCTGCGGCGTGTCCGGCGTAGGCCTCGAAGAGCTCTTTCTCGCCGTCCATCGCTTGATGCCCCGGCGAGAACAGTGCGGCCGCGTAACCGTGACGCCTTCGCGCCGACTCGATGGGAACGACGACCGAACGCTCGCCGAGGTCGTCCCCACTCAGGATCTGCTCCGCAGTGCGCTCGGCCTCCTCGGGGTCAAGGCCATGCGAACGCACGATGGGCCGGCCATGGTCCGGCTGGATCACGACAAGGTGCGCCGGGGCCAGGACGGCTGAGTCTGCGTGGTCAACGATGCGGGTGAGCATCTCGTCGAGATCTTCGCTGCTGACCAGGTTGGCCGCGGCGTGCTGCACCTCTTTCACCCGATGAAGTAACGCACCAAAGGATTGCTGGGTGGATAGCGCTGGTTTGCGCGACGACCACCACCGCTCACGCTTCGACCACGTCATCTCATAGGTACAGGCGGGGAAGCCATCCGACTGGCACTCGCGGTGCTCAATCCTGGCACGCCCGAACCCGAAAAGCGTGGGTACGGCCGCCAGCAACCCGCTGGCGTATTGACAGTCCAACCGGGAATGCTCGTATCCGTCACGCAGGCGATACCGGACGACCGCGCGCGACTTTTCGACTTCCACCACCTCCATCGTCGATGTGGTGGTGAACTTGGGCACGATGCGTGGCAGGCGGCGGTAGGCGGCGGCGGGGTTCGCGAAGGTGGAAAGAAGCTGCAGGAGCACGGATGGAGCGCTGCCGGTGGCCGCTGTCGCCCCCATTTCAAACATGGTGCGTGGGTCACCAAGTACGGCCGTGGCCGCCTCGAAAAGTCGAATTCGGGTGGCGTAGCTGACCCACTGTGTTTTGTCAACTTGAAGCCGGCCATTTCAGCGCTAAGAAACCTGCCAGTTCAGCACCGTTTCCGGCCAGTTGAGCACCGCGGCCTCATCGGCCGGTTTTCGGGGTTAACTCCGTCGCCACGAGCCTTGGAGCAGGGCGTTGCGGTGGCCCGGTCGGCGTCAGGTTCGAGGTCGGCCGGGCCGGTCCAGGGCTATTTCATGAGCGCGTGCTTCACGCGGTAGGACTCGCCGCGAAACTGGAGGAGGCGGCCGTGGTGGACGATGCGGTCGATGACGGCTGCGGCCATGTTGTCGTCGCCGAACACCGTTCCCCAGCGCGAAAATTCTAGATTTGTTGTGATGATCAGGCTTCTTTTTTCATAACCATCCGCGATGACTTGGAACAAGAGCCGAGCTCCCTCAGTATCAATCGGGAGGTAGCCAAATTCGTCAATTGCGATGAGCCGGTTCTTCGCTATGTTGGCTAGTTCCCGGTCGAGGCGGCCTTCGTCTTTGGCGCGGCGCAGCTGCATCACTAGCGACGAGGTCGTGTAGAAGCGGCCTGGGATTCCTTGCTGGCAGGCGGCGGCGATGAGCGCGCTGGCGAGGTGGGTTTTGCCGGTGCCAACGTCGCCGTAGAGGACCAGGTCTTCGGCCCGGTTGATGAAATCCAACGACGTCAGCTCCTCCCGGCCGTAGTCCTCGGGGAATTTCACGCTTGAGTAGTCGAAACCTGTGAGCGATTTCAGCGCCGGCAGCCGAGCGGCCGTCAACAGTCGTTGACGGCGTGATGCTTGTCGGGATTCGTGCTCGGCCAGGAGCACTCCGTGAAGGTATTCGCGTTGTTTCGGGGTGCCTTTCTCGGCCCATTCGACCAGCACGGCGTGGGTCAGCGATGCTTGCCGGCCGGTCGCGATGATGTCCTGCGCAGTGATCAGGGTCATGCGATTTCTCCCGTCAGCGTGTTGACGGTAGTGAAGGCGTCGGCGGTGAAGATGTCATAAACGCTCAAGTCCACGTTCTCCACTGCCGGGCTGGTCCCGCCGGCCAGGCGCCGGGCGAGCATGCCCAACGCAGCGATCTCCGGGGTGTCTCCGCGCTGGATCAGCATGTCAGCAGCAGTGATGGCAGCATCGAACCCGGCCGATCCTGATGCGGCATCAACGGCACTGAGAAGTCGGCGCCGGTTGGTTGCGGTGGCCTTGTCGAGCCAGTCGCGCACGGGCCCTGGGACCAACGGCCGCAGCTGGGAATGGCTCCAGGCGCCGGGCTTGGTCACTAGCAACGGCAGGAGCGCGGCCGGTCCGAAGATCGTCTCGGTCTGTCGTCCGAAGGCCCGCGGGAAGGAGCGGACGGGCGTCGACTGTTCGTCGAGGATCTCGATGACGTCGTGGCGTAATCCGACCGTGAGGGTGCGGCTGTGGAAGGAGGAACCGGCCGCGTAGGTGTTCCCGTCGATGAGGAGGTTGCCCTTCTTGTCGGCGGTGCGGGACTCGTAACGCACCGGGTCAAAGCCGACGCCGGGCAACGCCAGGCTGGCAGCGACGTCCTGGGCGAAGAGCTCGCTGATGGGCAGGCCTTTCCGGTAGTGCGTGGCCTCAGCCAGCGCCAGGCACCGCGTCATCAGCACCTCGTTCAGGCCCTGCAAGGTGGCTGCTTCGGGCTCGGGGACCATCAGGTTCCGGCGGAGGAACCCGACGGCGTTTTCCACGTTGCCTTTCTCGTTGCCGGAGTATGGATTGCAGTATCTGGATTCGGATCGGTAGTGCAGTTTGAACGCGCCAAACAGCTTGGTCTCGACGACCTTGGTGCCGACGCGTCGTCCGATGCCAGTGGCATTGTCAAAGACCAAGTGCCGCGGCGCAGCACCGATGTGATCAAACACAGTGCGCAGCCCGTGGCAGACGCACTCGGCGGTTTCGCCGCGGTAGGCCTGCACGAAGCGCATGTTCGAGAACGGAAACGTGACAACGAAGATATGCAGGACCTGCCGGAGCCCGCCGATGATGGCCTCGGCCTGGCCGAAGTCGACCTGCGCGGTGCCGGCCGGCCAGACCAATTCGGTGAAGCCCTCCCCGGCCTGGCGATGAAGGTCGTTCCACTTCTTCACGAAGCGTTGCACCGGAGAGTAACTGCCGGTGAAACCCCTCTCGGCGACCAACCGGTCAAAGACCCGCTTGGCCGTGTGGCGTTGCTTCCGGGGTCGGCGCTGGTCCTCGCTCAACCACTCTTCCACGGTCGTTTCAAACCCAGTCATCGCCGAGCCCGCGGGCCGGGCCATCGGCGCCGGAGGCTGGGGTGAGTAGTCACGTTGACCGGTGTATTTGACCACCGCGTCGCGGCTGACTCCCAACCGGCGGGCGATTTCACGGCCCGCAATTCCGTGGGAGTCGAGAGTTCTGATATTTTCTTGCACGGACATGGGTACCGTCATCTGCTTCCTGGTTCCTTCCGGCGCGACCGCTTGGCAGTAGACACGCCTTTAGGAACCTATCGGGGGGTGGCGGGCCCATGTCTCCATCGCTTGGGAGAGGGCCACGGCCACCGGTGATCTCAATCTCTACGCATCCCCGGATCCAAGGTTTTGGAGGGGAATCTGCTGGCCTGATTCTTAGCGCTTTTTTGGCAGGAAACCAGCCGCTAACTTGGCAGGAATCCAGCGCCGAAACGGCCTACAAAGAGTTGATCACACACACCCACGACGAGGGTTCCAGCAACTGCTCGGGCGAGAGTTCAACCTGTGCGAGCGCCAAGACATCATGCACCGCCTGGTCGCCGCGATGCGCACGCACATAGCCCAGGATCAGACTAATCGTGGCGCTCGACGTCTCACGCGGTTCCATCACTGCACTATTCCTTCGATGATCATGTCCGCGGTGGGTAGCGACCAATCCGTCTCACTCATCATTATCGGCCGAAGAACAGCGAATGTTACGACTTCCCCACAGTACCTTTCTCCCGGGCGCGGAACGCGAAGCGATCGAAGCATGTCTCCAGTTGTTCCGTGCGGCCTGTGGGCCGGAGCGTGCTCGTCTCGCCACGCGGTGAGAAATGACGACCAGCGGCGCCGACCGAGACGATCCCGGAGAGTCCTGCCATCACCCACGAACGCTGGCAGAAGTATGCCGCGTGGCCCGTTTCGATCGACACTTCTCGGAGCCGCTTGATGTGGCCGCGATCGCCGAAATAGCGCATATGTCGGTTTCATACTTCTCTCGACGGCTCCGCCTCGTGTTCTGCGAATCTCCACACCAGTATCTTTACCGTCGACGTATTGAGCGTGCCAAATGGTTACTGCGAACCAGTGAATTACCTGTCACTGAGATTGCCAACGCGGTCGGATACGCCAGTCTGGGGACCTTCACGCGGACATTCGTGCGTATTGTCGGCGAAACTCCCACCCGTCACCGGGCACGCGGACCAATTGGTCCGATTCCCGGATGTATCGCCCGTGCGTGGAACAAAGACAGCACAATTGGAGAAGCCAGCAGATAGCGAACGCCTCTACTGTTGGCACATGTTCACCAATATTCTTGTCACTCCGATGTACGTGACCGATCAAGACCAAGCATTAGCGTTCTACGTCGACAAGCTCGGCTTCGAGGTCGAAACCGACGCCGACCTAGGCAATATGAGGTGGTTGACTGTGCGTTTACCCTCCCGCACCGATCGGGTTGTGCTGCTTCAGCGCATCGGCGACCAGTCCGCCACAGGCTCGCCCGAGACAGCCGAGATGCTGCGAGAGCTGACCGAGCGAGGCACATCGAGTTGGATGATCCTCACCACGAACGACTGTCATGACACCTATAGGAAACTGACCGAGCTGGGTGTCGAGATCATCCAAGAACCGACCGAACAGATGTACGGCACCGACATGGCGATCCGGGATCCATTTGGGAACCAGATCCGGATCACGCAAATGCCCAGCCAAGGCGAGGAATCTGCTCCTTCATAGCGGGCAGACTTTCACAGCCCATTTCGCGACGCCGGAGACGCCATGAGGCTAACTTTCGTGAGCGGCCAGCGAACAGACCGCCTTTGGGCAATGAAGGGACTCCGAATCGCCCGCAGGCGAACTGTGCATGTCTACGTCAACTGTCCACAGATGGTGGCCCGTCTCCTGATCGTAGGCTCCCACGTCGGGTGCGGTCCAGGAGTTGGTCACGAGGACGGCCTTCGCGGCCACTTCCGACGAAACTGACCGCGTCCTTCTGCAATGCGCGGCGAGCACCGTTAATCTCCGTGCGGTACGAACGGAAGCGTCAACCACGATCGAACGAAAGGTAGTGATCCAAAAACAACGCGAAAGTTCCTTCGTCGAAGACCACGGATTCGGAGCTCATCAGCTGGACCGAGTTCCTGTGCCACGTGTGACGTTTCCATGATTCATGTCATCTC
Source organism: Cryobacterium psychrophilum (assembly GCF_004365915.1). Taxonomy (NCBI): domain Bacteria; kingdom Bacillati; phylum Actinomycetota; class Actinomycetes; order Micrococcales; family Microbacteriaceae; genus Cryobacterium; species Cryobacterium psychrophilum. The sequence continues at coordinate 1,259,515 of NZ_SODI01000001.1, forward strand.
AGCTTTGACGCGCAGGTTGAAAGCCTGCTCGTTGAAAACACAGCAACGCTCGCGAAAAAGTAGACCGGGGAGGTATTCCCGTCTGCTAGATCAGGATCGTGATCGGATTCTCGATCCTCCGGACAAACGCCGCGAGCCACTGTGCCGCGAGCACACCGTCGAGCACCCGGTGGTCGGCCGAGAGGGTCACCGTCATGACGGTTCCCACCTGAATCGCCCCGTCGACGACCACGGGAAGCTGCCGGGCGAGGCCGACCGCGAGGATCGCCGACTGCGGCGGGTTGATGATCGCCGAGAACTCGGTGACCCCGTACATTCCGAGGTTGGAGATCGCGAAGCTGCCGCCTTCGAGCTCGTGCTGGCGGAGTTTCCCTGCCCGGGCACGCTCAGCGAGGTCGCCGATCGAACGGCTGATCTCGGTGAGGGACAGTGTCTGCACGGAGCGGAGGACCGGCGTGACCAGGCCCCCGTCGATGCCGACCGCGACCGACATGTCGACCGAGTCGTGCCGACGGATGGCCGTCTCACCCCACGTCGCATTGGCCTCGGGCACGTCCTGGAATGCCGCTGCCGCCGCCTTGACAACGAAGTCGTTGAGCGAGACTTTGACGGAGCCCCCGCTGTTGACGGTCGCACGCAAGGCGATGAGTGTGTCGACCCGGCAGTCGGCCACGAGGTAGAAATGCGGAACGGTCGATTTGCTCTCGGTGAGCCTGCGCGCGATCGCCCGGCGCATGGCCGTGTGCGGGATGTCGACTCCCCCGGATTCCGCCGGAACGGCTTGAGCCGCGCTGGCCGGTGCGGGAGCCGCGGCGGCAGCCACGGCCGGAGCTGCTGGAGCTGCTGGATTTTCCAGGGCAGTCGCGAGCCCCTCGATGTCGCGCCGGACGATTCGGCCGCCGGGGCCGGTGCCGCGCACGCCCGACAGGTCGAGCCCGCGCTCCTTGACGAGCCGGCGAACGAGTGGGCTCGCGAAGCGGCGTTCGCCGTTGCCCGGCGCGTGATCGCCCTGCCCGTGGCTACCGTCGAGCTCGGTGGGGGCGGATGCGAGCGGGGACTCCCCCGGCTCCGGCGCGGTTTCGGGCTCGGGGGCCGCCGCAGCGACCACCTCGCTCGGTACCGCATTGGCAGACGCAGGCACCGCGGCCGGGCTGTCGCCCAGCATGTCGTCGATGTTCTCGCCCTCGGCGCCGACGACCGCGATCGGGGTTCCGACCGCGACCGGCTCACCCTCGGCGACGAGCAACCGCAGCACGGTGCCCTCGGTCTCGGCCGCATATTCGACGATCGCCTTCTCGGTCTCGACCTCGGCCAGTGGCACGCCGACCGCGATCGCCTGCCCCACGCTGACGAGCCAGGTCTGGATGGCGGCATCCTCGCTGCCCGCGAGCACCTCGGGCATTCGAATCAGAGTGGCCATCAGCGCTCTCCCATTCCCGCGCGAACGCGCTCGAGGCCGGCGACGACCTCTTCGGTGCGGGCGATCGCCGCGCGCTCGAGCACGCGGGAGATGCTCGGCGATGCTTCGCCGCCCGTGACGCGTTCGATGGGCTGGTCGAGCCAGTCGAAGAAACGTCGCTGGATCTCGTCGGCGAGCCAGCCGCCATACGAGGTGCCGCGTGCGCCCTGCTCGACGATGAGAACGGCGTTGGTCTTGCGGATGCTCTCGCCGAGGGTGTCCCAGTCGAGCGAGGCCGCGTCGAGCCAGCGCAGGTCGATGACCTCGGCGTCAATGCCGGTCTGCTCGACGGCCTCCAGCGAATGGCGCACCATGGAGAGGTAGCTGATGACCGTGACGTCGTTGCCGGCGCGGCGAATTCCGGCCTTGCCGAACGGCAGTTGATAGTCGAGGTCGCCGGCCGGCACCTCGTCGGCCTGACCGTAAAGGTCGACGTGTTCGATAACGAGTACCGGGTCCTGCAGCGCGAGCGCCGCGTTCATCAGGCCGATGTAATCTGCCGCGGTGGACGGTGCGACGATGCGCCAGCCGGGGCTGGTCGCAAAGATCCCGGCGGGGTCCATGAGGTGCTGCGATCCGTAGCCGGAGCCCATTGCGACCTTCGTGCGCAGCACGAGGGGCACCGGGTTCACACCGCCGAACATGTGGCGGGCCTTGCCGATCTGGTTGAACACCTGATCGGCGGCGACCCAGAGGAAGTCGGGATACATGAACTCGACGACGGGGCGGAAGCGGCCGTCCAGCGCCATGCCACCGCCGAGGCCGGCGAACGCGTTCTCGCTGATCGGGGTGCCGAGCACCCGGTCGGGATAGCGCTTCGTCAGTCCCTTCGTGGCGCCGTTCGTGCCGCCGCCCAACCGGTGGATGTCCTCGCCCATGAGGACGATCCGCTCGTCCTGGTCCATGCGGCGGTCCATGACCGCGGCCACAGCTTCCACGAACTTCTTGCGCTCCAGCTCCCCGTCGTAGTGAAGCGGGTCGAGGGTGCGCGCCTCGGCAAGCTCACTCGTGTCACCGCGCAAGCCGACGTCGACGAAGTCGGTATCGGGCCAGAGCTCGGTGCGGATGCGACGCTTGCCGGCCGACTCCGGGTCGGCCTCGGTGAGCTGCGCGGCGGCATCCGTCATAGCGGCCTGCGCCTGCTCCCGCACGGAGGCGACGCCCGCCTCGTCGATGAGCCCGAGGGCGATCATCTCTTTCGCCACGCGCTCGAGGGGATCGCGGGCGCGCCACGAGGCCTCCTCCTCCTTCGATCGGTAGCCGAACGCGCTTCCGGGGTAGGCGCCGTTCTGGTGGAAGAAGCGGTAGACCTCGAGCTCCACGACTGCGGGACCACCACCCGAGCGCATGACCTCTCCCGCCTGTCGCATCGCGAGGTGCACAGCGAGCGGGTCCATGCCGTCGACACGCCAGGACGGGATCGCGAAGCCGAGACCGCGGCCAGACAGCCGGGGCTCGGCAGTGGCCTCCTGCACTGAGGTCGATACAGCGTAGAGGTTGTTCTCGATCATGAAAGCGAACGGCAGCTTCCACGCCGCGGCGAGGTTCATCGTCTCAAGCACAGAGCCGATGTTCACGGCGCCGTCGCCGAAGTAACTGAGCGTGATGTCGCTGGTGCCGGAGTGCTTCTGCGCCCAGGCGTTACCCGCGCCAAGCGGCACCCCGCCGCCCACGATAGCGTTGGTGCCCAAGGCTCCCGCCTCGAACCACTGCAGATGCATGGAGCCACCACGACCTGCGCAATAGCCCTGGGCGAGACCGAGGATCTCCGCGAGGGTGCGCTGCAGCACGGTCTGGATCGGCTCGCTCACGAGGTTCGCCAGGTCGAGTTCGCCCGACGAGACGTGGGTGATCGCCTTGGCGAGAAACTGGTGGTGGCCACGGTGGGAGCCGTTGATGGCATCGGTCGACCTCAGGCCCACGATTGAGCCGACGGCGCCGCCCTCCTGGCCGATGCTCGAGTGCGCCGGGCCGTGCACGAGGCCTTCGCCCGCGAGGTCGAGCACGGTCTCCTCGAAGGCCCGGATGAGATGGAGTTCACCGAGCATTGCAGCGAGGAGCGTCGGGTCGGCCGCCTTCCAGTCCGCGGGCGTCGTGGTGATCTGCACCCACGGTGCGGCTGGATCCAATCGGTGCATTTTCGGCATCGTTCCTCTTTCTCCATTGAAAATCGGTCGGCCCGTGATTCACCGGGCGGGTCCACAACCCACCATACTTCTTGATTGCATCCAATCACAACAACAAATCTCGAATCAATGTCGCGATTCGATTCATTGGGCGTTATAGTGGATCCAATCAAGGAGGATTGGCATGGGAATTCCGGGCCTACGCGGCACCGAGCACATCGGCTTCACCGTCCCCGACCTCGACGAGGCGGACGACTTCTTCGTCAGGGTGATCGGCTGTGACCGCATCTATACGCTCGGCCCTTACCGCGACGACGCCGGCACCTGGATGGCCGACCACCTCAATGTGCACCCGCGCACCGTCATGCGCGAGCTGCGGTTCTACCGCTGCGGCACCGGCCCCAACTTCGAGGTCTTCCAGTACGACGCTGCCGACGAGCAGCGTCCCCAGCCCCGCAACAGCGACCTCGGCGGCCACCACCTCGGCTTCTACGTCGACGATCTGGATGCCGCACTCGAGCACCTGCGCAGCAACAACATACGCATCCTCGGCGAGCCCACCTCGAGCTCCCGGTACAGTGAGGGCCAGCGCTGGGTCTACTTCCTGAGCCCGTGGGGCATGCAGTTCGAGCTCGTCTCCTTCCCGAACGGCAAGGCCTACGAGAAGGACGCGCCGGTGCTGCTGTGGCACCCGCTGCGGCCCGGTGAGTGAGAATTGGCAGATGAGCAAAGTAACCACCCGGGACGGCAACGCGAGCACCCGCATCGCCGACAGCATCCGCGCCAGCATCCTCGCCGGTGAATACCCGCCCGACACGCGGATCCGCCAGGAGGACGTTGCTGAGAGGTTCGGCGCGAGCAGGCTGCCGGTGCGGGAGGCCCTGCGCACCCTGGAGTCCGACGGACTCGTCCACCTCGTCGCCAACACGGGCGCCTGGGTCAACCGGCTGACCCTCGCCGACTGCGAGGAGATCTACCAGACCCGTGAGCGCCTCGAACCGCTCCTGCTCCGCTACGCGATGCCCCACCTCGACGACGCCCGGCTCGACCTGCTCGATGAGCTGGCCCAGGCCATGGAGGACACGACCGAGGTCGACGAGTTCCTGCGGCTCGACCGCGAATTCCACCTCTCCTCCTACGAGCCCAGCGGCACCCATATTCTCGGCGACCTCGTGCGCCGGCTCTGGAACTCCACCCAGTTCTACCGCCGCGCCTACACCATGCTCCTCGACGACGACCGTCGGCGGATCATGCACGACGAGCACCACCTGCTCACGACAGCCCTGCGCGAGGGCGACGCAGACGGCGCCGAGCGCGTCGTCGAGTCACACATCCGCCGTACCCGGCTCCAGCTCGCGCGGCATCCGGAGGTCTTCGACCTCCCCACGAGCCGAGAGGCACACTCCAAATGAAAGGCACCCCATGGCGATCGCGACCGTAAACCCCACCACAGGACTGACAGAGCAGGAGTTCGAGGCGCACACCGCCGAGGAGATCGAGCACCGGATCGGCGAGGCGGATGCCGCCCACGCGGCCCTGCGCGCCACCGACTACCCCGAGCGGGCCGGCTGGATGCGGGCCGCCGCCGAGCTGATCGAGGGCGACCTCGACGAGCTCGCGACGCTGCTGACGGTGGAGATGGGCAAGCCCATCGCGCAGTCCCGGGCCGAAGTGCTCAAATGCGCGAAAAACATGCGCTTCTACGCCGAGCACGCCTCCTCATTCCTCGCCGACGAGCAGCTCGCCGACCCCGCCGCCGTGAACGCGACCAGCGCCTGGACGCGGTACGACCCGCTCGGCGTCGTGCTCGCCGTGATGCCGTGGAACTACCCGCTCTGGCAGGTCATCCGCTTCGCCGCGCCCGCGCTCATGGCCGGCAACACGGGCCTACTCAAGCACGCCTCGAACGTGCCGCAGACCGCGATCTACCTCGACACCCTGTTCGAGCGCGGCGGATTCCCGACCGGCTCCTTCCGCACGCTGCTCATCGGCGCCCGCGAGGTCGCCGCGGTGATTCAGGACCCGAGGGTCAAGGCCGTGACCCTCACCGGCTCCGAGCCCGCCGGTCGCTCAGTCGCCACCGTCGCCGGCGAGCAGGTGAAGAAGGCCGTGCTCGAGCTCGGCGGATCCGACCCGTTCATCGTCATGCCCTCGGCTGACCTTGACGCGGCATCCAGCACCGCGGTGAAGGCGCGGGTATCAAACAACGGCCAATCCTGCATCGCCGGGAAACGGTTCATCGTGCACAGCGACGTCTACGACGAGTTCACCCGCCTCTTCGGCGAGAAGATGGCCGCGCTCACCGTCGGTGACCCGAAGGACGAGGCCACCGACGTCGGCCCGCTCGCGACCGAGTCCGGCCGCGACGAGATCGCGGAGCTCGTGGCGGATGCCGTGGCGAAGGGCGCCACAGTCGTCACCGGCGGCCGGGTGCCCGACCGCGCCGGCTGGTTCTACGAACCAACCGTGCTCGCCGGACTCACGAACGACATGCGCCTCGTGATGGAGGAGGCCTTCGGGCCGGTCGCCACGCTGTACCGGGTCGCCGACCGCGACGAGGCCGTCGCGATCGCCAACCAGACGACCTTCGGCCTGAGCTCCTCAGTCTGGACCCACGACGCCACCGAGGAGTCGTTCTTCGTGCGCGCGGTGGATGCCGGCGCGGTCTTCATCAACGGTATGACAGTGTCGTACCCGGAGCTGCCGTTCGGCGGCATCAAAGACTCCGGCTACGGGCGAGAGCTCGCCGCCGCGGGAATCCAGGAGTTCTGCAACCTGAAGACAGTGTGGAAGGCCTGATTCGGCGGCGCTGAGAGACGGCACACAGATGGGGCGGGCCCGCGGGCCCGCCCCATCTGTGTGCGCCCGCGCGATCAGTAGAACTTCTTGTACGGGTTGGCAACGAAAAGCTCCTGGGCAGGGAACTTCGTGAGCACCTGCGCGCCGTTGTTTGTGATCACGACCTCCTCTTCGATCCGGGCGGCCGAGACGCCGTCGGAGGCCGGGCAGTAGGTCTCCAGTGCGAAGACCATACCGGCCTTGATCTCGACGGGATGCTCGAGACTGTTCAGCCTCGAGATGATCGGGCGTTCGTGCAAGCCCAGGCCGAGGCCGTGCCCGAACTGCAGGCCGAACGCCTCCATCTCGTTGGCGAAGCCCAGATCAGTCGCCTTGGGCCAGAGCAGCGCGACCTCGTCGGTTCCGACGCCATCAGCGACCTTATTAATCGCGGCATCCATCCATTCCCGGGCTTTGGTATAGGCATCATGCTGGCTCGGAGTGGAGCTGCCGACCGAGAAAGTGCGGTAGTAACAGGTGCGGTACCCGTTGAACGAGTGAATGATATCGAAGAACGCCTGGTCACCGGGGCGGATGAGGCGGTCGGAGAAGTTGTGCGGATGCGGGTTGCACCGTTCACCCGAGACCGCGTTGATCGCCTCGACCTGGTCCGACCCCATCTCATAAAGCCGCTTGCTCGCGAGCGCGACAATCTCGTTCTCGCGAATACCAGGACGCAAGGCCTCGGAGATGTCCTGATAGACACCGTCGACCATCGCCGCGGCCTGGCTGAGCAGCATAATTTCGTCGACGGACTTGATCGACCGGGCATCCAGCATCGACTGCTGGATATCGACGACCTTGAGCCCCTGCGCCTGCATCTCGAACAGGAAAGCCGGCTCGACGATATCGACACCAACCGGGAGATTGGCGACGCCCGCATCGGTGAGCAGTCCCTTGATGACCTTCACAGCGTCACGCATCAAACCCGCCTCCGGCGCGATCGCGCCGCGGAGCCCGAGCATGCCAGCGTGACTGTGGTCTTGTTCCAGCCAGGGCGCGAACATGCGGTGATGTTTGGCCGCCGAACCGAAGTCCCACAGGTGTGGCTTGCCGTCCCGGCCGAGCAGCGCGTACCGCGACATCTTGTCGCCCAGGGCACCGCCGATCCAAGTCTGGGTCGTGTAACGGATGTTGTAGAAGTCGAATAGTAGGAAGGCGCCACACTCGCTCGCCTCAAGTGAGTCCATCGCCCGGCCGAGACGGTAGCGGCGCAAGCGGTCGAAATCGACCCGCTTCTCGTAATCCACCGCCATGTGGCCCGGGGCAGGAATCATCCTGTTATCGAAATTTAGTGCGGATTCCGGCACCGCGCGGTCGAAAGACATGGTCATAGTGCATCTCCTAGACGGTGGTGATGAAGTAAGGCCCCGGGGTGGGCGCGCTTCAGCGCTCGGTCCCTATGGCAGGGGAACTGTGGTGAACGTTTCGTTGCGGCCGGGGACGGGGCCCAACGCGCCGAGAACATCGACCGCGGAATTCATTGGTTTCGGCGCGCTGTAGGCAGAGTGCCCCTCTTGCGACCGACCGAGCACGTACCAGATGCCTCGCGCCGTCTTGTCGGTGCGATTCTCGTAGAGGTGAGGACGGCGCGAGTCGAAACACATCGAGTCGCCGGCCCGGAGAACGTAGGTGTCGAACCCCAATCTCAGGGTAACCTCACCCTCGATGACGTAGCCGTACTCGACGCCCGAGTGGCGCATCTGCTTGCCTTCGACCGAACTGGAGCTTCCCGGATCATAGCTGGTGAGGAGGGCATCCATCATTCCAGAGCCCTCGACCGCGAGACGCTCCCATGTCACGCCGTTCTCCATGACGATGGTCGGATTATCTGCTGCCCTCTGGACCGGGATCGCTGTGACGGGCGAATACGTCCCGCCGTCGGATCCCGAGGAGCTCGACGCACGCTGGGGCAAGCCCAGAAGCTCATCAATGGAGACCTCGAGGATGTTGACGAGCGCATAGAGCGTGCCCACCGACGGCCGGGTCCTGCCGGTTTCCACCTGCGAGAGCAGGCTCGGCGAGATCTCCGCAGCGGCGGCAACGGATCGCAAACTCATACCCTTCCGAACGCGAACGGCACGAATTGCCGCACCCAAGTCCTCCATGCTGTCCCAATCTCTCTTAAGCACCCGGCACCCGGCGGCTCCGGTCGGTAAATCAATTCCACGAGCAGTACCGACTGACAATTAGTGTACAGTACGAGTGAACATTCTGTAGTGTCGTGGTCCGGGAAAGTCCCCGCCACTTTCGTATCAGGAGAGTCAAATAATTATGAACATCGATACCGCGACGGTCGGAACCATGGGAGTGGACTGGGAAGCGCGAGTTGACTTCGATCGGCTCCGCTCCCAGCGGCTGGCCAGCCTCCGAGCGCAGTTGGAGAGTTCAGATCTCGGCGCACTCCTCGCCTTCGACTTCGGCAACATCCGGTACATGACGTCGACCCACATCGGTACGTGGGCCATGGACAAGTTCATCCGGTTCGCACTGATCACCCGGCACTCCGACCCGATCTCGTGGGATTTCGGGTCAGCCGCACGTCATCATGCGCTCAACAACCCGTGGCTCGGCCAGACGACGATGGAACTCGACGCGGACCCGCACGCGCCCCACCACGGAGCGACCCGACCCAGGGCCGAATCCGGCGCCCGTCCCGGGCTCTCCGTGCTGCGCGGCGCATTCCACCCCGACGCCGGCATCGCGGAGTCGCTCGCCGCAAAGATCCATCGGGAACTCGACAAGTTCGGCGTGCTCAACGAACCGCTCGGAGTGGACATCGTGGAGATGCCGGTCTTGTCCGCGCTCCAGGCCATGGGCATCAACGTGGTCGACGGGCAGCAAGTGTTCATGGAAGCGCGTCGGATCAAGACTCGCGACGAGATCTCACTCCTGTCGACGGCGGCCTCCATGGTGGATGCCGCCTACGAGAAGCTCTACGAATTCCTGCGGCCGGGCGTGCGCGAAAACGAGACGGTAGGGCTGGTCTCCAAGACCCTGTACGACCTCGGCTCGGAGTATGTCGAAGGCGTCAACGCGATCTCCGGTGAGCGATGCTCGCCGCATCCCCACGTCTATTCCGATCGGATCATCCGCCCCGGCGACCCTGCGTTCTTCGATATCCTCCACAGCTTCAACGGCTACCGGACCTGCTACTACCGCACCTTCGCGGTCGGCTCGGCGACGCGCGCTCAAAAGGATGCATATACGCGGGCGCGTGAGTACATGGACAATGCCATCGCGCTGGTCCGACCCGGCGCCACCACCGCCGACATCGTGTCGGTCTGGCCCAAGGCTCAGGAATTCGGCTTCCCGGATGAAGAGGCCGCATTCGCGCTCCAGTACGGGCACGGTGTCGGGCTGTCCATCTGGGAGAAGCCCATTTTCTCGCGACTTGTGTCATTCGATCACCCCGAGGTCCTTGAAGCGGGGATGGTCTTCGCCCTTGAAACCTATTGGCCCGCGGCCGACGGCGTTGGTGCTGCGCGAATCGAGGAGGAGGTCGTGGTCACCGAGACCGGGTGCGAAGTGATCACCAGGTTCCCTGCCCAGGAGCTCATGGTCGCCGGCGGACACCGCTACTTCACCATCGACGGCCCCATGAACCTGATCACGGAACCCTTCGCCCACATCAACACCGAGCCGCCGACGGCACCATGAGCACCCCGACGACGATGCGCGCCGCCGTGTACCACGGGCCCAGAGACATCCGCATCGAGGACGTACCGGCCCCAATGCCCGGTCCCGACGACGTGCTGGTCCGGGTGCTCCGGTCGGGCCTGTGCGGTACGGACGTCACGGAGTGGGTAAGCGGACCGTTGATGATTCCCCTCTATTCGGCCCATGCGCACTCCGGCCACTCCGGCCCAATGATCCAGGGCCACGAGATCCTCGGCGAAGTCATGAGTGCCCCTGCCGACTCGTCCCTCAGCAACGGTCAGATCGTCGCCTCGGGCGCCCAGGTTTTCTGTGGCGAGTGCGAGCGATGCCGAGAGGGCCGCGTCAATATCTGCGAGCGCCTGTACACCCTTGGTCTCAACACCAACGGAGGCCATGCCGAGTACGTCATCGCGCCGGTCAGGTCGTGGGTGCCGGTGCCGAGCAACCTCTCCCTCGACCACGCCGGCCTTGTGCAGCCGCTGGCCGTCGGGCTCCACGCGGCCCGCCGGTCGGGCGCCGGTGGTGGCGACTTCGTTCTTATTTCAGGTGCGGGTGCGATTGGAAGTTTCGTCCTTGCCGCCCTGCGCCATCTCGAACCCGCCCTCGAGATCACCCTCACCGACGTCGATGCCCTTAAACTCGAGCGCGCCCAGCGGCTCGGAGCCGACCACGTCATGCTCGCTGGCGCAGTTCATGACCGCGAGTTCGATGTGACGATCGAGGCCAGCGGTGCCCCGGGAACGCTCGCAAGGTGCATCGAACTGACCCGTGTCGGGGGTCGCGTGCTCGCCGTGGGTATGCCCGCGCGACCGCTGGAGCTGGACATCCACCACCTGGTTCTCCGGGAGATCACCCTCGACACCACGGTCGCCCTGATCACTCAGGAAGACATGGTGCCGGCTCTGGAGATACTCTCGACCACAGGACTCGGCACTGAACTCCTGGACTCCGTCCAGCCCCTGAGTCAGATCGCGGCGGTTCTCGACGCGATCGCGTCAGGCAGGGTCCAGGGGAAGGTCCTGCTCGACCCTCGCGGTTGAGCGTGCGTCGGCGGGGGTGATCGTAGACTCGCGGACGATCAGCTCCGGCTGCAGCGAGATCACGAATTCCACGGGATTACGCTCTGCCACGACGGCGAGGACGGCCCGCGCTGCCTCCTTCCCCATCCGATCGATCTGCAGGCGGATTGTCGTGAGTCCCGGCTGGAGATGACCCGTCAGCGGGTTGTCGTTGTAACCCACGACGGAGACCTGCCGGGGGCACTCGATCCCGACATCGGCGAGCGCATCGATTGCCCCGACCGCCAGCAGGTCGTTGTGCGCGAAAACCGCGCTCGCGTCGAAGGGGGCGCCCGACGCGAGAATCCCCGCCATCACCCTGTAACCCTCCTCGACCGACGGGGTGGCGGAACGCACGGTCGTGTACAGGATCGAGCCCGGTGACTCGGCAAGCACCTCCCGGAACCCACGAGCGCGCTCGGCAAAAGTACTGATGTCGGTGGGGCCCGCGATCTCGAGGATCCGTTCATGACCGAGCTCGAGGAGGTGGCGCGCTGCGAGAGCTCCGCCGCGGGCGTCGTCATTCACCACCCGTGGGATGCCCGTCGCCTCGATCCAGCGCAGGCACAGAATGACGGGCATCCCGCTCTCGGCGAGAGAGCGCAGGATGGCGGCATCCCTACCGCGGGCGGAGGCGCAGATCAGCCCATCGATACCCCTGGCGCGCATCATGTCGATCGCATCGGAGAGCCGATCACCGTCGGCGTCGTCGGGAACCTCCGTGATCAGCAGGTGGTACCCGAGGCGTTCGAGCTCCCCGCTGATCCCGTGCAGCAGCTCGCCATAGATAGGGTTGCTGAAACTCGAGATCAGCACACCAATCGTGTTGCTCTGGCGTCGGCGGAGGCTGCTCGCCACGAGGTTGGGGTGGTAGCCCAGGGTCGCAGCAGCGAGAACTACGCGTTCCCGGGTAGCTGCCTTCACCTGGCCCCGCTTGCGCGGGTCCAGGCTTCGACTCACCGTCGACGCATGCACCCCAGCGAGCCGGGCGACATCAGCAGCGGTGGGAACGCGCTGTCGGGAAACCACGGAGTGCTCTAAGCCTTGGTGAACGGAGACGGTCAGACGCTAATCTGACGGCCCCTGCGCCTATTGAGCAGGCCCACGATACCGCGACGGATGAACAACGCGAAGATGATCAGGATCACGCCCAAGATGAGGCGGTTCGTCTCATTGGGCAGGTCGAACCCAAACAGGTCGACGCCCGGGAGGGTCACCCGCAGGAACTGCTCGAGACCGACGACGATGAAGGAGCCGATCAGCGGTCCGAGCCAGCTTCCGAGGCCCCCGATCACGCAGACCAGCACAATGTCGAGAGCGATCTTGACGCTGAAAGCACCCGTCGGCTCGATATATCCGGTGAGGAACGCCCATGCGGCACCAGCGGTACCGCCCAGAGCGGCACCGATCACGAGAGCCCTCAGTTTCACCTGGACGGTCTTCACGCCGAGTACCTGTGCGGCTGGCTCATCCTCGCTGATAGCGCGAAGCGCATAGCCGAAGTTGGAATGCTCAACGGCATACGCAATAACTGTCGCGATCAGCGAGAGGCCCAGCATCAGGTAGAAGAACAACGCGGCCAGGTCCCGGGAGCTGATGTCGTTTCCGACTCTGACAAAGAGTCCGGTGGCACCCCCCAATGCTGGTGTGTTCTTCACGATCGTCAGCGCCAGGAAGAGCAGTATCAGGGTGAAGATCGCGAAATAGTGACTGCGCAAACGTAGCGTCGCGTAGCCGATGATGACCGACACCACGACTGCCGCCAGTGCACCGGGGATCAGCGTGTACCAGACCGGCCAACCGAAGGAATTGTTCAACCACGCGGCCATGTAAGCCCCCGCGCCAACGAAAAGCGCCGCACCGAAGTTCAGGTAGCCCCCGTATCCTCCAAGCAGGTTCCACCCCTGGGCAACGATGACATAGAAGAGGATCGAGGTCAGCGTAGTCAAGAGACCGAGCCCGCTCAGGTATCCCAGCGGAGCCATCGCGAGGAAGATCGCGCCGCCAACCGCAGGTAGCACCCATCGGGGAAGCGAACGGGTCGCCACCGCAGATGACTTGGCCTGCGCGAGGGCAATGTTTTCAGTCGGCGTTGCCGGCTTGATGTCGTTCATCAGATGATCCTCTGCTTCACTCCGCCAAGACCCTCACTGCGCACGAGCAGTGCGACAGCCAGGATTCCGTATAGGACGAGGTAGGTGTACTGGAAAGGGATGATAATGCCGACCATGGTTTCGACGATTCCCACGATGAACCCCGAAATTAGGGTGCGCAGGGCCGAACCGAGACCACCCAGGATCACAACTAGGAATGCCCACGCCAGCCACCGGTAGTGCTCCTGAGGGTTGAACGACTGCACCATCGCGAGCACGATTCCACCGAACGCCGCAAAGGCGATGCCTGCCGCGAAGACGCGTCGGGACAGGGTGTTGACGTCGATGCCGACCATGGAGGCGACGTCACGATTCTGGGCAAGTCCCCGGATGGCTGAACCGGTCAGCGTTCGAGTCAGGAAGAAATGGAGAGCCACCAGGACCACGATCGTGATCCCCGCTCCAACAAGCCGCGAGACGGGAGCAGATATCGACCCGATCTCCACGACTTCGGAGAGGTAGCCAAGAGATACAGTGCGGGTGTCTGTCGTCCAAATCATCACCGCGACGCTCTCAAGAATGACGAGCAGGCCGAAGAACGCCAGCATCACCGTCGACCCTTTGTCTTTGACCAGGTGCTGGGCTATGCCACGGTGCACGAGTAGTCCGAACCCGTAACCGATCGCCACCACGGGCGCGATCATGAGCAGAGGGTCGAGACCAAGGCCGTTGACGAACTCCCAGTAGAGCAGGGCCGCGAAGATGATGATCGCGCTATGGGCGAGGTTGAGCACTCCGAGCACGCCCAAGATGAGGCTGAGCCCGATAGCGAGCCCGCCGTAGACGCCTCCGAGGAGAATCCCGTTGACGAAGGACTGGGTTATGGAATCCAGGTTCACGAGTCTGTGCCTTTCACAAGTTCAACCATTGTTTGATCAGGTCGTCCAGCTGGCCCTCGAAACTGTCACGAGAGCCGTGGAGGTGGTTGCGTCCATAGGCGAGGGTATAAACGCTGTCGGCGAGGTCGACTGCCGCCTTGACGTTCTGGTCCACCAGCATGATCGTGCGCCCCTCTTCTTTGAGACGGTCCAGTTCGTCATACACTCCGTCGACGAGCACGGGTGCGAGGCCGACTGAGGGCTCATCAATGAGCAGTACACGCGGTTCGAGGATCAGGGTCCGGGCGAACTCCACGATTCGCGCCTGGCCGCCGCTCAGGCTGCCAGCGAGCTTGTGGCGCATGGGTTTGATCGTCGGATAGCGCTCGAACATCGCGTCCACTGCGCCAGCGAAACGCTGGCGGTCGTGCCGGATTTGCCACGCCCCGAGCCGGAGGTTCTCCTCCACCGAGAGCTCGGGGAAGATCGAGCGCCCCTGGGGCAGAACAGAGATTCCCTGGGAAAGCCTGTCGGCGGGACCCATGGTAGAGATATCCACCCCGCCCAAAGTGACCTGACCCACGCGGGGTTTGAGGAAGCCCGCCATGATCCGCAGGAGAGTTGACTTCCCACTCCCGTTGGGCCCGAGAAGTACGGTGACCTTGCCCGGCTCCACCGTGACTGTGACATTCTCGAGGACCATGTCGTTGGCAAGATATCCGGCGGTAACGCCGTTGACCGAGAGCTCGACTCCTTGGTCGGCAGACGGGGCTATCATCTTCGATTTCATCCGCGTTCTCCTCGTCCGGCGGGTCCATGCCCGAGGTATGCCTCAATAACACTGGGGTGCGAGATGACCTCGGATGGCGATCCGGAAGCGATGACCGCGCCCTCCGCCATACAGATGATCATCGAGCACAGCCGCGTGAGGTCAGGGATCTCGTGGCTGACAATCAAGAACGCTGTACCGCTGGCGTTGCGCTCCATGATCCGCTCACGCATAACTTCTTTGACACTGGGATGCACGCCAGCAAAAGGCTCATCCATCAGCACAACTTTGGGATCCGTCATCAGTGCCCGCACGAACTCAAGCAGCTTCTGCTGCCCGCCCGAGAGCTCACTCGCTGGAGTGTCGCGGTGCTGCGACAGCCCTACGAACTCGAGAAGTGATTCGGCCTTGGCGATCCACTGGCTCCGAAGGCCCTTGCTGTGCAGGACCGGTACGAGCATGTTCTCGATCGCAGTGATCGTCGAGAACACCCTGGCGTTCTGGAAGGTTCGTGTGACCCCCGCCTTCACGAGGGCCGTGCTGGACTTGCCAGCCAACTCCACACCGTCCACCCGGATGGAACCGGAGTCGGGTGGAGTCACACCGTTGAGGAGGTTGAGCGTCGTGGTCTTGCCGGACCCGTTGGGTCCGATAAGCCCGACTATCGATCCTTCCGGTATCCCGAAAGCTGCCCCATTCACCGCAGTCACGCCGCCATAACTCTTGGCAAGGGACTGCACGTCGATGATCGACGACATACGCTCACTCTCCTCTGGTGTGTCTTCTAGTACATAACCCGCACTGCCTAGCGCAGCGGGGTCACCGCATCCGCAGTCGCCTGGTCAATCGGCCAAATTACCTTGTTGCCGCCGTCAGCCTGGAACTGGAGGAGAACCTGTCTGAAGTCGGTCGTGCCATCTTCGTTGTAGGAGATATCACCTACGGCGGTACTGAAGGTGTTGTTGGCGATGTACTCGCGCAGGGCCTGCGAGTCGAGCGTGCCAGCGCCTTCGATGGCCTGCTGGATCACCTGGCCTGCAGCGTACGCAACCGCCGAGTAGGCGGGAGCTCCGGAGACGCCCTGCTGCTCAGCGATGTAGTCGGAGATCTCCTGAAGGCCGGAGTAACCCTGGGTCGGGAATGCCGAAGTGCTCGCGAAGACGTTGTTACCAGCAGCGCCAAGGTCGGGCCAGTTGGGAAGCGACGTCACCTGGGATCCGCAGGAGCAGTAGAACGTCGGGTCATATCCCGATTCGTTCACCGTCTTGGCGACGAGCGCACCATCGTTCGGAAGGCTCAGCGCAAAGAACATGTCAGCGTTAGAGGCCTTGACCGTCTCGATGAGGCTCGACAGGTCAGTAGCGGTCTGGTCGTACTCCTCGTTGACCACGACCTCGATACCGCGCTCCTTCGCATAGTTCAAGACGCCGCCGTTGCCGTCGAAGCCGTTGAGTGCCGCGAGGGTGAACGGGTTCTGCGCCGTGACGACCGCGATGGTCTTCGGCATCTCCGATGCGGGGAGCGTATCGAGGTACTCGAACATGCCCAGCGAGTACTCGACGTCCTGGTACGGCCAGGTGCTCACGAGGAGATCGGCCGTCTGATGGATCTCCTTGCCGACGAATCCGGCGTTGATCATGAGCATGCCTGCACGCTCGGCAATGGGCACTACGGCGCCACCCACGGCTGTCGTGTACGGCGCGAGGAGGAGATCGACACCGTCCTCGTTGATGAGGCGCTGGTAGAGCTGCTGCGCGACTGTCGGCGTGCTCTCGTCGTCGTAGATGATCAGTTCCACGGGGCGGCCATCGATTCCGCCTGCGGCGTTGACTTGGTCTAACCAATATTCATAGGCGAGCTCGTAGCCCGCTGACGGGCCAGAGAATACGCCGGTGAGGCCCAGGGTTCCGCCGATCACGATCGGCTCGTTGCTTGAATCGGAAGCGGATGTGTCTCCGCCACCCGCTGTGCAACCCGCCAGCGCAAGCGCCATGGCTGCTCCGACTGCCAATGGCGTCAGGAAACGGGACCGCCACTTTTTGGTGATGTTCATCGTTGAACTCCTTTTTTTTTGCGACACTATTTGGTGTGAGGTCGTCGCTTCGCATTCCCCGCGTCAAGGTCAATCGGCCTGCCGGAAAGCAGGGCGCGAAGGCACAAGCCTTGGTCTCTCTCAGCAAGAAACTCAGTTGCATTCGATTGCAGCAATGCTCACATGGCCCAAGCGCCTCTGTCAATCCTCACTGAACAAATGCAACCAAGTTGTTCAGTCATGACACCCAGAACATCCCCGAAGTTGGCGTGTCCGGTCCTCGCATTGTCCGGTGGCGAGTCTCCCGCATCCGGTCAAATCCTTTGATTTCTTTTCTATTTGCGACTCGGTGTTCTTCTGCCGCCCGGGCTCTCAGCGGCGGCGGCGGACTTCACGGGAGGCCCGCAACTAGTAATATTTGATTAGGTTGTTCCGGCTCGTTGGCGGCAGTAGGGGCAGTGTGCGAGGTCCTGGATAACGGCGATCTGGAGATATCGCAGCGTCTGATAGAAGCTCAGGCCGCCCCGTGGGCTCTTGGGTCAGCGGTCAGCCTCAGGGTGGTGACGAAGAGATTGGCTGCGGTGACGAATGCGGTGTGATGGTGCCAGCCGGCGAAGGTATGGCCTTCGAAATGGGCCAGCCTCAGGCCTTGTTTGGAGTTCGCGGTAGTCGTGCTCAATGCGCCAGCAGATCTTTGCCAGCCGGACGAGCCCTGGTAGTGGCTTGTCTTCGGGCTGGCTGGATGGCCCCTATTCGGTGGGTTCTGCTGCGCTGTCTGGCCATTCGGCGATGAGCCACTCAGCGGGCAGGGTGCCGTCGGAGGCGCGGGGCACGCTTCGGTTCGCCGGTCGCACGCGGACGGCCGTGAACCGGCTTCTCATCTGGGCCCCAGGGTTCGTGGGGCTGGCCTTGGTTCCGTGGCGCCGAGTGATCTCGGCGAACGCCTCGCTCGCCCCGGCAAGGTTTTTGACTGAGGATGGGGCCTGCTGGTAAGGGACGGTGCGCGGGTGATCGCCCATCGGCTGCATCGACTTCCGCCGCTCGTCGAGCATCAGCCCCTGCAGATACAGGCCCCCCTTGCCGCGCTGATCCAGACGCGGCAACGACCCGAAAACCTTCTGCACGAACTCATCCAGGCGGTCCCGCACCTCACTGATCTCATTGGGTTGCACACCGAGATGTGACAGATTTCCGCCAGCCTGATCAAGTACTACTAGAGTCCATGTGTAGTAGGATTGAACAAACGCTCGAGTACGGACCCCCGGAGAAACCATGACGTCCATCTCATACGTCGGACTCGGAACCATGGGCCTCGAGATGGCCAGGCGGCTCGTCGCTGCGGGGCACTTCGTGACCATCTGGAACCGTTCTGACAACCCCGCTCTCGCAGAATTGGAGCGAGACGGCGCCAGGCGAGTGCGCTCGGTGGGAGAGGCGATGAAGTCGGACGTCGTCTTCTCGATGCTCGCCCACGATGCCGCAGTCAGGGAACAGTTCAGCCCTGACGTGCTGTCCCACGCCCAGTCCTCCACCATCCACGTCAACATGGCCACGGTCAGCGTTGCCCTGGCTGACGACATGGAAAAGCAGCACCGGGGTGCCGGCGTCGGCTATCTGGCTGCACCCGTCCTCGGTCGCCCACCGGTGGCGGCGGCCGGCCAATTGAACATCGTCGCTAGCGGCGACCCCGACCTGATCGCCAGGGTCGAACCGCTACTGGCCATCCTCGGCAAGCGCACGTGGATCGTCGGTCCGCGACCCCGGGATGCGAACCTGGTGAAGATCGCCGTCAACTACAACATCATCCACGCGATCCAGGCCCTGGCTGAGTCGATCACGCTGATCGAACAGGGTGGTATTGCCGGGCAGCAGTTCGTGGATATCCTCACCGATGCCGCTTTCACCGGCTCCGCCTACACCGGATACGGCGCCATCATTGCTGGAAAGCGGTACTCACCCGCCTCCTTCCCCGTCGCACTCGGCCTCAAGGATCTCGGGCTCGCGGAGGAAGCAGCCGGTCTGCACGGTATGTCCCTTCCTGTTGCCCCCGTACTCCGCGATCTCTTCGAGCGCACACTCGCTGAGCCCGACCTGGCCACGCTCGACTGGTCAGCGGTGGCCGAGATCACCCGAGGCCTCGCCGGGCAGACGCGGTAGAGCCGGCAATGGGTCCACGTATCGCCATCCTGGGACCAGGAGCCAAAGGCGCAACCACTGGCGCGGACCTCGTCCGCGCCAGTCGCGATGTCACTTTCATCGAGCAATGGCCCGCGCATGTCGAGGACATACGCGACGGAGGCATCGCGATCACCTGCGACGGTGACACCGTCGCAGGTCGCGCATCTGTGCGACATCGCGACGATGCGCGAGCCATTCGATGTCGTGCTCGTCCTGATCCTGGTCAAGGCGCATGACACCCGCTCGGCGGTCGAGCTGATCCGCCCGTTCATCGCGAAAGACGACGCCGTTGTCGGCCAGCAGAACGGGATGTCGATCGAGGAGATTGCCGAGACCGCCGGCGCCGACCGAGCCCCGGGACGACGTGATCGAGCTGGGTTCGAACATGTACCTACCCGGCGCCGCGACTCGGGACACTCTCCCGAAAAGATCGTGGTTTGCCGTCGGTGGCCTCACCCCACCCGCGCAATTACCCGCTGAACCCACGCGGCGGCCCTGCTGCGTGGCGTGGGGCTAAGGAATCGAAAGCCGATCTCCGTGCAACCAAGTGGCTGAAGCCCGCGCTCCCCACAACCAAGGCCACGGTGCTTCAGGACTGGTCGAAGGGTCGCCGCAGCGAAGTCGGCCAGATCAATAGTCTCGTGCGCAACATCCTTGAGCGCAATGGTAAGACCGCACCGGTCAGCACAGCCCCGGTTGGGATCGCACACCGGATCGAAGCCGGATCCTGCGAACCGTCGCTCGACCTGCTGTGCCCTCGGGTCGAGCTCAGCAGGGCCTGAGAAGTCGAAGAACTAGTTGTCGCCGTCGACCTCGTAGTCAACGGTGGTTCGTTCGGCCACTACGGTACGACCGAATTGAGCGACCTCCACGTGCAGGGGATGTGCCTGGTACGCCTCCAAACCCGCGTAGCTGCGGTGCCGACTGGTCAGCACCATATCCGCGTGGCCGTGGAGGCGGCCGAGGTCGATCTCGATTCCGGTGAGGCCGGGGATCTTTCCGGCGAGCGCACCTAGCCGAGCGCCGAACTGTTCGGCAGCCCGCACCCTGGACTTCAACTCCGGAGCCGACATACGAAAAGTGACTACGTGCACGATCATTGAGTCTCCCAAAGTGTTCATTCTGGCTTAACGCTATTCACTCTATTCTGCTACGCTTTTTTCACTAACCGGCCGGATCAGAGAGGATCTCATGACTCGCATTGCCGTACTCGGCGCAGGTGCCAACGGAGCCTCAATCGGTGCCGACCTGACCATCGCGGGCCTCGATGTCACCCTGATCGAACAGTGGCCGGCCCACGTTGAAGCGATCCGGGCCAACGGAGTGGTCATTAACACTCCGACCGAGTCCTACCACACCCCCATCCGCGTTCACCACCTGTGTGAGGTCGCGACCCTGCGGGAACCCTACGACGTCGTGTTCACGCTCGTCAAGGCGTACGATTCCCGCTGGGCAGCCGAACTCATCAAACCGCTTCTTCGCCACGACGGACTTCTCGTGGGTGTTCAGAACGGCATGACCGTCGACGATATTACGGACGTGGTGGGCCAGGAGCGAACGCTGGGCTGCGTTATCGAGATCTCGTCGATGATGTTCGAACCGGGCATCGTTGAGCGGCATTCCGGCAAAGAGCGCTCGTGGTTCGCGGTCGGCTCCGCCTCGCCGAGCACAAGCGGCCGAGAAGAGGAAGTCGCAGCTCTTCTGCGGAACGCCGGCAAGGTCGAAGTCGTCGATGACATTCGATCGACCAAGTGGATGAAACTGGTCAGCAACTCGACAACACTCGTGACAACGGCAATCTTGGGGCTTCCGATGCTCGATGCCGCGAGCATCCCCGAGATGCGCGAACTCATGCTGCGCTCCGGGAGGGAAGCGCTCAAGGCCGGCCGACTTCAGGGGCTGTCCGCGCCACCCATCTTCGGCCTCACCCAGTCCGACATCGATGGCGGTGGCGACCTCGTCGAACTGCTCCTCGAGACCCTCCTTGCAGGCTTCGTCATGCCGAACACCAAGACCACGATCCTGCAGGATTGGATGAAGGGTCGGCGGAGCGAGGTCGGCGATATCAACGGACGCGTCGTCAGCGCGCTGCATTCCCACGGTAGCGCTGCCCCGGTGAACTCCTCGATCGTGAAGCTCGCGGGCCAGATCGAGAGCGGCGAGTTGGAACCGGGGCCGAACAACCTGGCGCTTCTCCTCGCAGCAAGCGGTAGTTCCTAGCCTCATCCCAGTGGCCCCGAAACGGCGTGGCCGTTCGCGGGCGAGAAACCCCAGGAGTTGATGTGTCCTTTCGTGTTGTCAAGAAGCTAGCAGCAGTTCAGTGCCGTTGAGGGAAGCGCCGGTTTCTCTGTGGCACCGCTAATCGCGGCGGCATCCGGTTCAGTCCACATGGACCTCGCGGTGTGCACTCTCGCCCCTGGCGCTTCGACCCTGGCCCAGCGGCACGCCTTCGAGGAATCCTGGTTCGTGCTTGAAGGCTTAGACACTGCGTCCGTCGCCCACCTCACCTTCGACACAGCCTTCGGGTCATTCGGAATGACGCCTGATGCTGCACCCGAACAGAAGACCGCCGGGACCGATGGCATGTACCTGGTTGCGGATGCGCGCTCCCCAGGCACAGGCCGCCGACCCGCATGAGGGACACGCGCCCGCCCCGGACTGGACCCCGTCGACCGTCAGGCTCGCGCCTGGCGAAACTGACCCTCGGTCGCAGTGGACCGGTCAGTGGACCGAGGACGACATGGGTCCCCGTGGACCGCTGTCGATGCCTGGCTACCACGGTCCCAACATCAAGAGCATCTTCATTCGGATGCTCGTTGACGAACTCCTCGGCGCGCACCAGCACACGCATTTCATGGTCGAGTTCGGGCCGAAGGACCCAACGCGCAGTTCGCCAGCGCCAACTACCATCCTTTCGAGGAGGCGTGCTTCCTCCTCAACGGGTCAGCGCATGGCATTCTCGACGGTGAAGACGTGGACATGAGCGCTGGGGACACCGTCTGGACCGGGGTGGGCGCGACGCACGGCTTCTACGCCACCAGCGACGAGCCACTTCGCTGGCTTGAAGTGCAGACACCCACGCCCCGGAGCCAGAACGCGTTCTATTTCCCGAAGGGCTGGGCGCGGTCGCAGAACCCGTCCTGACCTACCGGCTCGTGCCCACGGAAGCGGTATGCCCGAGCGCTGCACGCAGCAGCGGAGCGTTGTCTTTCGAGGGCGCCAGTTCCCCGGACTCTATACGCTCGGCGATAGCCAGAACTGCACTGTTCACGGGGGCCGTCGATCCGAGGGCTGCTTGCTGGCGCACTATGTAGCCGCTGAACGCATCGAGCTCTGCCCTGCGGCCCTTGTCCCAGTCCTGGAGAACGGCCACTCGGGTGTTCGGCAACGAATATGACTCGAGGACATTGTCGAGCAGGCTGATCGCGTACTCCTCCGAGTTGGTGACCCCGGCTGCGGCGCGGCCGAAGATCGGAGTCATGGTGATGCCGAGTTGCCGAGCCAGCCGGTACGCCTCACACGCGACCTCGTCCATCACCTCACGGATCCCCGGAATCCTGACGGCCTCAAGCAGGGGCACGTTCAGGATCGCGGACGGGAGCATCTCCGGGATGTTGGCGATGAGCTTCATCCACTTCGAAGCCCGGATGTTCGGGGAGACAACGACAGTGCCGCAATGCGCGAGTGCCTCAGCGACGTCGTCTAATGCCTGGCTGTGGCCGCCATCATAGGTGCCCACCGTGAGCCAGGTGCCGCTGGGCGGGATCTGCCGAACCACGACGCCGGGCTCGTACATGTTGGCGGCGATGCCGAGCACGGCACCTATCGTGCGATGCGGTCCGACGATCTCCGCAACGTCGTCGATCGTCATGCCGTTCTGCAGACCGACGACGACCGAGTCGTCATGGAGCAACGGCTTGATGAGTTCGGTGACCCATCTCGTGTCGTAGGTCTTGACGGAGATGAAGACGATGTCGAATGGCGCACGGAGTTCAGCGACCTCGCAAAGGTGTAGCGCGCGGACCGGAGTCAGCTCGGTGGTCTCCGGAAGGTGGACGGTGATTCCGTTCGCCCTCATCGCCTCCACATGGGCGGGCCACTGCTCGATGAACGTGACGTCGAGACCGGCGCGCACCATGTCCGCCCCCAGGGACGCACCGTTCGCCCCCGTTCCGACGACCGCAATCCTGATTCCCTCAGCCACCTGATTCACCTTTCACCGTGCTGTTCGGGTCCGCGCTCACACCGAGTGTGCGCAGACATCTGTTGTCATGGCGACTTCGACGCCCATAGCCCGGTGGACATAGCAGGTATTCGCCGCGACCTTGAGCAATGACCTGGTGTCATCCTGGGTCGCCCCACCGTGCAGGAACATCTCGGTCATGATCTCGCCGGCCGGGGCTGTGCCCTCGCCGGAGGGGTCGATCGAGGTGTACGAAGTGAGCTGGGCGAGGCTCGAGTCGGCGAGGTCGAGGCGTCGAACAGTCACGTACCTGCTCAACTGTGTGTGGTAGCAAAAGGCAGTTCCGATCGCAAACATCGCCAGCGGTGTCGGCGCGACCTTGCCCAGCGGATCCATGAGGACAACCCACCGGTCCGAGGTCATTTCGGGCAGTCCGGTGCTCGCTCGCATGAGACCCGTCTCGAGGTCCAGCTCACCACGAGCATCCACATAGAAGCCGACCGGGATCTCACTGGCGTCCATGCTCGAGTGGGTGGCAATTTTGTCTTTCGCTTCCGCTGGCTGCCCGCCACCATCGACGAAGGTGAACACCTGTTCAGCACTCTCCCCAGTGGCATCGGGCATGGAGTCGTAGCGGCTGCCTGGATCGGTGACTGTTGGGGCATCCCACACGGTAAGACCCTCGAGGGAGGTGGGCTCACCGTTGGTCTGCAGCGCAAAGAGACCCTCCTTGGCCTCCCGCATCGCCGCGACCGCCGGCGAGGTGCGCATCGCAGTGTCGACGATGTCGTCGATCTCAGATTCAGGCGCCGAACTGCGGACATCGAAGTCCCAGTCGAGACCGAAGATCAGCGCGACAGCTTTGCCCCGGGCAAACGACCCCTTGGACGCGAGGCCCTGGCTCACCCCGACGTGCAGGTACTCGAGTTCGATCGAACGGGCACGCGCTACCGCGGCAATGCGCGAGGCGACATCCGCCTGAAGACCGGCGAGCCAATGGAAGAGCGGTGCGGGCGCCAGGTTCGTTCCGCCCAGGCTTGCACCTTCGTCCGACTGCAGGCACCACGTGCGGCCGCTCGACTTCTCTTCGACGAGCCCCACCTTGTGGAACTTCCCGAGGCCGAACACCTCTGAGAGATAGGTCTCGGTACCTTTAGAACCGTAGGGCACAGCCGACGACGAGGTTACCTCGCGCGTCGGGTAGCCCCTGGACTCACTCACGTTCGTGCTGGGCACGAGACTGCCTGTTGTCGACATTGATACGGACCTCCTTGTTGGGACAAGAGTAGCAAGTGTACGCTCCCATTGAACAGCGATCTTCGCTGTTCAACTGCCTTCTGGTCAGAACGACCCTGTGACGAGTACGTAGCGATGATGCGTCGTTCCGTGCGCTGCGCCGTTTGCGCCGGCGAGCGGTGCGGTTTGGACGAGCGGTCGGCCAGACCCGCCATCCCATCGGCTCGGTACCGGCGGGTCCATTTGGAGACGATGGCCCGGAGAACTCCAGGCGTTCGGCGACGCGTGCCTGCACCCAGCCATCCTCGATGACAAGTTCGACGAGTTTGAGGCGCCCTGCCGGCGTCAGTGGTGCGTTGAAGTGGGTAACGTGTGAGATGAGGGCCTCCGTGGCATCGCTTGAGTGTGGTAACCCAATCGATACAGGAGGTCCTCACCTTTTTACGTCACGCCACGCGCACAACCTCCGTGGGAAGAACACCTAAGCTTCCGTTGTTCTCATTCACTGCTCGTGAAGAGTAAGAGCGCCGTGAAACCGCACCCAGCCAGCACCACGCATGCCCCTACCGTCAGGGTGAGTTGAGGCCAGTAGCTCAGAGCAAGTCCGTGATGCCATCTCTTGATTTAAGTAGCCGACGGTCCAGTTGGGCCCGTCGGAAATCACGGGCCCTCGCCGCCCTAGCTGAAACCGAGCATTCCGGGCAGCCACGTACTCAACGCAGGAACCAGGGAAATGAGCACCAGCACTAGCAGCATCGGAATGAAGAATGGCAGCACGCCCCTGATCACCTCTGGTACCGGGGCACCGGTGACGCTCGAAAGTACGAACAGTACTAGACCGACTGGTGGTGTAAGGAGACCGATCACCAGGTTGAAGATCATCATGACCGCGAACTGGATCGGGTCCACCCCGAAGGTGATGGCAACCGGTGCCAGCACAGGGACCAGAATTAGAATCGCCGCCGTGGGTTCGAGCACGGCGCCGATGATGAGCAGAAAGATGTTCACCAGCAGCAAGAACACGAACGGGTTGTCAGTGAAGTTCAAGATCATCTCTGCGGCCAGCTGAGGGGCTCGCTCACGGGCAAGTGTCCAGCCGAATAGCGCGGCCGAGGCGACGATCAGAAGCACGGATCCCGAAGTCTCCACAGTGGACAGCAGCATGCGGTAGATCGACTTCCACGTCAGCGCCCGGTAGGCGATCGCGAGGATGAAGAGGTAGAGCACGCCGATGCCGGAGGCCTCGGTCGGGGTGAAGATGCCAGAGAGAATGCCACCAAGCACCACGACCGCGGCTCCCGCCGCGGGCAGCGACCCCAGGAGCGTACGTCCACGCTCGCCCCAACCAGACTTGGGCAGACGCAGTTCCTCCCGATTGCGAGTCTGTACCCACACCATGAAGCACAGTGTTGCTACCAGCACAAGCGCCGGTACGATGCCTGCGACGAAGAGCGCACCCACTGACACACCGGCGGTCACCGCATAGATGATTGCTGGGATACTCGGCGGCAACATGGGAGCGATGAGCGATGACGCACCCGTCACGCCCAGGCTGAAGCTTCGATCGTACCCACGTTTCACCATGGCAGGCACCTGCACTCGGCCCATAGCTGCGGCGTCAGCAATCGCTGCTCCACTCATCCAAGAGAAACCGAAGCTCGTGCCGACGTTGACATAGCCAAGGCTGCCACGGATATGTCCGATCCAGGCAACACCCGCGTTGTAGAGTCGTTCCGAGATGCCCGACTCGTTTGCCAGTCCACCGAGCAAGATGAACAACGGAACCGCCAGCAGTGCGAAGCTGTTAACACCCGAAGCCATCTGTTGTGCCGCCGTCGCAAAGTTCGCAGTCGGATCGAATATAACGTACACGAGCGAAGGTACAAGTAGCGCAATCACCACGGGCACTCGCAGCGCGAGTAGTAGCAACAGGGCGGCAATCATAATAATGAGAGTCATGCTGCTTCTCCGATCTCTCCGTCAGTGGACTTGAGTTTTGGTTTTCCCCTGCGACGCAGATCGAACACAGTATTCAGCACGCCGTGAACGAAGATCAGCAGAAATCCGACAGCAACGGCCAGGTAGAGCAAACTCGTCGAAATACCTGCCGCGGGCGACTTAAGGCCTACCGTCGCGAGCGCGAGCTGGACACCTGCCCAAGTCATGACCACAGAAGTGATCAGTACGACACTTATCGCAAAGCCGTTGACCACGCGCTTCGACTTCAATCCGAGTTTGTCGACCAGCAGATCGACGGAGATATGCCCTCGTCGTGCCATGACGAAACCGGCGCTAACGAAGGCGAGCCAGACCAGCGTGAAACGGGCGGTCTCCTCGGTCCAACTCAGCGGCGCCTGGAAGACGTATCGGCTGGTCACCTGCAGCAGGACAAGAACCAGGGTGACCAGCAGTGCCAGGGAAGCCACCACCCGCTCTGTCGTCACTAAGACGAACACCAGACGACTCGACTTCTCGAGCTCGTCAGGTTGATCCGGAGTCATGAGTTCATCGGTCATCGTGATGCACCCCGCGTGAACGCGTCTGGTCAACCCGGCGCTCAGACGCACACTGGGCGAAGTCGCACGGTGATAAATGCCCGCTCTTCGTCGCACTACAAAATTTCATGAATGGGCTCCTTGAAAGCCGGGGTACGCCCGAAGTTGAAAGACGGGGTGCGCCCCAAAGTTGAAAGCCGGGGCGCGCCCCAAGGCCATGCGTAACTATCCTGAGAACGAATCGGCGGTCGGAGCTTCGGAGCTCTTGCACCTCCGCCCCAACCGCCGTTCGTTAGTCGTTCGTGGCGCTACTCAACGCCCTTCGCGAATACTGTTATAAAAATCCCCATACACGGGGTCAGCCGACCAATGCTCTTGCACTGTCTTCTTCATCTCATCGAGACCCGAAGGCACGTGGACATTAATACTGCCATCGTTCTTCCACTCGGCAAGAGTCTCTTCCTCTGCTGAGACGATGCAGTCGTAAACCGATTCCGATGCCGTATCGAATGCGGCGTCGAGGGCTTCATTCTGCTCGTCTGTGAGCGAGTCCTCGAGGTTGGCGTTCGACACAACGAAGAGCCCTTGGACCATGTGACCGGTCAGATTGATGTAGTCCTGCACCTCGTTTAGTTTCGAAGCGGCGATCGTGGGAATTGGGTTCTCCTGCGCATCGATGACGCCCTGCTGCAGCCCAAGGTAGACCTCGCCGAGCGCCATCGGAGTGCCTACTCCGCCCAGCAGCTCGATATTGCGCATGAACATGGGCGCGTCCGGCGTGCGTATTTTCAGGCCCGCGAGATCACTGGGGCTGTCCAGTGGCTTGTTCGCCGTCATGTGGCGCGCACCGTAATACCAGGACGACTGAATCTTTAGACCAGTGTCCGACTCGAGCTGGCCAAAAAGCTCGTCAAACGCCCCATTGTTCGCCGACTCGCGGAAATGCTCCGCATCGTCGAACAGGTAGCCTGCGTCGAGCACGGCCATCGGGTCGTACCAGGTGCCGAGGAAGGAGCCGCCCGAGATCGCGAAATCCAACGTGCCCATCGACACCTGCTCGAGCGATTCGCTGTCATTGGCTAGCTGTGCGGAGGGGTAGCTTTCCACCCGAAGGCCGCTTCCCTCAAGCCCGTTGTTCAGCGCCGGCACACCGCAGGTTTCGAAGGGGTGAGTCGCCTCATACGCGTGTGAGAAGCGGAGTACGCGTTCTTCCTGGTCTGCGGAGGCGCTGCTACAGCCCGAGAGCCCGAGAGCGCCTGCAGCAGCAGCGGCCACCACCACCAAACCGAATCTACGATTTTTCATATTTACTGTTCCTCCTTGAACAACGACACAGCATTATCGCGGCGCGAACTTAATTGTATCCAATAATGTCAAAAAGCAAAATTTACTAATTATTCGACTGGCCGGAACTAGAGCGTGAAAAGCACAATAATTTGGTGACGCCGGGCATAGCACCCATAGATTGTGCGGATTAGTCCGGTCACGCAGGGCGCATCTGCCCTGCCCAGTGGAAGGCGAAGACCCTATGACGATCCTGTCTGCCGAAAAGATTGGATCCTAGTGTGACGATTGCAGATTCCACGAACCGACGTCTAGATGAGTGAGCCCTAATGGTCGTAGGCGATGAGGGATCGTTTGTGGGGTGTTCCGAGAAGCCAGTTGTGCCAGATTCCCGCGGCGAGGGCGAGTAGGCGGCCGACGACGCGGGAGAAAACGCCGGGAATGGTGCGTCCGCCGTGGTCTTCGCGGGTGAGTTGTCCTTTGAGGGTGTCGAAGACGGACTCGACCTATTGACGGATACCGCCCAGTTTCCCAAAGCGTTTCTTCTCGTCTTTGCGGTCGGGTCTGATCAGGTGCGCTCCAAGTTCACCGGTGATGAACCCGTCGAACTCGCGTCGGGGGAAGCCTTTGTCTCCGATGATGATCTGGCCGGGGCGGATGAGGTGTCGGTCGTGCCGGAGCATGTTTTCTGCGGCTTCGAGTTCACCGATTTTGGAGTTGGCCAGGCCCCAGACGACGGGCATCCCGTCGGGGGTGCAGATCAGGTAAAGCCGGAAGCCCCAGAAATAGCGGGAGTGTGATGCGCAGTAGCCATCGCCGGCGTGACCGGCCAGATCGGAGCGTTTCACGGTCTCTCGTGATTTTCCGCAGGAATCCGGCCACTAACGCGGCAGGATTCCGGAGCCGAAACGGCCTACAAAGAGTCGATCACACACAGGTGGCCCACTGCATCGGTAATCCGACGCTCAACCCCGGGAAATTACACATAGACAATGGATATAACCCCGAGGCGGTGTGACTCACAATTACACCGACGCCGGTCACACGGTTGTCTTTGAGCGGATCTGTCCACCGTTTCGGGGCCATTGTCACCCAACGATTTGGCGGCCATGACTTGATAGGAGCTTGACCGCGACGTCTCACCTTTGTGCTGTCTTCCCGTCCGGTCCGTGGTGACTTCCCGTATTTCCAACGACGGAAGGACGCAGTTATGACCGCCACGACACACCTTTCCTCCTTGGACAGTGACCACATTCCACCGGGAATCTATGTCGGGGTCGATACCCACAAAGACACCCACCATGTTGCTGCGGTCGACGAACTCGGCCGCGCTCTCGCGGACAAAGAAATCCTCGCCGTGGGCAGCGGCTACAGCCAGAGCCTCGACTTCCTCCACAGCCTCGGCATCGTCCAAGCAGTGGGCGTCGAAGGCACCGGATCTTACGGAGCCGAACTCGCCCGCACCCTTGCGACCGCCGGCATGCGAGTCGTGGACGTCGCCCGCACGGACCGCTCCGAACGCCGCCTGCGCGGCAAGTCCGACCCGATCGACGCACGACAAGCGGCACTGTCCGTCCTCGCAGGCCGTGGATTGGCCACGCCCAAACAACGCGACGGCCGGGCAGAATCCATCCGGATGCTTCTGGCCGAACGCTCCTCCGCCGCCAAGGCCCGCACCGCCACGATCAACCAGATTCATGCTCAACTCGTGACCGCACCCGAGGCGGTCCGGGCTGACTTCCGCCGCTATGAGGGCGAGAAACTCCTTCAGGTCGTGGGGCGGACACGACCTCTGAAAGGCGCGACTCCCGACCACACCAGCAGGCTCTGCCTCAAACGCCTCGCCCAGCGCACCCAGATGCTCGAGGGCGAGATCGTCGATATCGATGCCCAGCTCGGGGATCTCACCCGGCTGAGCAACCCCGCACTACTCTCCGCCCATGGAGTTGGACCGGTCGTCGCGGGCACCCTGTTGGCGACGCTGGGTGATAATCCAGATCGCATTGGCAACAAAGCGCAGTTCGCCGCGATCTGCGGCGTTGCCCCTATCCCAGCATCCTCTGGAGTGCGCCACCGACATCGCCTCTCCCGCGGCGGCGACCGCCAGGCCAACGCCGCACTGCACCGCATCGTCCTTAGCCGGCGCCGCCACAAAGACCCCCGCACAATGGCCTACTTCGATAAACGCCGCGCCGAGGGTCTCTCAGATCGCGACATCGTCCGCTGCATCGAACGACACGTCGCGAACGAGATCTTCGCCCTGCTCACCAACCCAGAAATCAGTACTCCCCAGGGACCCCTCCTGCGCCAGCGGCGTCAAACGCTCCAGCTGGCCATGACCGAAGTTGCCCACCAAATGGGCGTCCCCTACCAGCGCCTTCGGCGCCTGGAACTGGGCGAACGCTCCGATGCAGAACTCCAAAACACCTACGAAACCTGGCTCGACAAACTCACGGAAGACGAGTCCAGTACAGCCCAAAAAGCCGCTTGACAACGATAGGAGCATCCACTCGGAGGAACGCAACCCTCGACGCCTGCGCCGGCGACCGCAAGACTGGGCAGCTGCTCTTCACCGACCTCCGCACGCCGATGGATCGGCGCACGGCGTACCGGCGTATCAAGTCGCTCGGCAAGCGTGCAGGGCTCCCCGCCGGCTTGCATCCGCACACCCTGCGCCATAGTGCGATCACTGCGGCGCTGGACTCTGGAGCGACGTTGCGTGACGCGCAGATCTTCGCTCGGCATTCAGATCCTCGCATGACCAACCGCTACGACCACAACCGGGGCAACCTCGACCGGCACGCAGCGCACGGGCTTGCGGCCTACTTCGCGGGCGCAGCGTAGGCGTACGAAAAAGCCCCGCCATTCTTCGGAGTGGCGGGGCTTTTCGTTATTATCGGTCAGCGTCTAGTATCCGGCTGCACCCAGCGGATGCCCTCGCCAGAGGCGGGTGCGTACTTCACCTCTGTGATTGAGGCGTCCCGTGCGGTAACGAATGTGAACCAACCACGAATGCACTCGCCGGGCGCGATTGCCGCATCCCCAAAAGTAAGGTTCGGTTCTGGAAAAGATGAGTAACCGGTCGAGGAGGCTTGGAACTGTCGGTTATCACTTGATACAAGACGCCACGGGTCGGAAGTCAGATACGCCTCGGGAGTGCTCCCGTTGCAGTTCTCCACGTCGATGGAGCTCCATCGGTCTGAGGTGTTCGGGGGCTGTGGGCCGTCAGGTGCAGAGTCAAGGACTAGCTCGTGCAGCGTCACCGTCCAGTCGCCGTTGTGGGTATAGGGCACCCCGATTGTGGGCACTGCGTCTGCAGGTGTCGGAGTGGGAGTTGGGGAAGGGGTAACTGTGGGTGTGGCCGCCTGTATAACGGGTTCAGCCACGGCTGGCTCCGCGGCGCCCGCACATCCGGCAAGCAGCAAAACGGCGCCGGCACCGACGATCAACATTGACTTCATGGTTCCCCATATGTTGCCACGAGCCTATCGATCGCGCCCCGGACCGCAGTCTATTCCGGGCGGCATCGTGAGGCATGGACATTTCTGAGCTCATCGTCATCCTGGCCGTATCAACTTTCGTTGTCACCGGCATTCTCTACTGGACGATACGGAACGGCGTGACTGCAGCCTTGCGCAGCGTGAGCGCCGACCCGACCGGGCAGAAGGCCGGCGCGAGTCGGCTCACTGGCGACTGAGCCCGGATCCCGGAACGCCCCCAGCTACCCTCGCCTCGAGGTGTGGCTGGGGGCGTTTGGCTTTGGGCTATTGCCTGGCCACCATCCGTGATGGCAAAGCGTCGGGTAAACGATGGATTGGGGACAAATCGCGACCGCTACTAAAAAGCGAAACCCCCTACATCCCAGTCGAGAGTAAGGGGAGAGAGGGCCGGCCACGAGACTCGAACTCGTAACCCCCACTTTACAAGAGTGGTGCGCTACCAATTGCGCCAGGCCGGCATGAGGTATTTCGACCTCAAGCCTCCATCCTAGCCGCACCGCAAGAGGTACACGCACGGGGTTTCGGCGCGCCGACGGTTGCTGGTTCAGGAGAACCGGCCCGCGGCATCCGCTCTGCTGCGTCTTTTCGCGGCTCCCCGGCCTCACCGGGCGCGGATCTCCTGAACTAGCAACGCGTGGGGCACGAAGGACCTTCGGGCGCGTCAGCCCGAAGGCCGCTAGCCGGCAGGAGTCGTAGCCGCCGGCGTGGGCGTCGACGTCGACGTCGACGTCGAGTAGCTCTCGCCGACCGACTGAAGCACGAAGGCCGCGAATTCCTTCGGATCTTTCAGGCTGCCCTGATACTGCTTGCCGTCAACCAACACCGTAGGAGTCGATGCGATGGCGGAGATGGCGGAGTTGGGAATCGGGCCGTTCGTGGCGCGGTCCGTGGCGGCGATGACCCAGGACTTGTAGGTCTCGTCGGTGATGCAGGTGTTGATCTCGGAAAGAGACTTGCTGACACCCGACGCCTTCACAACGTCCTGCAGGTCAGAGTCACTGCGACCGACGGTGTTTTCCTCCGGCTGATCGACAAAGAGCGCGGAGTTGAAGGCGTAGAAGTCATCGGGCGAGTAGTTGGCGACGCAGGCGGCGGCGTTCGCCGCGCGCAGCGAGTACTGGCTTCCGGCGGAACGACCGGTCAGAATGGCGATCGGGTGAATCTCGACCGTCGCGGCCCCGGACTCTACCCACTGGGCGATCTGGTCGCCGTTGGTGGTTTCGAACTCGCCGCAGAAGGGGCAGAGGTAGTCCACGTACACCCGAATGTTGGCCACGGTCCCGGTCGCGTCCGGCTTGGAGGCCACGGGCGTCGCATCAGGCTGCAGGGCGCTCGTCGTCACGGCGGTGAGACCTTCGCCGAGGAGGAGTCCGTCGCTGGCCATGTTCGCGGGGCCGGGAACGGCCGGACGAATCGAATTCATGATGACGAGGGCCACAACCACCACGATCCCCAGGGCAGCGACACCGATGCCACCCTGCAGGAAGATCTTGTTTCTGCGGTCTTTCTTCTGCTGCTCGACACGCAGCTGCTTGGCTTTTTTCCTCGCCGCATCGCGTCGCTGGTTCTTTGAAGGACGGTTGTCGCTCGTTCCGTCAGTAGTCATAAATGCCCGCTCCGCAAGGTCGATGTGTGCCCAGTTTTAATGCTGATGCAGTGCAAATAATACGGCCCCGCGCTGGGAGTCAACCACAGGGAGTCCCCTCAACGCCCCCCGAAATGTTCTATGCCGACGGCGTCGCGGGCGAATATGCAATACTGAAAAGGTTCGACGGGTCTTTTTCGAGGACCGTCATACGAACCAAATCCTATTCACAACGGATCGTCCGGCACGTACCTGCCGGTGAAGGAGATTTAAAACCATGGCTTCAGTGACTTTTGACAAGGCAACCCGCCTCTACCCGGGTTCCACTCGCCCAGCTGTTGATCAGCTCGACCTACAGGTCGCCGATGGTGAGTTCCTCGTTCTCGTTGGACCTTCCGGTTGCGGAAAGTCCACCTCGCTCCGCATGCTCGCGGGCCTCGAAGAGGTCAACGACGGTGACATCTTCATCGGTGACCGCAACGTTACGGATGTCCCGCCGAAAGACCGCGACATCGCCATGGTTTTCCAGAACTACGCTCTCTACCCGCACATGACCGTGGCCGAGAACATGGGCTTCGCGCTCAAGATCGCCGGGATCAACAAGGACGAGCGCGCGGCCCGCGTGCTGGAGGCTGCCAAGCTCCTCGACCTCGAGCCATACCTGAGCCGCAAACCGAAGGCTCTCTCCGGTGGTCAGCGCCAGCGTGTGGCCATGGGTCGCGCCATCGTGCGTCAGCCCCAGGTATTCCTCATGGACGAGCCCCTGTCCAACCTCGACGCCAAGCTGCGCGTGCAGACTCGCACCCAGATCGCCAGCCTGCAGCGTCGCCTCGGCGTCACCACGGTCTACGTCACCCACGACCAAACCGAGGCGCTCACCATGGGGGACCGCATCGCCGTTCTGAAAGACGGCATCCTGCAGCAGGTCGGCTCCCCCCGCGACCTGTACGCCAAGCCGCAGAACGTGTTCGTGGCCGGATTCATCGGCAGCCCGGCGATGAACCTGTTCCTCGCCGACACCATCGATGGCGGCATCAAGTTCGGAACCTCCACGATTCCCGTTGCGCGCGAGACCCTCGCCGGCGTTGCCGGTAAGAAGGTCACCGTGGGAGTGCGCCCCGAGGACATCCAGATGTCGAGCACCCCTGGCGCAGGCCTGCAGATCGAGGTCGACCTCGTCGAGGAACTCGGCGCCGACGGTTACCTCTACGGTCACTCCACCATCGAGGGCAAGCGCACCGACGTCGTCGCCCGCGTCGACGGTCGCTCGCACCCCTCGGCCGGCGAGACGGTGTACCTCACCGCCACGCCGAACCACCTGCACGTGTTCGACTCCGAGAGCGGTCTCCGCCTCGGTGGCGCCGTAACCGACTAGGTTCACTCAGCTCGGTTTCAACAGTCTGGTCTCGACCGGCTCAGCCGGCGCAGGAATGCGCTGGTTGAGCCGGTCGAGACCATTTTTTTCTCCAAACGTTAGGCTCGTTTCATGAGTGGTTCCCTCAACATCACGTCAGCCATCGCCGACCCGGCCCTTCTCGACCTGCCCTGGCAGCTTCCGCTCGATGCCTGGCCCAACGACGCCATCGCGTCTCTGCCCAAGGGCCTCTCGCGCCACCTCGTGCGGTTCGCCCACCTCAGCGGACGTGTCGTGGCCATCAAAGAGACCACGAGTGAGATGGCTCGCGGGGAGTACGACATGCTCCGCAACCTGCAGGGCCTCGAAGTGCCGTGCGTCGAGCCCGTCGCCGTGATCACCAATCGAACGGATGAGGACGGCCAGCCGCTGAACTCCGTGCTCGTCACCCGGCATCTCAAGTTCTCGCTCCCCTACCGCGCCCTGTACTCGCACACCCTTCGCCCCGACACCGCCACGCGACTCATCGACGCCCTCGCGGTACTGCTCGTGCGGGTGCACATGGTCGGCTTCTTCTGGGGCGATGTGTCGCTGTCGAATACCCTGTTCCGTCGTGACGCCGGAGCGTTCGCCGCCTACCTCGTCGACGCCGAAACTGGTCAGCTCTACGCCGGCGGCCTGTCCAACGGCCAACGCGAGAACGACCTCGAAATTGCGCGGGTCAACATTGCCGGCGAGCTCATGGACCTCGAGGCGGGCGGCCGAGTGGCCGACGAGCTTGACCCCATTCGGGTGAGCAACGGGATCGTCGCCGCCTACCGCTCGCTCTGGAAGGAACTCACCGGCTCCGAGTCCTTCGCAAGCTCCGAACGTTGGCGCATCACCCAGCGGGTGGAACGCCTCAACGAACTCGGCTTCGATATTGAAGAACTGACGATCAAGACCGACACCGACGGCACGAAGGTACGCATCCAGCCGAAGGTCGTGGACGCCGGCCACCACCAGCGTCGCCTGCTGCGACTCACCGGGCTCGACGCCGAGGAAAACCAGGCTCGCCGCCTACTCAACGACCTCGACTCCTACCGCGCATCATACGGAAAGGTCGAAGCCGACGAGGACATGGTGGCGCACGAGTGGCTCGTGCGCGTTTTTGAACCCGTCGTGCGAGCCATCCCCGTCGAGATGCGCGGAAGACTCGAACGCGCAGAGGTGTTTCACCAGATGCTGGACCACCGCTGGTACATGGCGCAGAACCAGTCCCGCGACATTCCGCTGGCCGAGGCCGTGAGCTCCTACGTGCAAGACGTGCTGCGGCACCGGCGCGACGAGGCCACCATGATGGACCCGCCCACGGAGTCGATCACGCTGCCGATCCAGGTGATCCGCTCCGACGACGAGAAGGAAGACGCCGGCACAGACCCCGACGACGCGAACGACTGGAAACTCAAGGTCTAAGCACTCCCGCCGCACGCGGGCGGAACGACGAAGGGGTGACGAATGCCGCGGCATCCGTCACCCCTTCATGGTGCGATGGGCAGTGCCTAGGCCTGTTTCGCTGCCTTGATCGCGGCGCGCAGTCGAGATACCTCGTAAAGGGTGACTCCGACGGCGATGCCCGCGTTGAGGGACTCGGTCGAGGCGCTGATCGGGATGGAGACGATCGCGTCGCAGGTCTCGGTGACGAGGCGGGACAGCCCCTTACCCTCGCTGCCCACGACGATGACGATCGGCCGCTCGGCAAAGCCCTGGCCGAGCTCGGGAAGCTGTACGTCGCCGTCGCCGTCGAGGCCGAGCACGAATACGCCCTGTTCCTTGAGCGCCTTGAGCGTCTGGGTGAGGTTGCTGGCCATGGCCACGGGCGTGCGGGCCGCGGCGCCGGCCGACGTCTTCCACGCCGAAGCGGTGACGCCCACGGAACGACGCTGCGGCACGATTACGCCGTGTCCGCCGAACGCCGCCGTGGAGCGGATGATCGCACCCAGGTTACGCGGATCGGTGATGCCGTCGAGGGCCACGAAAACCGGCTTGTGGCCGCGGCTGATCGTGAGCTGCAACAGTTCCATGGGGTGTGCGTATTCGTAGGCCGGAACCTTGAGCGCGAGGCCCTGGTGCACGGAATCGCGCCCGGCGAGACGGTCGAGCTCGGGGCGCATGACCTCGAGGATGGGAATATTTCGGCTCGTGGCCATGAGGAGAACCTCTTTGACCCGCTCATCCATTTCGATGCGCGATGCGATGTAGAGCGTGGTCGCGGGGATCTTGGCTCGGAGCGCCTCGACGACCGAGTTACGACCGGTGACGATTTCGTGCTCGTCCACCTGCTTGGCCCGACGCGTGGAGGCGCCGCCTCCACCGGAATTGCCGGTGCTGCGCTGTCCGGGCTGCGAGGCCCCGCGGGAGCCCTGCGACGCGCCGCGGCTTGACCCACGGGCACCGCCGCGTGCGGCGCCCTCGTTTGTGCTGTCCTTGGTCGGACGCGATGCGAACCCACCGGCCGCGGCGAAGCGATCCTTGGCGGCCTTCTTTTTTCCGGCGGGGTGGTACGGCCGGTCTTCGGCCTTGGGTGTGGGCTTCTTGCCCTCCAGCGCCTGGCGACCCTGGCCGCCTGAGCCGACCTGGCCGCCGCGGCTGCCCTTGCGCACGGACCCGGTGCGTGCCTTGCGGTCTGTGTTCTTCATCAGTCAAAACTCCAATGGGCACCCGAGGGTGTGTCTTCGATGGTTATTCCGGCGGCGACGAGTTCGTCCCGGATACGGTCTGCGGCTTGATAGTCGCGGGTTTCCCTGGCGGTTTCGCGATCCTTGAGCAGACGCTCAACGAGGGCGGTGAGGGCAACCATGGCGGGCTCATCCGTTGCTACCGACCATCCGGTCGATAGCGGGTTGATTCCGAGAACTTCGCTCATAGCGAGCACTTCACCACGGGCGGAAGCCGCCGCGTGCAGGTCTTCGGCGTCGAGCGCCGCATTACCGGTGCGAACGGTGTCATGCAACACCCCGAGCGCCTGGGGAACGGCAAGGTCGTCGTCCATGGCCTCCGCGAATTCCACGGGGACGACGAGCGCGCCGGAGCCGGCAAAACGTGTGTCAGCCAGACGGCGGTCGGCACGGTCGAGAAAGCTCTCCACGCGTTCGAGTGCGGCCTCGGCCTCCAACAGGGCGCCGTCGTGGTAGTCGATCGTCGAACGATAGTGAGCAGCGCCGAGGTAATAGCGCACCACGATGGCGCGGGCCTGGTTGAGCAGCTCGGCGGCGTAGATGGAGTTGCCAAGCGACTTGCTCATCTTCTGCCCGTTCACATGCACGAGGCCGTTGTGCACCCAGTAGGTCGCGAAGGGGTCGCCCGCCGCCGTGGACTGCGCGACTTCGTTCTCGTGGTGCGGGAAGCGCAGGTCGAGGCCGCCGCCGTGAATGTCGAACGCCGCACCGAGGTAGCGCACCGCCATGGCGGAGCACTCGATATGCCAGCCCGGGCGGCCGGAGCCCCACGGGGAGTCCCAGGAGGCGGACTCGGGCTCGTCGGCTTTACGACCCTTCCAGAGGGCGAAGTCGCGCGGGTCGCGCTTGGCGCGAGGGTCCGCATCCGCTGCCGCTTCCATGTCGCCATGGCCCTGACGGGTGAGGTCGCCGTAGGCGTCCCAGCTGGCGGTTTCAAAGTACACATCATGGGAGTCGTCGCTCGCCGGATAGGCATGGCCCAGATCAATGAGCCGCGTGATCAGGTTCTGCATCTCCTGGATGCTCGCCGTCGCTCGCGGTTCGTACGTGGGCGCGAGAATTCCGAGGCGCTGGTAGCCGGCCGTGAACTCGAGCTCGTAACGATAGGCGAGCGCCCACCATTGCTCGCTTGAGCCCTGCGCGTTGACCAGGATTTTGTCGTCAATGTCCGTCACGTTGCGAATGAAGGTGACGTCGAGACCGCGATAGGTGAGCCAGCGGCGCAACTGGTCGTACACGAGTGCGCTGCGCAGGTGGCCGATGTGTGGGCTCGACTGCACGGTGGGTCCACACACGTAGATTCCGGCCTTGCCCGGTTCAAGGGGGACAAAGTCACGGAGGGCCTGGGCCTGGGAATCGTAGAGTCGCATGGTCACACATCCAAGCTTAGGACAGGGCGCATGACGGTCGGCCGGGTGAGCGGGGCACGAGGCACCAGCAGTGCCGTCGCCGTGGCGGCGATGCCCTCGCCACGGCCGGTGAAGCCGAGTGCATCCGTGGTCGTCGCGGCGATGTTCACCGGGGCCTGCAGCAGGCCGGCGAGTAACGCCTCCGCCTCGCCACGGCGGGGTGCGAACCGGGGGCGGTTGCCGATGATCTGCACCGACACGTTGCCCACCGCGAAGCCGGCCTCGGCCACGAGGCGCAGGGTCTCGGTGAGAAACACGTCGCCGTGTGCGCCGGCGAAGCGGGCATCCGATGTGCCGAAGATGCCGCCGATGTCGCCGAGTCCGGCAGCGCCGAGCAGGGCATCGCAGACGGCGTGCACGGCCACGTCGCCGTCGCTGTGGCCGGAGAGCCCGCGCTCCCCCGGCCAGTTGAGGCCTGCGAGCCAGAGTTCGGCGGTGTCACTGAAGGCGTGCACGTCGAGGCCGGTTCCGATGCGCGGCACGATGATGGCGCCGGGAGCGGGCGCGAGCAGAAGCCCGGCGCGTTCGAGGTCGTTCGGGGTGGTGATTTTGAAGGCGAGCGGCGAACCCTCGATCACACGCACGGCGTGACCCGCGGCGGCCACGAGCGCCGCGTCATCCGTTGCCTCATCGGCGAGCGTGTCGTGGGCTGCCACGAGAACGGCGCGGGGAAAGCCCTGTGGCGTCTGCACGGCCGACAGCTCGGCGCGGTCGACGGTGTCGAGAATGAGATCGGATGCGTCGACGCGTTTGATCGTGTCGACCACAGCGAGTCCGGGGATCACCCCGGCACCGGTGGCTCGCACGGCGGCAACGACGCGGTCGCACAGGTCTGAGGGGGTCAGTGCGCGGGCGGCGTCATGCACGAGCACGATCTCGACCTCGGCGTCGAGGGCTGCGAGGCCGCGGTCGACGGACTGCTGACGTGTGGTCCCGCCGGCCACCACGCTGACCGGGCCCAGCGCCTCGCGCGCCGCGGAGGCGTCGGCAGCGACGGCGCGTGCCTCGCCAACGCGGTCCTCCGGCGCGACCACAATCACCTGAACGGCCTCCGACATGCCAAAGACACCCAGCAGCGCGTGCTCGAGCAGAGTCCGGCCCTGAAGGTGCACGAAAGCCTTGGGATGAGAGCGACCAAGCCTCGTGCCACTTCCGGCAGCGACCACAATGACCCCGACCGTGGGAGCGGGTGTTTCAGTCATGTCTGGCGGCTATCTGCTGGGTTGATTGGACGGATGAACGAGGCGGTGCGCTGGCGGAACGCAAGCGAAAGGCGGCACCTCGCGGCACCGCCTTTCTCAGGGAAAAGCATGTTGGGGTTGTGGGGGCTTACGACGCGAGGACCTCGTCGAGAACGGTTGAGGCCTTCTCTTCGTCGGTCTTCTCAGCCAGGGCGAGCTCGCTGATCAGAATCTGGCGGGCCTTCGCGAGCATGCGCTTCTCGCCCGCTGACAGGCCGCGATCCTGATCGCGACGCCAGAGGTCGCGCACGACCTCTGAAACCTTGATGACGTCACCAGAGGCAAGCTTCTCTAGATTTGCTTTGTAGCGACGAGACCAGTTGGTGGGCTCCTCGGTGAACGGCGCGCGCAGCACGGTGAAAACCTCATCGAGCCCTTCGCGACCGATGACATCGCGAACACCAACGAGATCGACGTTCTCTGCCGGAACCTCGATGGTGAGGTCGCCCTGGGTGACATTGAGCTTGAGGTACAGCTTTTCTTCACCCTTGACGATGCGCATTTTGACCTCTGTGATCACTGCGGCACCGTGGTGGGGATAAACGACGGTTTCGCCAACCTCGAAAAGCATAGATGTTTATCCCTTCAGCAAGGTCTAGGATACCACATCGAGTAGTGGTAGGGTGCGGTCGGTTTCATCGACGGTGCCGTTCGTCCGTTCGTTCATTGCGGCGCCCCGGCGCCGCTAAGCTGGAGTCAAAGCGAAATTTGCAGCACCGGGCCCTTCCGCGCGGTCGCTGCCCCGTTGTGGAGGTCTTGTGAGTGCGCGCATCGTTGCATCCGTTGTTATAGCGGCCGGCATCCTGATCGGAACCAGCGCCTGTGGCTTTGGCGCCCCCCAGGCCACGCTCATTCAGTACGACCCCAGCGATGGTGTCAGTGGCGACGTCGGCGACGTGGCTATTCGCAACGCCATGCTGCTCTCCGCAGACGGCGAAACGGCGACCCTGCTCGTGACCGCGGTCAACGTGGGCGACACGGCCGAGAGCCTCACCGTGCAGTACGACGCCAACGGCAAGAAGGTCACCGAGCTCGTGACAGTGCGCGCCAATTCCAGCGTCACCATCGGCGCGAAGAACGAGCCGAACGTGACGCTCGAAAACATTGACACCGCTCCCGGCGACCTCTTCCCGGTCTTCTTCCAGTATGGCGAAGAGACCGGTGTGCAGCTCCTGCTCCCCGTACTCACCGGCGAACAGCCCGAATACCAGGGCCTGCTGCCCGCGGGCGCTCCGAGCGCCACCCCCACGGCGATTCCCAGCGCACCCCCCACGGAAGCCCCGGCCCACTAGGCCACGGACGACCGCTCGGCCCTCGAGCCGAGCAACGAGTACCCGCATGACGCTGTGGGCACCCGGCGTTCACGGCAAGACCCACGCGGGCCATTCCCCGCCATGAGTTTGTGCCCCGATTCAGCCTGCGCAGGAGAAGCGCACACCGGTCGACACCGGGCAGTGGTTCAGGCGATCCGCCAGGCCGGGGGCCGCGAACACAGAGTCTTCCCAGTCCAGAAAAAACACGCCGTGTAGCGTTAAGGGTGTCAGCGAGTGGCGGGCGAGACGAATACGAACCCAATTCGTGCCGCCACGAGCATGCCCGTGCCTGGCCTCTGAACTGCGTGTTTGAGAGGCCCGGCTCCTCTGCTTACGCCGTTCTGACGGCAATTCTGGAAAATCTAATGCCTCACACCTCCTTCATCCATGCCCCGTCACCAGGGACGAACACCAGTGCCTAGCCCGTCCACGAACGGCGCCACGGAAAACACTGCCGCTTCGGCCACACGACGAGCTCTTCGCGCAGAAGAACGTCAACGTCCGCATCCTGCCCCAACGCTGGACGACCGTCCGAGCCGGGCACGACGTTCAGCCCCCCAGAAGCGGATGCGTTCTGCCCTGGGCCGGGGACTCGTCGGCCTGACGGCCATGAGCGCCGTTGGACTCATGATGGTTACGACCGCGATGCCGGCATTGGCGATGGACTCCGTCACGGCCGTCACGTCGACCTCATCGTTCACGGCTTCTGGCGCCTCAAGCAGTCATTCCCCCGCCGAACAGTCCATCGACATTAGCGCCGATGCCGTTGCGGCCCCGGCCCAACGTGATGGTTACACGTTCACGGAGGTGCCGAAGGTCGTCGTCCCCGCCGTCGAAGAAACGACCCCGTTCACGTTGGGCCTCGGATGGGTGCTGCCCGTGGCCGGACACATTTCGAGCCCCTATGGGCCGCGGGCCAACAAACCGGTCGACGGCGTCGGCAGCTTCCACAACGGGACCGATATCGCGGCCTCGTGCGGGCAGCCCGTGTCCGCGGCCAACGGCGGCACCGTCGTGGAGGCTGGCTACAAGGGTTCCTACGGAAACTGGGTCCTCATCGATCACGGCGACGGGATCCAGACCGGATACGCACACAACAGCACGGTCCTGGTCACCAAGGGGCAGACCGTCTCCGCCGGCGAAACGATCGCCGAGGTCGGTAGCACCGGCGCATCCAGCGGATGTCACGTGCACTTCGAAACGCGCGTCGATGACTCACCAGTCAACCCCCGGGCATTCATGAGCGCACGAGGAGTCTCTCTCGGCTAAGCACGCGGTTCGACGTGGCGGGTCTCGCGATCGGCGAAACCCTGCCTACGAGCTAGAACGGTTGACGGCACTTCCACCAACGAGCGACAGCCCCGCGCCCTGACGCTCAAGAACCCACACAAACCCTGGGCACCGCGTCAGCGCCGATCCCATCGGGCAGGTGTACCCGGTGCAGCTACGCGACGACGAGCCGGCTCACCGAACCTGACGTCTACGTCCAGCTCACGCAATCCGGACCGTGCCCCGCCAAAATACCGCAACCCACAAGCCAAAGCGGCGACTGATGATCGCGTCCTTCTCGCCCGGACGTGCAGTCTTTTTCGAGGAAGATCCCGTGGATTTGTGGGGGCTGAGGCGCGCGCACGTGTATACACCCCCGAACTGGGGCCGAATTGATGGGCGCTCGGCGGCATAATCGTACGAATTACGAAATTTTCCGCCCGGGGTGCTCCTGCCCCTTTGAGAGGAGACACACGTGCGATTCACTTGTCCGTATTGCCATTCCGAAGCTCGACTGACTCCCAATCCCGCCCATGATCATTGGAAGGATGCGCCCCGCTACGTGCTGGAGTGCTCCGGGTGCAGCCGAGTCGTTGTCGGCATGGCTCCCGTGCCTTCCCACCGAAGCGCGACGACGCATTCGCGTTACGACCGGATTGCACCACCCCGCAAGAGCACCCAAACCGGCCAGCGAGCTACTGCCCTCTGACTGGCAGCATCCCGGTGGGCCCTATCGGTGGCGCGTGACCGTCGCCAGGGGCTAAGGGCTAAGGGCTAGGGGCTAGGCCTCGAAGCGGTACCCCAGGCCACGAACGGTCACGAGCATCGTCGGGTCTGAGGGCGTGGACTCAATGCGCGAACGGATTCGCTTGATGTGTACGTCAAGTGTCTTCGTGTCGCCGAAATAATCCGTGCCCCAGACCCGGTCGATAAGCTGTCCTCGGGTGAGCACCCGTCCGGCGTTGCGGAGCAGATATTCGAGAAGCTCAAATTCCTTCAGCGGCATATTCACAACATCGCCCGACACGGCTACTGTGTGCCGCTCGATGTCCATGCGCACGGTGCCGGCTTCCAGTGCAGCGTCGTCGGCGTCGTCCTGCTCCGTGTGCCGACGCATGACCGCGCGAATACGCGCGAGCAGCTCACGGGTGGAATACGGTTTTGTGACATAGTCATCGGCGCCCAGTTCGAGGCCAACGACGACGTCTACTTCCGAGTCCTTGGCAGTGACCATGATTATGGGGACCGTGGATCGCGAGCGGATCTCCCGGCAGACCTCCGTCCCGGGGATCCCGGGAAGCATGAGGTCGAGCAGAATGAGGTCGGTGCCGTTGCGGTCGAACTCGGCGATCGCGCTCGGTCCGTCTTCGACCACCGTGACCTCGTAGCCCTCACGTTCAAGCAGGAAGCTCAGCGGCTCGCTGAGCGCGCTCTCGTCTTCGACCAAAAGGATGCGTGTCACT
The DNA here is from genome assembly GCF_004365915.1 of Cryobacterium psychrophilum. NCBI lineage: Bacteria > Bacillati > Actinomycetota > Actinomycetes > Micrococcales > Microbacteriaceae > Cryobacterium > Cryobacterium psychrophilum. The sequence goes on from NZ_SODI01000001.1 coordinate 1,303,655, forward strand.
GGATCTGTCCTATCGCTGAGCGTTGTGCGGCACCGAAGCGCCACCCTGGTTGACTTCTGGTTTCGCCGCCTCTGGGAGGCGGATGGTGAAGGTGGAACCCCGACCGGGCTGGGACCAGACGCGTATATCGCCTCCATGGTTCTGCACCACGTGCTTCACGATGGAAAGTCCCAGGCCCGTGCCGCCGGTGTGACGTGAGCGAGCCTGGTCCACCCGGAAGAACCGCTCGAAAACCCGATCGATGTCGCTCTCGGCGATACCGATGCCCTGGTCGGTCACGGTGATCTCGACGACGTTCTTCTGCCTGCGCACGCCGATGCCGACTCGGGACCCGGGTTGTGAGTAGTTGACCGCGTTCGAGACGAGGTTGTGCACCGCCACAATGAGCAGCTTTTCGTCCCCGTAGACGAAGGCACCGGATTTCTTACCCACGGCAATGGTGATGTTTTCGGCCTCGGCCACGACCCGGCTCTGGTCCACCGCCGCCGCGACGACCTCGTCAACGTTCAGGCGCTCCGGCGTCGCCAGCGCGTCCTTCGCCTGGAGCCGAGAGAGCTCAATGATCTCCTGGGTGAGGCGACCCAGCCTGGCCGATTCGGTCGTGAGCCGGTTCGCGAATCGACGCACCTGGGCTGGTTCGTCCGCCGCCTGGTCGAGCGCCTCGGCTAGCAGGCCGACCGACGCGATGGGCGTCTTGAGCTCGTGGCTGATGTTCGCCACGAAATCGCGACGCACCTCATCGAGACGGAAAGATTCCGTGCGATCCTCCGCCAGGATGAGCACGTAGCGAGTTCCAAGGCGCGCCAACCGCACCCGATAGTGCAGGCTCGCGTCGTTGAACGGGCCACGCGACAGCACAAGGTCCTCCGAAATGGGCTCACCGGTTCGACGCACCCGTCGGGCCAGCTCGACGAGTTCCGTGTGCACGAGTTGCGCGTTGAAGACGAGGCCCATGGTGAGGGCTGCAGCCGATGTCTTGACCACGTTATTGGACGGATCGAGCACGATTCCAGCCGATTCAAGCGCGTCAAGCACCTGGTCGATCCCGTCAGGGACCACGGGATTGACCACCTCAGTTGCCCGCCGACCGTGGTGCTCGGCCATCTGCAGCAGTACCACGAACCCGGCACCGACTCCCAGACCGAGCGCCAGAGACAACAGCACCAGCCATGTCGATTGCATATAGCCAGATTACTTGCGTTTCGCGGGCCACCGACGCAGCATCCGGCCCGCAGACCCTGTACTTTAGAAGAAGTTCAGCTCCCCGGCGTCTCCTGTTCACTTTGGTGCGGCAGAATACGTCGGAGCCAATGCGGGTCCAAGCCAGGGGAACCCCGCGCCTGAGAAAGGGCCACACACCCATGCGTGAAGTATTTCAATCAGAACTTGCCGAGGTGCAGTCGCGCCTCGTGGAGATCTCTCGACTTGTCGCGATCTCGATCGACAAGGCCACTCGTTCCTTCAACGAGTCCGACGTTGGCCTCGCCGAAGAAGCCATCACCGAGGACGAGAAGATCGACGAACTCACGGTTGAGCTCGACGAGCTTGCCATCACGATCCTCGCCCGCCAGCAGCCGGTCGCCCGCGACCTGCGCATCGTCGTGAGCGCACTGCGCATCAGCGCCTCGCTCGAGAGGATGGGCGACCTGTCCACCCACATCGCGCAGCTGGCTCGCTACCGCTTCCCGGACAAGGCCATCCCGAAGGGGCTGCGGAGCACCTTCGCCGAAATGGGCGCCCTCGACGTCGTCATCGCCAAGATGCTCACCGAGCTGCTCACGAGCGAGGACATGAAACTCGCCGAGATCATTCGCAATGAAGACGACAAGGTCGACGCTCTGCACCTGAGCGTCTTCGAGGCCGTACTCGGCGAAAGTTGGAAGGGTCTCGCGGCAGACACCGTGGATGCCACCCTCGCGAGCCGGTACCACGAACGCTTCGCGGACCACGCGGTGTCGATTGCCAAGAAGGTCCAGTACCTCGGTACCGGTGCCTGGCACCAGGACATCAACGCGTAACACGCTCATCAGTACTAAGAAGGCCCCGTCACCAGATGACGGGGCCTTCGCTGCGTGAAGTCACGCTGCCGTAGTGGCTACTTCTTGCCCTGCGCCGCGACGGCCGCGGCACCGGCTGCTGCTGCCGCGGGGTCGAGGTACTCGCCCGGACCGAGCGGCATGAGGTCTTCACCGAGCTTGTAGACGAGCGGGATGCCGGTGGGGATATTGAGCTCGGCGATGTCCGCGTCGCTGATCCCGTCGAGGTGCTTCACCAGCGCACGCAGCGAGTTGCCGTGCGCGGTCACGAGAACGGTTTGGCCTGTGCGGAGGTCGGCGGAGATATCGGATTCCCAGTAGGGCAGCATCCGCTCGACAACGTCCTTCAGGCACTCGGTGCGCGGCAGTTCGTCGCCGAGACCGGCGTAGCGCGGATCCCCGGCCTGCGACCACTCGTTGTCGTCGGCCAGCACGGGCGGCGGGGTGTCGAAGGAACGGCGCCAGAGCATGAACTGCTCCTGGCCGTATGTGCTGAGGGTCTCCGCCTTGTCGAGTCCCTGCAGCGCACCGTAGTGGCGCTCGTTGAGACGCCAGGAACGCTTCACGGGAATCCAGAGGCGGTCGGCCTCTTCGAGGGCGAGGTTGGCGGTCTGGATGGCGCGGCTGAGCAGGCTGGTGTGCTGCACATCGGGCAGGAGGTTGGCCTCGGCCAGCAGCTGGCCGGCGCGCCTGGCTTCGGTGACTCCCTGCTCGCTGAGGCGAACATCCACCCAGCCGGTGAACAGGTTCTGCTGGTTCCAGGTGCTTTGGCCGTGACGGAGGAGGATGAGAGTATAGGGAGCAGGCATAAACCCACTCTAGCGAGTGGGCACGGCCCCCCGGATCAGTGTTTGGGAGTGCGGGGGCCGAGGCGCGGCAGCCGTGGAATTTCGGCGACGGACCCGGCGGTCTGCGGCACAATAATCTCCTGGGCGGCCGAAATCGACACGTCCTGCGACGAAACATAGAGAGTGGATGCCGCAGGGATCATCCGCTTCACCACGGCGAGCGCGATCGGGCCGAGTTCGTGGTGGATGGCGCTTGACGTGATTGTGCCAACGATGACCCGTTCCGTTTCGCGTGCGGCATCGTCGGCTGCGTCGGCTGCGTCGGCGGAGGCGGGACGGCGCCGGTCGGCCTGCACCGCGTCGCCGTGCACCGGCAACACGCCCTCCGACCCGTCGAGGTGAAGCAACACGAGGCGACGCGGCGGGTGGCCGAGGTTGTGCACCTTGGCCACGCTCTCCTGGCCGCGGTAGCAGCCCTTGTTGAGGTGAACGGCAGTCCGCAGCCAGTCAAGCTCGTGGGGAAGGGTCTTGTCGTCAACCTCCATGGCACGTCGTGGACGCCATGCGGCGATACGCAGTGCCTCGAGGGCGATCAGGCCTGCCGGAACGATCCCGGTGGAGGGCGACTGCGCGGCGAGTGCCGCCGCAAGCGCCGAAAGCGACGCGCGGGCCACCAGCATCTCCGCCCACTGCCAGGATGCCCCGGGGTGCTCGGGGGTTTCCGCGTACTGGAACCCTCCTCGAGCCACGCTCGCCCACGGGTCCGTCCACACGAGCGGCACACCGTTCGGCCGAGAGACAGGAACGGCGAGGCCGTCAAGCAGCGCAGCGGGGTCGCCCGCCATCGTGCCGACGGTGGCGTAGCTGAGGCTGAAGTCCACGATCTGTACCCGCAGCGTGAACTTCATCCTGTCGAGGAAGGCCTGCAGGCCGGGAAGCTCCGCCGCTTCAACCAGGAGCCAGGCCTGCACCCCGTCGTCCATGACCCGGATGGCATATTCCAGTCGTCCGCTGGGATCGAGCAGCAGCGCCTCGGTGGATTCACCCACCGCAAGACTGCGCAGCTCCTGGCTGGCAATGGAGTTGAGCCAGGTGAGCCGGTCGGGACCGGAGACTCCCAGCACACCGTGGTGCGACAGGTCTACCAGGGCGCGACCGGCCAGAAGCGAGCGCTGCTCGATCATGGGATTGCCGTAGTGGGCCGCAACCCCGGCATCGGTGCCTTCGGCCTGAACGGCGCCGTCCAGGTCGAGAAGGGGGGAAATTGCTGGGCTGGTCATGAGACTCAATTCTGCCCGGATACCGTCGATCCGGGCGGGTGCTGCTGCGTGATGCACGTGCGACGACGGGTTCGCTATTCCAGGGATGTGGGGTTATTCGAGGCGACCCAGGCGGCCGGAGGCGTGCGTGCGAAGCTCCTGTCCGAGGGCGGCGATGTCCCATGCCCACAGCAGGTGGTTGTCAACGAGGCCGTACATTCGGGTGGCGGCCGAGTAGGCCTTGGCCCCCGCGGTGCGCACGACGGCATCCGTTGCCAAATCGATGCGCGGGCCCTTCACCTGGCCGAGGTAGAGCTCGGCCACGCCGCCGGGGTGAGCGAGCACAACCTCGATGTCGAAACCACCGTCGGCGTTGCGCAGGGACTCCACCGCATTGGTCGTGGAATAGGGCCGGTCGTTGAGTCCCGGCAGCAGGCCCGGTCCCTGATCGGCTTCCAGCTGCGGGCGACTGAGTCGCCAATACCCGGTTTCGGTGGCAAGGGGCGTTTTCTCATCGCTCTCGGAACCGGGTTCCGGTTCGAGCCAGGTGTATGAGCTGTAGTTCAGGTAGGGCAGGCCGTCGTGACTGAAACTCACGCGGTGACCGAAGGTGCGACTGACCGAGTCGTCGCTTATCTGGTACTCCAACACGCCGGAACCCTCCCAGACGCCCAGAAGCCAGGACAGTGGAACGAGTTCGGAGGGCAAGCCAACCGGAAGCTCACGCACGGAGGCTACCGCTGCCCCCGGAACAGCTTGAAGACGACCAACCCGGACACCCAGGCGATAGACAAGCTGGCAAGGCCAAGGAGACCCAGGAATAGGAGTTCAAGTGCGAGCAGCGACATGCCCACAGTCTAGCGGTCGATCCACCCGCCACCCGTGCGAATTCCTGCCGCCCTGTGTGCGATTCGGGGACTCGTGCCCCGCATCGCGCGACGCGCGGGTCAGGAGAGGTGCATCATTCCAAAGACGAGGGTCGCGACGCTGAGCACGATGACGGCACCCACAATGCTTGCCGTCACGCGTGCGACGTAGCCCTCTTTCTGACCGGTCGCCAGTTGGAGGGACAGGGTGACGAGTGTGCAGCCGGCCAGGGTGAGCGCCACCCACGCGAGCGTTTCGCCCGGAGGCGCAGTCAATCCGGTGAGGGTAGCGCCGATAACGGCCAGTACCCAGACTGCCGCAATAGATATCCAGTGCCCACTCACCGTTCCATTGTGCCTTGCTCAAGAGCAATTGCGTGCGCAGGGTAGGCTGAGCCGCACGATACTTGGAGGCCTCGCTTGCAGCTGTTGATCCTGACCTCCGCGGTCAACACCGACGTTCTCCCCGCCCTGGCGCTGTTGTCCCACGGCACGCGCGTGATCCCGGCGTCCGCCGATCAGTTGATCACCGCCCCCGATTCGGACGTCATTCTTGTCGATGCCCGCACCAATCTCGCTGCAGCAAAGTCGCTGTGCCAGGTTCTTCGCAGCACCGGGCTATCGGTTCCGTTGCTGCTCGTGATCACTGAGGGCGGCCTCGCCGCGGTGAGTCCCGACTGGGGCGTCGACGATGTTGTGCTCGACACCGCTGGTCCGGCAGAGGTCGATGCCCGAATGCGCCTCAACGCGGGGCGGGTGTCTCGCAACGAGCCCTCCCCCACCATTCGTGCGGCCGGCGTCGTCATTGACGAGGCGAGCTATTCGGCCAAGGTTCACGGCAAACCGCTCGACCTCACGTTCAAGGAATTCGAGCTGCTGCGGTTTCTTGCGGCGCACCCGTCGCGGGTATTCACGCGCGAACAGCTGCTCAGCGAAGTGTGGGGCTACGACTATTTCGGCGGCACCCGCACCGTCGACGTGCATGTGCGCCGTCTTCGCGCGAAGCTTGGCGACCAGGAATCACTCATTGGTACCGTGCGTAACGTCGGGTACCGCTTCAACGTGCATGAGGACAAAGATGAACGCGTACCCCACCCCATTCGAGACTGACCCCGTAACGCTCGTCAGCATCGAGGCATCGGATACGGCGGGACTCGCCGCCTTCGAGGCGGTTGCGGTCGCCGCGCTCGACAATGACGGGTACGAACCGTTCAATGAGCAGACCATGTTCGACGTGCGCGCCGGGAAGCGCACGGGGTACGTGGTCTCGACAGGTTCGACCAGCGAGATGGGGGCGACTTCGGGGCAGGTTGTGGGGGCGGCCGTTGAGGGAGCCGGGGAGGTGGACCTGGTGGTCGCGCCGGCCGTTCGACGCCGGGGATATGGGCGCGCCGCACTCGCGACGGTATTGCAGTACGTTGACGGCGAGGTGACCGCGTGGTCGCACGGAGATCACCCTGGTGCGCGAGGCCTCGCCGCTCACTTCCACTTCGAGAAAGTTCGCACGCTGCTCGAGCTTCGGATGCCCCTGGGGCCGCAGCCGCAGCATCCGCTGCCCGAGAAATTCGTCATTGACACGTTTCGACCCGAAACCGACGCAGCCGACTGGGTTGCACTCAACGCGCACATCTTTGCGGCGCATCCGGAACAGGGCGGCGTCACCGTGGCCGACCTCACGGACCGGCAGGCCGAGCACTGGTTCGAGGCCGAGGACTTTCTGATCGCCCGAGACCGGGGCGGTCGCATGGTGGGGTACAACTGGCTGAAAGTGGAGGGCGATGTGGGTGAGATCTATGTTTTGGGGGTTCACCCCGGCACCGCAGGGGCCGGCCTCGGGCGAGCGCTGATGCTCGCCGGGCTCAAGCGCCTCTCAGCTCGGGGATGCACGACCGCTTCCCTCTACGTGGAGGCCGACAGCGTGGGGCCTGTTCACCTGTACCGGTCCCTCGGGTTCAGCGAACACACCGTCGACGTACAGTACCGACGCCTGCCCGTTTAAGAAGATGTTGCCCGGATCGACGTCCGATCGGGGTGGAAGCTGGAAGGATAGTCAGATGGACGGCGAAATAACTCAGGCGAATTCCGGACTCGGCAATGATTTTGACGATGACTTCGACCCGCTCTTCGGTAAGAACGATCCGGCACTCCCGAGCGACCGTTACCTTGACCGGGAACTCAGCTGGCTGGCATTCAACCGGCGCGTACTGGAACTCGCGGAAGACCCCGCCCTTCCCGTTCTCGAACGCGCCAATTTTCTCGCGATCTTCGCGAGCAACCTCGACGAATTCTTCATGGTGCGCGTCGCCGGTCTCAAGCGACGCATCCTCACCGGTCTCGCCGTACCCACCAACGTGGGGCGCGCCGCCACCGATGTTCTGAGCGACATCTCCACCCAGGCCCACGCCCTGCAGACCCGTCACGCGCTGGCCTTCCAGGAACTCGTGCGCCCGGCCCTCGCCGAGTCCGGCGTGGACGTCGTTAACTGGCAGAGCCTCGGCGACGACGACCGACGTTCGCTGCGCACGTATTTCTCCAATCAGATCTTCCCGGTGCTCATGCCCCTCGCCGTCGACCCGGCGCATCCGTTTCCCTACATCTCCGGGCTATCGCTCAATCTCGCCGTGCGTGTGCGCAACTCAAAGACCGGCAAGCAGGAATTCGCCCGGCTCAAAGTGCCACCCATGCTGCCGCGGTTCGTGCGCGTCGACCGCACCGAATCCGTCGACCGCCTGCGCTTCATCGCCCTTGAGGACCTCATCGCCAATCAGCTCGGCGACCTGTTTCCCGGGATGGAAATTCTCGAACACCACGTTTTTCGCGTCACCCGCAATGAAGACGTGGAGATCGACGAGGACGAGACCGAGAATCTCATCAAGGCGCTTGAAAAAGAGCTGCTGAGACGCCGCTTTGGCCCGCCCATTCGACTCGAGGTCACCGAGGACATGGACGAGGTGACCCTCGGGCTGCTCGTTCGCGAACTCGATGTCACCGAGCAGGAGGTCTACCACCTGCCGGCACCGCTCGACCTGGGCGGACTGTTCGACCTGCGCATCGACCGCCCCGACCTGCACTTTCCCAAGCACGTGCCCACCACGGCCGCAGCGCTGCTGCCCGCAGAAGCCAACGCCGAGTCCGACATCTTCACCGCGATCGCGCACGGCGATGTCCTGCTGCACCACCCCTACGAGTCATTCGCCACGAGCGTGCAAGCCTTCCTCGAGCAGGCCGCCGCGGACCCGAACGTGCTCGCCATCAAGCAGACCCTTTACCGCACCTCCGGCGACAGCCCCATCGTGGAGGCGCTCATTGCCGCCGCGCATGCAGGCAAGCAGGTGCTCGCCCTCGTGGAGATCAAGGCCCGCTTCGACGAACAGGCAAACATCACCTGGGCGCGCAAGCTCGAAAAGGCCGGCGTGCACGTCGTGTACGGGCTGGTGGGCCTCAAGACCCACTGCAAGCTCGCGCTCGTGGTGCGCTACGAGAAGGGTGTGCTGCGCCACTACAGCCACATCGGCACAGGAAACTACAACCCCAAGACCAGCCGCATCTATGAAGACCTGGGCCTGCTCACCGCCGACCCCCAGGTGGGCAAAGACCTCACCCGGCTCTTCAATGAGCTCTCCGGATACGCCATCGAGAAGAAGTTCAAGCGTCTTCTCGTGGCGCCGCTGCACCTGCGTAAGGCGTTGCTCAAGCACATCGCGACCGAGACCGAGAATGCCCTCTCCGGCGCGACGAGCGGCATCCGCATCAAGGTCAATTCCATGGTCGATGAAGACATCATTGATGCCCTGTACCGGGCGAGCCAGGCCGGGGTGCGCGTGGATGTGTGGGTGCGCGGTATCTGCAGCCTCAAGCCCAACGTTCCCGGCATGAGCGAGAACATTCGCGTTCGCTCCATTCTCGGTCGCTATCTGGAGCATTCGCGCATCTTCTCCTTTCACAACCTCGGAGACACGCAGGTGTACATCGGAAGCGCCGACATGATGCACCGCAACCTCGACCGGCGCGTGGAGGCGCTCGTGCGGCTCGTCGATCCGGCACACCAGATGGAGATCGACGGTCTCTTCGAACGAGCCATGAGCGATCGCACGTCGGCCTGGTGGCTCGATGACACCGGCCACTGGACCCGGCACGACCAGGACGCGGCAGGCGCGCCGCTCGATGACATGCAGAACCGTCTCATGCAACAGATCAGCCAGCGCAAACGCCAGGGAATCCGCCGGTGAGCGCGCCGGAAATTTATGCGGCCGGTGCCGTGTGCTGGCGCCTCGTCGACGGCCGCATGCACGTGCTGCTGATTCACCGCACCGTGCACGGCGACGTCACCATCCCCAAGGGCAAGGTCGACCCCGGAGAGTCCCTCCCGCGCACGGCCGTTCGCGAGGTGAAGGAGGAAACCGGTCTCGACGTGGCCTTGGGCGTGCCTCTGGGAATATCACGCTACGACATGCCTGACGGGCGCGCCAAGATCGTGCGCTACTGGGCCGCGGAGATCACACCCGAAGCGATTGCGCGTTCCACCTTCGTGCCCAACGGCGAGGTGGCGGCCATTGAATGGGTCACCATCAAGAAGGCCCGCACGTACCTGAGCTACTCGGCCGACGTTGACATTCTCGAGGCCTTCTCCGCGCTCGTGGATGCGGGAATCACTCGCACCTTCGCCCTGATCACACTCCGGCACGGCAAGGCCGCCCCGCGCACGGGCCTAGGGCAGGACAGCAAGCGTCCGCTCACGACCCGCGGCGTTCTCCAGGCCGTAAACGTCGCCGACATGATCACCGCCTGGGGTCCGCAGCGCATCATCTCCAGCACGGCCACGCGGTGCGTCACCACGGTCGCGCCGCTCGCTGCGGCGACCGGCATCACCGCCAAACAAACTGATCTGATCAGTCAGGACGCACTCGAATCCGGCGAAGCGGATGTTCGCGCGGTGATCGGCAAGCGGGTACGGTCCCGCAAGACCGCCGTCCTGTGCAGCCACAGCCCCGTTCTTCCCGAAATCATGCGTGAAATCGGCCTCGCGACCGGCAGCACGCCGAACGCGGAACTGGCCGACGCGGCAGATCTGGATACCGGGGCGTTCTCGATCGTGCACCTGTCAAGCGAGAATCCGAGTGCCGGAATCATCGCAATCGAGAGGCACACACCGCACATATAGGCGCCTCGTTCACCTTCCGTTTACCTTCGCGAGGGTGTCCCGTTAATCAACCCGCCTATATTCGCCTATGGGTCGGCACCGACCTGCACCGAGCACCGTTCTGATTTGCACCCGATTTACCCTGAAAGGGATCCCCGTGAACTTTAAGCGTTTTGGCCGTCCTGCAGTTGTCGCCGTCGTCGCAGCACTCGCCCTGTCCTCCTGCGCAGCAAACGAAGGTGGATCCTCGGATACTGCCTCCGACAGCACCCTCTCCGGCACCATGAACGCCGGAGGCGCCTCCTCACAGCAGGCGGCCCAGGAAGCCTGGATCGCCACGTTCCAGACGAACAACCCCGACGTCACCATCAACTACGACCCCTCCGGTTCCGGCGCGGGTCGCGAAGCATTCATCGCCGGCGGCTCAGCATTCGCCGGGTCTGACTCCTACCTGAAAGACGACGAGCTGACCGGGGAATTCGGTTCCTGTGCCGTCGACACCAAGGCCGTTGACCTTCCCGTCTACATCTCGCCGATCGCAGTAATCTTCAATGTCGAGGGCGTCGACGACCTCAACATGGATGCTGAGACGCTCGCCAAGATCTTCAAGGGCGACATCACGGCCTGGGACGATGCAGCAATCGTCGCGCTCAACCCGGATGCATCCCTCCCGTCCACCGCGATCACCGCAGTGCACCGCTCCGACGACTCCGGTACCACAAAGAACTTCACGGACTACCTGAACCAGAACGTTCCCGACGTGTGGGACAAATCTGCCGCGGACCCGTTCCCGTACCAGTCCGGTGAAGGAGCCCAGGGCACCTCCGGTGTGGTCAGCGCCGTCACGAACGGCGTGGGCACCATCGGATACGCCGATGCGTCCCAGGCCGGCGAACTCGGAGTTGCCAAGATCAAGGTTGGCGACACGTTCGTGCAGTACTCCGCCGAGGCCGCCGCTGAGGTTGTTGCCGGTTCGCCCGCCGTCGAAGGCCGCGAAGCCAACGACCTCGCGCTCGACCTCAACCGCAAGACCACCAACGCGGCCGAGTACCCCCTCGTGCTCGTGAGCTACGCCGTTGTCTGCACCGAATATGCAGACCCGGCCGTCGCTGAGCTCGTCAAGGCATACGTTGGCTTCATGGCCGGCGCTGAGGGACAGGCAGAGGCCGCCGACAAGGCCGGCGCGGCGCCGCTCTCGCCCGAGCTTCAGGACAAGGTCGCCGCCGTTATCGAGACCATCAAGTAGCACCCGCCCGCTTTACAATTTGCCCGGCACGGCCCTCGCATTGCATGAGGGGGCCGTGCCGGGCAAAATGAGGTTATCGGCCGAACCAGTCAGCCGCACCTCTTCGACAGGTTCGATCACAGATTCAGGGAGATGTCCGGCATGACGACCGTAGTTGCCGCCACCACGATCAAGGCCAGACAGCGACCAGGCGACCGAATTTTTTCGGGCGCCACCGTCGTAGCGGGAAGCCTCATTCTCGCCGTGCTCGCCATGGTCGCGCTCTTTCTGCTCTGGCAGAGCCTGCCCGCCTTCACCGCCCCGGCCGACGAATTCGGCAGCCGCATCACCAACTTCTGGCAGTACGTCGGGCCGTTCGTGTTCGGAACCCTCTGGTCGGCCGCCCTGGCCCTCCTGATGGCCGTTCCCGTCGCCATCGGCATCGCGTTGTTCATCTCGCACTACGCCCCGCGCAAGCTCGCCCAGGGCCTCGGCTACCTGATCGACCTGCTCGCCGCTGTGCCCTCCGTGGTCTTCGGCCTCTGGGGCATTGGCGTGCTCGCACCCCTGGTGCAGCCCTTTTACGCAACGCTCGTGGATTGGTTCGGCTGGATCGTCTTCTTCGAGGGTCCGGTTTCCGGAACCGGGCGCACCATTTTCACGGTGGCCGTCGTGCTCGCCGTCATGATTCTGCCCATCATCACCGCCATCTGCCGCGAGATCTTTCTGCAAACGCCCCTCCTGCACGAAGAGGCAGCATTGGCTCTGGGCGCAACGCGCTGGGAAATGATCAAGATGGCCGTGCTCCCCTTCGGCCGGGCTGGGATCATCTCCGCGGCAATGCTCGGCCTTGGGCGGGCCCTCGGCGAGACCATGGCCGTGGCGATGGTGCTCTCCCCCAGTCCACAGGTCATTTTCCAGCTGCTCACCTCCCAGAACCCCACGACGATCGCGGCCAACATCGCACTGAACTTTCCCGAGTCGCACGGCATCGGAGTGAACATTCTGCTCGCCACCGGCCTCGTTCTCTTCGTGGTCACCCTGATTGTGAACATGCTGGCTCGCGTCGTCATCAACCGCCGTAAGGCATTCTCCGGAGCCAATTGATGAGCGTCCCCACCGTTGCCCGCCCGTTGAGCAATTCCCTCACCGCTGGCAAGCTGCCCAAGAATTCACCGATCTGGATGCTGCTCGCAAGCTGGCTCGTCGCGGGCCTGTTCTTCGTTGTGCTGAATGTCTCCGGCGCCACCGACGGCTTCAACGTGATCGGGACCGTTATCACCGGCGCGCTTCTGTACTGCATCGCCATTTACGTCTTCTCCCGCGCCGTCGAGGGCGGCCGCAAAGCCACCGACCGGCTTGTCACGGCCCTCGTGACCGGCGCCTTCATCATTGCGCTCATCCCGCTCATCTCGCTCGTCGGCACGACGGTGATCAACGGTCTTCCGGCCGCTCTCACCCCCACGTTCTTCACCTCGTCCCTTCGCAATGTGGTGGGCGAGGGTGGCGGCGCGCTGCACGCCATCATGGGCACGCTTCTGGTCACCGGCACCGCAACGCTGATCTCGGTACCCATCGGGCTGCTCGCCGCCATCTACCTCGTGGAATACGGTCGTGGCCGACTCGCGAAGGGCATCACGTTCTTCGTCGACGTCATGACCGGCATCCCCTCCATCGTGGCCGGCCTCTTCGCCTTCGCCCTGTTCTCGTTGCTCTTCAACGACCCGGGCATCCGCTTCGGCTTCGGGGGATCGATTGCCCTCGCGGTGCTCATGATCCCCGTGGTGGTGCGCTCAAGCGAAGAGATGCTCAAGCTCGTTCCCAACGAGTTGCGGGAGGCCGCGTACGCACTCGGGGTGCCGAAATGGCTGACCGTTCTCAAGGTCGTGCTGCCGACATCCATTGCCGGGATCGTCACCGGAATCATGCTCTCGATTGCCCGGGTCATTGGTGAAACCGCTCCGCTGCTCATTGTCGCGGGGTTCACCTCGAGCATGAACTACGATCTGTTCAGCGAGCGGATGATGACCCTCCCGGTCTTCGTGTACACGCAGTACGCGAACCAGGGAGCAGATTTTCAGGCCTACGTTGACCGGGCGTGGGCCGGAGCCCTGACCCTCATTGTCATCGTGATGGTGCTCAACGGTCTCGCTCGCTTGATCGCCAAGATCTTCTCCCCGAAGTTCAGCCGCTAACTTTTTTTCTGTACCAAACCGTGAAAGGGACATATGTCCAAGCGCATTGAAGTTGCCGACCTCAACGTTTACTACAGCAATTTTTTGGCCGTCGAGGGCGTCTCGCTCGTCATTGAACCGCGTACGGTGACGGCCCTGATCGGACCCAGCGGCTGCGGTAAGTCCACGTTCATCCGCACGCTGAACCGCATGCACGAAGTCATCCCCGGCGCCCGCGTTGAGGGTGAGGTCTTGATCGACGGCAACAACCTCTACGGACCCGGCGTCGACCCGGTGCTCGTGCGCCGTCAGGTGGGCATGGTGTTCCAGCGTCCGAACCCGTTCCCCACCATGTCAATCCAGGACAATGTGCTCGCCGGTGTGAAACTCAACAACCGCCGCATGAGCAAGAGCGACGCCGACGCGCTCACCGAGCAGTCGCTGCGCGGCGCCAACCTGTGGAACGAGGTCAAGGACCGCCTCGACCGTCCGGGCTCGGGGCTCTCCGGTGGCCAGCAGCAGCGCCTGTGCATTGCACGCGCGATTGCCGTGGCGCCCGACGTGATCCTCATGGATGAGCCCTGCTCGGCGCTTGACCCGATCTCCACCCTCGCCATTGAGGACCTCATCGAAGAGATGAAGGCCCAGTACACGATCGTCATCGTGACGCACAATATGCAGCAGGCCTCGCGCGTTTCTGACCGCACCGCATTCTTCAACATCGCCGGTACCGGCAAGCCAGGCAAGCTCATCGAGTACGACGACACCACGACGATGTTCTCGAACCCGAGTGAGCAGTCCACCGAGGACTACGTCTCCGGCCGCTTCGGCTAGGCACCACCTAGCCTCGCCACCACACGCTGGTCGAGCCTGTCGAGACCCCGCGAGACAACCTCGCCTCGTGGACCTCGGGCGCGAGCCTAGTCGGTGCGGCCGAGCAGGTAGGAGTTGATGGCCTGGGTCAGCTCGCGGTCGGTGCGCATCGTCTCCCCGTCCAGCGCTGTCACGGCCACGGCGAGACGAACACTGGACACGAGCCAGGCAGCATCCGCTTGCCGCAGCTCACTCAGCGGCACGTCACGATACTCCACCTGGTCGCCCCTTACCCTCAGGTATTCAAAGAGGCTCTGCTGCGTGGTGCCATGCAGAATGGCGCCGCTGGGTGCGGGCGTGACGTAGACCCCGCCCGTGCGCAGGACCACGTTCGACGTCGGGCCCTCCATCACGTAGCCGTCCGTGGTGACGAAGATCGTGTCGTCGGCTCCCCGGCGTTGGGCTTCCCGCAGCGCGGCCATGTTGATGGCGTAGCTGAGCGTCTTGGCGCCCATGAGCAGCCAGGGTGCGCGCTCGGCGACTCCCCTCGGATACCCACGGTCCAGGGTGACAACGCGCACACCGTTCTCCCGCACCCGTCGAAAGTCAGTGGCCGTTGTGGCGTGCAGCCACGCCGTGGGCGCCGGGCCGGATTCCACACCCCGACTGAGCACAATTTTCAGGGCCAGCTCGCCCTCGTGAGGAATCCGGGCAACGGCATAGGCGATCGCTGCGCGCCACTGCGCCGGATTCGGCACCGGGAGGTCGCAGATCTCAGCGGAGTTGCGCAGGCGGGCAATGTGCGGCTCCACCTCTTGCGGGTGCCCGTTCACAACGCTGAGCGTTTCGAAGATACCGTCACCACGTTGGGTGCTCAACTCCCCGACCCGCAGGGCAGGGGCAGCAGAGTCCATCTCGTGGAACGTGT
This sequence comes from Cryobacterium psychrophilum, assembly GCF_004365915.1. NCBI lineage: Bacteria > Bacillati > Actinomycetota > Actinomycetes > Micrococcales > Microbacteriaceae > Cryobacterium > Cryobacterium psychrophilum. The sequence goes on from NZ_SODI01000001.1 coordinate 1,318,884, forward strand.
CGTCGAAGGACGTACGCTCAGAGTCGACGGGAACCGGGTCGATCAGCAGGGTGAAGGGAAGGCTCATGATGCGAGCCTAATCCGCCTGGTGACCGACCCGCACGATCGGTTGCCGCTTAGGAACTTTGGAACGCCACAATCGGATCCGTCGTCGGCTGCTTCGAGCCGCCGCGCGGCTCGACCGTGATGCCAACCGTGTCTCCGGCGTGCATCACGCCGTCGAGCACACGCCAAGTGGTGCCGGTGCCGGTTGAGTCGAACGTTCCGGCCGGCGCCGCTCCCGCATCATTGATGTACCAGAGCTGGTAGTCCTGGTCGTTGCCGAGCGAGGGCAGGTCGTTGACCATAACGGCGGACAGGCCCAGGGTGTTGGACCAGACCAGGGTGGCGGAGTGGCCGTCCGAGGTGGTCGTCGCTGCGCGCTGGGTGTCGGACGCTGCGGTAATCTGCACCATGCTGGCCGCCTGCTGTTCGACGAACTGGTTGTTGTTGAACGCCTGGCCGGCAAAGGTTCCACCCACAAAAAGCACGACAGCTGCCGCGGCGGCCACCAAGACCTGGGCCGGTCGCTGGAACCACCGCTGCTGGGCGCGCGTGGTTGCGGCGCCGGCGCCGCTCATCGGCGGCTCGGCTGAGTCGTCGACAGGAGCGACGGGGGCTGCGGGGACCGCAGGAACGCTCGACGGGGCATGAACGGCAGCGGGAGCAGCCGTCAACGGGGCCAGCTGGGGCGTGGAAGCGAGCTTGGCCATGAGGCTCGCGCGCAGGGCGGACGAGGGCTGCACGGGCTCTGCGGCGAGCCCCAGGGCCGCAGCCGTGTCGCTCAGCTCGTCCGCTTCGGTGCGTGCCGACTCTGACGTTTCGAGGTGGGCCTCGAAGTCGGCCGCCTCTTCTGCGGTGAGTGCGTTCAGGGCGTACGCGCCGGTGAGGTCAGCGGCGTTGTCTTGTCCGCGGATGCCGGTCATGAGGTCACGCCCAGTTCTTCTCGCAACCGGATTAAGCCGTCGCGCAGTCGGGTTTTCACGGTACCGAGGGGGATCTTGAGCATGCCCGCGACTTCACTGTGCGTGTATCCGCCGTAATACGCCAGGCTCACCGCCTGTCGCTGCAGCTGCGTCAGTCTAGACATTGCCTTCTCCACCCTTTCATGTTCAATCCGAACCTCAACGGATTCGGCAACGTGATCGTAGGCAACCGCCATGTCGCGGATACCGATCTTGGAATCTCGATCACGCCCGGCCTGCGACGACCGAATTCGGTCGACCGCGCGACGGTGTGCCATGGTCATGATCCAGGTGGATGCTCCACCGCGAGTCGCCTCGTACCGCGTCGCCGTCTGCCAGATCTCCAGAAAAATCTCCTGGGTCACTTCTTCCGACTGCGCATGGTCAACCAAGAGACGCTTAACCAGGCCCAGCACCCGAGGGGCGATCTGGTCATACAGCTCTCCGAATGCCAATTCGTCGCCCAAGGCCGCTCGTGCCAGCAGCTCCTCTTTGGAGAGAGCATCCGCCGACGAATCGTCGAGGCTTAAATCAGTCGTCATGAGGCTAAGCATGTCAGGTTCAATCCCTTTCCATGATGAGGGTTCGGTACCGAGGCCCACATGGATTGGATATTGACAGCGTTTTGTCGCGGGAAAGAAAAATAGACAGGTGAGGCCGGGCCGCAGAGCACCTCTCGGCGCGAGGCCGCTCGAAGCGGCGAATAATGGAACCCGGGATTACTGCGGCCCGACCAGATTCCAGTCTAAACCAAATCCATGAAATCGAAAGCTCTCAGCCGCACCGACAGCCACCGGTCAGGTTTCGTTGGGAGGTCACGGAAACTACTCGAGCGACTCGCTGCGCCACAATCGTGCGCACGCCGTGAACTCCGCCGCGGTGGTCGACAATCGCAGGGCGCGAGTGGTCAGCGCTGAGGAGCGCGCGGGTTCGGTCTGCTCGAAGTCATCGGCCACGCTCGTGCACCCGGTGGCCGTGACCCGGCAATACGCGGCCGCTCTCTCGAGCGCAACGGCGAAATCGCCCGTGAACATGCCGCGCAGAATCTCATCGGCGAGCGCGATGATCTCGGCCGGGCCCGTGGGCACGGCTGCCCCCGCAACGACATGATCGATCGTTCGGGCCAGCTCAATGCCACGCTGGTACAGGTAGGCGGTACCTTCGGGGTCCTGACGGATCAAGAGCCGGATGAGATAGATCCGCCAGAGAGCCCCCGGCAGACTACGCGGGGTGGCACGCGACCAGAGCTCGGCGACCGCGTCGATACCGTTCTCGTCCGTGTAGGCAACGAGCCGCTCGACCGTGGCCGGGTCGGGGTCAGAGCGCACCCGGGTGAGCAGGGCCTGGGCGGTCTCATGGGCGACGCGACTGATCGTCGCCGGATCTTCCCCGCCCTTAATCGCCTCAAACTTGTTTCCGGAGAACTGCGTGGGTTTGTGGAAATTATCGGCCAAGGGGTTCTCCCGTCTCTCTGAACTCGTATTGTGGCGCATCTGAGCGCCGTGGCTGTCCCGTAAAAAGGGCCAAAATCGCGTGGATTCGGTCGCTCTCAACGCTACCCAGAAAAGTGCGCCGCAAATCCACGATAGATTGGTGTTTGCGGGCCTCTAGCTCAGTTGGTAGAGCAAAGGACTTTTAATCCTTGGGTCGTCGGTTCGAGCCCGACGGGGCCCACAAAAGTATGTGCGGGAGCTGGGCGCGGGAACGATTGGCCGCGACCCGGCTGCACTTGGTACGGTGCACGTGGTCGGACTCGGTGTCACGGCCGTCCACCGTGATCAAAGGAGATCCCGCACATGCTGTCGCACTCTCAGACTCTCTCAGACCAACCGTTGCTGGAATCCACAATCGGCGATCATTTTGAAAACACCGTGGCACGGTTTCCGCATCGCGACGCCCTCATTGAGGTCGCAAGCGGCCGACAGTGGACCTATGTGGAATTGAATTCAGACATCGACCGGCTCGCCCTCGGACTCCTGGCCCTGGGCATCGAGCGTGGCGACCGCGTGGGCATCTGGTCCCCCAACTGCGCCGAGTGGACGATCGTTCAATACGCGACCGCCAAGATCGGCGCGATCCTCGTGAACGTGAATCCCGCGTTCCGGATCGTCGAACTGGAGTACGTGATCCGGCAGTGTGGAATGCGCATGCTCATCTCCGCACCCTCCGACAAGAACAGCGAATACACGAGCATGGCCCGCGAAGCCCTCGCGAGCTGTTCGGAACTGCGCGAACTCGTGTTCATCGGCGACGATGACCACCCGAGCCAGCCCGGAGAGTTCACCTACGGCACGGTGCTCGACGCGGGCAAGGACCTCCCACCGCTTGACCTGCGCGGCCGGATGGACCAGCTCAGTTCCAGGGACCCGATCAACTTGCAGTACACATCCGGAACAACGGGTTTCCCCAAGGGCGCCACGCTCACGCACCGCAACATTCTGAACAACGGCTTTTCCATCGGCGAACTGCTGCACTACACGGAACACGACCGCGTCGTGCTCCCGGTGCCCTTCTACCACTGCTTCGGCATGGTCATCGGCAACCTGAACATTTACACGCACGGGGCCGCCGCGATCATTCCCGGGCGCGGTTTCACGGCAACCGCTGCCCTTGAAGCGGTGCAGGATTACGGCGGCACCTCCCTCTACGGCGTGCCCACCATGTTCATGGCCGAGCTGGCCCTGCCCGATTTCAGCGACTACAACCTGTCGACGCTGCGAACCGGCGTGATGGCCGGGTCCACGTGCCCGGCCGCCGTGATGAGTCGCGTGATCGACGAAATGAACATGGTTGACGTGGCCATTTGCTACGGCATGACGGAGACCGCACCGGTATCAACGATGACCCGCAGCGACGACACGATCGAACGCCGCACGTCGACCGTGGGACGCACGATGCCACACCTGGAGAACAAGATCGTGGACCCGCAGACCGGTGACACGCTGGAGCGCGGCGAGATCGGCGAGTTGTGCACGCGAGGCTACAGCGTCATCTCTGGGTACTGGAATGAGCCGGAGAAGACGAAGGAGGCCATCGACGAGGAGGGCTGGATCCACACGGGTGACCTCGCGACGATGGACACCGAGGACTACATCACGGTGGAGGGACGGATCAAGGACATGGTCATTCGCGGGGGCGAGAACATCTATCCGCGCGAAATCGAGGAATTCCTGTTTCTCCACCCGTCGATCCATGACGTGCAGGTGATCGGTGTCCCCGACGAGAAATACGGCGAGGAGCTGATGGCGTGCATCATCCTCAAGCCGGATGTCGACGTTCTGACCGTCGAAGACCTCGCCGCGTTCTGCCACGGGCGCCTCTCTCACTTCAAAGTGCCCCGGCACATGGACATTCGCGAGAGCTTCCCGCTGACCGTCTCAGGCAAGATTCGCAAGGTCGACATGCGCGATGAGGCGATCGCGCGCCTCGCCGCGAGCGTGGAGTCGGAACAGACGATCGTCTAGAACAGCGCCGAGATGCCGTGGGCGGCGGCAAAAATGGTGAGGCCGGCGAGCGAGCCCACGATGGTGCCGTTGATACGAATGAATTGCAGATCTCGACCCACCTGCAGCTCAATTTTCGCGGAGGTCTCCGCCGAATCCCAGCGTTCAACGGTCTCGGCGATGACCCCGGCGATTTCGTGCCCGTAGTTCTGCACGAGCGTCGTCACGGAGTCCACCAGCCACCGGTCGATGCGCGCGCCAAGTGCCTCATCACGTTCCAGTCGTGAACCGAAATCGACGAGGGTGTCTCGGATCCCGACACGCACGGCACTCTCCGTGTCATCAAGCGCCTCAAGGAGCGACGCCTTCACCGACTCCCAGGTCTCCCCCGCGAACTCGCGCAGCCGAGGACTGTCGACGAGCCCCGCCTTGAGCGTCTCCACGCGCTGGATCATGGCGGGATCATGCTGCAGGTCATTCATGACCTCGCCCAGGTAGCGGTCGATGGCCTGACGCACCGGATGCTCAGGCTGAGCCCGCACCCCCTCGACGAAGGCGATCACCTCGCGGTACGCCCGGTCGTCAACGAGCTTGTCGACAAAACCGGGCATCCAGCTGGGTAGCCGGGCCGACACGGCCCGTCCGAACGCCTCCGGATGCGCGCGCAGCCACGTGTCGGCGCGGTCGAGGAGCAGATCGACGCCGGCACGCTGTTGACCGCTCACGACGAGCCGCTCGCCCACCCGGCCGAGGCTCGGGCCCCACTCAGGCACCAGGAGGTGCTCCCGCGCGAGGGACTCGATCAGGTTCTTGATCGCGTCATCGTCGAGCAGCTCGAGCACCCCTCGTGCTCCCGTGGAGAGTTCGCCAGTCAGCCGCTCCGCATTGCGAGGTACCGCGAGCCACGCCCCGGCCCGGCGGGAAATGCCCACCGATTCGAGCTTTCCCCGCACCACAGACTCGGCCAGAAAGTTCGTCTCGACGAACTCGCCGAGGCTCGCACCGATCTCGTTCTTGCGGGTGGCGATGATATTGGTGTGCGGAATGCGCAGACCGAGCGGGTAACGGAAGAGTGCCGTGACGGCGAACCAGTCGGCAATGGCACCGACCATGCCGCCCTCCGCGGCCGCGCGCACATACGCCAACGCCGGGTAACGATCCTGCAGGGCAAACGACAGCGTGAAGATCAGCGCCATGAGCACGAGCAGGGCGCCCGCGAGCCGTTTCATACGGGTGAGCGCGCGGCTGCGCTCAGCGTCCTGCGGTGACAGCGCCGCGGCATCCGCTGCCCGAACGCCCTGTGTCGTGGTCATCACCGGCTCAGGACGTGAAACCGTAGTGACGGATGCCCCAGCGCACGGTCCACGTTTCGCCCGGCACGATCCAGCGCAGGCCCGCACCCGAGTTGAAGGCGTTCGCCGGTGCGGTCATCGGTTCGATGGCCACCGCCTGGCCGGTTACCGGAACGTCCCCTCCCTCGGCATGACTACCGCTGCGCGTGGGAAAGACGCGCGGAGTGAAGACCTGGACGTAACGCATGTTCTCGTCGCCCCAGAGGGTGAGCGATCGGCCGTCGGGGGCCGTGAGCGAGTGCTCACCGCGGCCGTTCGGGGCCGGCACGCCGCCGAAGCCGTCATCGAGGTCGAGGTCGCCCACGCGCACGCCCGCGCGCAGGTCGACGGGCGTGCCCGATACGGAGGACTCCCCCACGGGGTTCAGGCGATCATCCACGTCGATGTGGGTCTCGGCGGAGACCCGCAGCACGAGGTCCCTTGTGGGAACGTCGCCGATTTTCAGGTAGGGATGGGCACCCACGGCCACCGGTGCATCCGCTGCCCCCGTGTTCTGAAGGGTATGCGTGACCTCGAGCCCGTCGTCGACGAGGGCGTAGGTGACCTCGATCTCGAGCTGGAACGGATAACCGGACTGCGCGAAGACGGTGGCACCCAGGGTGACGGAAGAACTCGTGCGTGACACGAGGCGGTACGGCGCGAAGCGCAGCAGGCCGTGGATCGCGTTCGACCGGGCCGGCTCCGTCACGGCGAGCTGATGGCGCACGTCACCGTGCGTCCAGGCCCCGTCCCGGATGCGGTTGGGCCAGGGAACGAGCACGATCCCTGCCGCCATGGGCGGCTGCACCTCGGCCGGGAAATACTCCACCAGATCTATGCCTCTCACGGCATACGATCGAATGCCGGCGGCGACCTCGGTGATAGTGGCCCGCGCCCGCCCGTTGGGGCCGTCGGCCATGAGTTCGAATTGTGTTCCCGTTGCTGCTCGCATGAACCTAGCCTATTTGCCGTTGCATCACCATGAGTCCGGTGTCGCGCAGCGCGTCGACGGTCGTTGGATCTGCGGTGGAGTCGGTGATGAGCATGTCGAAGGCTCCGACGGCCCCCACGAGGCCCAGGTGAACCTGGCCGAGCTTGGAGCCGTCGGCAACAACGATGGCTCGCTCCGCCGCGGCGAGCATGAGGGTCTTCACGCCGGCCTCCGGAAGGTTGATGTTCGTCACGCCCCGGTCGACGTCGACGCCGTTGCACCCGATGAAGGCCAGGTCGGCGTGCATCTGGCTCAGCACGGTGCCGGCAAGCGGCTCCACGAGCGAGTGCTGAAGTGGCCGCAGGGTACCCCCGGTGACGATCACCGTGAAGCGGGGAATGGCCGCCTCCAGTTCGAGGGCAATGCTGAGCCCATTGGTCACGATGACCACGTCCCGCAGCTCGCCGCGCTCCCGCAGCGCCCGCGCAATGGCGAGGGTGGTCGTGCCCACGTCGAGAATCACGCTCTGCCCGTTCTGCACGAGCGAGGCGGCGAGCTCCCCGATCTGTTGTTTGGGCACAACGGATGCCGCGAGCGCCTCCTCAAACGAGAACTCGCGTTCCGGGCGTCCCACCGCTCCGGCGCCGGCCGCGTGCGTCGGCACTGCACCGCCGTGCACGCGCCGCGCCAGCCCCGTGAGCACGAGGGCATCGAGGTCGGCTCTCGCCGTGACCCCGGACACGGTGAAGGCCTCCCGCAGCTCACTCACCCGCACGAAGCCTCGTTCGGCAAGCAGGGTCTGAATCTGCTCGCGACGCCGGTGCGCGGGAGTGGCATCTCGGGGAACGGTCATGCCTCATCTTCACTCACTTGTCATTACTTATCAATCCGAAAGTGGTGGTTTCGCTTGAGCAAATCCGGTAGCGTGGAAAACGCCATGACAATCCCACCCCAGAGCGCGGCACGCGCAGTCACTCCCTTCGTCGCCGACGAGGCAATTGCCCGGCACCGGCATTCCCTCGCCGACGGCCGCGACCTGATCTACTTCGACGACCCCGGCACGAACCTGTCGCCAGAGCGATCCATCGATACGCGCACGCCAGAGGCCCGCCCGGAGACCGCGCGTATGCGCCAGGACCCCCTCACCGGAGAGTGGGTCTCCATCGCGTCGAACCGCCAGAACCGCGTGTTTCTCCCGCCGGCACACCTTGACCCACTCGCACCCTCGACACCGGAGAACCCCTCCGAGATTCCGAGTAATTACGACGTGGCCGTGTTCGAGAACAAGTCACCGTCCTTTGGGCCGCTGCTCACGGATGCCGACGCTCCCCTCGGACTCGACGACCTCGCCTCGATCGGGCTCGAGCGCAGCCGCACCTCGGTGGGCCGGTGTGAGGTCGTGTGTTTCAGCCCCGAGCATGAGGGATCGTTCGCGAGCCTCTCGGTCACTCGCGCCCGCACGGTGATTGAGGCCTGGGCCGAACGAACGCATGCCCTCTCGAACCTGCCCGGAATCGAGCAGGTCTTCCCGTTCGAGAACCGCGGCGAGGCGATCGGCGTAACCCTGCGGCATCCGCACGGCCAGATCTACAGCTACCCGTACGTGACGCCGCGCACGTTGCGCGTGATCGACTCCCTCGAACGCTACGGCCCCACGCTCTTCGCGGATATTCTGGCGAGCGAGCAGGCCTCGGAACGCGTCATCCTGCAGGGCGAGCATTGGACGGCCTTCGTTCCTTTCGCGGCGCGTTGGCCCGTCGAGGTGCACATGCTGCCCAACCGCCAACTTCCGGACTTCGCCGCGACCACCCTGGCCGAGCGAGACGAACTCGCGGTGCTCTACCGCCGGGTACTGCGCGGGATCGATGCAATCTATTCGACACCCACCCCGTACATTGCGGCGTGGCACCAGGCGCCGGTCACTGCGCACCGGGACGGGATTCGGCTCATGCTCCAGGTCACCAGTCCCCGGCGTGCCGAGGACAAGCTCAAGTACCTCGCCGGATCCGAAGCAGCCATGGGCGCCTGGATCGGCGACGTGACCCCGGAGAACGCCGCCCGCACCATTCGCGCCGCGGTCGACCGCGCCGACGCCGAGGAAGCCTGAATTGACCGATCTGCTGCCCACCACCCGCACCGGCTTCGAGAGTCGCTTCAACCACGCGCCCGACGGCCTGTGGTCCGCCCCCGGCCGCGTGAATCTGATCGGAGAACACACCGACTACAACGACGGCTTCGTTTTCCCGTTCGCCATTGATCGGCGCACCGTGGTGGCGCTGAGCCTGCGCAGCGATCGCCTGGTCCGCGTGGCCAGTTCCTTCGCAGAGGAGGCCATCGAACTCTCCCTCGATGAACTCTTCCCGGAGAACCTGCACGGCTGGTCTGCCTACCCTCTCGGCGTTGCCTGGGCGCTCGGCGGCTTCGGCGCGGACCTCACCGCCGTCTCCGGTTTCGAGGTCTTCATCGACTCCGACGTTCCGATCGGCGCGGGCCTGTCGTCCTCAGCCGCCATCGAGAGTGCGGTCGCGATGGCCCTCAACGACGTGTGGGGGCTCGATCTGGACCGCCCGGCACTCGCCCGGGTGGGGCAGCTCGCCGAAAACCGTGCGGTCGGCGCCCCCACGGGCATCATGGACCAGTCCGCGTCCCTGCTCGGCCAGGCGGATGCGGGGGTCTTCCTCGATTGCCGCAGCCTGCACTCCGAGGTGATTCCCCTCGGCTTCGACGCGGCCGACCTGGAACTGGTGATCATCGACACCCACGTGAGCCACTCCCACGCCACCGGCGGCTACGCTGCCCGCCGGGCGTCCTGCGAGGCGGGCGCTGCCGCGCTGGGGCGCCCCGCCCTGCGCGACGTTTCCGTGGCCGACCTGGCCCACGCCGAGGAGATCCTCGACGAGAAGACCTTCCGCCGGGTGCGGCACATCGTCACCGAGAACCAGCGGGTGCTCGACACGGTACGCCTACTGCGTGAGCTCGGACCGACCGCGATCGGCCCCCTGCTTGACGCCTCCCACCTGTCCATGCGTGACGACTTCGAGATCTCGGTGCCCGAACTGGACCTCGCCGTGGTCACTGCCCGCGAGGCCGGAGCCATTGGCGCACGAATGACCGGAGGCGGCTTCGGAGGCGCGGCCATCGCCCTCACTCCGCGCGAACTCGTACCGGCCGTCGAGGCCGCGGTGGAGGCGGCGTTTGCGCGGCACGGCTATGCCGCCCCCACGATGTTCCTCGTGCACGCCGCCCGGGGTGCCCTACGGGAAAGCTAGCGGTATCGGGCCAGGACGTTGGTGACACGGCCGGCTAGTGCGACGTTGCCCTCGTCGCCAGAGCGCGTCGTCTGAGTGGTGAACCTGGCTTCAATGGTGATTTGCTGACCAGGCGAATCGGAGCGCGGGCGGTGTCGACCGTTGGCGGTGGGATGAGCCAGTACTCGGTGCCCGTGCGTCTGATCTTCCACCCGTCATTGTGCAACCGAAGGTGATCGCGGGCGCAGAGCAGGATGCCGTCACTGACGTTGGTCAGGCCCCCACCGTCCCAGCCGTGCAGGTGGTGGGCTTCGGAATAGGAGGGCGGTCGGTGGCACTCCGGCCACATGCAGCCGCCGTCGCGGAGCGCCAATACTGCGCGTTGCGCCTGGGTGAAGAGACGTTGCTCGCGTCCGACGTCGAGCACGGTGCCGTCCCGGCTGAACAGCACCGGTATGAAACCGGTGTTACAGACTGACCGGTCGATCGTGGTCGTCGGAACCGCGTCCGGGGAGCCTTCGATGAACCCGTTTCCCGGCAGTAGTGGGCTCGAGGCGCTCTGCCCGGGTGCCGGTGCTGGGGCCTCAATGACGACGAGTTTGACGGAGGGGCGGATACGGCCGAACAGTGTGCCGGGGTCGGCGGCCGCGGCGACTTTGATCACCTCGATCAGAGCCTCGGCGGCGATCTGGTCCGTTGACCGCGGGTCGGCGATGATGCGCTGGGCCCGCTCCTTCTCGCCCTTCTCCACGAACCGAGGACCACCTTGGCGCGGGCCGGTGATCTGCAACAGGAAGTCCTTGAAATACGACCCGTTCTCCGGATCCAGTTCGAAGCTCCCGTGCAACATCCCGTCGGGCTTGTCCCAGACCCGGAGGTACTGGCGGGCTCGCATGGCGTCGGCGCGGGAGGCGATGCCGGCGGCATCAATGGAGTCTCGGCACTGCCGCGCCACCTTTGCGGCCTGGTCGGCGTTCAGGGAACGGCACTCGGCAATCAGCGCGACGACCGCGTCGGCGAGCATCTCATCGGTCACCCCGATCGCCGGTTCGCCGAGGCCGCGGCGAAGGGCGGTCGCGGCGTCGGTGCTGAGGGTTCCGTCGGTAACGGCGGCGCCAAGCGGCGCGAACCACGGCATGTGCACGGCTACCGGCGGCGCTTCCGGATGAGCCAGGGCCAGCCGGTCGGCCTGCTCCTGCCTGGCCCGGGCGGTTTCGGCCTCGGCGGCCATCGTGCCGGCCTCGATCAGGCGGCGGGTATCCGCTTTGGTGCTCCCACCACCGCCACCCAGGGCCTGGACGTAGTCCTCTGCGGTGCCGTAGCCCTTCTTGCGCGCGAGGCCTTCCCGGCCGAGCGCCCAGTCGGAGCGGGAGGCGACGTTCGCCGCCGACAGCGCGACGTACTTGGCGACCTCGCGAGCGTGCTGCGCGATGGCCCGATGGGTGTTCTCCGACCCGTCGTCGGACAACTCCGCGAAAGACGCCGCGGATATACCCGACCGGGCCAGAGACCCGGTCAGATCAACGAAAACACCGTCAATGGTGGTTGTCATGAAACAAGTGTGACACCACCCACCGACACTGAGCCGGCGGCCAATGGCGGGCTCAACCTCGTCACTCGTGGCGCGGGGCGCCGGTCACATCGCCTCGCGCAGCGCCTCGGATGCTGCCACCCGGGCTTCCGGCGCCGCACCACGCAGGTCGCGCACGATCCCGGCGCCGCGCTGCTGCAGCTCGGCGACCGAGGACACCCCCACAAGAGTCATCGTGCGCCGCAGCTCCTCGGCGAGGATCTCGATCACCCGACTCACCCCTGGCGAACCGGCGGCGGCAAGCCCGTACAGGTAGGGCCGGCCGACCGAGCAGGCGTCCGCGCCGAGCGCGAGCGCCTTGACGATGTCGCTGCCCCGCCGGATGCCGGAGTCGACGATCAGTTCGAGTCCGCCGCCGACGCGCTGGCGGGACTCCTCCAGCACGTCCATCGGGCTGAGCATGTGGTCGAGCTGGCGGCCGCCGTGGTTGCTCAGCTGCACCGCATCCATTCCGATCTCCTGCGCCCGGGCCACGTCGTCGGGGTTGACGCACCCCTTGAGGATGATCTTGCCCGGCCACATCGCGCGCAGGGTTTCAAGGTCCGCCCAGCCGCGGCTGGCGTCGGAGTGCCCGAGAATCTGCTGCCACACCGAGGGGGTCACGAGCCCCGCATCCGTTCCGGCCGGTTCCAGGTTGGGGAAACGGAGGCCGTCGGCGCGGAGGAAGTTCATCCACCAGCCGGGTCGCGCCGCAATGCCCAGCAGTGACGCGAGGGTCAGCGCTGGCGGCGCCGTGAAGCCGTTCTTCCGGTCGCGTTCCCGGGAGCCGAGGGCGCGGGTGTCAACGCCGACCAGGAGCGCCCGGTATCCCGCGGCCGCGCAGCGGTCGAGTTTCGCCTGCTGGTAGCCCATGTCAGAGGAGAGACCGATATTGAACCAACGTTCCAGTCCGGGCGATTGCGCAGCCACGTTCTCCATGGAGACCGTACTCAGGCCCGCCAGCCCGTAAGGCACGCCGGCCGCGGCGGCCGCCCGGGCCACGGCGAGTTCGCCTTCCGGGTGGAACAGACGCGTCGCACCGGTCGGGGTGAGCGTCAGGGGCAGGGCGCTGACCCGGCCGAGCACGGTCGTCGTGGTGTCCGGTCCCGTCACGGGACCCCACTGCGGCATGAGCCCCCAGCGGTCGAAGGAGTCACGGTTGCGACGCAGCGTGACCTCGTCTTCGGAACCACCCTCGAGATAGTCGAAGATTCCCGGCGGCAGCGCACGCTGGGCGGCGGCGCGGTATTCGGCCACGTTGTACGCGCTCGCCAGCACCCGACGGGATCGGGACAGAACGGGCGCCTGCACCTGAACGAGCTGCCGCACCTCACGAAGTTTCACGAAACGCCTCTTCCTGTTGCCAATCCCCCGGTTACGGGGGTCGAACCCTGCCGGCCAGCCTAGAATCACTCAACGGCACACACTATGTGTGCCTCGACGAAAATGATGGATCGGATTGTCATGAACTACCAAAAGGTGAGGGAACCGGCGACCGTCAGCCTGCCGCTGCTGGCCGAGGTCTGCCGCTCGTTCGGACCCGACATCCTCAGTCTCGTCGAGGATCCCGCCGAGGAACGGACGCCCGTGGCCGGGTGTGTGCTCTACGACCGGTTCGCTCCCCCCACCCCGTTTCCGGGCGCGATCGCCCTTGCCGTGGGCCTCGACCTCGCCGATGACCAGCTACCGGAGCGGCTGCGCGACCTCGCGGCCGCCGGCTATCTCGGCCTTGTCTACAAGCAGCACGGCCGCCCCGATGCCGGATTGCGCAGCATGGCGCGCTCGAACGGGGTGGCGCTGTTGCGCGCCTCCGACGCGGTGCCGTGGGACCAGCTCACCGAGATCCTTACGGCCGCCATCATCCCGCACGGGGCGTCCGTGCGCACCCTCGTCGATATTCTGCCGGGTGACCTGTTCGCGCTGGCGAACACGGTCGCGTCGCTGACCGGGGGCGCCGTCGCCATCGCCGACCCCGAGCAGACGGTGCTGGCATATTCAACCCTGCCCGGACAGCCCATCGACGACACTCGGCGCAATTCGATCCTGCAGCTGCACGTACCCCACTCTGAGCAGAACGATCTCGACTATCGGCGCGTGCACGCCGCCAGGGACGTCGTCAGCGTCGCCCCTGGCGCGCAGTCGCTCACCCGGTCGGCGGCGGCGATCAGAGCCGGAAGCGTGGTGCTCGGGTCGCTCTGGGTGATCGATGCCGACAACGACCACGACCCCCAGACCGCCCGGCTCTTGCTCGAGGCAGCCAACGTGGCCGCCCTGCACCTGCTGCACCGGCGCACCCACTCGGCATCCGGGCGCGACCGCCAGATCAGCCTCGTGCGGCCGCTCCTGTTCGAACCCGACCGCGCGGAGCTGTCGGCCACACAGCTGGGCATCGCGGCGGAGTCGGTGCGGATCGTCGCGCTCACCGCTGGCGGGCCGACCGGTTCCGCCCCTGCCGCCCTGCAGGCCAGCCTGCTCGTCTTCGACACGGTGCGCACGGCGTGTGCGGTGTGGCTGCCCACCGCGGTCTGCGGCCTCGCGGACAATGTGGTCTACATCGTGCTTCCGCAATCCGCGACGGCTTCCTTCGCGTTCCAGCGCGAGGCCATCCTGCGCATCACCCACCACGCACGCCGCCTGCATGGCCGCCCGATCCTGGCCGGGTTCGGCCGCACGACGCCGATCGGCGCGGTCCCCGAGTCGCGCGCGGACGCCGAGGTGGTTCTCGCCGCGCTCCTGCGCGACGTCGAGGAGGGCCGGTTGCGCGTCGACTCCGACGACATCGTCGCCGACCAGCAATCCCTCGGACCGAGGCTGCAGCTGCGCCAGATCTGTGCAGACCTGCGCGCGGCGGGGCACCTGCCCGGCGCCGACGCGACCCGGATCAGTGACCACGATTCTCGTAAGAAGACCGCGTTCGCGGAAACGATCCGCACCTACCTGGACTGCGACGCGAATGCCATCGAGACGGCTCGACGGCTCGGCCTGCACGCCAACACGGTGCGCTACCGATTGTCCAGGGTCGAATCGCTGTTCGGCGTTCGTCTCGACGACCCGGACAGCCGCCTCCTGCTCTGGCTACAGCTCTGGGCGCAGGGCAACTAGCTCGGCCGGGCCCGCAGGCCCGGCCGCGCCGTCGCGCCGGGATCAGCCCTTGGTCGCGGCGTTGATCGTGATCGTCTCGAGGCCGCCCGCCGCAACGCCCCAGTCGTCGAGGATCGCCTGGTAGCTGCCGTCGTCGACCATGGACTGCAGCGCCGCCTGCACCGCTTCGGCCATTCCGGAGTCCTTGGCGACGGCGAACCCGTACGGGGCCACTTCGAAGCTCGTTCCGGCCAGCTGCAGGCGTCCGTCGAGCTGGTCGATCGCGTAGAGGGTCACCGGGGAATCGGCGCTGAAGGCCACGGCCTGACCGAGCACCACCGCGTTAGCGGCGGTGTCCTGGGTGTCGTAGGGCTTCTTGTTGATCGGCGGCAATCCCGCGGCCACGCAGGCCTCGCTCTTCGCCGGGATCTCCACCGTGTCCTGGTAGGTGGTGGCCTGCACTGCGACCGTGAGCCCGCAGGCGTTGTCGGGATCGACATCCGTTCCCGACGCGGAGGCCCACTGAATTCCGGCCTCGTAGTAGTTAATGAAGTCGACCTGTTTCTCGCGCTCCACGTTGTCGGTGAAGCTGGATGCCCCCACGTCGATGCTGCCGCCCTTGATGCCCGGGATGATGGACTCGAAATTGGCCACGCTGATGTCGGCAGTGAGGCCGAGTTTGCCGGCAATGGCATCGGCGAGGTCAATGGTCCAACCGATCGGCTCGCCTGCATCGTTCTTGTACTCGTTGGGGGCGTAGTTCGGGCTCGTACCGAAGACCAGGGTTCCCGAGGCGCCAACGCCCTCAGGCAGCAGCGCGGCGGCGGCGGCATCCGCAGCGACAGTCCCGGTCGACCCATTATCGGCCGTGCTCTCCGGGGCCGTCGAGTTGTCGACGCAGCCGGAGAGCAGGAGTACGGCCGCAGCCGCGAATACCGGAATGGTGGATCGTACGCGCATGGGGGTTTCCTTCGTCGACGCTGAAACTGTGGAGTAAAAGCGAGCCTAGGTTTCGGGCAGTACCACTGCTATGGATCTTTCCACTATAAGAAGCACCGGGCATTGTGAGAACCTACCAAGGCCAGTCAGGGTTCGACCGCTGTGGCCGCGCCTCCGGTGACGCGCAGGAGTTCGGCAAACGTCGTGGGGAATACGGTGTGCGCATGTCCGGCTGCCGCCCAGACCACGGAAAACTCGGCCAACTCTTCATCGACGAGGGTGCGCAGCGGCGACGGATGCCCCACCGGGGCGACCCCGCCGATCACCTGCCCAGTGGCCGCCTTCACCAGCTCCTTCGAAGCGCGCCCGATGGTACCGCCGAGCCGCTCCCCGAGGAACCGGGTATCCACCCGGTGCGCTCCCGACGTGAGCACGAGCAGTGGCTCTCCGTCGAGGGTAAAGATCAGGGAATTGGCGATCGCCCCGACCGGGATGCCGAGGGCCGCCGCGGCAGCCGCTGCGGTCGTGGCCGCCTCGTCGAACCAACGGATCTCCGGATCAAGCCCGTGCTCGTTGAGCGCGGCCCGGACCCGGTCCACTGCGACATGTTCGGTGTTCACCATGACGCCAGCCTAGGCCGCCGCTACCCCCGCTAGGCTGGCGCTTATGACTGCCGATCCCGCCGCACGAATCATTACCCTGCCCGACGCTCCCGCACCCCGGGTGGCCGATTCCGCTTTCGTGGCGCCGGGCGCCGTGCTCGTGGGCAACGTCACCCTCGACGACCACGCCAGTGTTTGGTACAACTCGGTGCTGCGCGCCGAACAGGAACCGATCACCATCGGGAAGGGCTCAAACCTCCAGGACAACGTCTCCTGTCACGTCGACGTCGGTTTTCCACTCACCGTGGGCCGCAACGTGTCTGTCGGGCATGGCGCCGTGCTGCACGGGTGCACGCTTGAGGACGGCGTGCTCGTGGGCATGTCAGCCACCGTCATGAATGGCGCCGTCATCGGCGCGGGGTCGCTGGTGGCCGGCGGCGCCGTCGTGCTCGAAGGCGCGATCATCCCGCCGGGTTCCCTCGTGGCCGGAGTGCCCGCCAAGGTGCGCCGCGCCTTGAGCGACGAGGAGGTCGCCGGCCTGCTGCACAACGCCGAGACCTACCTGCAGCACACTGCCCTGCACCGGGCGGCCCTGGGCCAGTAGGCGAGCGAGACCCCAAACGGCCGCTCCGGGTCACGGGGTCTCGACAAGCTCGACCAACGAAAGTGGGGCGCTGACGGCCGCTGTTACGGGAGGAGCGATTCCTCGGCGGCCTTGACGACGTTGCTCAGCAGCATGGCGCGGGTCATCGGACCCACTCCACGCGGGTTCGGCGACAGGTGCCCGGCAACACTCGCCACATCGGGGCTCACATCTCCGGTCAGTCGGCCCTTGCCCGTGACCTTGTCGTGCACGCGGGTGATTCCCACGTCCAGCACGGCGGCTCCCGGCTTGATCCAGTCCGCCTGAATGAGGTGCGGCACACCCACGGCAGCCACGACGATATCCGCCCGTCGAACCTCGCCGGCCAGGTCAACCGTGCGCGAGTGCGTGAGCGTGACGGTGGCGTCGAGACCCTTCCGCGTGAAGAGCAGACCGAGCGGCCGGCCCACGGTGAGGCCCCGGCCCACGACAACGACCTTCCTGCCCACGATCGGCACGTCATAGCGGCGCAAGAGCTCCACGATTCCGGCCGGCGTGCACGGCAGCGGGGAGCGCAGCTCGCCCTCGATACCGAGTACGAGACGACCCAGGTTGGTGGGGTGCAGCCCGTCGGCGTCCTTCGACGGGTCGATCAGTTCGAGCATGGCGTTCTCGTTGTGGCCCACCGGCAGGGGCAGCTGAATGATGTAGCCGGTGACTTCACGGCTTGCGTTCAGGTCTTTGATCGCGGCGCGAACATCCGCTGACGTAGCCGAACCGGGCAGATCGATGCGCAAGGATTCGATTCCCACCTCAGCGCAGTCGCGGTGCTTGCCGGCCACGTACGTCTCGGAGCCGGGGTCGTTGCCCACGAGCAGGGTCGCCAGACCCGGGACGACTCCGTGCGAGCGCAGCGCCGCGATACGGTCCACGAGCTCGGACTTGATCTGCGACGCGGTCTTGACCCCGTCAAGGGTGATTGCCACCATCTTGGTTCCTTTGTTCATGTGCACGTTGTCACTACGAAACGACGGAGATTCCAGGACGATCCTGGGCAGCGGATGCGCGCCGCCCCTCCCTCTGGAAATCTCCGCCGTTGTTGCGCGGTCTGCTGCTACTGCTGGAGGCCGGAGTACAGCGGGAAGGCCTGCGTGAGCGTACGAACGCGTGCGCTCAGGGCAGCCTTGTCGGCGCCGGGCTTGAGGGCCTCAGCAATGACGTCGGCGACCTCGGTGAACTCCACGTCGCCAAAGCCACGCGTGGCCAGCGCCGGCGTGCCAATGCGCAGCCCGCTCGTGACCATGGGCGGGCGCGGGTCGAACGGGACCGCGTTGCGGTTCACGGTGATGCCCACCTCGTGCAGGGCGTCTTCGGCCTGCTGGCCGTTGATCTCCGAGTTGCGCAGGTCGGCAAGAACGAGGTGAACGTCGGTGCCTCCCGTGAGTACGTCGATGCCGTGGGCGCGGGTGTCGTCGGCCATCAGCCGGGCGGCGAGGATGCTGGCACCGCGAAGGGTGCGCTCCTGGCGTTCCTTGAACTCGGGCTCGGCCGCAAGCTTGAACGCGGTGGCCTTGGCGGCGATCACGTGCATGAGCGGGCCGCCCTGCTGGCCGGGGAACACGTTGGAGTTGAGCTTCTTGGCCAGGGCCATGTCGCGAGACAGGATGAAGCCGGAGCGCGGACCGGCGAGGGTCTTGTGCACGGTGCTCGAGACCACGTCAGCGAAGGGAACGGGCGAAGGGTGCACGCCAGCAGCAACCAGTCCGGCGAAGTGTGCCATGTCGACCCAGAGGAGCGCGCCCACCTCGTCGGCGATGGCACGGAAGGCTTCGAAGTCGAGCTGACGCGGGTAGGCGGACCAGCCGGCGATGATCACCTTGGGCTTGTGCTCGAGCGCAGCGTCACGCACCGAGTCCATGTCGACGCGGAACGTTTCCTTGTCGACGCCGTAGGCGACCGGGTTGTAGAGCTTGCCGGAGAAGTTGAGCTTCATGCCGTGGGTGAGGTGACCACCGTGGGCGAGCTCAAGGCCGAGGATCGTGTCGCCGGGAGTGGCAATGGCGCTCAGCACGGCGGCGTTGGCGGTGGCGCCGGAGTGCGGCTGAACATTGGCGTATGCGGCACCGAACAGGCTCTTGGCACGGTCGATAGCCAGCTGCTCGGCGACGTCGACGTACTCGCAGCCACCGTAGTAGCGGCGTCCGGGGTAACCCTCGGCGTACTTGTTGGTGAGCACGGAGCCCTGCGACTGCAAGACGGAACGCGGCACGAAGTTCTCGCTGGCGATCATTTCGAGGTAGTCGCGCTGGCGACCGAGTTCCTGCTCGAGAACGGCGGCGATCTCGGGGTCAACGACCTCGAGTGGCTCGTTGAAGGTGGACGCTAGCACGGATGAAGCGGCGGAATCAGGCACGGAGTTCTCCTTAATAATTGGATGTGCGGCCCAGGCGTGCGGCCACTAACCGTGTCAGTCGCTCCCCGATGGTGACCCATCTTCGTGCTACGCCAGTTGCGACATGCCGAGCATATCAGCACCGCGTGGGAATGGCATCGGGTTCCCGCTCAGGCCGGAGGCGCCTGCGGACCGGATGCTGCCCCTGGGCTGCCGGGGGCTCCGCGGCCCGCGAGCTCGTCCACAATCAACAGTTCGGGGTGCAGATGCTGCGTACCGTAGGCGGCCCGGCCCACGAGGTGGGCGGCCATGGGCGCGGTGAGCGCCTGGAAGAGCACGATGGCCACGATGAGGGTGACCGTTCCCACGGTGAAGTTGTTGACCGCAACATCGGTCACGATCGCCATCAGACCGAAGATCTGCGGCTTCGTGGAGGCGTGGATGCGGCTGAAAACGTCGGGAAAGCGCAGCAGCCCGACCCCGGCCGCGAAGCACATGAGCGCCCCGGCGAGCACGAGAACGGCGGTCAGGGCGTCGTGCAGCACGTCACTCATGCGCTGTCCCGCGCGGGGAGGAAACGGGCCACACTGAGCGAGCCGAGCACAGCGAAGAGGGCGAGCACCAGCAGCACGGGGAGGTTGTCGGTGTGGCGGTTGAGCGCCATTTCGGCGCCGAGCGCACAGATAACCGTCGCCACGAGCACATCGGAGGCGATAACCCGATCCAGCACCGACGGGCCCCGCACGATGCGGTACACCGCGAACAGGCCACCGAGGGCGAACAATATTCCGGCGATGATCGCCACCGTCTGCATCATGGGGTCTGTCCTTTCGTGGTGGTGGAGTCGTCCGGTGTCGGCGGTGTGACCCCGCGCAAGCGCTCGAGGTCCTGCCTTGAGCCGACGGCTCGAATGATTCGGCGTTCGGTCTCCAGCACCGTGCGTCGAAACCGTTCGATGCCGGCGGCGCTGTGCACGTTGAGCACGTGCAGGTACAGGGTGGAGTGCTCGCGATCAATGTCTACCACGATGGATCCGGGCACGATCGACGTCGATACTGCGGTCCAGGTGAGGATGAGGTCGCTGCGGGTGCGCAGGTGCACGGCCAAAATGGCGTTGCTCGTGACGAGGCGCGGGGACAGCGCAAGTCCGGCCACCTGCACGGATGCTCGCACAATGTCGATGATGAGGCGCACGAGGTAGGTGAGAACGAACCACGGGTTCACACGGTTGCTCAGCTGCACCGGAACCAGGTAGAACGACACGGAGACGAGCACGGCAACGCCCGTACCGGTCACGAAATTGAGCCAGGAGAATGAGCCCCACAACAGCATCCACAGCACAACGAGACCGACAATCGCGGGCAGCTGGTTGGCGACGCTGACGAGACGTCCTTTGCGCGGTGTCATGGCGTGCCGTTCGGAAAGACGGCGTCAATGTACGTGGACGGATCCGTGATGTTTCCGGCCGCGCGCACGCTGACGTCGAAGAGGGGCCCCGCGAATACCGAAAGACTCAGGGTGAGGACCAGCATGACCGTGGTGGTGCCCACCATGAGCGGTGAAACGGTCTTCTTGAGCACCGTTCCCTCGTCTTCCGGGTCTTCCACCAGCGCGGCGAGCGTGGCGGACGTGTAGGTGAGAACCTCTTTGCGGGGCCGCCAGAACGCGATGTTCCAGGTGCGGGCGAGCGCGTACAGGGTGAGCAGCGACGTAGCGGCACCGGCCGCGATGAGGACCCAGATGATCGGACTGCCCTCCCGCGCGCCGGCCTGGAACAGCGCGACCTTGCCGAGAAAGCCGGAGAACGGCGGGAGTCCGCCGAGGTTCACGGCGCCGGCGAAGAACAAGATCGCCACGAACGGCGA
The DNA here is from genome assembly GCF_004365915.1 of Cryobacterium psychrophilum. Taxonomy (NCBI): domain Bacteria; kingdom Bacillati; phylum Actinomycetota; class Actinomycetes; order Micrococcales; family Microbacteriaceae; genus Cryobacterium; species Cryobacterium psychrophilum. Next base: position 1,339,873 of record NZ_SODI01000001.1, read on the forward strand.
CGCCTTCAGCAGACCTCCGAGCCGGGAGAGCGAGGTCGTTCCGCCGACCCGCTCGATGAGCCCCGCGCACAGAAACAGTGTGGTCTGCACCGTGATGTGGTGCACCACGTAGAAGATGGTCGCGGCAATGGCGAGGGGGGTACCGATCGCGATACCGAACAGCATGTAGCCGATGTGGCTGACGAGGGTGAACGAGAGCAGGCGTTTGATGTCAGCTTGGGCGAGCGCCCCGAGAATCCCCACAATCATCGTGAGCCCGGCCACCACCATGAGCAGCATCGAGAATGGGTGGTCGGGAAAGAGCAGCGTCTGGCTGCGCAGAATGGCGTAGATACCCACCTTGGTGAGCAGCCCGGCAAACACCGCCGTCACCGGGGCGGGGGCCGTGGGATACGAGTCCGGTAGCCAGAACGACAGCGGAAAGACGGCCGCCTTCACGCTGAAGGCCAGCAGCAGAAGCAGCCCGAGAATGATCTGCACGTCGCCGGGCAGGTTCGGGAGTCGCTCGGCAATCAGGGCCAGAGTCACCGTGCCCGTGGCTCCGTAGATAAGCGCAATCGAGCTGAGGAACAGTAGGGACGACACAAGGCTCACCACGATGTAGGTGACGCCCGCACGGATGCGCGATCCCGTACCTCCGAGGGTCAGCAGGACGTAGCTCGCGGAGAGCAGCATTTCGAATCCCACGTACATGTTGAACAGGTCCCCGGCGATGAAGGCGTTGAACAGCCCGGCCGACAGCACGAGGTACGTGGGGTGGAAGATCGACACCGGGGTCTCAGCATGCCCGTCCAGCAGCCCCTGGCCCACGGCGAACAGCAGCACACCGAGCAGCATCAACGCCGACACGAGCAGCATGATCGCGGAGAGCCGGTCGACGACGAGCACAATGCCCCAGGGCGCGTTCCAGTTACCCACGTGCACCACGGCCGGTCCGCCACGGTCCACCAGTACGAGCAGTATGGCGCTGATCACCGCCACGGCCACGAGTACCGCCACGCTCACCAGAATCTGTGGTTCGCGGCGTTTGCCGAGTACGAGGGCCATGGCCGCGCCGAGCAGCGGGAGCGCCACGATCAGGGGCACAAGCACGTTCATCGGGTCTTCCCCTCGGTGGCCGGGGGGTCGATGGTGGGTACGGGGGCATCCGAGTCGTCGGTGCCACGCTCGAACTCGTCGAGCGAATCCTGCACGGCGTCCTCATCCTCCGACGACGAACGCAGTGCGGACTCGCTGGACGTTGCGACATCGTCGACGTGCTCGTCGCCCAGATTGTCACCCTCGTCGCCGAGGCGGGCGAGCCACCACGAGCGATAGATGAGGGCGAGCAGCAGCGCGGTGATGCCGAAGTTAATGACGATGGCCGTGAGCATGAGCACCTGGGGAACCGGGTCGACCATAGAATCGTCCAGGCTCGTGCCCGTGACAATGGGTGCGTTTCCCGGCCGGCCACTCATGATGAAGATCAGCAGGTTCGTCGCATTCCCCACAAGCAGGAACCCGATCAGCACCCGGGTGAGGCTGCGCTCCAGCATCACGTACACGCCGCAGGCGTACATAACGGCCATCAACACAACGAGGGTCAGGGAGGCGTTCATGCTCGGCCCTCCCATGTGGTCACCGGCGCGGTATCCGTTGTCGTCTCACTTGCGACGAGACCCGAGCCGGGAACGGATGTCTGCAGTTCCGGCCCGAGCTCATCGACCTCGCTCTGTCGGTCGATCTCGCTGCCGAGGCTGCGCAGAATGTCGTACACGAGCCCAATCACCACGAGGTAGACGCCAATATCGAAGATGGTGGATGTGCCGAACGACAGCGAGCCGAGTACGGGAACCTCGGTCGTCACATAGGCCGATTCAAGCGGAACGCCGCCGAAGACGAGCGAGACGACGCTCAGGCCCCCGGCAAGGATGATACCGAGTCCGAGGATTTTGCCCGGGTCGATGGGGGCGGCCTCGCCGAGCTCGTAGCGTCCTCCGGCAATGTAGCGCAGCACGAGCGCCAGGCCGGCAATGAGCCCGCCGGCGAAGCCGCCACCTGGCTCGTTGTGACCGGCGAAGAGCAGGTACAGGGAGACGATGATTGCCGGGTGGAACAACATGCGCACGAGCACCTCGATCAGGATCGAGCGGTGCTGGGCGGGAATTTTACGCCCGGCAACCAGGAAGGCCTGGCGCGTGACGGCGTGTCCCTCCCCCGAGACCTCCGGGTCGGCGATGACGCGACGGCGGTTACGGCCCAGGCGCAACCGCCGGGAATCCCTGAGCCGGGGCACTTCGGCGTTGCGGCCGGAGACGAACAGCAGGCTGGCCACACCGGTGGCCACGACGATGAGCACGGCGATTTCGCCCAGAGTGTCCCACGCGCGAATGTCCACGAGCATCACGTTGACGATGTTGTTGCCGTGGCCCTCCTCCACAGCGAGGCGAGGAAGCTCACTGGCAATGCTCGGATCCTGACGTGCACCGAGCGCGACCACGCCGATCGTACCCATTACGATGCCCACCAGGGCGCCGATGAGGGCTCGACGCTTGCGGTGCCTGGGTCGATTGTGCTGGGCAATCTGGGTGGGGAGGCGGCGCAGCACGAGCACGAAGATGACCAGGGTGATCGTTTCGACGAGCGCCTGGGTGAGCGCGAGGTCGGGGGCGCCGTGGAACGCGAAAAGCACCACGAGGCCAAAGCCGGTGACGCCGGCCAACAGCACCGCGGTCATCCGCTGCCCCACCCGGGCGGCCATGACGGCGGCGATACCCATGATGAGGGCGATGAGCACCTGTCCCGGGTAGTCCCACAGCACGATACGCTCCGGCCAGCTGCGGTTCACCGCGGCGGCGAACCCGAGGGCGAGCACGAACACGACGAGGATGGTTCCGAGGTACTGCGGCAGTCCCCCGCGCTGCCCCAGGTAGGTCAGCCTTGCCGCGGTGCGGTCGACGGCGCGCACCGTCATGCCATACCCGTGGCCCGCGTCGATCCACGCCGGCACGGTGGCCTGCAGCCGGGCGACGCGCCGACGCCAGCGGAACAGCAGCACGCCCAGACCGATCACCACGGCGCTCAGGAGCAACGCTGGTTCGAGACCGTGCCAGAGGGCAAGGTAATACGCCTCACTCGCGCTGCCGTCACCGGGAACGGTGTTGGCGTACGGCGCGAGCAGCGGGTCGAGGGCCGAGGCGAACACGCCCAAGGCCACGGTCGCCACGGTGAGAACTGCCGGGGCCAGCAGGGTGTCCCTCGGGCTCGGGTGCAGCACGGTCGTCGCCACCGTGGGGCGGGTGCCGAAAGCGCCCCAGAAGAAACGGATGCTGTAGGCCACGGTGAGCACGGATCCGACCGCCGTGCCGACGAGCGCGATCCAGCCCCAGGCGCTGCCGCCCACACCCGCGTCGAGCAGCGAGGTGAACACGGCCTCCTTCGCCACGTAGCCGAAGAGCGGGGGAATGCCGGCCATGGAGGCAACCGCGATGAGCGCGATGACGGCGAGGGCGGGGCTGCTGCGTCCCACCCCGGAGAGCGCTCGCCAGTCGCGGGTGCCCGCGCGATGGTCGATCACGCCCACCACGAGGAACAGGGTGGCCTTGTACAGCGCGTGGGCGAGCAGCAGCGCGGCACCGGCGAGGGCCGTGTTGCGGGTGCCGAAGCCGACGACGATCATCAGGAAACCGAGCTGGCTCACGGTGCCGTAGGCCAGCAGGAGCTTGAGGTCGTACTGGCGCAGCGAGCGCCACGCGCCCACAAGCATGGTCCACACGCCGAGGGTCACAAGCACGGGCAGCCACCCATCGCTGTCCGCGTAGCCGGGGGCGAGCCTGGCCACAATGTAGATACCGGCCTTCACCATCGCGGCGGCATGCAGGTAGGCGCTCACCGGGGTGGGGGCGGCCATGGCGGCCGGCAGCCAGAAGTGGAAGGGCACGAGGGCGGATTTGGACAGCGCGCCCACGAGGATGAGCAGGATTCCCCACGTACCGAGCGGGCCGGTGACCGGCTGGGCCACGATCACCGCGAGGGACGTCGTACCGGCGCCGACCGAGATCATAATGACGCCCACGAGCATGATCAGGCCGCCGAACGTGGTCACGAGCAGTGCCTGCAGCGCGGCACCACGACTCTCACGCTTGCTCGTGTAATGCCCGATCAGCAGGTAGGACAGCACGCTCGTGATCTCCCAGAACATGAACATCACGAGAAGGTCGTCGGCGGTGACGAGCCCGTACATGGTGCCGGCAAAGGCGAGTAACAGGGCGGCGAAGCGGCCCAGCCCCGGCTCATCGGGAGAGAAGTAGCTAGCGCAGTAGACCAGGACGAGGGCGCCGATGCCCGTGACCACGAGGGCGAGGAGCCACGCGAGCGTGTCAACGCGAAAGGAGAGGCTGATGCCGAGGGCAGGAATCCACGGGATGCTCTGGGTGACGGATCCACCCACGGTGACGACCGCGGTCTGCGTGAGTGTGTAGGCGAAGGCTCCGGCGGGGAGCAGGGCGATCACATAGAACACACGGGTGCCGAGCAGCCGGGTGAGCCACGGCGTGAGCGCCGACAGAACTGTGAATACAAGGAGGAGAGTCGCCACGCGGTCTCCAGTCTCGTCTCGCAGGGGCTGAGGGTTTCCAGTCTAACAGTGCGTTAGCGTACCCTCCGGGACGGGCGCGCGTTCATGCCGCGTCCACGCCGCGCTGCACGCATCCAACTGGCGCTCTTCGCACCTTCCGGGCGCCCGTAAGGTGCGAAGAGCGCCGACGGAGTGAACACCCGGCGTCAGGCGCGGCGGCGGGACAGACTGTCGGTGACGATCACGAGCACGAGGGCCAGCCCGAGCAGGGCCACGTAGACCCACGGAATGACGTTCATGCCCACCGTGTCGAGCAGCAGCGCCCCGAGCAGGGCTCCGCCACCGATGCCGGCGTTGAATGCGGTGGTGTACCAGGCACTCGCGGTGTCGCGTATGCGGGCAGACGCGGTGTGCAGCATCCGGGTCTGCAGCAGGGGCGGCAGGGTGCCGAACGCGAGCCCCCAGAGCATGAAGGCTCCGATGGCGACCGGCATCGTGACGACACTTCCGGGCAGCTGGGTGATGGCGAGCACCGCGACCGCGGCGGCGGCGGCGGCGATGCCCACCACGAGGCCAAGCTGCGGCCGGGGGCCGAAGACCGTGCCCACGAGCAGTAGGCCCACCGCGCCGGCGATGCCGAACGCGAAGAGCATGGCGGGAACATCGGCCACGGTCACGCCGAGCCCGCCGGTGAGGAACGGGGTGACGTAGGTGTAAAAGGTGTAGTGCCCCACCATCGTGAGCGCGGTGATGGCGCAGATGAGGGCGACGGCGGCTGTCGTCGGGTCACGACGAGCCTTCGGGGCAGCCGAGGCCGCGGCGCCCTTCTGCGCGCGCGGATGGCGCCCGGCGTGGTGCGTCACTCGAGGCACGAAGCGCCATACGAGGAACGCACCCACCAGCATGAGGCCGGCGAGCAGAATAAACGTGGGTCGCCAGCCGAGCAGGTGCCCGATCATCGTGGCCACGGGCACGCCGAATATGAACGCGAGGGTTCCACCGGCAACCGTGATGGCCACGGCGCGGCCGATCTGTTCCTTGGGCACGAGGTGCCCGGCGTAGGCGCCGACGACCGACCAGAAGATTCCGTGCGCCATGCCGCCGAGCACCCGGGACGCGACGACGAATTCGTAGCTGGGCGCGATGGCGGTGAGCACGTTGCTGATCGCGAAGACCACGAGCACGGCCAGGAGCAGGCTGTGTCGGGGGAATCGACGGGTGAGATGGGCGAGGCCGGTGCTCGTGGCCACCACGGTGAACGCGAACCAGCTCACGAGCAGGCCGACCTGCGACGGGGCGACGCCGAGCGACGAGCTCATCTCGGGCAGCAGCCCGACGGGCATCATCTCCGAGGTGATCGAGAGGAAGACGGCGGCGCCGAGAACGATGAGTCCTGCCCAGGGGAAAGGCCGTCCGAGCGGGATCACGCCGGTGGGCGGTTCCTCGGCCCGTTGAATGGGAATGGACGCGGTAATTGACATGACACTGCAATCGACAAGCGGCGGGACGGCTGGTCATCTGCAGTGAGAACACTGCGGCTATGGGATGAGCATGACAGAGCAGAACGGCTGCGCGCCGACGTGCGCGCCCGGGGCCGCGAGCGTGAACGCGACCGTGAACAAGGCTAGCCGATGTGTCTCCACGGGGCCAGTCCCGCCGGTAATCTGGTCGGATGACTTCTTCCCTCGTGCCGGAGCACGCTGAGCATACCGAGCACTCCGAGCGCCACACCCCCACAAACCACTGGGTGATCACCCTCGTCTGCGCCGACAAGCCCGGCATCGTGCATGCGGTCAGCGGCGCCATCGTAGAGGCCCGCGGCAACATCGTCGAGAGCCAGCAGTTCTCGAGCGACGACACCGGTCGGTTCTTCATGCGCCTCCAGGTGGAGTCTCCCGCCGAGCGCGCCGACTTCGATGCGGCCCTCGCGCCGGTTCTCAACCGCTACGACATGACATCCGTTATCGACGTCGTGGGTCGCCCGCTCCGCACCCTTGTGCTTGCCTCCTCGGCCGCGCACTGCGTGAACGACCTGCTCTTTCGCCAGCGCGGCGGCCAGATTCCGGTGGAGATTCCCCTCGTGCTCAGCAACCACGGAACCCTGCGCGACCTCGTGGGTTTCTACGGCGTGCCGTTCGAATCCCGCCCCATCACGGATGCCGCCAGCAAGGCCGCGTTTGAGGCCCGTGTCATGCACGCGGTCGACGAGCTCGACATTGAACTCGTCGTACTCGCCCGGTACATGCAGATTCTCTCCCCCGAACTCTGCGAACGTCTGGCCGGCCGGGCGATCAACATTCACCACTCGTTCCTGCCCGGGTTCAAGGGCGCGAACCCCTACCGGCAGGCGCATGCGCGCGGCGTGAAGCTCATTGGAGCGACCGCCCACTTCGTGACCGGCGACCTCGACGAGGGCCCGATCATTGAGCAGAACGTGGTGCGCGTCGACCACTCCCGCACACCGGCCGAGCTTGTCGCCATCGGCCAGGACGAGGAGAGCCGCACGCTCACCCAGGCGGTCAAGTGGTTCGCGGAGAACCGCGTGCTGCTCGACGGCGCCCGAACGATCATCTTCAAGTAGCTCGCTCCATTGCGAGCAGCCCACGGGCCGGGGCCTTCGGTAGAATGACGGGGTGACAGATTCCCGCGCGCAGCCACCCATCGGCCCCAACGACATCCTCCGCTCCGTGCTCGAACTCTTCGCGTTCATCAGCCTCGGCCTCTGGGGCTTTCTGGCCTGGCCACTGCCGTGGCCCGGCGTGCTCGTGGGTATCGCTGCACCGGCGTTCGCCATTCTCGTGTGGGCGCTGTTCCGGTCACCGAAGGCCGTCTTCACACTTGACCCGTTCGGCAAGGCCTTCGTGGAGATCTGCGTCTTCGGCGCGGCCGCCATCGCCTGGTGGGACCTCGGTCAGCCCGTGGTCACCGTGGTCTTCGCCGTTGTCGCCACGGTGAGCGGCATCATCTCCGGCCGCAAGGAACTCGCCGGCTGAACCCGTTACGCCGGCAGGTGCGTGCGGGGCATGCGTAGCGCGTAAGCAGATGTCGCGAGCAGCAACAGGGCGCCGACGAGGAACGCGAGTGGGAGCGACACCAGATCCACGAGCAGTCCGGCCACGAGCGGACCGGCAATCGCCCCGGCGTCGGAGAACATTGAGAACACGGCCACGGGGCGCCCTCCCCTGGCTCCGGCCGCGTCGCCCAGTGCGGCTGCCGGGGCGGTTCCCATGAAGGCCGCGGCCACGCCGTACAGGCACAGCAGCGCGCCGAGCACCCAGATGTTCGGCGCGAAGGGCACGGCCATGATCGTCACCGCGGCGAGCGCGAACGCCCCGATGATCGCGGGGCGGCGGCCGACCGTGTCAATGAACCGGGCGGCCGGGGCGAGGGTGAGCGTCTGGGCCACGGCCGCGCACGCGAAGGCGATGCCGGTCCAGCTCGTGGGTCCGCGCAGCACCTCGACGATGATGACCGGGACCAGGGTTCCACGAACGCCCAGCGATGTCCATCCCTGGGCAAAGTTAGCCAGGCACGCAGCCCGAAACCGGGTATCACGCAACACCGTGCGGAACGGGGTGCGTTGCGCGGTCTCGGCCGAGGTATCTGCTGTGCCAGAAGTTGTCGAGCGCAACAGCACGATGCCGATCACGCCGGCCACGCCGAGGGTGCCGGCGTAGAAGAAGAATGGAGCGGTGAGGGAGATGGTGGCGAGGAGGCCGCCGATGGCTGGACCGGCCATGCCGCCAATGAGGAAGCCACCCTGATAGAAGCCGATGGCTCGCGCGCGAATGGCCGTGGGGGTGGAGCCGAGCAGCAGCGTCATCGCGGAAACGGAGAACAGTGCGGAGCCGATGCCGCCAACGCCGCGCAGCAGCAGCAGCTGCGGGTACGTCTCGGCGATGCCCGCGAGCCCGCTCGAAACGGCGACGATTCCGATTCCGGCCGAGAGGATGGTGCGTTCACCGGCCCAGTCGATCAGGCGACCGCAGAACGGGCTCGTGACGAGGCGCATCAGGGCGAAGGCAGAGACCACGGCTCCCACGGCGACATAGTTCACGCCGAAGCTGCGCACGTAGACCGGCAGCACGGGGACCACCACGCCGAAGCCGACCATGACGAAGAAGGCGATCACGCCGAGGACGAGCACATCGCGGGGAAGTCGGGGCCGCGGCGCCGCACCTGCACCCTGGGTGCCGCGTGAGAAACGGCCCGTTCGCATTCCTCCAGCCTAATACGGGGCTCCCTGTCCCGCGGGCCGCCAGCGACCCGAACGAGAACGGTACTCCCGGTCCAAAGACAGCGAGCCCCGTGGTGGGCACGTCTACCCGGCGCGTGCGACGCCTGCCGGGTCGCCCGCACGGGCACTCCTTGCTGTCGAACCGGCCGGCGGTTCGGGTCAGACGGCTTCCCCGGTCGCCCCTTCGGTCGGTACGGTCGCGTGCACACGTGCCGCGGCATCCGCGCGCCCACCGATGGCGCGCAGAGCGTTGAGGATCGTGATGAGGTCAACGACTTCCTGGCTGAGCGCCCCGATCGTGGCCGGGATCAGGCCGAACGCGGCCACAATCATGAGGATGACGCTCAGCGCTATGCCGAGCCAGATGCTCTGCAGGGCGACCCGCACGGTGTCCTGACCGATGGTGACCGCGCGCGCGGTGCGTGACACGTCGTCGAGCAGGATCACGACGTCGGCTGATTCGCTCGCCGCCGTTGAACCGCGCGCCCCCATGGCGATGCCCACGTCGGCGACCGCGAGCACCGGGGCGTCGTTGACGCCGTCGCCCACCATGATCACGGGCCGGGCCGTGAGCGCACGCACCGCGTCGACCTTGTCGCTCGGCAGGCAATCCGCCTGCACCCGGGTGATCCCGACCTGTCCGGCGATGTGTTCGGCGGTTTCCCGCGCGTCGCCGGTGAGCATGAGGGATTCCTTCACCCCGAGCTCGGCCAGCCGTGCGACCGTGTGGCTGGCGTTGTCCCGCACGAGGTCCCGCGCCACGAGCGACCCCGCGAACCGGCCCCCGACCGCCACGTACATGGCCAGCTCGCCCCCGCGCAGACGCGCGAGGGCGGCATCCGGTGCATGCTCGCGCACGAAGGCAAGCTTGCCCACGACCACCTCCCGCGGGCCGAACTCGGCGGTGACGCCATGAGTGGCCACCTCGCTCGCCGTGTCGGCGGCGGTGAGGGCGAGGTGTCGTTCGCGCGCTTCGTTGACAACGGATGCCGCGAGTACGTGGGAGGAATACTGCTCGGCCGACGCCGCGAGGGCCAGCATCTCGTTCTCGTCGAATCCGGGCTCCGCCCGCACCTCGGCGATCACCGGAGTGCCCTGGGTGAGGGTCCCGGTCTTGTCGAACACCACCGTGCGTGCCCGCGCGAGGGTCTCGAGCACGCCCGCTCCCTTCACGATGATGCCATTTCGTGCGGCACGGCTCATCCCTCCCAGGAACGCCACCGGCGCGGCGAGGAGGAGCGGGCACGGGGTGGCAACCACGAGCACCTCGGCGAACCGCACCGGGTCGCCGGAGAGTGCCCATGCGAGGCCGGCGAGACCGAGTGACAGCAGCGTGAATGGCACGGCGTAGCGGTCGGCGAGGCGCACCACAGGGGCTTTGCTGTTCGCCGCCTCCTCCACGAGCGCGATGATGCGCTGAAACTGGCTGTCGGCCGCCGTCGCGGTGGCACGAACGATGATGGCGGTCTGCCCGTTGATCGACCCGCTCAGCACGCTATCGCCGGTGCGCCGTTCCACCGGGAGGCTCTCGCCGGTGAGGGAGGACTCGTCGAAGGAGGCCTCCGCCGATTGCAGCGCGCCGTCCACGGGAACGATTTCGGCCGGCCGCACGAGCAGGAGGTCGTTCACGGCCACCTCGGTGACCGGAACGTCGGAGACATCCGCGTCATCGCCGCTCAAGCGGTGCGCCAGCTGCGGGGCGCGCGTCAGTAGGGCGTTGAGCTCCCGGGTGGCGCGGCCCGCCGCGTAGTCTTCGAGGGCCGCGCCACCGCTGAGCATGAGCACGATGATGAGGGTGGCCACGTATTCGCCGACCGCGATGGTCGCCATGATGGCAATGATCGCCAGCAGATCCAGGCCGACGGAACCGTTGCGGAGGCGCCGCACCATGCCTGTGAACTCAATCACGGCCACAACGAACCCGAATCCGCTGAACAGCCAGCGCACGGTATCCGGCGCCCCGCCCCACCACAGGGCCAGGCCCAGCAGGCCGACGAGTACGGTCGCAACCACAATGGGGTAACGCCGAGCCGAGCCCAGAATGCGCTTCATGCTCAAATTCTGGCGCGTGGAGGCAAGAATAGCCAGCGAGGGGACCCTCACTGTTCTGCGGTGCGCCCGGGCATACAGCAACGGCCCCGACCAGAAGGTCGGGACCGTTGCGGTGCGAGTTACGCCAGGCGCGCCTGGAGGTTCTCGTCGAGGGAAGCGAGGAACTCTTCCGTCGTCTGATAGCCCTGGTCCGGGCCAACGAGGAGCGCGAGGTCCTTGGTCATCTTGCCGCTCTCCACGGTCTTGATGACAACGTCCTCGACGATGCGCGAGAACTCGATCAGGGCCGCGTTGTTGTCCAGCTTGCCGCGGTGCGCGAGCCCGCGGGTCCACGCATAGATCGACGCGATCGGGTTCGTCGAGGTGGGCTTGCCCTGCTGGTGCTGGCGGTAGTGACGCGTCACGGTGCCGTGTGCAGCCTCGGCCTCGACGACCTTGCCGTCGGGGGTGGAGAGCACGCTGGTCATCAGGCCGAGTGAGCCGAAGCCCTGCGCCACGGTGTCAGACTGCACGTCGCCGTCGTAGTTCTTGCAGGCCCAGACGTAGCCGCCCTCCCACTTCATGGCCGATGCGACCATGTCGTCGATGAGGCGGTGCTCGTAGGTGAGGCCGGCAGCGTCGTAACGCTCCTTGAACTCGGCGTCGAAGATCTCCTGGAAGATGTCCTTGAACCGACCGTCATAGGCCTTGAGGATGGTGTTCTTCGTGGAGAGATACACCGGGAAGTTGCGCTCGAGGCCGTAGTTGAGCGAGGCACGGGCGAAGTCGGTGATCGAGTTGTCGAGGTTGTACATTCCCATGGCCACACCGCTGCCGGGTGCCTTGAAGACCTCGAAGGACTGCGGTTCGCTGCCATCCTTCGGGGTGAAAGTCATGCTCAGCGTGCCTTCGCCCTCGAAGCGGAAGTTCGTCGCCTTGTACTGGTCGCCGAACGCGTGGCGGCCGATGATGATCGGCTTGTTCCAGCCGGGCACGAGGCGCGGGATGTTGGAGATGATGATGGGCTCACGGAAGATCGTGCCGCCGAGGATGTTACGGATCGTGCCGTTGGGCGATGCCCACATCTTCTTCAGGCCGAATTCCTCGACGCGCGCCTCGTCGGGCGTGATCGTCGCGCACTTGACGCCGACGCCGTGCTTCTGGATGGCGCGGGCCGCGTCGACCGTGATCTGGTCGTCGGTCTCGTCGCGCTTCTGGATCGACAGGTCGTAGTACTCGAGGTCAATATCGAGATACGGGTGAATGAGCGTGTCCTTGATGGCGTGCCAGATGATGCGGGTCATCTCGTCGCCGTCAAGCTCGACAACCGTTCCCTCAACCTTAATCTTCGACAATTAGCTCTCCTCTGAAACATTGGTGACCGCTATGGCCACCGACCAGCTTAGTAGATCCGCCCAATTATCTCGACATCGAGATATATTTGTGGGTCTGGAACCCCGCGAATACCCCCAAATGTCAACCAGAAGTGCCGGGCAGCGGTTACCCTGATCAGATGGGTGAGTTGAGACTGGAAGAACTGTCCGCACGCAATATCGTTGCGGCTAATAACCTGAGCCTGAAGCCCGGCCAGGAGCAATTTATTGCGCCCGTATCGTATTCCGTCGCGGCATCCACTACCAACCCCGCCACGTCGTGGCAGCGAGTCGTTCTGCTCGATGGCGAGGTCGCCGGGTTCATCCACGGCAACTTTGACCCCGAGTCCGATCACGACGAGTTTCGAGCCTGCATCTGGCGCATCAACGTTGACGCCGCCGCGCAAGGCCAGGGTGTGGGTAAGTTCGCTGCCGATTCGCTGGCCGAAGAGGCACGTTCACGCGGCTTCAAACAGATCACGGTGATCTGGGAGTCCGGCGAAGAGGGCCCCGAGGCGTTCTTCCACCGCCTCGGCTTCACCGACACCGGCCAGACCCCGTACGGCGAGGTCATCGGCGCGCTCCAGCTCTAGCACCGCGGCATCATGCATTCGGCGCAGGACGACGATTTTGTGTCGCACGTACTCGGCATCGTTGATGCCATTCCACCCGGCCGGGTCATGACGTACGGCGATGTCGCGGCCGTGCTCGGGTCACGAGCCGCCCGCGCGGTGGGCCAGGTCATGGCGCGCTACGGCACGGATATGCCGTGGTGGCGGGTCGTCCGGGCCGGCGGGCATCCGCCGATTGAGCACGAGGACCGTGCCCTGGAGCACTACCTGGCCGAGGGAACTCCGCTGGTGCCCCGGACCCCGACGCACGCGTATCGGATCGACTACGCGGCCGCCCGGTGGTCTCCCGCGTAGCTCCCGAAACTGCTACTGGCCGCCGGGGGTGGGCGGTGTTACGCTGCGTCCATGAGCAGCGATCCTGTCATCTCGAACCCCAGTCTCTACCGCGTCATCATGGAGAACGAGCGCGTGCGCGTTCTGGAGTACCGCGACCAGCCCGGGGACAAGTCCACTCCACACCACCATCCGGACAGCGTGATGGTCTCGCTCAGTTCCTTCCGCCGGCGGCTGTCCACCGGCGAGCACCAGGTTGACGTCGAGGTGCCGGCCGGGGGTGTGCGGTGGCTGCCGACCCAGGATCATTCCGGCGAGAACATCGGCGACACCGAAACCCACACCATCTTCGTTGAGCTGAAGGGCCCGTCGGCAGGCCCACCCGCCCCGGGCGCCGCCGTCCCGCTCGGCCCCGTCGGCGATCACCCGGGTTCCTGAGGCCGCGGTGCGGTCGCTCAGCAGCGTCTGCAACGCCTCCTGCACGAGCCGTTCACTCGGAATGTCCAGCGACGACGTGGCCTCATCGAGGATCAGCACCGCCGGGTTCGCCAGGAAGGCGCGCGCGAACGAGATCAGCTGACGCTGCCCCTCCGAGATCCGCCCGCCCCGCTTGTGCACGTCCGTGTCGTAACCCATGGGCAGCGACTCGATGAATCCGTGCGCGCCAACGGCCTTCGCGGCGGCCGCGATTTCGGCGAGCGTCGCATCCGGTTTGCCGATGGCGATGTTGTCGGCAACCGAACCGCTGAACAGGTAGGCCTCCTGCGTGACCATGATGATGGCGCGGCGCAGGTCTTTGGGGTGAAGATCGCGCAGGTCGACGCCATCGAGCAGCACCCGGCCCTCGCTCGGGTCGTAGAACCGGCTCATGAGCTTGGCCAGCGTGGACTTGCCCGCACCCGTCAAGCCCACCAGGGCGATGGTCTGCCCGGCCGGAACGTTCAGGTCGAAGCGCGACAGGATCACCCGGTCGGTCTTGTAGGCAAACTGCACGCCATCGAATTGCACGTTACCGGATGCTTCGCGCAGGTCAACGGGCACCACCGGGTCCGGCACGCCCGAGCGTTCCTTCAGTACGCCGGAGATCTTCTCCAGAGCCGCCGCGGCCGCCTGGTACGAGTTGTAGAACATCGCCATCTCCTCCATCGGGTCGAAGAAACGCCGGGTGTAGAGCAGCGCACCGATAGCGAGGCTGCCGTCGACCACCCGGAAGGCACCAACGAGGAGCACAACAGCCACCGTGACGTTTCCAATGAGCACCAGCCCCGGATCGAAAACGCCGAACAGCTGGATCACGCGCGCGTTGACGGAGCGGTAGTCCTCCACCAGGCGACCGAACTGCTGCTCATTGCGCTTCTCCTTACGGAACGCCTTCACCGCACGAATTCCGGTCATCGTTTCAACGAAGTGCACGATGAGGCTCGCGGAGGCGGTGCGCGACTGACGGAGCAGTGTCTGCGCCCGCACCTGGAACCACCGGGAGAGCAGGGCGAGGGGCAGCAGCGCGGCAAACAGCACGAGGCCGCTCGTACCGTCCAGGAGAAACAGTGCCACCGCCGTGAACGTCATGTACAGCACACCCTGCACAAGCTGGTTGATGCCCGAGTCGAGCAGCACCCGGACGCGCACGGGCCGGAGCAGGGAACCGAGCAGGCGCAGCGAACGTCGCCGCAGGCGCGTGCTCTCGGACGTGGTGAAATCGTGGCGTTCTTCACCCGTTACGCCGGTGACGCTCACAGCTGCTCCTCCGCTCTCTTGTTCTCTCGTCGTTCTTCGTCTTCCAGGCTGGAGATGACGAAGGTATAGTGCGGACTCGTACGCAACAGCTCGGTGTGGGTGCCCACCGCCGTGATGCGCCCGTCTTCCAACAGCGCCACGCGGTCGGCGAGCATCACGGTGGAGGGGCGGTGCGCCACGATCAGCGCGGTGGTCGACACGAGCACCTCGCGCAGCGCCCGTTCCACCAGCGACTCGGTGTTCACCTCGAGGGCGGAGAGCGGGTCATCCAGGATAAGCACCGCCGGCTCGGCTGCCACCGCCCGCGCCAACGCAATGCGCTGGCGTTGTCCGCCGGACAGGCTCATGCCCTCCTCTCCCACGAGGGTGTCGACACCGTCGGGCAGGTCGTGCACGAATCCGGCCTGGGCGATCTGCAGTGCCTGCTCGAGCGCGGCATCCGCTGCCTCCGACGCCTCGGCGAGCTCTTCGCGACCCAGCAGCACGTTGTCTCGAACGGATGCCGAGAACAGCGTGGCATCTTCGAACGCCATCGCGAGGTGGCGGCGCAGGTCTTCACGTGCCAGGTCGCGCACGTCGACGCCGTCGAGGGTCACCCGCCCCCGAGGCGCGTCGAGCGCGACCGGAGCGACCGGGTCGGTGATCGAGTTGGGCGAATCCATCACGTCGAAGAATCGGTCGGTCGCCGTACGGGCGTCGAAGGGCATCGACAGCAGGAATCCGATCGATTCCACCGGAAAACGCAGCACGGTCGCCGTGGCGAAGAACGCCACGAGTTCCCCGGCGCTGAGCTGACCCTGGCTCGTGAGCCACACGCCGGCGACAAGCCCGAGCGCAAATGCCACATCGGGAATGAGCTGCAACCAGAGCCAGATGCCGGCTATGGCCCTCGCCTTCGCGATCTCGGTGCCGCGCAGGGTTTCGGCCTGTGCGGCAAAATTCTTGAGCGCGAAACTGCCACGGCCGAACGCCTTGAGCACGCGGATGCCGTGCACGGATTCCTCCACCGCCGTCGCGAGGTCACCGGCCTGGTCCTGGCTGCGGCGGGCAATGGAGGAGTACTTGTTCTCGAAAACGTAACCGTAGATGAACAACGGGATCGAGCAGGCCACGAAGATGACGCCGAGGATCCAGTTCATCGACACGAGAATGACCACTCCGATCACGATGGTCAGCAGGTTGATCACGATCAGCACGAGCCCGAACGAGATCCAGCGGCGAATGAGATTGAGGTCGCTCACGGCGCGCGACAGCAGCTGCCCGCTGGGCCACCGGTCGTGGAATGTGACGGGGAGGTCCTGCAACCGGGCGTAGATTGCGCCTCGCATGGCGGCCTCGATGTGCGTGCCGGGGGTGAGCACGAACCAGCGGCGAAGCGCAATCATGATGGCCTCGAGCACGCCGAGGCCGAGCACGATCGACACCGCCGGCCAGATCTGGCTCGGGTCGCGGTTCGACAGGGGCCGTCAACGAGCCGCTGCAGAACCTGCGGGATCGCCAGGGCGACGAGGCTGGCCAGCAGGGCGGCGAGCATCCCGAGCCCAATGCGCCCCAGCGCCGGCTTGGCATAGGGGTAGAGCCGCCGGAGTGCGCGCAGCGTGGTCACGCGTGGCGCGGCACCGGTCGATGAATGGGGGGGCAGGTTCTGAGGTCATCGTGAGTCCTGTGTCAGGCGGCGCTATGGCGCCAATGATGCGAATACTGGCCGACACACGTCGACGGATGCGAGAAGGTTCTTCTCACGGCTTTCGGGACTGAGCGCTGGACATGATCAGCACCGACGGTCAGTTGCGCCGGTGGACACCGAACGCGAACGGGTGGGACGGTACTGAACGCTAGTGCGCAGAACGCAGGGGGGTGACGCGGCCGGCGGAGATGGCGAAGGCACCCAGAGCCGCAACGCGTGCGTGCGTGAAGTGGGTTGTCCTTGTCATGTCGGCCTCCTGAGCGCGCTTTTTTGCTGTGTGCTCCCGTGGTCAGGCAACCTTTCAGAATACGTGAGTCCCTGCGCGGGGCGCAAGCATTCTCTCATCCGGTGTGCCAGGCGACGGACTACATAAACCGTTAAGGCAGCTGAACTACTCTGTTACCCGGGTTCTGGCGCGTCGGCCGGCTCAACGAGAGGACCTTCATGTACCCCATGCTCTTCGGCATCACTTTTCTCGACTCCGAGTGGCTGATCGGCTGGTTCGGGTCGTTCGTTCTGATCGGCGTTGCCGCCGTGATCTTCGTCGAGACCGGATTCATCGTGTTGTCGTTCATGCCCGGCGATTCCCTGCTCTTCACCGTGGGTTTGCTCACCGCCACCGGAGCCGTACCGTTCCCAATCTGGATCACCGGCATCGTGGTGTTCATTGCCGCGTTCTCCGGCGACCAGCTCGCCTATTACATTGGGCGAAAGGCCGGTCCGGCCGTGTTCTCCCGCGAGCAGAACCGGTTCTTCAACCCCCAGAATGTGGAGCGCACCAACGCCTTCTTCGCGAAGCACGGTGGCAAGTCCATCATCATGGCGCGCTTCCTCCCCGTGTTCCGCGCCTTTGTGCCCGTCGCTGCCGGCGTGGGCCGAATGCGTTACCGCACGTTCGTCACCTTCAACGTGATCGGTGCGTTCGCTTGGGGCGTGGGCCTCACTCTCGTGGGTTTCTTCCTCGGCCAGATCGCGTTTGTCGCCGCCTACTCCGAGTACTTCATCATCGGGATCATTCTGCTCTCGGGCATCCCGATCCTCACCGAACTGACCAAAGCCACCCTGGCCAACCGCAGGAGCCGCGGCCAGGCCACGGTGCCCGAGGCCGTCGTCCCCGCCGAACTGCGCGAGTAACCAACGCCCGCTCGCCGGCATCGCTCAAGCGGGCGCGTCGGGTGCAGCGGATGCCCGTTCGCCCTCAGTCGGGAGCGACGGGCATGGCGGCTGCCTGTGGTTCCACATCGGGGTCCCACGGCTGCGGCATGCCGATCGGGTTCGGGAGCGGAAGGACGGCACCGCAGGCGAGCGCTATCGGTGAGAGCAACCGGGCGACGTCTGCCACAGCCGTGTCGTCGAGGCCATTCCACGGCTCCAGGGCCAAGCGATTGGTGAGCCCCTCTGCACGGTTCAGGGCCGCTGTCCCGAGCGGGCTGATGGCGTCGTGTGCGGTGAGCAGCCGGCGCTCACACAGGGCCTCAACCTCGGCGTTCCACTGTTCCTCCGTCCAGCCGCGCCCGCGCTTCATCGCGGCGGGGTCGAGGTCGAGGGAGCTGCGCAGCACGATGGTCGACAGCCCGGCGATGTTCTCGCAGACGAGTGCGAGCACGTGTCCGTCACCGCGGTGCTCCCTGAGGGTTGCGGTGGCCTGCCACAGTTGGCGGTACGGGTCTGCTTCTTCGGGAAGAGCTCGGTTCGCCGCGGCGAGGGGACGTCCGATGGTGTCGACACGGTCCGAGATGCGCGTGAGGGCCGCCGCGGCATCCGTGACAAGTCCCTCGTCGGGCACCAACTCACGCAGGGTCTGGGCGGCACCGAGGGACCGAGCCTCAAGCACCCGTTCGACCGAAGCGACCGACCAGGCGGCGGGCAGCGCGCGTTCGACGAGGGCCGGGGCGAATCCACTGAACATGGCCGTGACCGGAGCGGCCCTCACGGCCCCGAGCGGCGCTGCGCGGCCGGCGAAGTAGCCGTCCCAGTAGCGAGTGAGCCCGACGGCGGCGAAGTGCTCTCGAGCCTGGGAGGCGAAATAGGTTACGGCGTGGATGGGCTCGAACAACGTCCACAGCGCCCGTACCAGGTGTTCACGATTGTGCATACGACCTCCTCGTCGCGGCCAGCCTACGGGTTCAACGCCGGGGCCGCCTGAAGGTTCGCTGGGACGCGCCCCCGACCGCGCCGGTTGCTACTTCAGGAGATCCGCGGCGCCGAGAACAGCACCACACCGCGAAGACGCGGGTGAGCGGATGCCCCCGGTCCGGATCTCCTGAAGTAGCGACGCCGCGCGCGGGGAACGCGTGCCGCGGCAGTGACGCTAGCTGGCGGCGTCGAGGCGAGCCGAGGCCAGCAGTTCGGCGGCGGCGAGGGTGGTGATCGACTGCTCGTGGGCATCCGCAAAGATCTGCGTCACGACGTCGGCAATGGCGTCGACTCGCGTGGTGATGCTCGCGAGGTCGGCATCAGGCTCGCTCGCCATGGCGAGGTAGACGACGCCACCGGCATTCACCACGAAGTCGGGGGCCCAGAGGATGCCGCGGGCGTCGAGCTCGGCCGCGCTGGCGGGGCTCTCCAGCTGGTTGTTGGCCGCACCGACGACGCCGAGCACGTTGAGCTCGCCGATCACCGTGGAGGTGAGCACACCACCGAGGCCACAGGGCACGAAGAGGTCGGCCTGAACGCGGTGCACGCCGGCGACGGGAACCCATTCGGCGCCGAGTTCGTCGGCGAGCTCCCGCTTGGCGGGGTTGATATCGGTGACGGTGAGGGTGGCGCCAGCGGCGGCGAGGGCAATCGCGAGGCGGCCACCGACCTGACCGAGGCCCGCGATGACGAGGTGACGACCGGTGACGTCGCGACTGCCGAAGAGGGCTTCGAGGGTGGCGAGGATGCTCGCATAAACGCCGGCCGCCGTGGCATCGGCGGGTTCGCCCACTCCGCCGCTGGATGCGGGGAGGCCGCAAACATGGTCAGTGCGCTCCTGCACGATGGCCATGAGTTCGGCGCTCGTGCCCACGTCTTCGGCGGTCATGTACACACCACCGAGGCTCTCGATGGCGTCGCCGAGGTCGAGCATCGCGTCGCGCTTCTCGGCGTCGGTCAGCACGACTCCGAGCGGAAGGTGAATGACGGACTTACCGCCACCCAGGTTGAGGCCGGCCGCGGCGTTCTTCAGCGTCATGGCCGTGGAGAGACGCAGCGCGTCGGCGACGGCGTCGGTCCAGTCGGGGTACTGCCACATGCGCGCGCCACCGAGGGCCTGGCCCAGCTTGGTGGAATGCACGGCCACGGTGATCACGAGTCCGGAGCGGGTTCCGGTGGTGATGAGCACTCGTTCATGGGTGAAGGGAATGCCTACAAGCGCTTCCAGCGACGGTGATGGGTGCGTGAGTGTCATCTGTATTTCTCCTTGAGACCTGGCCTTGTGAGCCTGTTGTCGGGCGCGCAGGTGTGTTGCGCGGAACGACAAGACTAACGCCGCGCGCCACGGAGCGAAAGGATCCGTGTCACGGCGCACATCACGGGATCGGGGTCGAACGGTCCGAATCCGCCCGTCGGTGCCGAAAACGCCCTCCCGGTGACCGGGAGGGCGTTTTCGGCACCAGCTGCGGCCGTGGCCTAGTGGAAGAAGTGACGCTCTCCCGTGAAGTACATCGAAACGCCGGCCGCGGTGGCCGCGGCGATGACTTCCTCGTCGCGAACCGATCCGCCGGGCTGCACCACGGCGGTCACGCCGGCATCGAGCAGAACCTGCAGGCCATCAGCGAAGGGGAAGAACGCGTCGGACGCGGCGACCGAGCCCGCTGCACGGTCTGCCGCACGGCTCACGGCGAGGTGGCAGGAATCCACCCGGTTCACCTGGCCCATTCCCACACCAACGGATGCTCCGCCGTGGGCGAGCAGAATCGCGTTCGACTTCACGGAGCGGCACGCCTTCCACGCGAATTCCAGGTCGGTGCGGGTGGCGGCATCCGCTTCGGGGCCGGCCACGAGCGCCCAACCAGCGGAGCTGAAGTCCTCGAACGTGTCGGTCTCCTGCACGAGCAGTCCACCCGAGATCTGGCGCAGCTCGAGCGAGGACCGCTCGTAGTCTGCGGGCAGCTCCAGCAGGCGGATGTTCTTCTTGGCGGTGAGCACCGTGAGAGCCTCAGGCTCGAACCCGGGGGCCACGAGCACCTCGGTGAAGATGTGGCTGACCGTTTCGGCCATGGCCAGCGTCACCGGGCGGTTGGCGGCGATGACGCCTCCGAAGGCACTCATCGGGTCACAGTCGTGCGCGCGGCGATGCGCCGACGCGATCGAATCGGGTGTCTTCGCGGCGGCGACGGCGATGCCACAGGGGTTCGAGTGCTTCACGATGGCCACGGCCGGCTCGGTGAAGTCATACGCGGCGCGCACCGCGGCATCCGCGTCGACGTAGTTGTTGTACGACATCTCTTTGCCGTGCAGCTGCAGGGCCTGGGCGATGCCCTGGCCGCCCTCGCCCACGTAGAGGGCCGCAGCCTGGTGCGCGTTCTCGCCGTAGCGGAGGATGGCGTTGCGCTCGGCCTCGATGAGGATGCCGTCGGGGAACGGCGAGTCTTCGACGGACGCGTCGTCTTCGGGCTCCTCGGCCGAGTCATCATCGAGCGGGTCGCCGCCGAGGAACTCGTTGTCGTCTTCCCACTGGTCATAAACGTTGTCGGTGAACCAGGCGGAGACGCTCAGGTCGTAGTCGGCGGTGTGCTCGAAGGCGAGCGAGGCGAGCTTCTGGCGAAGCTTGAGCGTCGAGCCGCCGGTTTCGACCGCGGCGATGAGCTCACCGTAGTTGGCCGGGTCAACGACGATGGCCACGTTGGCGTGGTTCTTGGCCGCGGCGCGCACGAGCGCGGGGCCGCCGATGTCGATCTGCTCAATCACGTCGGCGGGCTTGGCGCCCGACTCGACGGTCTCCACGAACGGGTACAGGTTCACGACCACGAGCTGGAACGCGGCGATTCCGAGGTCATTGAGCTGAGCCTCGTGCGACTCGAGGCGCAGGTCGGCAAGAATTCCGGCGTGCACGCCGGGGTGCAGGGTCTTCACTCGTCCATCGAGGGATTCGGGGAACCCGGTGACGGCGGACACGTCAGTAACGTCGTGGCCGGCCTCGCGAATCGTGGCGGCGGTTGAGCCGGTGGAGACGATCTCGACGCCGGAGGCGACGAGCGTGGCGGCGAGTTCAAGCAGGCCGGTCTTGTCACTCACGGAGATGAGCGCCCGCTGAACCTTGATCAGGTCCCGTTCGCGGTACAGGCTCGCAGCGGATGCCGCCTGGTTGCTCTGGCCGTTATTGGTGTGACCGCTCATACGTTGGAGTGCTCCTTGAGATTGACGTGTCCGTTGGCAATGTCGAGCACCGCTTGCACCAGCAGGCGCCGCTCGACGATTTTGATGCGATCGTGCAGGGAAGTTTCGCTGTCGTGCGGGTGCACCGCGACGCGTTCCTGCGCAATGATTGGTCCGTCATCGACACCGTTGTCAACCACAATGATGCTCGCGCCGGTCTCGGTGACCCCGGCCGCAAGCGCGTCGCGCACGCCGTGCGCTCCTGGAAACTCGGGGAGGTAGGCCGGATGCGTGTTGATCAGATTCGGGGACAGCGCGGCGACGACGCGCGGCGGCAGCAGCCGCATGAGCCCGCTCAGCACCACGAGGTCGGGTTTCCACTGCTCGATCTGGGCGAGCAGCTCATCGCCCCAGGCCGCACGATCTTTAAATGACGTGAACGGCACGGAAAACGTGGGGATGCCGAATTCTTCGCCGAGGGCCAGCCCGTCGGCGTCACGATCGGCGCCAATGGCCACGATCCTCGCGGGATACTCGGCGTCTTCTGACGCCTCGAGCAGGGAACGCAGGTTGGATCCGCCACCGGAGATCAATACGACCAATGAAAGCACAACATCGACCTTACCGTTTAGCCGCGCGGGGTGCAGGCTCCCGCGGGCGCGGTACCACCGTGATCGTGTGTTGCGGCTTCAGGAGATTGGTCTCCTGTGGCGCGCGGCCACCCCGAGAACATGCGGCAGAGCGGATGCCCCGGGCCGGATCTCCTGAAGTGGCAACACCCAGCGCCCGTGCGTGTGGGCGCTAGCTGCGGGCCTTCCGGCGCAGTCGCGGAATGGGAACCCGCGGCACACGCACCCCGCCGCCCACGAGCATGCCGAGGGCCGCGGCAACGCCGATCTCGCCCGCCGCGACGGCGCCAACGAGCAGCGGGTTCGGCCCCACGTCGGCCAGGCGTCCTGGGCCGAGCGACCCTGCCGACCACCAGGCGAGAATCCCGAGGATGAATCCGGCCACGATCCCCATCCCGAGCCCACTGAGCACATGCTGCAGGGTGCTTCGCGCGGGCATGCCCGCGCCGTCGAGACGCTGGCGCACAATGATCGCGAACACGAAGCCGATCAGAATCGGAACGAGCAGCCCGAGAAAGCCCCACGCGAGCGCCCCCTGCGGGAGCACCCCCAGAATCGGCAGTCCGGGAACCGGTCCCAGCAGGGTGCCAGCCGGCGAAACATTTGACCCCACACCCACCGCGATCCCCGGCCCAACCAGCCACGCCATGGTCCAGATCACGAAGTTGGGGATAAACGCGAGTTGCCCGAGGGTGATCGTGGCACCGCCGACGATTCCGGCCTGAATCGCCTCGTAGAGTCCGATGATCGTGGCATAGTTCACGACCAGAAGCACGAAGAACGCGATCGCCGCCAGCATGATGACGCCGGCACTCGCGGCTGCTCCCCCACGCAGCGCCCCCGAAATGACGGCGCGCGTGCTCTGCTGCAGTCGCCGATAGCGATCACGGATGCCCCGGCTCACCGGATCGAGGCGGTTCTGCACGCCATCGGCGGTCGCGGCGCCCATCCTCCGGGCGTTCGCGCTGTCATCCCGCACGGCCGCCCTGGCAACGCGGTAGCCGCGCAGGCGGGCGCGTTCCGCCCCGAAGAGAACTCCCGCGCCGTAGACGAGCGTGGGAAAGAGCATCCCCTGAACGGTCGATGGCGTGACCGTGCCTCCGTCGGCGGAGAGGGTAGCGATCGTGGCCATGACTCCGTAGACCAGCACGGCCGAAATGATTCCGGTCCAGCGGTGTGGTGTCTCGGCCGCGCGGCGACCGGTGAGTATGCCCAGGAGCACGGTGACGACCGCGAAACCGAGCGGTGCCAGGGTGAGGAGGAACGGGGCCTCCGCTCCGGGAAGGCCGAAAGTGCCGACCAGGTCGGGGCCGAGCTGCACGCTGAGGTCGACGCCGTTGCCAAGTAGCCAGATGTCGACGGCGGCCCGCCAGAATACGAACCACTCAACGGAGAGTCCAAAATGGGCAGCCCACAGCACGGTCAGTGGCACGAGGGCGATACCCACGCCGATGGCCACGACGAGCAGCGCTTCGAGCGCCGCGAGCAGGGCAGTAGTTGTACGGTTCATCCGGGTTTCGAGCCTACCGTCCCTCCCCCGTCTCGCAGGCTCGCCTCACCTCGCGCACCTCGAATACGACGAAGATTCGCGGTTACACGGGGTCCGGCGCGGCGTGTCGCGGCGGGCATCTCGCCGCGCCCGGTTTCGGTGGCCGCTACGCCGGTTACCGTAGCGGCCACCGATTTGGGGCGCGGGCGCCATCCGCGCGGCGCCAAAAACCCCTTAACGAGGCAGGGCCCGCCGCGAATGCGACGGGCCCTGCCTGGACGAACTGACTTACGCGGAAACCTTGAGCGCGGAGAGTGCCTCGCGCAGCAGGGTTGCAGCCTCGCTCGGCGTCTTGCCGACCTTGACTCCGGCGGCCTCGAGGGCCTCCTTCTTGCCCTGGGCGGTTCCGGCTCCGTCGGAGACGATGGCGCCGGCGTGGCCCATGGTCTTGCCCTCGGGGGCCGTGAAGCCGGCCACGTAGCCGATGACCGGCTTCGTGACATGCGCCTTGATGTACTCGGCGGCCTTCTCTTCGGCGTCTCCACCGATTTCGCCGATCATCACGATCGCGAGGGTCTCGGGGTCGGCCTCGAACGCCTCAAGGGCGTCGATGTGCGTGGTACCGATGATGGGGTCGCCACCGATGCCGATTGCGGTCGAGAAGCCGAGGTCGCGCAGCTCGTACATCATCTGGTACGTGAGGGTGCCCGACTTCGAAACGAGGCCGACCGGTCCCTTCCCGGTGATGTTCGCGGGGGTGATGCCCACGAGAGCTTCGCCGGGCGTGATGATGCCGGGGCAGTTCGGACCGATGATGCGGGTCTTGTTGCCCTTGGCCTTGGCGTAGGCCCAGAACTCGGCGGAGTCCTGAACGGGAACGCCCTCGGTGATGATCACGAGGAGGGGGATCTCGGCGTCGATCGCTTCGATGACGGCGTTCTTGGTGAACACCGGCGGTACGAAGATGATCGAGACGTCGGCACCGGTCTCGGCGACGGCCTCGGAGACCGTGCCGAACACGGGCAGTTCGACGGCGCCGTGCACAACCGTGGTGCCGGCCTTGCGGGCGTTGACGCCACCGACCACCTGGGTGCCGGCCTTGAGCATGAGGGCGGTGTGCTTGGTGCCCTCACCTCCGGTGATGCCCTGAACGATGACCTTGGAGTCTTTGTTGAGGAAAATTGACATTCTGTTCTAGTCCTTACTCTCGACAGTCGATCAGCTGGCTGCGTGGGCGAGTTCGGCAGCCTTGGCGGCCCCCTCGTCCATCGTTGCGGCCAGGGTGACGAGCGGGTGGTTGGCCTCGGCCAGGATGCGACGGCCTTCGTCAACGTTGTTGCCGTCGAGGCGAACCACAAGCGGCTTGTTGGCGGAGGTGCCGAGCTCGGCGAGGGCGCCCACGATGCCCTTGGCGACAGCGTCACACGCGGTGATGCCACCGAACACGTTGACGAAGACCGATTTCACCTGGGGGTCGCCCAGAATGACGTCGAGTCCGGCCGCCATGACCTCAGCGGATGCTCCGCCTCCGATGTCGAGGAAGTTGGCCGGTTTGACGTTGCCGAAGTTTTCGCCCGCGTAGGCGACAACGTCGAGCGTGCTCATGACCAGACCGGCACCGTTTCCGATGATGCCAACTTCGCCGTCGAGCTTCACGTAGTTGAGTCCGGCGAGCTTGGCCTTGGCCTCGAGCGGGTCGGCTGCGGCAGCGTCTTCGAGATGCGCGTGCTTCGGGTGACGGAAGTCAGCGTTCTCGTCGATCGTGACCTTGCCATCGAGCGCGATGATGTCGCCCTCTTCGGTGAGGACGAGGGGGTTGACCTCGACCAGGGTTGCGTCCTCGCCCTTGAACACGTTGTAGAGCTGCACGAAGACCGGTGCGACCTTGTCAACGAGCTCGGCGGGGAACTTGGCGTCAATCGCGATCTGCGTCGCGACAGCCAGGTCGATACCGACCGCGGGGTCGACCGCCGTGTAGGCGAGTGCTTCGGGCTTCTCCACGGCGAGAACTTCGATCTCCACGCCGCCCTCGTAGCTGGCGAGGGAGAGGTAGGACCGATTCGACCGGTCCAGCAGCACGGAGAAGTAGAACTCCTGCTTGATGCGCGCTCCACCGGCGACCATGACACGGCCCACGGTGTGGCCCTTGATGTCGAGGCCCAGAATGTCGCGGCCAGCGGCCTCGGCATCGTCGGGGGTCTTGGCAACCTTCACGCCGCCAGCTTTGCCGCGGCCACCGACCTTGACCTGCGCCTTGACGACGACAACGCCGCCGAGCTTCTCGGCCGCTGCACGTACTTCTGCGGGGGTGTCCGCGATGATGCCCGGCAGAACCGGCACACCATATTCCTCAAAGAGGTCTCTTGCTTGGTATTCGTAAAGATCCACGCTGCTCTTCCAATCCGCGTCTCAGCAATCACGCTGGTGTTGAGGTTGTTGGTGACAGCAGCCCGTCGCAAATTAGCTCGACATCAAGACATACCGACCATCTGAAACTCTATCGCGTCTCGGCGGTCAACTCTCACCCCAAAGCGGCTCGCGCGCGGAAATACGGCGTACGCGAGTGAAAGGCTAGCCACACCTTGCTGGACCGCGTGGCGCCGGAGTGCTTATCTAGTGCTATGACTAATGTGCACCAAGGGGTGGAACCCCATGCGGCCGGCCTGGCGTCGCGTTTGAATTGGCTGCGAGCGGGCGTTCTGGGCGCGAACGACGGCATTGTCTCGGTGGCGGCCCTGGTGGTGGGTGTCGCTGCCGCGACAACCGATTCGCATGTCATTCTCATTGCCGGCGTTGCAAGCCTCCTCGCCGGGGCGATTTCGATGGCGCTCGGCGAATACGTGTCGGTGAGCAGCCAACGCGATTCCGAGCGGGCCCTCATCGCCAAGGAAACCTGGGAGCTCGCGAACCAGCCCGAGGAGGAACTTGCCGAGCTCGCCGGGTTCTATCAAGCCAAAGGCCTGTCGGCACACACCGCCGAGTTGGTCGCGGTCGAGCTGACCCGGCACGACGCCCTCGCCGCCCACCTCGAGGTTGAGCTGCATATCGACGCCGAAGACGTGTCGAACCCATGGCACGCGGCCTTCGCCTCCGCGATTTCATTTACCATCGGTGCGGCGCTGCCCCTCTTGGCCGTCTTGCTGCCGCCGCCGGGGCTCCGCATCGGCGCAACATTCCTGGCCGTGCTCGTGGCCCTCGTGATCACCGGCTGGCTCAGCGCGTTCCTCGGCAACAGCCCGAAGCCACGTGCCATTGCGCGCATCGTCATCGGCGGGCTCCTCGCCCTCGCCGTGACCTACTTGATCGGTACCCTCATCGGCGGCACCGTCTAACCCGATTAGGCTGACACAATGCCCACTCGCCGTCCCCTGACGTTCTTCCTCGTCGATGCACTGTTCGTGCTCGCGTTCGTCCTCATCGGGCGGGCGAGCCACAACGAGGGTGCTCTCGGCACCCTCGTGACCTACTGGCCGTTTCTCGGCGGACTCATTCTCGGCTGGCTGCTGCTGCGCGCGTGGCGCAGCCCGCAACGCATCCGCATCACGGGCCTCGGCATCTGGGTTTCGACGGTAACGTTCGGGCTGCTGCTGCGAGTGTTGAGCGGCCAGGGGGTGCAGTTGAGCTTCGCGATCGTCACCACGATTGTGCTCGGCGTTTTCCTGCTGGGCTGGCGCTCGGTCGCCGCCCTCGTTCGTCGTTCGCATTCGCGTTCGCGTTCGCGCACAGCCTGACGAAGAACGCTCGAACGACCGGATGCCCCTGCTCACGAGCGCGGGCGGTGCTGATCCCGGCGCGGAGGCCACTTCAGTGGGCGGCGTCGATTCGTTTCGCTACCTCGTAGCCGTCGCGGGAGAAGATCGTCTGAAAGCGCACTCCGGCATGCACCTGCGCGGCGACGTCCCCCACCGAGTGCCACTCTGCGGGCAGGCCACCGGACTGCAGGTCGACGACGAGGTAGTCGGGGGTCGGATTCGTGTTGCCCACCCAGTAGACCGTGGTCCGAGGCGCCAGATATCCCATCAAACCGATGTCGGATTCCACCAGCGAGGCATCAGGAACGCTCACGAGGGCAGCGTGGGCGGCGGCGGCGGCGGCGCTGCGCTGAGTTGAGTTGAGTTGAGTTGAGTTGAGTTGAGTTGAGAAATGCGTATCGGTGCTGACCACCGCGGGTGCCATGCGCCCGTACGTCCGGGTCCATCGACTGCGCTCATTCCGACAGCCGGTGATCGCATCCAGCACAGCGACGAACAGAATGGGCATGAGAACCGCACTGTATTGCCAGCCGGGCCCCCAATAGCCGGAATTATCGGAAAGAAACCGCCACGCGAGCGTGGGGAGAAGTAAAAGGACCAATGGCGAACGAAGGGCGATGGCGCCGGACGCCACGATGAGCAGAACGAGGGTCAGAGCCTTCTCGGGCTGTAAGAAGATCGTCGAGGCCGCCGCAGGGTTCAAGCTCTGCGCGTAGGCCCAGCGACCGTCGGGGTTGAGCAAGGGCAGCACGATCAGAGTCGCAATACCGAACCAACCGATTCCCCAGACCGCAAGCCAAACCCCGC
This sequence comes from Cryobacterium psychrophilum, assembly GCF_004365915.1. Lineage (NCBI taxonomy): Bacteria > Bacillati > Actinomycetota > Actinomycetes > Micrococcales > Microbacteriaceae > Cryobacterium > Cryobacterium psychrophilum. Next base: position 1,368,376 of record NZ_SODI01000001.1, read on the forward strand.
GAGGGCGGCGGCTGCGGTAGGCGAGCACAATCCCGAGCGCAGCCACGGTGAGGCCCAGATCCTCCTGCACGAACACGAGGGGCATCGCCCACAGCATGCAGGCGATCCACTGCCGACGCAGAAAGGCGGTGAGTGAGAATGCCAGGAGCGGTACGGCGAAGGCGATCTCGTGGAACTGCGCCTCCACGGCCCCCTGCAGACCCCAACTGAACGCAAACGCCAGCCCGAACAACAGCCCCAGGGGCTGGCCCAGCAGCCGAACTGCCCCGAAAGCGATGGCTCTCGCTGCAATCCCCAGGAGGACATTTTGGGCCACCAAGACCGTGAAGGTGCTCGGGAACGCCGCGTACTGCTTCGCGAGTTGGGTGAAGATTCCCAAATCCCACGACGGCACCACATAGGCGTTCCACTGAAACCACGAAAATATCGTGTAGACGGTGGTCGTGATCATCCCGACGAGCATCGCTGCGCCGACACCCTTGGACCTCGCTGCAGCAGCATCGGGTGCCGTCTGCGCCGCCGGCTGGATCGATTGTTCTCGGTTTTCCTCTCGCATGCGCCGCGCCTATCGACGGAGTCGAATCCGGGCCAGGATGGATTGCGCGGCTTCTCGGGCTCGGGCGATCAAGGTGTCTGTGCGAGCAGGTGGGGGCTCCCCGTGTCGCAGGAGGGTGCCGTGTTGTTCGTCGATGTGGGCGGTGTGCCGGGTGAGGTCGCTTGACGTGGTGTCTCGTGGGGGAAGTTGGAGTTGGGTTTCGGCGGGAATGCCGGCCTGGAGTTGGCGTCCGCGTTCGAGTTCCGCATTGAATTCGGCGCCGAGGAGCAGCGCCATATTTACGAGGAAGACCCAGATCAAGAAGATGATGACTCCGGCGAGGGTGCCAAAGGTTTGGTTGTAGGTGGAAAAATTCGCGACGTAGAACGCGAATCCGGCCGATGCTGTGGCGAGGAGAACGATGGCCAAAATGGCGCCGAGGCTGAGCCATCGAAACCGTGGTTGTTGGATGTTCGGGGTTGCGGCGTAAAGAACGGCAACGATCACGACGACGGCAGCGGCAAGGATCGGCCATTTTGCGACGTCCCAGACTGCAACGGCAGTGTTTCCGATGCCCAGCGCTTCACCGAAGGCGCGGAGGATCGGGCCCGACACCACCACGATGGTGGCGCTGAGGAGAACGAGGGTGACGAGGACGACGGTGACGGCGAGTTGGGCGGGTTTCCGTTTCCAATAGGGGCGACCTTCGTCGACTTCGTAGATGCGGTTCATGGCCCGACCGAATGCGCTGACGAAGGCCGAGGCCGACCACAATGCTGCCAGCACGCCGATCACGAAGGTGAGGCTTGCGGTGGAGGTTGTCGCGATGTCGTCGAGGGGTTGCCGGAGGATCTCGATGACGGCTCCGGGAGCAACTTGATCGAGCAGAGACAGAAGGCGGTCGACTGCGGCCGGCCCATCACCGATGACACCAATGAGCGACACGATCGCTAATGCTGCCGGGAAAACCGACAGGACGGCGAAAAAGGTCAGCCCGGCAGCGGCGTCAATGCCGCCGTCCTGGCCAAATTCATGCACCATCCGACGCAGCGAATAGACCCAAGTCTGTTTCCGGATCTGGGTCGGCCATGATGCTTTCGACGCGTCGTCCGGTGGCGGCGGGGTCGTGGGCATGATCTACGTTATCCCTCCCACGTGATGTGGTGGCCGGAGCTACGTCAGAATCCGTAGCCGCTGACCTTGTACCGCCATCTTTCACCGGATTGGCCGATGAAACGCAAGGTCGCAGGCACCTTCATGCGGCAGTCGACGCGCTGAAGCGACCTGCTACGCGAGTATCGACCTGAGTGTGCGTCAGCTCGTGATGACTGCTGCTCGGGCGAGCGCGGCGGCTCCAACAACACCGGCGTCGTCTCCCAGCTCAGAGACAACGAATTTAAGGTCGGGGTTGTGCTGCAGCATCCAGGGTTTGGCCGCGCTGAAGAGTCGGTCGGCAAGGTCTTGGCCGAGTTTTTCGGCCAGCCCACCCCCGATGACGACCCGGTCCAGATCGAGGAGATTGTTCGTGGAGCCGATCGCGATACCGAGGGTCTCGATTGCCGTGTCGAACAGTTTCTCGGCGAGCTGGTCTTCGTCGTCGAGCGCCTCGGCCCAGACCTTGGAGGTCAGCTTGGTTTTACCCTCGTCGTCGCGAATCGTGAACAGGGATGTCTTCCATCCGGCGTCGACCATCGACGTGGCGACGCCGCGCATCGATCGTCGTCCCGCATAGGCCTCGGCGCACCCGCGGCGACCGCAGGTGCAGAGCGCACCGCCGGCCAGAACGATGACGTGGCCGATCTCGCCGGCTGCTCCTCGGCTTCCTACGTACGGCCGGCCGTCGAGGATAAGGCCGCCACCGATCCCGGTTCCCATCCAGAGACCGAGGACGTTCCGACCGCCGCGTGCCGCACCCGCGATCCACTCCCCGAGCAGACCGACGTTGGCGTCGTTTCCCAGAGTGACAGGGACTCCGAGTTGGCCCGAGAGGGGTCCGATGAGGTCGACGTTTTCGGTCCAACCGGTGAGGTTGGGCACGGTGAGGGCGCGACCCTCATGCACGACACCGGGAATCCCGACTCCGACAGCGATGGGGTGGGCATCGAGGGAGCCAACCAATTCGGTGATGACGCGGATGACATTTTCCGGTCCACCTTCCGGGGTGGCGGCTTTAGCCCGCTGGAGTACATGATGACGTTCATCGACGGAACCGACCTCGATGTTGGTGCCGCCAACGTCGACGCCAACGACAACCAAATCTGTTTCACTCATGCCCCATCGTCGCACCACTACGCCTGAAGACCAGCTTTACCGCTAACCCGGTCAGATTCCTGGCTGGCCGGCTGGCTTCGGTTCGCGACGTTGTAGGCCAGCGAGGTGAGCTCAAATTCACCGTACGTCCAGGCGCCCGAGTCGGGATGCCACCTCACCTCGGCCTTCGTCGCCACCCGTGCGGGTCCGACCTGCGCATAGTCGTGCAACGGCGTCGACCAGCGCAGCGGTGTGAGGGTGTGGCCGTCAGGAGACATGCTCCCACGCCCGTCGGCGACGAAGTCGACCAGATCCCCCAGGTCATCGAATCGCAACTCGGCCGTGATGGTGTTGGGCCCCAGGGCGAAGTGCGCTGTGGCAGTGTGCTTGTCGATCGGCTCCCAGGTGATTGCGCGTGAGAGCAGGGCGCCGGGCGCCAGGCAGCACAGGTCGTTGAACAGCGTCACCGTTTCGGCGTGGGTGAGTGCGCTCCCCTTCGCATCGACCATCGAGCGGATCGACAGCAGCCGCACCCGCATGGTCGCGCCGTGATCGTCGAATGCGTGCAGAACATCCACCGGGAGTCCTTTCATCCTGGCGTTCATCATGAAGAAGCGTTCCGGGGTATCTACGAGGTCCAGCTGGTCAGCGGTGAACGTCATCCATGCGCTGTCCGGGGCGCTGCGGATCCGGCCGGTCCAGGTTGCCCGGAAGTCGGTCACGGGCGGCCGGCCGATTACACCGGACCGATGAAGGTAGCGCTGCACCGGATCGGGCAGGGAAGCCAAGTCACCCTCGAGGATCACCCCGCCGGACGCCGACCGGACCAACGGCCACACGCGTGTCAGGGCATGCTCGAATTCGGCGCGAAGGCTCAGCGGGCCCCGGGAGGCGAAGCCATATATGACTGCTCCGAGGAGCACCACGTTCGCGATGGTGCCCACGCTGGCGTCTCCCCAGGAGGTGAGAATGACGGCTTGCGAGATGACCACGGCACCAGCACCGACTGCCCACCACAACCGGGGTGCAAAGAACAGCGCGCCGGCGGCGATCAGGCAGAGCATGCCTGCGGCCAGCCAGAGCAGCCCCACGGGTTGCGAAATGGGTTGCACCAACTGGGGGATATCGGCGAGCTGGAAGGCCTTGACGAAGCCGAAGAAGTGAATCAGGCCGTGCAGCACGAAAACCGCGGCGATGGTGATGCGGATCATGGTCGTGGTTTCCCTTCGAAGGGGCGTCGTAATGCGTCTGCGCTTCAGCCTTCACTGGCGGGGGCAGGCAGACCAGAGCCGAAAGTCCCGGCCAAGTCGGAAGAGCCACCGTTCAGACGAGGTCGTCCTCCCTTATGTCTGTCCGCGAGATGGCGACAATGTCAACGCTCCTATAGTGGATAGCGACGGAGGTGAGGAGAATCTGCCCTATGTCGATCGTCACAGGCGAATCCGGATGACGAATAATCCCGGGTCCTCACCCTTACCCTCACTGAGCTTCTCGGACGAACAAGGAGAGCATTGTGCCTGATTCGGTCTTTGTCACCGGAGCCACCGGGATCGTCGGCCGTGGCGTCGTCGATGCACTTCTCACGAAGGGCGTGAAAGTGATTGCGGGCCTCCGGGACCAGGGAAGCGCCCACTGCCTCCCAGACGGGGTCGAAGCCCGCACCTTCAACTTCGGTGCCGGCGCCAAAGAGCTGGAGGATGTGCTTGAGGGCGCGGATCGGCTGTTCCTGATGCGGCCCCCGCAGATCGCGGACGTCCAATCGCAACTGTTCCCCGTCATTGACGCAGGGAACCGTCGCGGGATCCGTCAGACCGTCTTCCTCTCCCTACAAGGAGTGCAATATAACAAGGCGACCCCGCACCACGCGGTCGAGGAATACATGCGCCAGATCGATGTGCCCTACACGTTCCTGCGCCCGAACTTCTTCATGCAGAACCTGTCGACCACCTACGCCGCCGAGATCCGCGAACGCGGAGAGATCTACGTGCCCGCCGGGCGGTCCTTCACCGCGTTCATCGATGCGCGCGACATCGGCCGGGTCGCCGCAACCACTTTCACCGAATCAGGTCACACCCGCAAGGCATACACCCTCTCCGGAGAGCAATCACTCACCTACCGCAACATCGCCCGCACCATGACCGACGTGCTCGGTCGCCACATCACTTACGCTCGCCCGTCGGAGACGGACTACCTCGCCCACCTCGCCGCGCAAGGCCAGCCCGAGGGCTACATAGACGTGCAGAAGATGATCTACCGCATCGTCCGGCTCAACATCAGCGCCATCCCCAACCGAGCCATCCGTCAGCTCACCGGCACGCCCGCCACCACGTTCGCGGACTTCGTCCGCGACAACAGATCAGCATGGACACCCCAACGCTGAGAACCCGACCTCAAGAGGAACCTTTACCGGGAAGTGAAGGTCAATAATGTCACCGGGGAAGCCGCAGCCCCCTGGGCCAAGGTCATAGATGAACACCTCCGAGGACGGTGACCGAGTCATCGGCAGCAGGCCGGCGTCACGCATGCAGATAGTGCGCGACGGGCCCTGAGCCGTGAGACTCGCCGACGATTTTCGCCGGCCCCATCGGGGGCAGGGCATGGGCTAGATTGAACTCAACGGACGACGGCGTCTGCGGACTCGCCGCGACCTCGGTCTGTTCCGAAAGGTCATGGCATGTCTGAAGATGCATCCGCCCAGAAGGGGATCGGCGACGCCGAACACCTCAAGGTGCTCGGTTACGAAGACTCCTTCCGCCGCTCCATGTCCCTCTGGGCAAACTTCGCCCTCGGCTTCACGTATCTCTCCCCGCTGGTCGGCGTCTACTCGCTGTTCGCGCTCGCGCTGAGCACGGGCGGTCCGCCCTCTATCTTCTGGCTCCTCATCGTCGGCACCGGCCAGCTACTCGTTGCCCTCATCTTTGGGGAGGTGGTGTCGCAGTACCCAATCGCCGGCGGCATCTACCCGTGGACCAGGCGTCTCTGGGGCAAACGCTACGCATGGATGGCATCCTGGGTCTATATCTGGGCGCTCATCGTGACGATTACAGCGGTCGCTGAGTTCGGCAGCGGGTTCCTCGGCAGCCTGATCGACGCGCCCGTCACGAAGGAAGTAACCCTGGGCTTGACCGTGCTGCTGTTGCTCGTCGCGTTTGGATTCAACTTCTCGGGCACGAAGATGCTGGGCCGCGTCGCCCGGATCGGCCTCGCCGCCGAACTGATCGGCGTGATCGGTGTTGGGCTGTACCTGTTGATCTTCCAACGCAAACAGGAATTCAGTGTGTTCTTCGACGGCATGGGAGTTCAGGGCGACGGAAGCTACTTGGCAGCCTTCCTCGGGGCTGCGCTGGCCGGCCTCTTTCTGTTCTACGGGTTCGAAGCGTGCGGCGACGTTGCTGAGGAGGTAACGAACCCTGCGAAGCGCATCCCGACGGCCATGATTATGACGATCCTCGTCGGCGGCGTCTCGGCCCTATTTTCTTTCGGCGGCTACGTCATGGCCGCACCCGATCTGCAAGCCATCGTCAATGGCTCCATCGCTGATCCGATACCGGCGATCCTCGAGTCGTCATTGGGACCCGTGGGCGCCAAGTTATTCCTCGTAGTTGCCGTGCTCGCTTTCCTGTCCTGCGTGCTGAGCCTACAGGCCGCCGCCAGTCGCCTCCTCTTCTCGTTCGGGAGGGACGGGATGATCCCCGGCCACGCCTGGATATCACACGTGTCCGCACGCCGGGCCGTTCCGGTAAACGCACTCATTGTGGCGTGCTCGATCCCTCTGCTGCTTTCCGTTTTCATCTACGTCGGGGGCAACAGCCTGCTCACCCAGATCACGTCATTCGCCGTGATCGGCATCTACGCCGCATTCCAGGCCGTCGTGCTCGCTGCTCTCCGGCAGCGCATCAAGGGCTGGCGGCCGGCGGGCCCATTCAACCTGGGGTTGATCGGTGGGTATGTCGTGAACATAGGAGCCCTCGTGTACGGGATCTTCGCGATGATTCTTTTGGCCGTGCCCGGCTCGAGCGGCGTTTTTCTCGACGACTGGATCGTGCTGATCGGATTTGGGGTCGTTGTGGTGAGCGGCCTTCTCTACCTGTTCATCGGCAAGCCGCACAGCGCCTCGCGACAGCCGGAGGGTGACGCGATCGCCATCGCCGCGCTCCTCCGAGCGCACCCGGACCACGCCGACCACCCCTAGCCGCCCGTATGACGACAAAGGTCTATCTCGGACGCGCCTTGGTCGGCACTCCAGTAACAGGCTGACCAACGGTCACCGCTGGTCACCGGCTATCCCTGTCGTCCCTGGCCCACATCAATGGCCCATCGGCCAAACGATCCAGTGTCAGGCGGGTGCTTTCATGAGCAACCCGGTGGCTACCCGGAGTGCGCTGGTCATTCCGCGCAGCTCGGATCTCAGAATGGCGTTCTCGTGTTCGAGTTCGCTGATACGGGTCTCATCTACGGACGACTGTGCACTCATGGTCTACCCCCAGACCTCAGGTATACCACACGTTCTACGGGCCGGCTCCTCATGAGCTCATCACGATTAATCGGTGACCAGGGCAACGACGGCGGCCTTGGCCTCGTCGGGGTCGGAGGCACTTGAAGCAACAACTAACTCTTAGAACTTTTAAGTTGAAACTTCAAGTCAAATGATAGATTGCTGCTATGCCCGAAGACAGCCCAACCGAACCCCGCTGGTTGAACGACGACGAGCGCACCGCCTGGTTGCGCCTGATCGCGGTGACCATGCTGCTGCCGAGCCGCTTGGAGTCCGAACTCAAACGAGACTCAGGCGTGAGCCACTTCGAGTACTACGTGCTCGCCATGATCTCCGAGAACGACGCCCGGTCGCTACCGCTGACCGAACTCGCCTCGCGAACGAACTCCTCACTCTCCCGACTGTCCCATGTGTTGGCCCGGCTCGAACGGCAGGGGTTTCTCACGCGCTGCGCGTCGAGGAGGGACGCCCGAGCCTCCGTGGCGAATCTCACCGAGGAGGGATGGGCGAAGGTCGTGGCGAGCGCTCCCGGGCACGTCGAGGAGGTGCGTACGGTCGTGTTCGACCCGCTCACGGCCCGCCAGGTGACGCAACTCAGCGACATCTGTGGTCGCCTGCTGAGCACCCTCGACCCCGACCACCGCCTGCTCGGCCTGGAGTAGCAGGGTCCGGCCTAGAACCCGGCAGAGTCGAGGGCCGACTGCAGCGATTGCAGGTAGCCACTGCTCGTGTAGGTTGCGCCGCTGACACCCTTCACGTTCGCCGACTGCGCCGACAGCACCTCTGAGCGCAGGATGGGCGCGGCATAGTTGCTGATCTGCACCGAGCGGCCGTCGTGGTTGGTCAGTTGCAGGGCCGTCACCTCGGTGATCGCGCCGGCGTCGATGGTGACCGAGACCTGCATGTTTCCGAATCGGGTCTGGACGCTCGATCCGGCGAAGGTTCCGGATGCCGCGGCGTCGCTCACGGCTGTGCCGCCGGCATCCGCTGACGACGTGGGTGTCGGCGTGGCTGTCGCCGCGGGAGCCGCCCCCGACGTGGTCAGGGTTGTCGCGTTCCCGACGGGTCCGGCGAGGTTCTGCGTGGCATTGATCTGGCCCATGCCCAGCTCGAGGCCGATTCCCATGACCGCCAGGGACGCGGCGGCGGCGGCCATCACGGCGCGTGCTCTCACCAGTCAAACCTTTCGTAGTGGATCTGCTCCTTGGGAACTCCGCCAGAACGGGCGTCCCGCACGACGGCGTCGGTCCAGGGCCGCGGCCCGCAGATGTAGATGTCGGAGTGCTTGATTTCGGGCACGATCGTGCGGAGGGTGGTTCCGGCCCGAGCGGCGTCGGCGGGGAGCCAGCTGCTGATGCCCTCGGGCCTTCTGCCGGCAATGATGCGCAGCTCTGCCCCGCGCACCCGGCACAGGTCCGTTAATTCGTCGACGAGGTAGGTGTCGCCGGCTGCGTGGGACCGAAGAATCACCGTGGCGTTGCCGGGAGCGAAAGACACGGTCTCAAGCAGCGACCGAATCGGCGCCACGCCAATGCCGGCGGCGATCAACACCACGCGGGGCGAGGTGCGAGCGTTTTCGGTGAAGAGTCCGTAGGGGCCCTCGAAACTGACCCTGGTCCCCCGGCGCAATCGCGGCAGTTCGGCCGAGGCGTCGCCGAGGCCGCGCACGGTGATGCGCAGCGACCGACCGTTGGGCGCCGCCGACAAAGAGAACGGATGCGCCTGCCACCACAATCCCTTCGCCCAGAATCTCCAAATGAAGAACTGGCCCGATATCGCGCGCAGCTGGTTGAGGTGCCGCCCGGTGAGGCTGATGGAGACCACGCCCGGTGCCACGTGGTCGATGCTGTCGACGACCAGGCCATGGCGCAGTGAGCGCCAGACCGGGAGCACGAACCGAAACAGCACAATCGAGCCGGCGACGGCACTGTAGAGCGCGAGCCAATAGTAGTGCGCGATCGTGCCGTCAGACAGCAAGGCCCCGACGCTCAGCTGGTGCGGAATCGCGACGAGAACCGCGGCATAAGACAGCACGTGCACGGCGTGCCACGCCTCATATCGAAACCTGCGCCGCACGACCACGACGCTGGTCACGACGACGAGGATCATGAGCCCGAAGCCGATGAAGGCGAGCGGCATGTCCGGCAGGGTCGTGAGCATGCTCCAGGTCTCGGCGAAGACGTTGATGTTTTCGAGCAGGGCATAGCCGGTGATCAGCAGGGCGGCGTGGGCAAGAATCAGGTACAGCGTCGGCTTGCCGAGTGACTGGTGCAGGGCCATCGCCCGGTCGTGCCCGAAGGCACGGTCGATCGGAGGGAGCCGCGCCGCCAGAACCATCATGATCAGGAGCAGGTCTGTTCCCACGAGTCCGGAGAGGATGCCGAGCGACGTGAAGGCGTCCGCTGCGGTACCGAACCGGCCGACGCCCCCATCGGCGAGGAAGATGGCGATGACGACGGCAACGGAGGTGATGCAGGCGACCTGCAGTCGGCCGGCCAGGCGCATCCGCTTCGGGTAGGCCGGGTGCACAAGACGCCCTCGTACAACCGAGGTGCGGGGTTTGCGGGTATCGAGGCTCATGAGTAGAGCATCGAGCCGTGAGCATTCGAGTCGCTATCGATTGCCTGTGAGTAGCCTGTGTATCGGCGCAGGCTGCGCAGGAGTCCCTCCGGGCGCCGGGCGCGACGTGGGCGCGTTAGGGCACGTCGTCGGGGGCCGGGCCTTCTTCGCGATCGTCGTCGGGGGCCAGGCCTACCTCGCGCTCGTCGGCGTCGAAGCCCTCCTCGTCGGGCTTGGCAACGCCGAAATCGAGGTCATCGACCGCCGCTCCGATGTCGTCGACGACACGATCGTCGTCACTCCAGAATTTGTCGGGATCACTCATGGTCGTACCTCCTCAGCGCAAAGTCGCACGTGCGCCGACCACGGTACCCCGGCCGTTCCGAGGAGACAAGGGGCGTGCCGCCGAACGCCAGCGGTGGCTCCCCGGCATCCTCGATCGGGTGGACCGCGCCACTCAGGACAGCGGGGGGCGAGGCTTTCTGCGACGCGCGGCCGCCTGTACGAGCAGCACGATCGCGAGGGCGATTCCGCCGCCGAGCGTGGTCTCGATGACGCGATCGATGAGCAGCGTGTGCACCGGCGCCGGGCTCGTGAGGTGCACCACGGTGAGGGCGAGCGGCGTGACGAACAGCAACGCGGCACCGTAGTGCCGACCAATGAGCATCTCGGCGCCGAACTGGCAGATGGCTATCACGGCGATGAGCACGAACACCGGCGGGCCGGGAACCAGCACAAGCCCGGCGATGACGACGCCGATTGCGGTTCCGATGATGCGGTGGAACGCCCGCGACACCGAGTGGGCGGCACCCGGCGGCGGCAGCACGGCCACGACGCTCACAACCGCCCAATACGGATGCCCGATGCCGGCCGCCATGGCCAGGCCGCCGGCCAGCAGGGCGCCCACCACGTTCTGCGCGACGGAGAACCACACCCGGCGGTCTCGATAGGCAGCGGGACGTACGAGCGCGCCGTACAGCAGGTTCTTGAACAGGGCGTCGGACCGCTCGCCCGCGACACGGCGCAGCAGCCAGCCCGACATGGTGAGCGTCCACGCGAAGCTCGCGGCGGCGACGGCCACAAGAAACCGCGGCCAGAACTCGTCGCCGGGAGTGGGTAGCTGCGCGACCACCGCGTAGCCGAACACGAAAAACACGGGTGTGGCCGGAAAAAGGCCGGCCGTGGACGCCACAATAATGCCCACGGCGAGCACGGCCACGAGCCCGAGGGTGAGCACGAACAACGGCGCCTGCGCGACCGCGAGCACAAGCGCGAACGTGATGAAGGTCAACATGAGGAGCGCGGCCACGGTGACCGTGCGCATCCGTACTCGGTAAGGTTCGTTGCGACCGAAAAGCGAGGTCATGGCGCCGAACGCGGCGTACGCAGCCCAATCGAGGTGGTCGGTGAGCAGCAGCACGACCAGCGGAAGGGCCACGGAGAGCGCCGCACGCGACGCCACCTCAAAGTGGAACGCCCGCAGCGACCGAACCCACTGCGCGAGCGTCTCCGGACCCGAGCGCCGGGCGCCCTCGGCGGGGTCCCGTGCCGCCGGGTTCGCCACTAGATCTTCTCGATGGGCGCGATCTTGATCAGCAGCTTCTTTGCCCCCGAGGTGTCGAACTGTACATGCGCGATGCGCTTGGTGCCCTCACCGGTCACCTGGTTCACCCGGCCTTCGCCGAAATCATGATGACGGATGCGGTCGCCCGCCGCGAGCTCAAGGCCCCCGTTGTCGCGCACGGTTCCGGTGATGGTGTTTGCCCACGCGGTCTTCGGCTTGGGCGTTGCCGGCGGAAGGCCGGCCTGCTCCTTGCTGCGGCCGCCGAAGCCGTCACGGCGGGCGTTGAGCGCGCGCGGCTGCGTGCCGCCGCGACTGTTCGCCATGCCCGGTGACTGCTTCCAGTCGATGAGTTCGGCCGGGATCTCCTGCAGGTACCGGCTCGGCATCGCCACGTTGATGTCACCGAACTGCGCCCGGGTCATGGCGAGGGAGAGATAGAGGCGCTTGCGGGCACGGGTGATGCCCACGTAGAAGAGTCGGCGTTCCTCGGCGGGGCCGCCGGGTTCGTTGGCCGACATCTGGTGGGGCAGCAGCCCCTCCTCGACACCGGTGAGGAACACCGCGTCGTATTCGAGGCCCTTCGCCGTGTGCAGGGTCATGAGCGACACCGTTCCCGAGACGTCGTCGAGGTCATCGGCGGCGGCCACGAGTGACACCTGGGTGAGAAAGTCAACAAGGCCCCCGTCGGGGTTCTCCTTGTTGAAGTCCTTCGTCTGGGCGACGAGCTCCTCAATGTTCTCGGCGCGGGCCTCGTCTTGCGGGTCGCGACTCTTGCGCAGCACCGAAAGCAGTCCGCTGCCCTCGAGCAGAAACTCAAGCACCTCTGACACATTCGATTGCCCGGCCGGGTTCTCCGGGTCGAGGGTGAGCGCGGCGGAGTCGAGCAGCTCGGACAACTGCAGGATGGCGTTGGTCACCTTCGGGCCGAGCCCCAGCGCACTGCAGTTACGCATGGCCTGGCGGAACGTGAGTCCGTTGTCGTCGGCAAAGCTCGAGATCGCCGTCTCGGTGGCCGGGCCGATCCCGCGCTTGGGGGTGTTGAGGATGCGGCGCAGGGCGAGTTCGTCCACCGGGTTGGCGACCGAGATGAGGTACGCGAGGGCGTCTTTGATCTCGGCCCGCTCGTAGAACTTGGTGCCGCCGACCACACGGTAGGGCGTGGCCGAGCGCACCAGGATTTCTTCGAGCGCACGCGTCTGCGCGTTGGTGCGGTAGAACACGGCCATGTCGCGGTACGCCATGCCGGCCGAGTGCAGCGCCTCGATCTCGTCCGAGACGAACTGTGCCTCGTCGTGCCCGGAGTACGCCGTGTAACCGGTGATCTTCTCACCGTCGCCGCCCGCGCTCCACAGCTTCTTCTCCTTGCGGTCGAAGTTATGGCCGATCACGGCGTTCGCCGCGCTCAGGATGTTCTGGGTGGAGCGGTAGTTCTGCTCGAGCAGAATGACCCTGGCGCCCGGGAAGTCTTGTTCGAAACCGCTGATGTTGCGGGTGTCCGCGCCGCGGAAGGCGTAAATGGACTGGTCGGAGTCGCCCACGACGGTGAGCGAGGCGCCGGGGATGGCGCCGGTTGCGTCTCGCAGTCCGCGCACGTGCACGCCGTCGCGGTCCATCTCCTCCGCGAGCTCCGATGCGACGGGACGGGTGAGTTCGCGAATGAGGGCGTACTGGGCGTGGTTGGTGTCCTGGTACTCGTCGACCAGAAGGTGCCGGAACCGGCGACGGTAGAGCGCGGCGACCTTGGGGAAGGCCCGGAACAGGTACACGGTCTCACCGATGAGGTCGTCGAAGTCGAGAGCACTCGCGGCACGCAGGCGGCTCGTGTACTGCCGGAAGATCTCCACGAACATGACCTCTTGTGGGTCGCTCATGTTGGCGTTGCGGGCGTAGGAGTCGGCATCCGCCAGCTCGTTTTTGTACTTGGAGATCTTCGACGACACGTTGCCGGGCGTGAAACCGAGGGTATCGGCGTTGAGCGATTTAATGATGCGTTTGAGCGTGACCTTGGTGTCGGCGGAGTCGTAGATGCTGAAGGTCTTGGAGAGCCCGACGCTTTCGGCTTCGCGGCGCAGGATGCGCACGCAGGAGGAGTGGAACGTGGAGATCCACATGCCCTCCGAGCCCTGACCGAGAATGGCCTGCACTCGTTCGCGCATTTCGGCGGCGGCCTTGTTGGTGAACGTGATGGCGAGGATCTGGCTCGGCCACGCGTCGCGGGTTTCGAGCAGGCTCGCCACCCGGCGGGTGAGCACGCTCGTTTTGCCCGACCCGGCGCCGGCGATGATGAGCAGGGCCTGGCCGCGGTACTCCACGGCCTCGCGCTGCTCGGGGTTGAGCCCGTCGAGCAGTGGGCTCGTGCGTTCCGAGCCGGCCGCACCGCCCAACGCGGGGTGGCCGGGGGCATCCACGATGATCGGCGTGGACGAAGGCGTGGGGCTCGAGGAAGGCGTCGTCATATCACTGGCAATTCTAGGCGATGCCCCCGACGCGGGCTCAGGAAGACTTGTATTGGCTACTCGGGGCCGGGCTTCGGCGCGTCGCGCACGTGCACGGCGAGGTCGGGGTGGTCGGCGAAGACTCCGTCGATCCCGCTTCCGAGAATCGTGCGAAATTCCTGCTGCCAGTTGCCCCAGTGCGACGCGCGGCCGCCCCGACGGGAGCTCTGCGCCAGGAACCGGTTCTCGGGGCGCAGGGTCCAGCAGAACGCGGTGAGTCCCGCCGCGTGCACCTCGTCGACCAGGGTCGTGGCGCCGGAGACGTTTCCGGCGGCATCCGTTTTCAGAATGCGGGACTTGTGTACGCTCACCCCCTGCACCGCCTCGCCGAGGCCGGCCAGGCCGCCGGGCGTGAGGTAGTGCGCATAGTGCGCGCCCTCGGTGCCATGGCGGGCAATCTCGTCGTGCGGCTGGCCCTCGTTCTCCAGCAGAAAGATTCGATTCCCCCGGATGCCGCGCGCGGCCAGCTGGCTCAACACGCCAACTTCGAAGCTCTCCGTCACGAGCCGGCCATCATTCCAGCCCGCGGCCTCAACCTCGGCGGCGAACAGCTCATCGAGGGGAAGCCCGATCGACGCGAAGTAGGTGGCGTGTTTGATCTCGGCCACGACGGCGAGGGGTCGCGGAGTGCTCTCGGCCGCGGCGTCGACCAACGCGAACACGTCTCTCAGGCGCAGAATCGGCTGCTCCCCGTCGAAACTCGCGTTCGAGCGGCGCGTCTTCGGCATGCGCTCGCGGGCGCGCAGCGTCGCCAGTTCCGCCCAGGTGAAGTCCTCGGTGAACCAGCCGGTGAGGTGGGCGCCGGCGATGAGTTTCTCGGTGCGGCGGTGGGCGAATTCGGGCCGGGCCTCGACATCCGTTGTGCCGGAAATCTCATTCTCGTGCCTCACCACGAGCACGCCGTCCCGGGTGGCGACAACGTCGGGTTCGACCGCGTCGGCACCGAGCCCGAACGCCAGATCGTAGGCCGCCCGAGTGTGCTCGGGGCGGTAGCCGCTGGCCCCGCGGTGCCCGATGACCAACGTGTGCATCTACCAAGGCTAGCCGCACCTGTCACAATCGGTGCGTGACCATTTGGACAGAGCCCCTGCCTTCCCCCCGCGACGGTTGGCGTCGCTCGCCGGTTCGACTCTCAGGGGGGCTGCTGCTCGTCTGCCTCGGTGTGGGAGCCACCAGCCTGTCGAGCACCTACAGCCTGTGGTTTCTGGCAATCGGCCCCCTCGTTCAGGGCATCGGCTGGATGCTGTTGCCCGGCCCGCTGTGGCGCCGTCTGGTCGTGTTGTTCCCCTGCCTGCTCGCCGGCGTGATTCTGCTCGGTGGCGTGGACTTCGTCGGCGCGTTCACGATCCTGCTCGGCGGCTGGCTGCTCGTGCGACGCCGACCGCTGGCCACCTACGTCACGATCCTGCTGCCGGTCATGGCGAGTGTGGGCGTGAAGACCGAACTATCGCACTATGACCAGAACCTGCTGGCGCTCCTCCTTGGCACCATCGCCACCGTGGCCGGAGCCTGGCTGTCCGTGTGGATGGAGAATTGGTTGCGCACGCGCACCGAGCTGCGCACTGTCACCGGCTAAGCAGCTGATCCCCAGCACATTCCATGCCGGTTCGGATAGGTTGGAGGCACGCCCATTTTCGGGCGCCCCGAACACCACAGCTGATTGCGAGTTACGTACCCCATGGCATCCTCCAACCCCGCTTTCTCCCGCAACGCCGCGTTCGGCGCTCCGGGCGCATTGGCGTCGTCGAAGGCTCTTTCCGATAACGACCTGCAGACGATGTACGACCAGCCTTCGGCAGGTTCGCAGAATACCGACCGCATGACATACGAAGACACCATCGGCAAGACAGGCCTCAGCTTCGCGCTGCTGCTCGTGGCGGCGGCCATCGGCTGGATCGCCCCGATCCTGGTGATCCCGGGTGCCATCATCGGACTCGTGCTCGGACTCGTCAACACGTTCAAGAAGGAGCCGTCCGCTCCGCTCATCCTCATGTTCGCCGGTGCGCAGGGACTCTTCGTCGGTGGCATTTCCAATATCTTCGAGGCGATGTACCCCGGCGTTGTGGTGCAGGCCGTACTGGCCACCCTCGTGGTGGTCGGCGTGACCCTCGCGCTGTTCCGCAGCGGCAAGATTCGCGCGTCGAAGAAGGCCACCAAGGTCTTCACCATCGCGATGGTCGGCTACGGCGTCTTCTCGCTGATCAACGTCGGCATGATGATCTTCGGCGGGACCGACCAAGCTTTCGGTCTGCGCAGCCAGGAGTTCTTCGGCATTCCGCTCGGGCTCATCATCGGCGTGCTCGCCGTGGTGATGGCCGCGTACTCCCTTGTGCTCGACTTCGACTTCGTGCAGAAGGGCGTGAACAACCGTGTTCCGCGTAAGTACGGCTGGAGCGCCGCCTTCGGCATCGTGCTCACGGTCGTGTGGCTTTACATCGAGATGCTGCGCATCTTCGCGATCGCTCGCGATTAGAACGACGAAAGCGGGGCCGGTCCATCTGGACCGGCCCCGCTTTCGTGTACCCATGCTTACCGAAGCATCTCTCAGGACAGTACGTCCTTGACCAGGGCCTCGTTCTCGCTTCTCGACAGCGCCGACCAGAGGTACCCGACCAGCAGAAGAACGAACGGCAGGCTCACGAGCACCCAGCCCAGGGGACTCAACCCCCACGCCGTCACCGTCGGGTCCACACCCTCGACGACGGTGCCGGCGAGCAGCCCGAAGCGGCTCATCAACAGGTACTCACCCATGATGAGTCCGGCGGCGGCCAGTACCGGAGCGATGACGGTCTGGAACAGGTTTTCCGAACCCCGATTCCGGCGGAAGTAGACGATGACCGCGATGCAGACCAGGATCTCAATGAGCACGATTGCCACCACGGCGAGCCCGCTGAACCAGTAGAAGAGGTTCAGCACCGGGTCGAGCTGGAAGAGCGCGAACGTGATGATGACAGCGCCGGTCACGGCCGAGGTCACGAGCGATGCCGCGCTCGGGGCCCCGCGCTTGTTGACGCGGCCGAGCGGCCGGGGCAGCGCACCGCCGCGCCCGAGGGCGAACAGGTACCGACCGGCGGCGTTCTGGAAGGCCAGCAACCCGGCGAACAGGCTCGACAGCACGAGGATGCCCATTACCGTCGCCATCCACGGTCCCACGTACTGGGTCGCGAGGCCGAAGAGCACGGCGGCCGGATCGGCCAGCGGCACCCCGTCCAGGCTTGACAGCTCCACCGTCCTCTCCACCACCGTGGAGGCACCGAGCCCGGTGACCATGGCGAACGCGGTCATGGCGAACAGAACCGTGATCACGCCGACGGCGAGATAGGTCGCCCGCGGCACAACCGTTTTCGGGTCTTTCGATTCCTCCCCATAGATTGCCGTGGCCTCGAAGCCGATGAACGAGGCGAACGCGAACGCGAACGCGATGCCCGCCGATCCCGCGAGCCCGCCAGCAATGATCGCCCCCGGGCTGAAGGACGCCGCGAAATTGAGTCCTTCCGGGCCCCCATCCACGAGGATCGCCACCGCCGTGACGACCAGCGCGGCGAGTTCGAGCAGCATGAGCAGTCCGAGTACCTTGGCCCCGACGTCCACGCTGAGCAGGGAGAGCAGGGTGACAACGCCCCAGGCCAGGAGCGTCCAGGCCCACCAGGGAAGCAGCCCCACCTGGGCGGACATGAGTCCCCCGAAGAAGCCATAGATGGCCAGCTGAATGGCGAGGTACGCGAGGATCGACACGAAGGCCGAGGCGCTGCCGAGGTGCTTGCCCAGCCCGCGACCGATGTAGGCGAAAAACGCACCGGCGTTGGTGACCCGCTGGCTCATGGCGGCGTAGCCAACGCTGAAGAGCAGGAGCGTCAGGCCGACGGCGAGATAGGCGCCGGGGGCGCCGGTACCGTTGCCGAGCACGATCGCAACCGGAACGGCGCCGGTCATGCCGACGAGCGGGGCCGCAGCTGCGACCACGAAGAAGACGATGCCGATGACGCCCAGGCGCCCGGTTCGCAGGGATGATGAGGCGTCCGCCTGTGGCGTGGTGGGTGTAGTTGTCATGTGTGCTCCTCGTTGAGCGGCTCCCTCGCACGAGAGCCAGTACTACGACTCTGGTCGACAATCCCGTCACAGACTTGGCGTTGCGGGAACGAAACTTGACGTTCAGCGAAACCTCACGACGGGGAGCGGGCTAACCGCGCCGGTAGGCGGTGGGCGGCTCTCCGAAGGCCGCCCGGAATATTCGACTGAAGTGGGCGGCATCCAGGAAGCCCCAACGGGCCGCGATGGCACCAATGGGGCGGTCGGCCAGGATCGGGTCCCGCAGGTCGCGACGGCAGCGCTCCAGCCTCCGGCGCCGGATCCAGCTTGACACCGTGGTGTCTGCTTCATGGAACACACTGTGCAGGTGCCGGGTGGAAATGAAATGTGCCGCCGCGATCCCGGCCGGAGACAGTCCAGGATCGCCCAGTTCGGCTTCGATGTATTTGCGCGTGACGGCGAGCATATCGGCGTGGGTGCCGGGTATCGGTTGGCGGCGAATGCTGAGCTCGTTCTCGAACATCGTGGCGATCAGGTCGACGGCGTTGTACGCCAGCCGGTGGCCGGTCGCGCCGGACAGCGCCTCGAGATTCTCGACCAGCTGCACCATGAAGGGGCTGATCATGCGACCGAGGCCCACGTCGCCGGCCATCCGAACGGCGGTGAGCTGGGCGACGGAATCTACCGGGAGGTCGAGTGCATCGTGGGGGAACATGAGCACGAGCGTGCGAAAGTCCTGTTCGAAGGCCAGGGTGTACGGCCGGTTCGTGTCGTACACGGCGATGTCGCCGGGGCGCAGTGTCGCCTCCCTGTTGTCCTGGACCAGGATGCCGTGACCGGACAATTGCAGGTTGAGCTTGAAGTATTGCCGCTCCGACCGTGCAATCAGGGCCGGCGTGCGCAGCACCTGGTGCCCGGTGGCCGTCACTTCCACGATCGACAACTCGTCGAGCACTCTCGCACGGAGGGTGCCGCTGAATTCGTCGGCTTCCGAACGCACGTCAAGCGGCACGAAGGAGTCGGAGACCAGCGTGCGCCAGTGCGCGAACGTGTCGGCACGGGCGTTCCGCACAGGCTCGAAGCCCCCGAAGGTGGTGGCGGATTCGATCACCATTTTCACGGGAGCTCCTTTGCCGTTACGCGTACTCGCATTGACAGCAACATAGTCGCGATGGCGGCAATTGTCACCTATTTTCGACACACGTCGAAAAAAGGGATGGTGTTCAGTCGCCCGAAACCAGCAGTTTCAGGTAGCCGTCCAGCTGGCTGATCAGCCGCTCCGGTGAATGCTCCGCCGGGGTGAGCAACGCCGTGATCTGGGCCCCGAGGACGACCGTCATCAGGTGTCCGACAATATCGTCGTCCACTAACGTCGTGTGGATTTCACCGGCCTCCCGCGCCTGCGTCAGACATGCCTGTAGTGCCTGACGCCACTCCTGCATCGCCATGTTGTGCAGGTTCGCCTTGGCCGGATCCGTGAGCGCCCGCTGCCAGAAGGGAATGACGATCCGCGCCTCGCTGATGCGAGTGTCGTCGAGCGGGAGGATCTCATGGCAGTAGGCGCGCAGCCGGGCGAGACCGGTCCTGTCGGCCGTGACGTCGAGCATCCGCTGGCTGGTCTGACCGAAGACGTGGCCGAAGGCGAAGGAGAGCAGGTCGTCTTTGGTGGGAAAGTACGGTTTGAGCGCGCCATTGGCGAATCCCGCCTCGGCGGCAATCTGACGCATGGTGGTGCCCTCGATACCGAGCCGGGCGATGATGCGCCAGGTGGCTTCGACCAGTGCGGTGCGGCGCTGATCGTGATTGACAACTTTCGGCATTGTGTCCCTTCTGCGGCGGTGCGCAATCCGTTCCGGCAAATGGATGCTTGCCTTCCGAGCTTACTGAGCCTTATTCTTCTACAACCATAGAAAAATACGTGAATTCGGCCTATGACAGTCCGGAAAGGGTACCCATGACCTCCGCATCGCTTACCACTCCCCCCACAACGACCGCGGCGGGGGCGTACGCGCTCCCGACAGCCGCCGAGGTTCTCCAGGTACGAACGGTGCTCTCCGAGGCGGGCCTGCTCGGCGACAGCGTCCGGGTTGCCTACCTTGGGCTGCTCGATCCCCCGCGCGGCACCGAGGCCCTCACTGTGGACCGCCGCTTTCGGGTTTTCCTGCACGATCTTTCCGGTTCCGCCCCCACGGACGTCACCGTGTCGGCGACCCTGGGAACCGTGGAATCCATCATGTCGCTCGACACCGGGACGATGGGCGAATTGCCGGTCCTCGAGGAGGAGTTCGGGAGCGTCGAAGAGATCCTCTCCCAGGATGAGCGCTGGCTCGCGGCGCTGTCCGCACGAGGCCTTGATGTGGCAACGGTGCGTGTGGCCCCGCTGTCGGCCGGCGTATTCGAGTACCCGGAGGAGAAGGGGCGGCGTATTCTTCGCGGTCTCGCCTTCGTGCAGAATTTTCCCGAGGACAGCGCCTGGGCGCACCCGATTGACGGGCTGGTGGCCTACGTCGACGTCGTCGGCAAGACCGTCGACCAGGTCATTGACTACGGCGTCGTTCCCATCCCGGCCGAGCACGGCAACTACACTGACCCCGCACTCACCGGGCCGCTGCGTGACACCCTCAAGCCCATCAGCATCACGCAACCGGAAGGCCCGAGCTTCACGGTGACGGGGGGCAACCACATCGAGTGGGAGAAGTGGAGCCTCGACGTGGGCTTTGACGTCCGAGAAGGCGTCGTGCTGCACAACATCGGCTTCGACGACGCCGGAGTGCGGCGCCCGATCATCCGTCGCGCCTCCATCGCCGAAATGGTCGTCCCCTACGGCGACCCGGCACCCGTGCGGTCCTGGCAGAACTACTTCGACACCGGCGAGTACCTGGTCGGCCAGTACGCCAACTCACTCGAACTCGGCTGCGATTGCCTGGGAGACATCACGTATCTGAGCCCGGTCATCACCGACGGCTTCGGAAACCCGCGGGAGATCCGCAACGGCATCTGCATGCACGAAGAGGACTGGGGCGTCCTGGCCAAGCACAGCGATCTGTGGAGCGGCATCGACTACACCAGGCGCAATCGCCGCCTCGTGATTTCGTTCTTCACCACCGTGGGCAACTACGATTACGGCTTCTACTGGTACCTGTACCTCGACGGCACGATCGAGTTCGAGGCCAAAGCAACCGGCGTCGTGTTCACGAGCGCCTACCCGGGCAAGGGCTACCCCTACGCCTCCGAACTCGCCCCGGGCCTGGGCGCTCCCTTCCACCAGCACCTGTTCAGCGCCCGCCTCGACATGGCCATCGACGGGCTGGGCAACCGCGTCGAAGAAGAGGAGGCTGTACGCGTGCCCATGGGTGTGGGAAACGAGCGAGGAAACGCGTTCTCCCGCAAGCGCACCCTTTTGGCACGGGAATCCGAAGCCATCCGCGAGGCGGACATGCGCAGCGGGCGCACCTGGCTCATCTCCAACCCGAGCAGCCTCAACCGTCTGGGCGAACCCGTGGGTTACAAGCTCTATCCCGAAGGGCAGCCAACGTTGCTCGCGGACGCGGACTCCTCCGTGGCCAAGCGTGCCGCGTTCGCCACGAAGGACCTGTGGGTCACCCGCTTCGCCGAGACGGAGCGTTACCCAACCGGTGATTTCGTCAACCAGCATGCTGGAGGGGCCGGGCTGCCGTCGTACGTGAAACAGGACAGGGACATCGACGGCCAGGACATCGTCGTGTGGCACACGTTTGGTCTGACGCACTTTCCCCGCGTCGAGGATTGGCCGATCATGCCGGTCGACACGGCGGGGTTCAAGCTGCGACCCGAGGGATTCTTCGACCGCAGCCCCGTGCTCGATGTTCCGGCAAACACGCCGGCCGACGACGGTCACTGCCCCTGCTGAGCCACCCTTAGCACCGAGACCCGAGGTCGCAATGGTTGACAATGTTGTTCTCCGTGCCGCCGTCTCCGTGCTGTTGCTGGCGGCGCTCCTGTACTCACTCGCGCGCGCCGCCGGCAGCCCGTCACCGCATGCCCGTATCGACTTCGGGCTGAAATCCCTGATGTCGGGCACCATGCTGGCCATGCTGTCCGGAGCGGCCTGGCCCGTGCTTCCCACCGTTGTCGTCTTCGCCGCCGCCACCTGGTGGTTCGCCATCCAGGCCACGGTTCATCCCTCGTCCCGCGCCAGCTGCGCGGGACGAGCCGGCCGCGCCACGTGCCTCTACCACGGCACGATGATGGCGGCCACGGCTTTCATGGCTGCCTCCATGATCACGGCCGGTGTTCTCGATCCCGCGGCGAGCGCTGTTCAGGCGACCGGCGAAAAGCTGGCCGCCGCGCATGCGCAGCACGACGAGGCCTTCAGTCTGCCGGTGGGTGGGTGGACGCTCGACCTGGGCGCTCTCGGGGTGGTGTTCTTCGCGGTCGCCGTCGGTTGGTGGGCCACGCGTCTCGTTCGGTCTGTCCGGAGCGGTCACGGCGCCACCTCCGGCGTGCGCCACGGGCGGCTTCACCGTGCCGACCTGGCCGCCGAACTCGTGGGTGCCGCGGCGATGGTGGTGATGTTCGCCGTCTAGGCGAACAGATGGCCGGGACCGGTTCCCCGGTCCCGGCCATCAAACGGCAATCGTGGAACTCAGCCGTTGATCACCTGCGGCACGCCCAGCGCCTTGAGACCGTCGACGCCGAACTCGAGGCCGTAACCAGACTGCTTCGAGCCACCGAACGGGATCATCGGGTGCACACCGCCGTGCGAGTTGATCCACACGGTTCCCGTCTCCATACGTGCGGCGACCTCACGCGCCTTCGCCACGTCGGCGGACCAGACCGAACCGCCCAGGCCGACGTCCACGCCGTTCGCCATCGCAATGGCGTCGTCGACGCTGCTGTAGCGAATGATCGGCAGCGCGGGGCCGAACTGCTCCTCGGCCACGAGGGGGTTGTCATTGTCGATGTCAGCGATGAGGGTGGTCGGGTAGAAGTACCCGGGCGCTCCGGCAACGGGGTTGCCGCCGAGAAGCACTCGGGCACCGGATGCCTTCGCAGCATCGACGAGGCCGGCGACGATGTCGAACTGCGCCTTGTTCTGCAGCGGGCCGAGGAGGTTGTTCTCGTCGACCCCCACGCCCATCGGTATGGCTGCGGCGACCGCGGTCAGTGCCGTGCACACGTCCTCGTAGATGTCGTCGTGCACATAGAGACGCTTGAGTGCGGCGCAGGTCTGACCGGTGTTGATGAAGGCTCCCCAGAACAGGCCCTCGGCGATGGCGGTCGGGTCGGCATCCGGCAGCACGATCCCGGCGTCGTTCCCCCCGAGTTCGAGCGTGAGTCGCTTGACGGTGTCGGCGGAGCTGCGGATGATGGCCTTGCCGGTCGCGGTCGACCCGGTGAACATGACCTTGCCGATGTCAGGGTGTGAGGACAGGCGCGCCCCGACCTCGCGATCACCGGAGACGACGGTGACCAGACCCGCCGGCAGCACCTGGTTCATCACGGCGACCAGCGCGAGAACGCTCAGCGGGGTGTACTCGGACGGCTTGACGACGACAGCGTTGCCCATGCGCAGCGCCGGGGCGATCTGCCAGATCGTGATCATCATCGGCCAGTTCCACGGGCCGATCGCGCCGACCACACCGATCGGGCGATAGTGCATCACGGCGTGCGTTGAATCGTCATCGACGACGACCTCGGTCTCCAGCGGCGTGCTGGCGGCCGTACGCAGCCACGCGGAGGCCCCGCCGAGCTCGAAGCGGGCGTTCGGACCGTTCAGGGGCTTGCCCTGTTCGCGGGAGAGAAGTTCGGCCAGCGGCTCGGCCGCAGCGTCGATCGCGTCCGCCACCCGCATGAGGGTTTCGCTGCGGGCTGCGTGCCCCAGCGCCGCCCAGGCCGGCTGGGCCGCCACGGCGGCCGCAACCGCCCGGTCGAGGTCATCGATGGTGTGAATGGGGGCCGAGCCGACCAGTTCCCCGGTCGCAGGATCGAGAATCTCTCTCGTCGGTCCTGACGTCGGCGTGATCGTCGCGAGAAGGCTCTCGAAGCTGTTCATGTGTCCTCCACAGTGAGTCCGGTAGTTTTCTTCAACCGTAGTCACGGGCGTCGGGCATCCACTTGCATATGCGTGCGCGACGGTTGCCGGTGGCCGCACGATCACATCGGGCTCACCTGCGGCAATTTCCGTGCCGGGTGCAGCACCGACCACGACCGGTGCTCAGGTAGTTTTACGTCCGCGGTTTCGAAGACCGGGCCAACGGTGGTGGAATAGACGTATGAGTTTCACGGAACTACCCGCACTGCTCCTCAGCGAGGGCGCCGGCACCACGGCCACCGTCGGCTACGTCGTCAGCGCCGTCATCACGGTCGGCGCGCTCACGGGCATCGTCATCATCGCCGTGCGCCGCTACTTCCGCGCCCCCAAGGACTAGCCGGGGATCGAAAAGCCGCCAGCGGCGCTGGCACTTGTTCCGACTCGTGGCACCAGGCCCAACGCGTGCCCCGGGTCGCAGGACGTGCCGCGTGGGCTCCACCGCGTGCCGCGGGCCGGGCGGGTGCCGCGGCAGCCGCCGCTGTGCCTGCGCCCCACCCCTACAACGAAGGACCGCCTCTTTCGAGACGGTCCTTCGGTCACGCCAGGGGGTCTCGACAGGCTCGACCAGCGCGTGGGGGCGCTGACGACGACATCAGCGCGACCTTACTCCCACTCGATCGTGCCCGGCGGCTTCGACGTGACGTCGAGAACAACGCGGTTCACACCGTGCACCTCGTTGGTGATGCGGTTGGAGATCCTGGCCAGCAGGTCGTACGGCAGCCGGGTCCAGTCGGCCGTCATGGCGTCCTCGCTCGACACGGGGCGCAGCACGATCGGGTGTCCGTACGTACGACCGTCACCCTGCACGCCCACGGAGCGCACGTCGGCGAGCAGCACGACCGGGCACTGCCAGATCTCGCGGTCGAGACCGGCCTCCGTCAGCTCGTAGCGCACAATCGCATCCGCCTGGCGCAGCAGGTCCAGACGCTCCCGGTTGATCGAACCGACGATGCGAATCCCCAGGCCGGGTCCGGGAAACGGCTGACGCTGCACGATCTCCGCCGGCAGGCCCAGCTCGGCGCCGATGGCGCGAACCTCGTCCTTGAACAGGGTTCGCAACGGCTCAACGAGTTCGAACTGCAGGTCTTCGGGCAACCCGCCCACGTTGTGGTGGCTCTTGATGTTGGCCGTGCCGCTGCCGCCGCCGGACTCGACGACGTCGGGGTACAGGGTGCCCTGCACAAGAAAACGAATCGGGTCGCCGTCGATCTCGGCGGCCTCATTGATGAGCTCGGCCTGAGCCTGCTCGAAGGTGCGAATGAACTCGCGGCCGATGATCTTGCGCTTGGTCTCCGGGTCGCTCACGCCCTCGAGCGCGGTGAGGAACTGCTCACGCACATCGACGGTCACGAGACGGATGCCGGTGGCCTTGACATAGTCTTCCTCCACCTGGCGGCGCTCGTCCTGGCGCAGAAGTCCGTGGTCAACGAACACACACACGAGCTGGTCACCGATGGCCTTGTGCACGAGGGCGGCAGCCACGGCGGAGTCGACCCCGCCGGAGAGGCCGCAGATGACCTTGCCGGTGCCCACCTGGGCGCGGATCTTGGCGACCTGCTCGGCGATGACGTTGCCGCTGTTCCAGTCTGCGGGAATACCGGCGGCGCGGTGCAGGAAGTTCTCGAGCACGTGCTGGCCGTTTTCGGAGTGCTTGACCTCGGGGTGCCACTGCACGCCGTACAGGCGACGCTCGTCATTCGCGAACGCGGCGACGGGGGTGGAGCTCGAGGAGGCGAGCACAGT
Organism: Cryobacterium psychrophilum; assembly: GCF_004365915.1. Taxonomy (NCBI): domain Bacteria; kingdom Bacillati; phylum Actinomycetota; class Actinomycetes; order Micrococcales; family Microbacteriaceae; genus Cryobacterium; species Cryobacterium psychrophilum. The sequence goes on from NZ_SODI01000001.1 coordinate 1,394,119, forward strand.
GAAGCCGGCCGGCGCGGTGGCCACCGAATCGCCGTGGCTCATCCACACGGTCTGATCGGCGGGCTGGTCGGCGAGCAGCACGTTGTTCGAGTTGCTCACGGTCACCGGGGTGGAGCCGTATTCGCGGGCGCCGGTGTGGGCGACGGTGCCACCGAGGGCGGTCGCCATCACTTGGAACCCGTAGCAAATGCCCAGCACGGGAATGCCCAGGTCGAAGATCTCGGCGTCGAAGGCGGGAGCGCCCTCGGCGTACACGCTCGACGGGCCACCGCTCAGAACAATGCCGAGCGGATTCTTCGCCGTGATCTCGGCGGCCGTGATGGTGTGCGCCACGATCTCGGAATAAACGGATGCCTCACGCACACGTCGGGCGATCAGCTGCGCGTACTGGGCACCGAAGTCCACCACGAGCACCGGGCGGTCGATGCCCGATGCGGTGGCCATCGCCGGGGCATCCGTTGTTATGTCAGTGGCACTCATGAACGGGCCTCGGCACTTTCTGCAGCGAGCGCTGCGGCATTCACGTCGTTCTCGGCGAGGCAACGCTTGACCGTGCGGCTGAACGGGCCCTCAAGGAAGAACGACAGGGTGGGAATAATGCCGCCGAGGGCCATGAGCGCCAAACGCCACAACGGCCAGCGCATCATGCTCCACAGGCGGAAGTCGGCGAACAGGTACAGCACGTAGAACCAGCCGTGCATGATGAGGATGGCGGTGCTCACGTTGACCGCGGCCACCGTTCCGCGCGGAACCAGTGCGAGAAAACCGTTCTCGCCATTCATCTCGACCTCATAGCCGTAGATGAACTTGGCGATCACCTCGGCGCAGAGCAGGAGCAGAAACACTCCCGTAATGACGGATGACACCTGGTAGAGCCGGAGCGCACCGGGAATCTTGGGTATATCGGCGGGCTTGGGTAAACGAGGCATGCTCTAATTCTACGTGCCGGAGGTGAGAGCTTCCGCAGCGTCCTTCTCGGCCTCCTCCACGTCTTCCTGCTCGCGCTCGACGGCGTCGCGCACGAGACGGAACCAGATAAACACGGCGAATCCGGCGAAGACGACCCACTCGATCGCGTAGAAGATGTTGAGCCAGTTGAGGGAGGCTCCGATCTCCGGAACCGGGGAGTCGATCGTGGCGAGACCGGTCGGGGCCACCGCATCCACGATGTACCCCGTGAACACGGGCTGGTCGGTGAAATTGGCCCACAGGTTGATGAGCGCCGACGGCGCCACCGTCGTCTGCACGCTGGAGGGGCCGGCCGCGTCGGGCAGCTCAGGAGCCTCGCCCGGCAGAAAGCGACCCGTAATCGTGACGGGCGTGGCGGCATCCTGCGCGAGATCGTCCATCACGGCGCGCGCACCGGCCTCGTCGACCGACCAACCGCGCGCTACCGCGATGTGGGCGGCATCCGGCGTGGTGACGTAATGGCTCACGACCCAGAACCCCAACTCGTCACCGTTGAAGCGCTTGCTGATGAGCTGCTCGTCACCCGGCACGACGGTGGCCTCAAACGTCACCATCTGCCCCGTGGACACCTGGGTCGACGCGCGGCTGGGCTGCACCACGTCGGTGAGCGGCTGCACGACCTCGGTCGAGCGTTCCACGACCACGCCGGATTCAATGGCCCGAGCGAGCTGCCAGTGCCCCAGCACCGCGAAGCCCGCCGCTATCGCCAGGGCCAGCAGCAGGGCGAGAACCCACCGTGGGCGTCTCATCATCTCGATCACGTGTAGTCACCCGTTCGTGGTTTTGGTGCCGGTTTGTCCAGGGGGTCCACGTCGGACGTTGACCCTGGCGGTTTCGGACGTTTCGGGCCCGGCCGGTCCTCGACGAATTCGAGCATGGCGGTCATGGCCGCGTCGAGGGAATCCGGCACGGATGCTGCGGGCTCCGTCGTCGCCGTGCCGCGCGTGACCGTGAGCGTGTCTTCCGGTTCATCGTGGGCGCGCGCCTCGGCGGCCTGGGCCTCGGTCACGGCCTCAACGAGGGCTATCTCCTCGTCAAGCATGCGGTTGCGTCGGCGACGAGGGATCACCGGCCGCCTCCCGCGGAGCAGCGCGCCGATCTTCTCGGAGTTGCCCGCGAACGTCGGCCCGAGAATGGCCATGACCAGCACATAGAGCCCGGCGAAGGGCTGCAGTCGCGAATCAAGCCCGGCGCTCACGCTGAGTGTCGCGAGAATCAGGGTGAACTCCCCGCGGTTCACGAAGATCGCGGCGGTGTTGAGGGCCTCCCGCGGGCCCATCTTGTGCAGCCAGGCGAGCAGCGCTCCGGTGCCGAGGCTCAGCACAAAGGTCATGCCCACGGCGATGACCACAATCAGGATGACCGAGCCGAATTCGGCGATATTGAGCGCGAGACCGAAGTTGAGAAAGAAGAAGGCGGCGAAAATGTCGCGCAGCGGTACCGCCACACGTTCGATTTTTGCGCGGTAGCTGCTCGCGCCGAGCACGACGCCGATCAGGAACGCACCGATCGCATCCGTTACCCCGATGATCTCGCCGATGCCGGCAAAGAGAACAACGAGGCCGAAAAACAGGATGGTGAACAGCTCGTCGTCCTTGGTGCGCACCAGCCGGGACACGACGCGGCCGCCCCAGCGTGCCAGCGAGAACATGACCACAAGGAAGAGGAACGCGATCGACAGTTGCAGCACAATCGGCCACACCTCGGTCTTGCCACTGAGCACGACCGAGACGATGGAGAGGTAAATGGCGATGAAAATGTCGCCGACCACGGTGACGCCGAGGATCATCGGCGTTTCTTTGTTGGCGAGTCGCCGCAGCTCAATGAGAAGCTTCGTGATGATGGCGCTCGATGACGTGCCGGTCATGCCCGCAATCACCAGCGCCTCTCGCGGGCCCCAACCCACAAGCATGCCGAAGACGTAGCCGGCCCCCATGTTGATGAGCACCCACGAGCCACCGGAAATGAGCAGGGTCTTGGCGTTGCCGAAGAATTCTTCCTGGTCGAACTCGAGCCCGAGGCTGAACAGGAGCAGGATGAGCCCGAAGACCGCGATGAGTTCAATATCGCCGGACTGAAAATCGAGCGGGAAGAAATTGCTGTACGGGCTGGCGAGCAGCCCCACGATCATGTAGATCGGGATCGACGGCAGGCCGATGACTTTGCCCAACCGACCGAGAATATACGCAACGACGAGCAGAGTGCCGAGAACGATGAGGTCTTCGCCCAAGTGCATCGGCTAGCCTCCGGGCGGCGCGTTGACGATCTTGGTCTTGAGCTCACCGGTGCGGAAGAAGGCAAAGGCCTTGGCAACCTTCTCGGGAGATCCGGCGACGACGAGGGTGTCGCCCGGGAACACCTTGAAGTCTGCGGCCGGTGCCGGGTTCGCGGATTCCCCGCGCACCACGGCGACGACGGTGAGTCCGGCAATGCCGCGATCGGCGGGATTTCCGAGGGGTTGCCCGGCAATGTGGTCCTCATAGTCGACGGTGAACCAGTCGATGCTGAGGCCCGGGATCTGGTCGAGCGCGGTGAGCGACTCGGTGATCTGAGTGCCTCCGAGAAGCTCGGCCAGGGTGTGGGCTTCGTCCTCGCTCAGGCGCAGGGAGACCTTGGCGGCGTCGGGGCCACCCTCATCGTCCGCAAAGGTGACGAGGTCGCTGTGGCCGGAGCGGTGGGCGATAACGCCGACCTTGCCACCGTCATCCGTGATGAAGGTGTGCAGCACACCAACGCCCGGGAGTTTGACCCGCCGCACATCAACCATGGTTAGAACTCCTGAGGCTTAAGGATGGTTTCCCCATTCTACCGGGGATGCCCCACCTCGCTCCCGCCGCCTCTGCCCGGCCGGTGCTGTTCGTACAGATCGCTCGAGGTCAGCTGATGCGGGCTATCTTTACGCTCACGGTTGTATCGGGTTCGGCCTCGGCCAGGAGTGCGTCGGCGACTCGTCGGGCTGTTTCGCGGGCGGGCTGATCGGCGGTGGTCGCAATCTTCGCAGTGATTCGTGCACCGCTGGGCGTTTCCTTCACCTCGATACGGTCCGGCCGGATGGTACTGCGGGCGCGGATGCCGGCTGCGGAGAGCTGGCTGATCGGGGGTGAGAGCGGAAAAATCTCCGCGACACCAGAGATGGCCAGGATCCGTGCAGCGAGGTGCTCTGAGTCGAGTGGGGTGCTCATTGTGGGGCCTCACGATCGGGGATGAATCCGTGCAGGTCGTCGATGATGATGTTCACCGCGGTGACCCGCAGGTCGGTGTGCTGCCACAACGCTTCCCGCACGCGCTGGCGGAGAGCGTGGCTGAGTTCCTGCACGGAGCGGCCCCACAATATGCTGGCCGTGATCGTGACTTCTACGGGCGCGTCGAGAGTTTCTGCGTCCCCGTCGATGCGGCATCTGCCGATCACGACCCCGTCGATGTCATCGCCGACGGACCGCACCAGTGCACGCACGGCACCCTCCGTGATGCTCAGAGTGACCTGGGAGTTGTCGTGGTGCAGGGGCAGGGAGCGGCCGGCGCGCACTTCCTGGGCGATGTTCGTGACGATGCTCGTGATCCACGACTCCGTTGGGGCGGGGAGCCTGCCCATGTCGCGGGCGATCAGGTCTCGAGAGAGTTGGGCAACCCGGTCCAATCCGTCCAGCGCGCTGAGGCACTCCGGGCATATCTCGATGTCCGGGTCCGGGGGCGTGCGATCGGCGGCGAGGTATGCGCTGAGCTCCTCGATCGTCTTCCCGCACTCCAACGTGGCGGGCGTGTTCTCGGTCACCGCCATCCCTTCATCTGTGCGTAAATATTCGCTCTGGCACGTGCCAGTTTGCCACGGGCGGTGGAGGGGCTGATGCACAGCTCCTCTGCGATCTGCTCGTAGCTGAGGCCTGCGACTTCTCGCAGCAGCCAACACTGCCGTTGATCTTCGCTGACCGCCTCCAAGGCTGCCGAGAGGGCCCTCAGTTGGGCGTTGCGGATCGCGACGCTCTCGGGTTGCGACTCAGGCGGAACGGCGCATTCTCGCTCCGGCAAGGCGCGCTCGGCTGGACGCCCACGGAGGCGCGTGAGCGCCTGCCGGCTGGCGATCTTCATCAACCATGCCCTGACGGCGGTGGGGTCGTGCAGGGTAGACAGCTGTCTCCAGGCGAGGAGAAAGGAGTCCTGTACGACATCGTCGGCGGCGCTGACCGATCCGAGCATTCGGACGGTGTACGCGCGCATCATGGGGGCGTGGCGGCGCACCAGAGTTTCGAAGGCGGAGACGTCGCCGTCGGTTGCGCGGCCTACGAGCATTGCGTCGGACACGTCCTCCCGCGGGTCGGCTGTGCCGTCCGCGCCTGTGGAGAACATACCGGAAACCAATCTGCGAGAAGTTTGTGACAAATGTGGGTCGACGCGCGTCTTATCTGTAGAGCGAGAATACCGCTTACATCCGTCACCACAAGGTGTCGGTTACCCTTCTCACAGATTGAGCAATCATGGCCAACGAAACTCAGAACCCGTCCGACGCTTCCACCTCGCCGGCGCAGAGCGGCACCCCCAAGGCGTCGGGAGCGTCCATGTCGCGTGTTGATCATGCGTCCACTTCGTCTGGCACGGCTATGGACTCCTCGACGAGCGGAAAGACGACCATCGCCGAAGGCGTCGTCTCCAAGGTCGCCGGTATTGCTGCCCGCGCCGTTCCCGGCGTGTTCGCTCTCGGTGGTGGGGGCGCCCGCGCGATGGGCGCGCTGCGGGACGCGTTCAACGCCACCGACCCCAGCCAGGGCATCAAGGTCGAGGTCGGTGAAACGCAGGCGGCCGTCGATCTCACGTTGGTCGTCGAATACCCGGCGCCGATCCAGGAGGTCTGTGACAACGTGCGAGCGAGCGTCGCCGGGGCGATCCACACCCTCGTCGGCTTGGAAGTTGTCGAGGTGAACATTGCCGTCAACGACGTGCACCTTCCTGGTGAGGAGAGCGAACCCGAGGAGTCACGCGTCTCATGAGCGGCACCGTGACCGGCATCCTGTGCGGGGCGATCCTCGCATTCGCCATCCTTCTGTTTGGGTTCTGGGGGTTCCTTCTGGTTGTCGTGCTAATGGCCATCGGCGCGCTGGTCGGTCGCCTCGTATCCGGACAGGTCGACATCCGCGGGCTCGCGGACGCGTTCCGCGGCCGGCGCACGTCGTAATGGACACGCAGACCGTTGCCCGGCATGGTGGCGCGCCTCCGCCGCGCGCCACCATCGGGGTGACGCTGCGCCCCGGTCGCACCGTCGTCCACGACCGGGTCATCCAGAAAGTCGTCGAAGAAGTATCCGCCGCCGCGCTGGGAGTAGACCGAAGCAAAGTGACCGTGAGAATCTCCCCAGCCTCCGGGGGGATCGCCGTGACCGTCGCGTCCCCGCTGCCGATCCCGCCGTTGGATGACGCTACCGCCGTTCGGGCAACAGGGTCCGTCCTGGACCGCCTCAGTGCAACGCAGGCGAGCCTCCGACAACAAATCGAGCGGATCACCGGGCGGGATGTGACCCGTGTGAACATCACCGTTACCGGTGCGATCGTCAGCGAGCAGCGGAGAGTGAAATGAGCATGAGCGCCGCATCGCAACGCGTCATTCGTCGAGAGACTCACTCTCCTCGCACGGTCGCGATGACCATCGCCGTCATCCTCGCCATCGTGGCATTGGCCTACCTCGGCACGGAGATTGTCCTCTCGCTTCTCGCCCAACCCGGCCTCCTGGTCTCGCCCATGGCGGCCGGCAACTGGTTAACGGGCCTGCCCGATCAGCAGCCGGTGTGGGCGATCCTCACCGCCGCGGTGCTGCTGGCCATTGTCGGGGTCGTGTTCATCCTGCTCGCACTCACCCCGGGGAGGCTCCCCAAGCACCAGATAGTACGCACGGGGCGGGTCGTACTGGTCGATAATGCCGTGATCGCCGCAGCCCTGGCGCAGCACCTCAGCGACCACACGGGCATCGCCCGCGACCGCGTCACTATTGGCGTTTCGCGTCGTGTTGTTGACGTCACCGTCGCTCCCGACGCCGGCCTTCCCGTCCCGGATGCCAGAATCCGGGATCTGGTCGCCGCCGAGCTGGACACGTACCAGCTCGTCCGACCGATCAGCACCCGGGTGCGGCCCACCAAGCAGCGCGAAGGAGCCCCCTCATGAACCACACCAACCGGTTTCTGAACCGCGCACTGCTGCTGCTCATTGGCCTGATCTTCCTCGTCCTGGGTGCCGGAGTCGTTGCCGTCTTCGCCTGGCCCGCGGCCGCGCAATGGTGGTCCGCCGCATCCGCGTCCGCCCAAGCGTGGGTTGACGACGCGATACGCGGGACCATGGTCGGGGAGAGCGCACTCAGTTGGGTCTCTGTCGGCTCCCTCGCCGCCATTGTGCTGCTCATCGTCCTGTTGATCATCGTCATGGCCCGGCTCGGCGGAGGACACACGCACTCGCTCGTTCGCACCGGCGGCCAGGACAGCCCCGCCGGGAGGATCATCATCGATACCGGCTTTATCTCCGACGCGCTGCGACAGTCCCTGGACCACAGACCCGAGATTCTCTTCTCCCGCGTATCGGTGGCCAACATCCGCCGCGTACCGATGATGCACCTCAGCGTCACACCCCGCCAGAGCACCTCCCCCCGGCAGATCACGGATGACGTCGATCACCTTCTCGACAACTTGGCAGCACTGACAGGTGCCGATATCCCCAGCTATGTGTCGATCCATACCGGCCTGAGGTCGAAACTCGCTCACGACCAACGTCGAATCACCTGACACGCGGTTCGCACGACGGCGAACCCCGGCACCCCGCGACGTTCACCGCCGCGCCCCGTGTGGGTCCTCGCTACGCCCGTTACCGTAGCGCTCACCCGTTACCGTAGCGCTGACCGGTGCACGCAACGGTGGCCGCCGATCCCCCGCAGTCACTGCACGCGCGCAGTTATCCACCGATCTCGACCCGGAGGCGTCGCGGGCGTGTGAAAGCGGCAGTCTCGCTGCATGATCTCACCAACCGCACCCAATCCCGTGCTCCATGCCCTGCGACGCTCGGACGGGCTCCTGCTGCGATCGGAGGCGGCCGCGCTGGGCCTCGAACAGGAACTGCGCACGGGGTATGAGCAGAAGAACCTGACCCGGCTGCGGCAGGGAGTGTACATGTTCGCCACCGAGTGGGCAGCCCTGGACCAGACCGAACGCTACCTGTGCCGAATCCGAGCGTTCGCGGCGATGAGCGCCGAACCTCCGGTCTTCTCGCCCTATTCCGCGGCGGCCCTCTGGGGCCTTCCCCGGCCCTTCGACTGGCCGACGGATGTCCACATCCAGACGGCCCCGGCGTCCGGCGGGCGTTCCCACCACGGTGTCGTGCGTCATCCAAGCATCGCATCCACAGCGGTGATGCATGGAGGCCTCTTCGTCACTCCCGTTGCCGATACGGCGGTCGCCATGGCGAGGGTGCTCCCTTTTGCGGAGGCCGTCGCGATGATGGACAAGACCATTCATCTTCCGCGTGCCGGGCGTGCGTTGGCCACACGCGACGAACTCGAGTCGGCACTGGATGCTCTCGCCGGCCCGGCGCGCCTGATCGGCCGGGAGGCGGCGTACCGCGCCGTTGCATTCGCCTCCACCCGGTCCGATTCGGGAGGGGAATCCATTAGCCGGGCGCACATCTTCCTGCTCGGCTTCCTGGCGCCTGAATTGCAGGTGCGCTTCGATGACGCGAGGGGGCTCATCGCCTACGTGGACTTCTTCTGGCGCGGCATCAATCGGGTGGGTGAGTTCGACGGGCTTGGCAAGTACCTCAAGGAGGAGTACACCAACGGCAAAACCACCGCCGACATTGTCATGGCAGAAAAGCGACGTGAGGATCGGGTGCGCGCGTGCGGGCCCTCTTTCTCCCGCTGGGACTGGCCGATGGCACGAAAACTGGCCGACTTCGGTGCGTTCCTGCACGCCGAAGGCATCCCGCGCCCGCCCGGTGACCGCGCGGCCGCCGGGCGGGCGCGGGCGGGGCTATTGGGCGGCGGAGGTGATGTCGGGAGCCGCGAGCCGCACACGGTCGGCGGACTCGTCGTCGGGCTCTTCCTGGGACGCACGCTCCGCAGCGACCCGGGTGAGGTAGAACGTGATCTCGCGTTCCGTCTGCTCCTCATCCCAGCCGAGCACTCCGGCCATCAGCCGCGCGGCGACGGGGGCCGCGGAGACGCCGCGATCCCACGCCTCGATAGAGATGCGGGTACGCCGGGCCAGTACGTCGTCGAGGTGCAGCGCTCCCTCGTGCGAGGCGGCGTACATGATCTCGGCACCGATGTAGTCGTCGGCACCGGGCAGGGGTTCGGCGAGGGAGGCATCCGCTCGGATCAGGTCCAGCAGCTCGTCGGTGAGGGTGCCGTACCGGTTGAGCAGGTGTTCGATGCGCACGGTGTGCAGGCCGAAGGCCCGCGCGATCTTGCGGCGCTTGTTCCAGGCGGCCTGGTATCCCTCGGCGCCGAGCAGGGGGATGTCGTGGGTCGTTGATGCGGGAATCTTGCCGTCGAGGGCATCCACTGCCGCATCGACGGCGTCCTTGGCCATGATGCGATAGGTGGTCCACTTGCCGCCGGCGATCACCACGAGTCCGGGCACGGAGTGGCCCACGAGGTGTTCGCGGGAGAGCTTGGAGGTCTGGTCGGATTCTCCGGCCAGTAGCGGTCGTAATCCCGCGAATACGCCCTCGACGTCTTCACGGGTGAGGGGAACGGTCAGCACGGAGTTGACGCGTTCGAGGATGTAGTCGATGTCGGCTGCCGTCGCTGCCGGGTGCTCCTTGTCCAGGTGCCAGTCGGTGTCGGTTGTGCCGATGAGCCAGTGTCGGCCCCACGGAATGACGAACAAGACGCTCTTCTCGGTGCGCAGCAGCAGCCCCATGGCCGACTGGAAACGATCACGCGGTACCAGCAGGTGCACGCCCTTCGACGCACGAACCTTGAACGTTCCGCGTTCGCCGACCATGCGCTGCGTGTCGTCGGTCCACACCCCCGTGGCGTTCACAACCTGCTTGGCCCGCACGTCGAAGCGTTCACCGGTCTGCAGGTCGTGCGCGTGTACGCCCACCACCCGCTCGCCCACTTTGATGAAACCTTCGACCCGCACCCGGCTTGCCGCGTGGGCGCCGTAGAACGATGCCGTGCGCACGAGCGAGGCCACATAGCGCGCGTCATCGACCTGCGCGTCGTAGTACGTGATGCCGCCCACGAGCGCGTCGTGCGCAAGGCTCGGCATGAGCTTCTGCACCTGTCGCTTGGAGAGATGGCGGTGGTGCGGAACGCCCGGATGGCGCCCACCCGTGTAAGAGAAGATGTCGTAGAGCAGCATGCCCGCACCGATGTAGAACCGCTCGGTGAAGCGCTTCTTGAGCGGGAAGAGAAAACGCACGGGCTTCACGAGGTGCGGGGCGAGCCGCTGCAGCAGCAGGCCACGCTCGGTGAGCGCCTCACGAACGAGCCGAAAGTCGAGCTGCTCCAGGTAACGGATGCCGCCGTGCACGAGCTTGGACGACCGGCTCGACGTTCCCGACGACCAGTCTCTGGCCTCGAGGATCCCGACACTCAGCCCGCGGGTCACCGCGTCCATCGCGCAACCCGCACCGACGATGCCGCCGCCCACGACCAGAATGTCGAGTTCCCGGGATTTCAGCTTCTCGAGCGCTGCTTCGCGTTCCTCCGGGCCCAGCCTGGTGGACCGGGTCACTGATTTACGTGGGACCGAGTTCTGCGAGGCCATGTGCGACTCCTGTTCAAAGAGATGCGGGACAACTGCGTCACAACCGACGTTACTTCACCGGGTACGGCGCGACAACCACCTCAACGCGTTGGAATTCCTTCAGGTCGGAATAGCCTGTGGTGGCCATGGAACGTCGGAGCGCACCCACGAGGTTGGCCGTGCCGTCGGCGCCCGGCGCCGGTCCGTAGAGAATTTCTTCGAGCGGCGCCACGGTGCCCACCTCGACGCGCTGTCCGCGCGGCAGCTGCGGGTGGTGCGCCTCGGCGCCCCAGTGGAAACCGCCACCGGGGGCATCCGTTGCCCGGGCGAGGGCGGTGCCGAGCATCACGGCGTCGGCGCCGCAGGCGATGGCCTTCACGATGTCGCCGGAGGTACCGAGGCCGCCGTCGGCGATGACGTGCACGTAGCGGCCACCCGACTCGTCCATGTAGTCGCGACGAGCGCCGGCGACGTCAGCGACGGCCGTGGCCATCGGGGCGTGGATGCCGAGGGTCGCGCGGGTGGTGGACGCCGCTCCCCCGCCGAAGCCGACGAGCACGCCGGCGGCGCCGGTGCGCATGAGGTGCAATGCCGCGGTATACGTGGCGGCGCCGCCCACGATCACGGGAACGTCGAGCTCGTAGATGAACTTCTTGAGGTTGAGGGGTTCCTGGTTCTGTGACACGTGCTCCGCCGACACGGTGGTGCCACGAATAACGAACAGGTCGACGCCGGCGGCGACAACCGTTTCGTAGAGTTCCTGGGTGCGCTGCGGCGACAGGGCGCCGGCCACCGTGACGCCACCGGCACGGATCTCGGCCAGACGTGCGGTCACGAGTTCGGGCTTGATCGGGGCCGAGTACATCTCCTGAAGGCGAACGGTCGCCTTCGCCTCAGGCAGACGACGGATCTCGGCGAGCAGCGGCTCCGGGTCGTCGTGACGGGTCCAGAGACCTTCGAGGTCGAGAACGCCGACGCCGCCGAGCTGGCCCATCATGATCGCCGTCGTGGGTGACACGACGGAGTCCATCGGTGCGGCAAGCACCGGGATCGCAAACTGGTACGCATCGATCGACCAGGAGACAGAAATGTCTTCCGGATCTCGGGTGCGCCGACTCGGCACCACCGCAATGTCGTCGAAGGCGTATACGCGGCGAGCGCGCTTGGAACGGCCGATCTCGATTTCCATACTCACACAATCAGTTTAGGTGCAGCCGCAGACACGTGTTGCCCGCGACGGATCCGCGACCGGGTTGCGTTGTGTGTGCGGGATCACAGAACTCAGGTTTCTGGATCGATAGCGTGGAGGGAAGACTCGTTGCCCAGGAAGGCACCGCCCATGAACAGACGGATTATCGCCATCGCGATCGCTGCGACGATCGTGACGGGCGGGGCCGTGGTCCTGGCCCGGTCGCAGCCCGCGGACCCCGGCCCAACGTCGGTCTCCGCATCCGCCGCGTACCGCGATTACTCTCCCGAGGCCGTCGCTGCGGCATCCGACGACGACAAGGTCATCCTCTTCTTCCACGCCCAGTGGTGCGCGACCTGCAAGCTGCTCTCCGATGACATCACCGCCAACGTCGACAAGATTCCCGAGAACGTTCGCATCCTGCACGTCGACTTCGATACCGCGACGGCGCTCAAACAGCGATACGAGGTCACCCTGCAGCACACCCTGGTGCAGGTCAGCCCTGACGGAGACCGGATTGCGACCTGGCACCTCACCCCCACTCTCGACGCCCTGCTCGGTGAGCTCGGGTAACGCGCTACGAAAACGGATGTCGGTGCCCCATGGAGCTCTTGCCGCTTTCGTTTCTTGCGGGCGTCCTGACGATTCTGTCGCCCTGCGTGCTCCCGTTGCTCCCGGTCGTGCTCGCCGGCGCGGCGGAGGGGCGGAGCCGACGCTCCCCCTACCTCATCATCGCGAGCCTTGCCGTCTCGGTGGTTCTCTTCACACTCCTGACCAAGGCCACCACTGCATTGCTCGGGGTTCCGAGCAACGTGTGGCTGATCATTTCCGGCGCACTCGTCGCGTTCATCGGTGTGTCGCTGGCCTTCCCGACAATCTGGGACCGGCTCTCGGCTCGACTGCGCCTCCAGGAGCGCAGCGGTAACCTCGCTGACCGCTCGGCGCGCAAGACCGGAGCGACCCGAAGCATTGTGCTCGGCCTCTCACTCGGGCCGATCTTCACCAGCTGCAGCCCCACCTACGGCCTGATTCTCGCCGTCGTCCTGCCCGCCAACCTGACGGACGGCATCGCGAACATCGTCGCGTACACGCTGGGCCTGAGCGCTGTCATGCTTCTCGTGGCGCTCGGCGGACGCTCGGTCACCACGCGCCTGGGCTGGGCCACCAACCCCGACGGCAAATTCCGACGCGGGCTCGGGGTATTCCTCATCATCATCGGCCTGCTGATCTCCACCGGGCAGGTGCGGAACATCGAGGTATGGCTCATCGATCGGGGATTCCTTGGCGCCGTCCAGCTGGAGCGGCCTCTGCTCGACTCGATGAGCGACCAGGCTGTGGGCTCCGGCGCGGACCCCACCGGTATCGAGGTTCCCGACTTCCTGCTCCGGTCGTTCCCCGACACTGACTGGTCCAGGGCCGATCCGGCGATCGCTGGGGCGCTGGGCGGTGGACCGCCGCGGGACGGGATTCCCGCTCTCGATGCCCCGCACTTCGAGCCGATCGCGACCTTCCCGCACGACGACAGCGTGCAGGCGATCGTTTTGGAGGGCGAGACCGAGGTGAAGGTGTACCCCTACAACATCCTGGTCTGGCACGAGATCGTGAATGACACACTCGACGATGCACCCGTCGCCGTGACCTTCTGCCCGCTCTGCGGCAGCGCCATCGTCTATGACCGTATTCTCCCGGGCGGCGAGGTCACCACGTTCGGCGTGAGCGGAGGCTTGATCGAGAGCAACATGGTCATGTTCGATCGCAGCAGTGAAACGCTCTGGCAGCAGAGCACCGGCAAGGCGCTCGCGGGCGAGCATTTTCCGCACCAGCTCGAACTGCGAAAGTTTCAGCTCCTGACCGTCGGCGAGATCGAGGGCGCGTTTCCCGGCGCCGTGATCCTCAGCGAAAACACCGGCCATTCCAGGGACTACTCCCGTAGCCCCTACTCGGGCTATGACCAGAGCGAGGGCTTCATCTTCTCGCCGAGCCAGCTCGACACGCGGTACCCGGCCAAGGAGATCTTCGTCGCGTTCACCGTCGACGGCACCCGGGTCGCCGCGCCGTGGCTCGCCCTCAAGAACGACGAGAAGTACCTGACGGATGTCGCCGGGCAGACCATCACGCTGGAGAAGACCACAAACCAACTCGCAATCAGCGCAGCAGACGGGGAAGACATCCCCTTCTACTTTGAGATGTGGTTCAGCTGGGCGGTTCAGCACCAGGAGGCCGGGGTCGTCTTCGACCCCGGCACACAGTGAGCGCGCGATCAGATCGCCTGTCGCGCACCGACGCTCGGAAGACCGGAAGCAGCCGCAAAAAAATGTGTTGCCCCGCCCGAACGTTCACGGGCGAGGCAACACGGCGAACACGCCCTACCGGCGGTAGTTCGGCGCCTCGACGACGATCTGCACGTCGTGCGGGTGCGACTCCTTGAGTCCGGCCGAGGTGATGCGCACGAACTTGCCCTGCTGCTTGAGCTCGGCAATCGTGCGGGCACCCACGTAGAACATCGACTGGCGCAGGCCGCCGATGAGCTGATAGGCCACGGCGGACAGGGAACCGCGATAGGGAACCTGGCCTTCGATGCCCTCGGGGATGAGCTTGTCGTCAGTGGGGACATCCGCCTGGAAGTAGCGGTCCTTCGAGTACGACGTCTTCGACCCGCGGGTCTGCAGCGCGCCGAGTGAGCCCATGCCGCGGTACGACTTGAACTGCTTGCCGTTGACGAACGCAAGCTCGCCGGGGCTTTCGTCACAGCCAGCGAGCAGCGAGCCGAGCATCACGGTGTCGGCACCGGCCACGAGGGCCTTCGCGATGTCACCCGAGTACTGCAGTCCGCCGTCGGCGATCACCGGAACGCCGGACTCCCGTGCGGCCAGCGAGGCCTGGTACACGGCCGTGACCTGGGGAACACCCACGCCGGCGACGATGCGGGTGGTGCAAATGGAGCCGGGGCCCACACCCACCTTGATCGCGTCTGCACCGGCATCGATGAGCGCCTGGGCACCGGAACGCGTGCCCACGTTTCCGCCGATCACGTCGACGTCGGCGAAGGCCTTGTCACTCTTCAGACGACGGATGATGTCGAGCACGCCGGAGCTGTCGCCGTTGGCGGTGTCAACCACGAGCACGTCGACACCGGCTTCGAGCAGCGCGGTCGCCCGCTGCCACGCGTCGCCGAAGAAGCCGATGGCCGCACCGACGCGCAGGCGCCCGTTGTCGTCCTTGGTCGCGAGCGGGTATTCCTCGCTCTTGTCGAAGTCCTTCACCGTGATGAGCCCGGTGAGCTTGCCGGCCGCGTCGATCAGGGGAAGTTTCTCGATCTTGTGCTTGGCGAAGATGGCGAGTGCGTCTTCGGGCGGCATACCGACCTTGCCCGTGATGAGCGTCGAGGTGGTCATGACGTCGCGCACGCGGGTGGTGCGCTTCTCGGCCTTGGGCACGAAGCGCATGTCCCGGTTGGTGATGAGACCAACGAGCACACCCTCACCGTCGATCACGGGGAGGCCACTCACGCGGAACTGCCCGCAGATAGCGTCAACCTCCGCCACGGTGGCATCGGGCGAAGTTGTTACCGGATTGGTAATCATGCCGGATTCGCTGCGTTTGACGAGGTCAACCTGCTCGGCCTGGTCGCCAATGGAGAGGTTGCGGTGCAAGATTCCCAGGCCGCCCTCACGGGCCATCGCAATGGCCATACGAGTTTCGGTGACCGTGTCCATGGCGCTCGACAGCAGCGGCGTTGCGACGTTGATTCGCTTCGTGAGGCGCGACATTGTCACTGCCTCACTGGGAATCACGTCGGTATGGCCCGGCAGGAGCAGAACATCGTCATAGGTAAGCCCGATGAAACCGAACGGATCTGGCTGATCCATAAAACCTCTTAACTCGTGTGTGCACGCATTACTTGTCTCGAAAAAATGACCCCGCCCGCGCGCTGCACTGGGCTGAAAGCGGTATGTCAATGTTAAGCGTGTTTGGGCCCCGCGCATTCCTCCGAACGCCTTGCGGAAACAAACTGGGTGCGCAGGCGCCCGCGTACGAAACATTTACGACATAATCGGCAGGTACGGTCAACAACGTTGTTGGCAGTGAGACTCGGCGCCCGCCGGTTACCAGCTGTCGGCGCCCCCATGGAGGTCCAGTGAACCCCACTGACACGGCTCGCAGAATGACACCTCGGATACTCATCGTGCTCCTCGGCGTACTCTTCGCAGCCCTCACCCTGTCCACCCTCACGGCGGGACCGGCTCATGCTGACGAGGTCGGCACCGAGTACGACTTCTCTTTCGCCGGCAACGTGCAGTTCAACGGCGAGCCGCTGGACGGCGTTCTCATCTCGGTGAAGGGCGCCGACTATAAAGCCGAGGCCAAGACCGACGCCGAAGGCAAATGGCGAATCGGTGTGCCGGAACGCGCCGAGTACACCATCACCCTCGACGAGGACACGCTTCCCGACGGGGTCGCCATCATCAAGGATTCCGAGATCAAGGCGGAGTTCGGACAGACCAAGTTCAAATCCGTGAACTTCTTCCTCGGCCAGGCGGAGAGGAACACGGTCAGCTTCTTTGACCAGTTCCTGAACCGGGCGGTGAACGGCCTCAACTTCGGGCTCCTGCTGGCGCTCGCGGCCATCGGCCTGTCGCTGATTTTCGGCACCACCGGGCTGAGCAACTTCGCCCACGCCGAACTCATCACCTTCGGTGCCTTGATGACGCTGGTCTTTTCGGTCAACTTGGCACTCCCCATCTGGATCGCGATCATCATCGCAATCCTGCTGAGCGCGGGTCTCGGCTGGGGACTCGATGCGGTCGTCTGGAAACCGCTGCGCCGCAAAGGCGTGGCGCTGGTTCCCCTCATGATCGTGAGCATCGGGCTGTCCCTGGCCCTGCGCTACCTGTACCAGTACTTCTTCGGCGGTTCGACCAGTCAGCTGCCCGGGTCCGGCATGGCCGACCTCAAGTTCGGGCCCGTGTCGCTGTCGGTGATCGACATGGCCAGCATGGGAATCAGCATCGTCGTGCTGCTGCTCGTTGCCTACTTCCTGTTGCGTACCCGCATCGGCAAGGCTACCCGGGCGGTCTCCGACAACCCCAGCCTCGCCTCGGCGAGTGGCATCGACGTTGACGGCGTCATCAAGATCGTGTGGGTGGCCGGCGCGGCCCTCGCCGGGCTCAGCGGGGTGCTGTGGGCATACTTCCGACCCGGTGTCAGCTGGGACATGGGCTTCCAGCTCCTGCTGCTGGTCTTCGCAGCCGTAACCCTGGGCGGTCTGGGCACCGCGTTCGGAGCCCTGATCGGCTCCATCATCGTCGGCTTGTTCGTTGAGCTGTCGACGCTTTGGCTTCCGTCCGACATGAAGTACGTCGGCGCGCTCGTGATTCTGATCCTGGTGCTGCTGTTTCGGCCTCAAGGCATCATGGGTCGCAAAGAGAGAATTGGTTAAGGGGCAACGATGATCGACTGGCAAGCAATCTTTGGCAACGCAGCCGTCGAGCTGCTCAGCCCGACCACCGCAGCGTACGCGCTCGCGGCTCTGGGCCTCGCGGTTCACTTCGGATACACCGGACTCCTGAACTTCGGCCAGGCCGGCTTCATGGCACTGGGTGCCTACGGGTACGCGATCTCGATCCTGACCTTCGGGTTCCCCGTCTGGGGAGCCTTCCTGGTCGGTGTCGGGGCATCCGTAATCTTCGCCCTGATCCTCGGAATTCCTACCCTGCGGTTGCGGGCGGACTACCTGGCGATCGTGACGATCGCGGCCGCGGAAATCGTGCGGTTGCTGTTCACGACGAACACCTTCGCCTCGGTCACCGGTTCGGCCAACGGTCTCAGCGGCTACAAGAACGAGTTCGCGGCACTGAACCCGCTGCCGCCGGGTTCCTACGGCTTCGGCCCGTTCGAGAACAACGCCTACGACACCTGGCTGCGCCTCGTGGCCTGGACAATCGTGATCCTGGCCTGCCTGCTCGTCTGGCAGCTCATGCGCAGTCCCTGGGGCCGCGTCATCAAGGGCATCCGCGAAGACGAGGACGCCGTGCGTGCGCTCGGCAAGAATGTCTACGCCTACAAAATGCAGTCGCTCGTCATCGGTGGCGTCTTCGGGACCGTCGCCGGCATGATCTTCGCGTTGCCGCGGGCCGTGGTGCCGTCCAACTATCAGACGACACTGACGTTCTTCATCTACGCGATCCTCCTGCTCGGCGGCGCCGCGACCATCCTCGGCCCAGTGATCGGGTCGATGATCTTCTGGGTGCTGTTGTCCTTCTTCTCCGGGTTCATGGCCCGGGCGGTGGAGGCGGGCTGGTTGCCTTTCATGACCAATATTCAAGCCGGCCAGTTGCGCTTCATTCTGGTGGGGGTCGCGATTATGCTGATAGTCATCTTCAGACCGCAAGGCATCTTCGGCAATAAGAAGGAGTTGGCCTTTGTCCGCTAACGGTGTACCCACAAACGATGCCCCGGACGATGTAGAAGTTGTCCCGTCGACCAAGCCGGTGAAATCGACCGACCTGCACATCGGTGAGGCGGTTCCGGGCTGCCAGAAGCGCGACCCGATCCTCGTCGCCGACCATGTGCGGCGCAGCTTCGGCGGCCTGACCGCGGTCGATGTCGCGCACATCGAGATTCCGCGCGGCGCGATCACGGCCCTGATCGGTCCGAACGGCGCCGGAAAGACGACCCTGTTCAACCTGCTGACCGGGTTCGACAAGCCGGACAGCGGAAAGTGGACCTTTGAGGGTCGTTCCCTGGCCGGACTGCCCGCATTCAAGGTCGCCCGTCTGGGCCAGATTCGCACCTTCCAGCTCACCAAGGCGCTTGGCCTGCTGACGGTCATGGACAACATGCTGCTCGGCGCGAAGGGCCAGGTCGGCGAGGACATGTTCCGATCGCTGTTCCCGTTCCTGTGGCGTCGGCAGGAGGTGGCCAATGAAGCCAAGGCCGCCGAGCTGCTGACGCGTTTCAAACTGCATGAGAAGAAGGACGACTACGCGGCGAGCCTGTCGGGCGGTCAACGCAAGCTCCTGGAGATGGCGCGGGCGTTGATGAGCGACCCCACCCTCGTGATGCTCGACGAGCCGATGGCCGGCGTGAACCCGGCCCTCACCCAGTCGCTGCTCGACCACGTGCTCAACCTCAAGGCGCAGGGCATGACCGTGCTCTTCGTCGAACACGACATGCAAATGGTGCGCCACATCGCCGACTGGGTGATCGTGATGGCCGAGGGCAAGGTGGTCGCGGAGGGCGACCCCCATGAGGTCATGCGTAACCAGGTCGTGATCGACGCCTATCTGGGCCAGCACCACGACGAAGACATCGGCGAGGACCAGGAACACGTAGTAGCTATGAAGGAGTTGCTCGATGACGAACGTTAGCCCCAGCGCCACCCCCGTTGCGGCCCCTGAGCGTGACAAGGTGGTTGAAGTCCGCAATGTCACGGCCGGTTATGTGACCGGGGTGAACATTCTCAATTCCTGCTCGCTCACCGCCTACGACGGCGAGCTCATCGGCATCATCGGTCCGAACGGCGCGGGAAAGTCCACGCTGCTCAAGGCGATCTTCGGGCTGGTGAAGGTGCGCGAGGGCGAGATCATGTTGCGCGGCAAAGACATCACCAACCACAAGGCGAACAAGCTCGTCTCCATGGGTGTGGGGTTCGTCCCGCAGTCCAATAACGTCTTCCCGACCCTCACCATTCGGGAAAACTTGGAGATGGGCATCTTCCAGAAGCCGAAGGGCCTCATAGAACGCCTCGAGTACGTCACCGAGATCTTTCCGGAACTGGGCAAACGGATGTCCCAGCGCGCGGGATCGCTCTCGGGCGGAGAACGACAGATGGTCGCCATGAGCCGAGCGCTCATGATGGGCCCGCACGTCATGCTCCTCGACGAGCCCTCTGCCGGCCTGTCGCCGGTGCGTCAGGACGAGGCGTTCCTGCGTGTGAAGGAAATCAACAAGGCCGGAGTCACGACGATCATGGTCGAGCAGAACGCCCAACGCTGCCTGCAGATCTGCGACCGCGGGTACGTGCTCGACCAGGGCAAGGACGCCTACACCGGCACCGGTCGCGAATTGCTCAACGACCCCAAGGTCATTGGCCTGTACCTGGGCACCCTCGGGCAGGACTAGCTCCTCCCCCGCACGACCCGCACGACAGCGGCGCCCGAGGTCACCTCGGGCGCCGCTGTCGTGCGCCCGCCATGAGTCGCCGTTGCAGGCGCGGAGTCCGCTCGGCGCGACTCCCCAGCGGGGCGCAGGAGATCCACGGCACCCGTTCCGATGCCACGCCCCCGTCGGGACACCGGAACGGCACAGCGCCATCCGGGCGTAGCTGCGACGCGGGACCGGGCAGCGCTCGTCGCGCTGCCGTGCGTCGCGCCGCCCCGCACTCGTCTGCCCCGCGCTCGTCTGCCCCGCACGGCGTGGCGCCAGGTCGGACGCGGGCTCCGTACCGCCGCGCGGGCACGCAACGGGCAGACAGAAGGGCCCCGGCCGAAGCCGGGGCCCTTCTGTTCTGTGTGGCGCTATAGGCTAGTTGATGCGGCTGTAGGTGTTGTCGTCAGCGTACTCGTAGACGCCGATGGTGGCCTCGGTCGGGTCGCCGTTCTCATCGAAAGTGACCGGTCCGGAGAAGCCGTCGTAGTCGATCTGGTCTCCGTTGGCGAGCGCCTCGGCACCGGCTGCGAAGTCAGTGACCTTGACTCCGTCGCCCGTTCCGCCCGAAATCTGGCGGAGGTGGTCGGCGATCGAACGGCCTGACACGTCGTTGGCTGCATAGGCGGCCAGGGCAAGCAGGACCACGGTGTCATAGGACTCCGCGGCGTAGCTGAAGTCGGTCAGCGTAGCGTCGACCCCCAGCAGGCGATCGGTGAAGTCGCCCAGGCCGCCGACGTCGAGGCCGGGGAGGGTTCCCTTGGCACCGGTCATGGTGCCGGCTGCGAAGTCAGCGCTGTAGTCGGCGAGGTTGCCGTCTACGAAGTACAGCTTGTCGCCCGGGAAGCCGGTGCCGACGAGTGTCGGAACGATGACCTTGGCCTGATCGAAGGTGATCAGCACGATCGCATCAGGAGCCGCCGCGGTGACGTCGGAGATCTGAGCGTCGAAGGTGGAGTCGCCCTCGTTGAACAGGGACTCGGCAACGACTTCACCGCCGGCCGCTTCGAACGCGGCCTTGGTCGAGGACGCCAGGCCGGTACCGTACGCGTCGTTGAGAACGATCATGCCGAGGGTGGCGTTACCGTCGGCGGCGATCTGGTTGCCCAGTACTTCACCCTGGAGGAGGTCCGAGGGTGCGGTGCGCCAGTAGAGGTTGTCATCGGGATAGTCGGTGAAGTCGGCCGAGGTGTTGGCCGGGGAGAAGTGCACAACGCCGGCCCCGGTGATCTTGTCGATCACGGTCTTGGAGACACCCGAGGACGCCGCTCCGACGATGGCCGAAACATCCTGGGAGAGGAGGTCGGTCACCGAGACGGTTGCGGTGTCGGTCTGGGTGTCGCCCGAGTCGCGGAAGATTGCCTCGACGGTGAGACCCAGGCCGGCGGCATTGATGTCGTCGACGGCCAGCTGCACACCGGCTTCTTCCGGCGGGCCGAGGAAGGCCAGCGCTCCACTCTGGGGGAGAATAGTGCCGATCTTGAGAGTCAGGTCGCGATCGCCGGCCGTGATCGGCTTTGCGTCGTCGCTCGCGGCGGGCGAGGAAGTGTCATCAGATGTGGTGCCCGCACCGGAGGCGCAGCCGGTGAGCAGCAACGCGCTCACACCAACCATGGCGATTCCGGTGAAAACGGCACGAAGTGAGCCGGAGGCAGGTGCCTTCGCGAATACGCTCATGTTGCTCCTTGGGAGTTGAAAAAGACGTAGAGATGGCCGTCGGATGACTGCCGTTATGTCACAGTAGGCAGTCCGGGCCACCAGTTCCATGAAATGCATGTTACAACTGCGTAAAGCGACCAAATCGTTACGATTGGCTGCCGGTCAATCCCTGGTACTCAATCTGCAGGCCTTCCTGCAGAGCGAGTACGCATTCACCCCACGAGGTGCAGACCGCTGGGCCCTGGCGCACTCTCACCCAGCCGGTCTCCAGCGAGGCTGCCCCGTCGTCGCCGGTCACGATCGCGGCGAGCGCGGTGGCGATGACGCCGTCGTAGGCCTCGGCCGCCCCGGCCGTATCGCTCAGTCCCGGGTCGGCCAGCTTCAGGCGCGTGGCGAAGTCCTCGCCCACGGCGAGGGGCGTGCCGCCATTCACGAGATCGCTGAGCGAGAGCAACGCGGCAGGAGCCACGGATGCCGCAAGCTCGGGCCGCGCCGCTGTCTGTGCGTCCCAGAGCACCGCGTCCACCGCCCGGTCGGTGAGGCTCGCGAACGCCGCCGCCTCGTCCCTCACAGAATTGCGATGGATCAGCTGTACCGGTTGCCCCAGCACGCCGCCGCGTGCGGCTATCTCCCGTGCGGCGACCTCTGATCCGGCCACCTGGGCGGCCCCGCTGGCCGCATGATCCCCGCTCAACGGAAACAGGGTACCGATGCGTAGCAGGCCGTCGCCGGTGGGGCTCACGGCCGTGGGTGTTGCGGTTGCGGTTGCAACTGTGGGCACCGGAACGGGTCCGGAGCACCCGGCGAGCGTGGTGGCAAGCACGGCGGCCAGGAGCGCAGCACAAAGGGTGGGGCGGGGCATCTAGGTCCTCTCGGAAGGTCTTCCCCGAGCGTAAATCGAATCAGACCGGTTCGAGGGACGCTCGCCGGGCCACCCGACCTGAGGCGATCATGTCGATCGTGAGAACGATGAGCGCCACCCACACGAGGGAGAACCCGATCCAGCGTTCCACGGGCATCGGCTCCTTCAGAATGACGACCCCCACAAGAAACTGCAGCACCGGTGCCGCGAATTGGATCAGCCCCAGCACGGTGAGGGGCAGGCGGCGCGCAGCGGCGGCAAACAGGAGCAGGGGAACAGCGGTCACGAGACCGGCCCCGAGCAGCCCCAGGGTGTGCGCCGTGGACACCGTGCCGATGGTGAGGCCAGACATACTTCCGACGACCACGAGCTGGATGATGGCCACCGGAGCGAGCCAGGCCGTCTCAATGGTCAGCCCCGTGACGGCGTCAACGCGCGAGCCCACCCGCTTCTTCATGAGGCCGTAGAAGCCGAAGGAGAAGGCAAGCACGAGCGAGATCCACGGAAGCGTCCCATACCCAACGGTGAGAACAATCACCGCGACCAGGCTGATGGCGATCGCAATCCACTGGATGCGACGCAATCGTTCGCGCAGCACGAGGACGCCGAGAAGCACCGTGACGATGGGGTTGATGAAGTAGCCGAGCGCGGCTTCGACCACGTGACCGGTCATGGCCGCAAACACATAGGTCTGCCAGTTCACGAAGATGAGCAGCCCGGCCAGACCCATGGTGAGCATGACGCGGCGCTGGCCGAGGACTGCCCGCAGCACGCCCCACTTGCGTGTGGCCGTGATGAGCACGACGCAGACAACGAGGGAGAAGAGCACCCGCCAGCCCACGACCTCGAACGCACCCGTGGGCGTGAGCAGAACGAAGTAGAGGGGAAGGAGGCCCCAGAGACCGTAGGCGAGGAAGCCGAAGAGCAGCCCACGACTGTGCTCAGATCGTGAAGCGCCGGCGGTGGCTGCCGACACGGCCTTGGTGGGCGGAGCATTCGTCATCAATATTCCTGTCTACAACTCTGCCAAAGACTGATCTCACCTGATTTGCGGCACTTGGGTGCAACGCACGACGGGCACAAAAAACTCCCGAACGGCGAAGCCATCCGGGAGTTTTTTCGTACCAGTGAAACGTACGGGTGAAGCTACTTAGCGAATGACGACCGCGAGAACGTCGCGAGCCGACAGAACGAGAAGGTCGTCGCCACCGAACTTGACTTCGGTTCCGCCGTACTTGGAGTAGAGCACCTTGTCGCCAACGGCGATGTCGAGGGGGACGCGGTTGCCCTTGTCGTCGATGCGGCCGGGGCCGACAGCAACAACTTCACCCTCCTGGGGCTTTTCCTTGGCGGAGTCAGGAATGACGAGTCCTGAAGCGGTCGTCTGCTCTGCGTCGACCTGCTTGATGACGATGCGATCCTCGAGCGGCTTGATGGAGACCGACACGGTTGACCTCTTTCTTTACGAAGATATGGGGTTAGCAGACTCACAACGAGAGTGCCAAAACGAGCTTAGGGTGCTTCTGGCACTCACGCAACGTGAGTGCCAGACCCAGGCAGGATTGATAGGTTTATTCAATGGAACGCACCGAGCTCGTCGAGCTGCTTTCGCCCGAGGGTTTACGCCTGCTGGACTCCCTTCCCGCCTACGGCACAATCGACGTCGTGCGGGCCGTGAGCGAGCTTCGCAAGGCCGGGCACGCCGCCGGCCTCGTGGCGGCGGCGCTGAGCCAGTCCCGGCTGCGAGCGAAGGCCGCACCGAAATTCGACGAATTCGCGAGCCGCATGCTCTTCACCGAGGCCGGACTCGAACAGGCCACGCGCCTGCGTGTCGCGGCCCTGCACGCCGGCCGCTTCGCCGGGCTGCGCACCGACACGGACCGACCGGTCCGCATCGTCGACCTCGGCTGCGGCATCGGCGGCGACGCCATGGCCATGGCCGCAATCGACCTCGACGTCACGGCCGTTGACGCCGACGAGGTGACGGCCAGCGTGGCGAGCTACAACCTCGCGCCCTTTCCCCGGGCGAGCGTGGTGCACTCCCCCGCCGAAGATGTGAACCTCGACGACTTCGACGCGGCCTGGCTCGACCCGGCTCGCCGCACGAGCGGGCACAACAACACCTCCCGCATCACCCGCCCGGAGGACTACTCCCCCTCCCTCGACTGGGCCTTCGGCCTTGCCCAGCGAATGCCGGTGGGCGTGAAACTCGGTCCGGGTCACGACCGCGATCTGATCCCGGCCGACGCGGAGGCACAGTGGGTATCCGTTGACGGCCAGCTCGTGGAGATGGGGCTGTGGTTCGGCGCACTCGCGCGGGAGGGCATCCGTCGTTCCGCTTTGCTCCTGACGGCAACCGGAGCGGTCGAGATGACCGCGGAGGGCGACAGCGACGATGCCCCGGTGGGCGAGCTCGGCAGCTACGTGTACGAGCCGGACGGTGCGATCATTCGCGCGCGCCTCATCGGTGACCTCGCCCGCACCCTCGGTGCCGAAATGCTCAGTGAGGGCATCGCGTACCTCACAGCGCCCACGCTCGTGCAGACCCCGTTTGCGAGCGCCTTCCGCGTGCTCGAGGTGCTGCCGGTCGACGAGAAGAAGCTGCGTCTGGCGCTGCAGGAACGCCGCATCGGCACGCTCGAGATCAAGAAGCGCGGAGTGGACGTGGATCCCGCTGCCCTGCGCAGCCGGTTGAAACTCAAGGGCCCCGAGTCGGCGACGCTCATCCTGACCCGCGCCGCCGGGCACCGCGTGGCGCTGCTCGTGGAGCGCGTGCGCTAACCCCGCCGTCGTTCCGCGCCCCGGACACGTGCGCAACTGCGGATTTTTTCGCGACACGCCGCATTCCCCGCCACGAAACACGGCGTGTCGCGAATTTGCCCGAGATTACGCCAGCACGACCTGGGTGATGTAGAGGAACCAAAACACGGCGAGAAGGATGCCGCCGAGCCCGGCCACGAGGCCGCTCAGCCAGAACACCCTCGCGCGGTACTCGACGGTGCGGGCGATGAGGGCCAGGATCACGGCGGTCACCGAGATAAAGACGCCCCACACGCCGATGATTCCGAGCAGTAGCCCGAGCAGACCGCAGACCAGGGCAGCGATGGACAAGCGCCGACGGGTCGTGTGCGTGTGCACCTCCGCGTCGGTGTAGACATACGGAACCCACTCGGTGGGCGCGGTAATCGTCGATTCCCACGCCAGCTCGCTGCCGGGCGGTGCCGGCGGACGCGTGTGGTCCAGCCCATAGGCGTCGGCGGCAGTGTCAGCGTCGCGGTGCGCTCCGCTCATTGCAGTCCTCCGTGGTGCCGGTGCGGGCGGGCACCCCCGGGGAGGAGGCCCGCCACTGGATCAATACGTGTAGTCGTACGAGCTGCCGGCTGCGAAGATCAGCGCCCACAACCCGAAGCTCAGCAGCATGAGGCCAATTCCCACGAAGCCGCTGATGATTCCGGTCAGCCAGAACCCGCGCGCGGTCGGCTCGCGCTTCTTGCCGAGGAATCCCAGAACGACGCCGGCGACCGGGAAGAGCAGGCCCAGGAACCCTCCGACGAACGGGAGGATGGCAATCGGCGAGCCGATGACGCCGATGATTCCGGCGATCATGGCCAGGATGCTGAACATCGGCGGCTTCTTTGCGGTCGTGCCCGTATACGGGTTTGATTCGTAGGGGTTTGCCGGGGCGCCGTATGAGGGCGGCGGGGGCGTGGCAGAGCCACCGGCCGGCGGCGGGATCGGCGCTCCGTAGCTGGGTGGCGGGGCGGGCGCGGACGGCGGCGAGACCGGAGGAACGCCCGGCACCTTCGGCACGTCGGGTACCTGCGGGGTATTCGGATCACTCATGGAGTTCGTTCCTTTCCAGTTGGTACGGGCACGTGTGGAGCGGGCTCGGCCGGGCGCCGCGCGAAACTATTGACCGCTCAGCATATTCGGGTCTGCCTGAACGAGCACGAAGAGCGACACGAAAGCAACTATGGCCCCGGTGAGGCCGACGAGTATGCCGGCGTAGCCAATCACCAGGCCGGCAATGGCCAGGCCTCGACCCTTTTCGCCGGTCTTCTTGATCTGCGAGAGGGCGATGTGGCCGCAGATGACGGCGGCCAGTGACACCACGAAGGCGCTGACGAACGACACGATTGCGAGCACATTGAAGGTTTCGGGGCCGGGGCCAGCCGGAGCCCCGTACGCGAATGACTGCTTCTGCTGCGCATAAACGGGTGCCGGCTGGGCCTGGTACGTGGGTGCGGCGGATGCCGGCGGCGGTGTCGGTTCGCTCGGAGGTACGTTGGCGGTGGGATCTGACATGTGAGAACTCCTCATAACAAATGACACGTTGGCGCTCCCCAGAATATCCCGCGCCGCAGAATTTGGCTCGGTGGGACGCGGTTTTATACTTGGATCTCGCTCACCGGGAGCGTGGAATCCGCCCCGAAATCCAGCGACGACGGCTCATGCCCGGCCATGATCAGCTGGGCTCCAAGTGCGGCGATCATGGCGCCGTTGTCGGTGCAGAGCGAGAGGGGCGGTATGCGCAGAACAATACCGGCGGCATCCGCTCTCTCGGCGGCAACCTCGCGCAACCGTCGGTTGGCGATCACACCACCGCCGAGCAACAGCCGGGGCACGTCGTAGGCCACACAGGCGGCCACGGCCTTGGTGAGCAGAATGTCCACGACGGCCTCGCGAAAGCTCGCCGCCACGTCGTTGATCGGCACCGGCTGCCCGGCATCTTCGTGCTGCTCCACCCAGCGGGCAACGGATGTCTTCAGCCCCGAAAAAGAGAAGTCGTAGCGGTGCTGCGCCATGTCCTTCTGCTTGCTCAGTCCCCGCGGAAAACGGATGGCGCCAGGATCGCCCGTGAGGGCGGCCGCGTCGATGTGCGGGCCGCCCGGGTACGGCATGCCGAGCACCCTGGCGACCTTGTCGAAGGCCTCCCCCGCGGCATCGTCAATGGTCTCACCGAGCAGTTCGACATCGCTCGTGAGGTCACGCACGAGCAGCAGGGACGTGTGCCCACCGGAGACGAGCAACGCGATCGTCGGGTATTCGAGGGGCTCCTCCGCATCGTCGGTGCCCGTGCGCAGCAGGTCTGCCCCTACGTGACCGACGAGGTGATTGACCGCGTAGATGGGCTTGTTGAGAGCCAGGGCGAGGGCTTTCGCGGCGCCGACGCCCACCATGAGGGCCCCGGAGAGTCCTGGGCCGCTCGTGACCGCGATCGCATCCACGTCGTCGAGGCGAATTCCGGCCTCCGCGACGGCGGCGGTGATGGCCGGCACGAGTTCGTCGAGGTGGGCGCGGGCGGCGACCTCTGGCACGACACCGCCGTAACGGGCGTGCTCGTCCATGGAGCTGGCGATGGTGTTGGAGAGCAGGCGCGTGCCGCGCACGATGCCGATGCCGGTCTCATCGCAGGAGGTTTCGATGCCGAGAACGAGGGGATCTGTTCGGTTCATGTCAGGCCTCGCTTGCGTCGGGGGTGGTGGCGAGCGCCGCCCGCGGCTCCGGAATGTTCAGGCGCATCACGAGCGCGTCCACGTCGTCGGGCTGGTAGTAGCCGCGCCGCACCCCGAGTTCCTCAAAACCGAGGGACCGATACAGGCCCTGCGCCGACGGATTGTCGGCGCGCACCTCGAGGAACACCTGCCGGGCGCCGCGCTCGAGCGCCTCGGCGATGAGACGGAGCATCAGAACCCGACCGAGGCCGCGTCCACGCGCGTCTTCCGCCACCCCGATGGTCTGGATGTCGCCCTCGGTCGCACCCTGCGGCGCGAGCAGGCCAGCGTACGCCTGGATGCGCGTCGGGTTGTCGGGCGGAAACGCCACGAGGTAGTAGCACGCGGGGTCGGCCACATCGCGGGCCATCATCTCGCTCGACCAGGCATCATTGTCGAAGATGCCGGTTTCGAGCACCATGATCGCCTCAACGTCGGCCGGGGTTGCCCGGCGCAGCTGCCAGGTCACTCAGCTCACCCGCTTGCGGCCGTTGGGCATGGTCACGTCGGGCGAGCGCAGGTAGAGCGGCGCATCGGCGGCGAACGGCAGCCCCGCGGCGAAGGTGAGTTCGGCGACGAGTCCGAGGTCGCCGGCCGAGACCGTTACCGCGTCCCGCCGCGGCAGGCCGGCGTGTTCGAAGGACGATTCGAGCATCTCGGCGGGTTTGGCGAGACCGGGCGCGCCGATGCGGCGGGGCAGCCCGTTGGCATCCGCTTCACTGTAGGCCGACCAGTACACCTCGCGCCTCCGGGCGTCGGTGACCACGAGCAGCGGCCCGCGGTGACCGGTGCGGTAGGCGTTGAAGGCGATGGCGTCGTGGCTCACGACGGGTACCAGGGGTGTGCCGGCACCCAGGGCGAAGACGCGGGCGGCCGCGATGCCCACGCGCAGTCCGGTGAACGGGCCGGGGCCCATTCCGCCGACGACACCGGAGAGCTCGCTCGCGGCGACTCCCGCTTCGGCGAGGCATTCACGAATCATGCGACCGATCACTTCGGCGTGGCGCATGGTGTCGCTCTCGACGCGTTCGCTGATCACGCCGCGGCCCCGGTCGACGATGGCGACACTCGTACCGGCTGAGGTATCAATGACGAGAAGCACCCGTCAAGACTATACGGGCGGGGTGCGGTCCTTGCGCTGGACCCGCACGGCCTTCACTGTGAGCTGCAGCGCCGCGACGACGAGAAGCACGGCGAAGAGGATGCTCGACACCCGCGGGGTCATGAGCAGGGCGAGCGCAACACCGGGAACGGATGCCGCCACAGCTGCGACCCCCACCACGACGCCGGCGCGCAGGTCAACGAGGTGGCCGCGCAGGTTGGCGACGGTTCCCACGATGCCCGTGGGAATGAGCACGAGCAGGGACGTGCCCTTGGCGATGAGGTCGCTCGCCCCGAAGATGGCCACCAGTGCCGGCACGGCGATGACACCGCCGCCGATGCCGAAGAGTCCGGAGGCGATGCCCATGATGAGGCCGAGCGCGACGTAGCCGAGCACGACGGGGACACTCAGGTCAACCGCGCCGTCGCGCTCGGGCACCAGGAGCACCATGCGCACAGCGACGAGGAGCATGAGAAGGATGAACATCCAGCGCAACCACACGAGGGGGATGCGGCGCAGCAGCATGCTGCCGATCACCGCACCGATCACGGCCCCCGCCGCGATGATGCCGCTCGCCACGAGGTCGATCTGGTCGTTGGCGAGGTAGGCCAGGGACCCCACGAGTGCGGTGGGGATGATGGCCACGAGCGAGGTGGCCCCCGCCCGGCGCTGGTCCATGTGCACGAACGTGATCAGCAGCGGCACCATGATGATGCCGCCGCCGACGCCGAACGCGCCGGAGAGCAGCCCGCCGATCAGGCCGATGATCGCGAGGGTGATCCAATAGTGCGCGCCCTTGCGAGGGGACGTGGCATCCGTCGATTTGCTGGGGGCAACCATGGGTTTAGCCTAGGCGTCGGGCCAGCCCGCGGCGTGCCACCGGGGCCCGTGGCCGGTGAGCGTGATGGTGCGCGGTTCGTCGAGGTCGAGGTCGTCCGCGTCGTGGCCGGTGGCGGCATCCTCGGTGACGGCGGATGCGCCCGTCGGTCGTTCGATCTCGATGTCAAGCCAGGAGTCGGTGATGCCGTCCAGCATGCCGCGGCCCCATTCGACCACGACGATGGACCGCGCGAAGTCAATGTCGAGGTCGTCGAGTTCGAGGGCGCTGCCGAGCCGGTAGGCGTCGACGTGCACGAGCGGCGGGCCGCCCACGGTGCTCGGATGCGTGCGAGCGAGCACGAAGGTGGGGCTCGTCACGGCACCGCGCACGTGCAGCCCGTCACCGAGCCCGCGGGTGAGGGTGGTCTTGCCGGCACCGAGCGGGCCCGTGAGCACCACGAGGTCCCCGGCGCGCAGGCGCGACGCGAGCGCGTGCCCGAACCGGTCCATCGCCTCTGGGCTCTCGATGGTGACGACGCTCATGCGCCCTCGGCGACGACGAAGGCGCACGCGACACCGGCATCGTGGGTCATGGTGACGTGCAGGCTCGTAATGCCCCGGGCCTGCATGAGGCTTTCGAGTGAGCCGTGCAGCACGAAGCCGGGTTTTCCCTGCGCGTCGGAGACGATTTCCATCTCCTGCCACGTGGCTCCGGCGCTGTCGCCGAGCGCCTTGATGAGCGCCTCCTTGGCGGCGAAGCGGGCCGCCAGGGAGTGCATGGGCAGGCCGCGCTCCCCCTCGGCGAAGAGCCGCGGAATGAGTCCGGGGGTTCGTTCGACCTGGCGCGTAAAACGCGCCAGGTCGACGATGTCGACGCCGATACCCCGGATCATCCGCTTCTTCCGGCTACTCGGGCGGGTTACTCGACCGTGACCGACTTCGCGAGGTTACGCGGCTGGTCCACGTCGAGGCCCTTCGCGATGGCCAGTTCCATGGCGAACATCTGCAGCGGAACCACGGCGAGCAGCGGCTCGAACAGCGGGGCCGCGAGCGGAATGTGAATGACGGTGTCGGCAAAGGGCAGCACGGCGGCGTCGCCGGACTCGGCGATGGCGATGATGCGCGCGCCACGGGCACGAATCTCCTGGATGTTGGAGACCACCTTGGGGTGCAGGTGCGCGGAACCACGGGGGCTCGGCACCACCACGAACACGGGCTGGCCGGGCTCGATGAGGGCGATCGGGCCGTGCTTGAGCTCGCCGGCGGCGAAGCCCTCCGCATGGATGTAGGCCAGTTCCTTGAGCTTGAGGGCCCCCTCGAGGGCGATGGGGAAACCCACGTGGCGGCCGAGGAACAGCACCGCACGGGTGTCGGACATGTAGCGGGCGAGCTGACGCACCTCATCCTCGGCGAGCAGCGTCGTGGCGAGCTTCTCCGGAATGGCCTGCAGCTCCTCAACCTGAGTCAGCTGCTCGGCGTCGGTCAGTGTGCCGCGAACCCGCGCCAGGTGCAACGCGAAGAGGTACAGCGCCGAGATCTGGGCGACGAAGGCCTTGGTCGACGCCACGGCAACTTCGGGTCCGGCGTGCGTGTAAATCACGGCGTCGGACTCGCGCGGAATGGTGGCACCCTGCGTGTTGCAGATGGAGATGGTCTTGGCGCCGAGGGACATGGCGTACTTGACGGCCATGAGCGTGTCCATGGTCTCGCCGGACTGGCTGATCGAGATCACGAGTGTGTCGCTGGTGAGCACCGGGTCGCGGTAGCGGAATTCGTGGCTGAGCTCAACGTCCACGGGAACCTGGGCCCACTTCTCAATGGCGTACTTCGCGGTCTGTCCGGCGTAGGCAGCCGTGCCGCAGGCGATGATGACGATGCGACGGATGCCCGCGAGCACGTCATCTCCGAAGGCGACGAGTTCGGGAACCACGACGTGGCCGTCGGCGATGCGTCCGCGCAGGGTGTTGGCAACGGCGTCGGGCTGCTCGGAGACTTCCTTGGCCATGAAGCTCGACCATCCGCCCTTTTCCGACGCCGAAGCGTCCCAGGCGATGTCGAACTCTTCGGTTTCCACGCCAACGCCATCGAAATCGGTCACGGTCACGCTCGTGGGGGTGATGGTCACGATCTGGTCCTGACCGATGGCCACGGCGCGGCGCGTGTACTCCACGAAGGCGGCCACGTCGGAGCCGAGGAAGTTCTCACCGTCGCCGAGCCCGAT